>JAFQNC010000023.1 GCA_017396085.1 Tidjanibacter sp. | reverse complement strand
GCTATACTGCTCATTACGCTCGGCATCGGCAATCTTGGCTCTGACAGCTGCATTGACCGTAACAGTCGCACAGCGTCCCAAACGAATGCTGAGCAGGTCGAAACCAAACTCTCCACGCTCGGCAAGGGATTCCACTTGGCTCTTGATGATAGAAAAACTATTCTCTACACTTGAACGAATCTCCGACAATCGGCGACTCTTGCTCTCGGCAAGGTTCGCCCAATCCTCCTTGGAGAGCTCCTGCCCCGTAGAGTAGTATTTCTGCTTGCGGTTGTAGATGACCTGTATCTTGACAGGAAACAGACCGCTCTTCTTGGCTCGACGGGCATCCAGCACCGAGAGTACCGAAATACCGTCCTTTGAATACTTGAACATAATCTGCCGTTTTTTAGGTTAATTACTTCTGTGTATGCAAATCCTTGTACATACTATTTGCATACAAAAGTAGATATTATCGGCAAATTCTGCAAATCACAAGAAAATAAAATTTGCCAAAATACGCTAAAACACAATGTTTTGCATATTATTGGCAAATCTTTGAAAACAGGTGAAAATACCCTATAATTTACTAAGCGTAAAAAGGAAAGATTTAATGGTTTTATAAGATTACCCCACCTGCCACTCGGTCGGTGGGGTTTTCTTTTGAGGGGGAGAATAGGAGCAATAGAAGAAATATTTACTAATTACTCTTTACTAATTACTCTTTACTCTTTTGCCGTCAGGAGAGGGGCAACCAAGAAAAAAGCCTTCGGTTAGTCGAAGGCTTTTTTCTTGGAAAGTATGCGCACCACCTTGCGGGAGCGTTGGGTCATATAGACACTCTCGTCCTCGGCAAACCTGTGGAGGTCCTCGGCGGTGTAGCCACGGATGGTCAGCAGTTCCATCTCGGTGTTGTACTTAACCTCAAACCCACTCTCGTGCAGGTCGGCCACAATCTCCTCCAAGTAGCGCGAAGAGTCGATGCAGAGGGCCAGGCTGATGGCCGAGTTCTGCACCAAATGTACCTTTGCCCTGCGCCTCTCCATAATGGCAAAAATCTCTGCCATACGCTCCTCCAAGATGAAGGAGTAGTCCTTCGGTTTGATGGAGAGGAGGGTTTGGTTTTTCTTCAGAATGAGGATGGGCACCTCAATGGGCTTGGAGATGCTCTCCTTGATGACACTACCCGGCAACGAGGGGTTCACAAAGCACTTCACATAGAGTGGAATACTCTTGTTTTGCAGGGGTTTGATGGTCTTGGGGTGGATGATTTGTGCTCCACTATAGGCCAACTCAATGGCGTCAAGGTAGGTCAGTTCGGGGATGTAGGTTACGTTGTCGAAAATCTTGGGGTCGCCATTGAGCACACCCTCCACGTCTTTCCAAATTGACACGCTCTCGGCATCGAGGATGTAGCCCGCCACGGCTGCCGAGTAGTCGGAGCCCTCACGACCGATGGTGGTGGTTGCGCCCTGCTCGGTGGCACCAATGAAACCCTGACCGACAATTATGCGCTCCGAGGCCAACTCCACAGCCCTGCGCAGACGAGGGGTAGAGGCCTCAATGTCGATGTTGGCATCGCGGAAGCGGTTGGTGGTGAGGAACAGGCGCCTCATATCAAGCCACTCGCAACCCACACCGTCATAGCAGAGGTAGTCGCTCACGATAGCGGTGGAGATAAGTTCTCCAAAACTAACGATGCGGTCATACCACTCCTCGTAGGTTTTGGTTGCGGGGTTAGCCACGGTGATAATCTCCTCCAACTCCTCATAGAAGCCCCTCACTCGCTGTGGCAAGTGGGGCTCGCCCCAGAGGTCGGCAAGGATGCCGGCGTGGTAGTCCACCACGGCCTGCATTGCCACCACGGCCTCGCCAGTGCGGCCGGCCCAAAAGGCGTCTACAATCTTCTCCAACGCATTGGTAGTTTTGCCCATAGCCGACACCACGATAAACAGCCTGCCTTCGGTCTGTCGTGCTATGCTTGCGAGGTTTCTCACACCCGTAGCCTCCTTCACGGAGGCACCTCCGAATTTGTAAATCTTCATCTATTTCTTTTTTGTTCCTTAAAAAAACTCTAACCTTAACGTGAGTTTCGCGAAAATGGCACAATTATAACTTGTTGTTAATGATGGGTTTGCAGTTGTGCCATTTCCGCAAACCTCACGTTAGGGCTTGGCTTCGCAAGCCCCTTAGCCCACACAGTGGGCTGTTTAGCACTTACATTCCTCCCTAAATCCCTCCTTTGGCAAAGGAGGGACTTGTCAAAGAGCCTACTAAGGCTCTTTGAAAAAACGGATGTTTCGGAATTTCAATAAGTTGAAATTCGCGAAACTCACGTTAACCTTAAAGCCCCTAAGGCCCTTAATAAAACCCTTCAAGGCCACAAGCCCCCTTGGAGCCCTATTTTGTAGCCTGCTCCTTGTTGAGGTGCTTGTAGATTTCCTCACAAGCGAGCGACATCTTCGTTACGGAGAAGTCTTCGCCCTGTGGGAAGACAAACATTGTGTCGGTGAGGGTGCTCAGGTCGATGCAGTCGCGGTGCCACTTGCGGAAGTCATACTCGATGTGTATCGAGTAGCGTGTCTGCGAGGGGAGCCTCATCTCATACTCAATGCCATCGAACTCGCCCACGAGGTGGAAACCGGTCATATCGTGTGTGAAGGTACCCTCGCCCACGTCAATAAACTTCTTGGGATTGGGCAGCGAGCGCACATCGGACTTGACGGTGATGCCATAGGTGCCGGCCTCAACCTCCTTGCGCACATTGGCTCTCTCCCACTCATACCAATCGGGGATGTGGGGGAAATATGTTTCGCCCTCCACGGCCTCCAACTGGCCATACTCGGTCATATACCAGCGGTGTCCGCACTCCTTGCACCACAACTCGGCACCTGCGGAGTCCATACGATACTCCTTGCCGCAGTGGGGGCACTGGTAGAGCACTCGGTGGAGTCCCTCGGCACGATTTTTCTTGACCATACGGATTTGGTTGTCCCTCTGCCAAGCGAAGTCATCGTAGTAGAACTCGCGGTCGATAACCTCCATAATCTGGTTGTAGTCCATCTGTTCGATTTGCTCCACATCGAGGATTTTCTTCATTGTGGCGGTGGTTTTGATAAGCCTATCGCCGGTGTGCCAGAAGGGGGAATTGATGTGGTTACCCTGCGTGATGAGCGTTACCACGGGGAGTTTGAGCATCTTGACGAGTTTACCGAGCGAGGGTGGCAGGATGGCGTTGGTGCCGCAGAGCGAGTAGCGTGCTTCGGGATAGAAGGCCACGATTTTCTTGCGGTCGGCCACCTGTCGGAGTTGTCTCACAAGGCGGGTGTCGTTGGTAAACTTACGCTTGGGAATACACCCCACCCTTGCCATCAGCCACGAGAGCAGACCGCCGATACCCACGAAGCCGTCAATGGCCACGATGTAGTAGGCGTGGTTGGGGAAAGTGGCCTTCACGGCGACCATAAAGTCGTAGAAAGCGTTGTGGTTGCAGAGCAACAAGTATGGCCTTTTCACCCCCTCCATATTGATTTTTTTGATGTGGGTACGGTGCAGCCACGTTACGGGAAACGAGGCGAGCCACATAATGGGGCGCAACCACCACGAAACACGGCGGGGCTTGCGAGCCATATCCAATCGCTTCACTCCCTCCAAGGGCATTGAAGTTGCTTTTTCTTTGTTCATAATTTGTTGTGTGCGTTAATTTTTCTCCCTTTTTCGGTTGCAAATATAGTACAAAATTGAAAAAGGTTGGGCCGAGGGGCGGTATTCCAGACTATTTTTTGCATATTTGCACCTATATATTAAATTTAGGCGATATGTACACCGAACTGAAAAACAAGATTGAGAGGGCGTGGGAGGATGCAACCCTGCTCCACGAGCCCGAAATTCTCGATGCAATAGAACAGGTTGTGGCACTGCTCGATAGGGGCGAACTCCGTGTGGCCGAGCCGAAGGAAGACGGCACTTGGCAGGTAAACGAGTGGGTGAAGAAGGCTGTGATTCTCTACTTCCCCACCCACGAAATGACCACCTCACACGCCGGCGACCTCGAATTCTACGACAAACTCCCCCTCAAACACGGCTACAAGGAACTTGGCGTGAGGGTTGTGCCCCACGCAGTGGCCCGCTATGGAGCCTACTTGGCCAAAGGGGTGATTATGATGCCCTCCTATGTGAACATCGGTGCCTATGTGGACAGTGGCACTATGGTTGATACGTGGGCCACGGTGGGCTCTTGTGCACAGATTGGCAAGGGCGTACACCTGAGTGGTGGTGTTGGCATTGGCGGTGTGTTGGAGCCCGTGCAGGCTGCACCGGTGATTGTGGAAGACAACTGCTTCCTTGGGTCGAGGTGTATTGTTGTGGAGGGTGCCCACATCTGCCGCGAGGCGGTGCTGGGAGCCAACACGGTCATCACGGCCTCCACCAAGATTATTGACGTTACGGGAGCCGAGCCCGTGGAGTATAGGGGCTATGTGCCTCCCCGCTCGGTGGTCATTCCGGGCAGCTACACCCGCCACTACCCCGCCGGCGACTATCAGGTGAGTTGTGCGCTGATTATCGGCCACCGCAAGGAGAGCACCGACAAAAAGACCTCGCTCAACGATGCCCTGCGCGACTTTGGCGTCTCGGTTTAGAGAGAAAGAGTAATTAGTAAAGAGTAATTAGTAAATATTTTTTCCTATTACTCCTATCATTCTTATCATTCCTAATAACAAAACAGGCTGTGCCTGCAATTCTCAAGTCTCAATTCTCAATTCTCAATTCCTCAACTGTGGCTGTATTTGTATTCAAGAAGATGGCATCCACCAATGCCGAGTGTAAGAACCCCTGCTATGCCCACGGCGATGCCGTGGTAGCCGTGGAGCAAACCGCCGGCCGAGGGCAGAGGGGCAACACGTGGAGTAGCCGTGCGGGCGAAAACCTAACTTTCTCGCTGGTGTGGGAGGCCGATTTTTTGGCCGCCAAGGAGCAGTTTGTGCTCTCGGAGGCGGTGGCTTTGGCTGTGGTGGACACCCTCGCCGGCTATGGCATTGAGGCCACGGTGAAGTGGCCCAACGACATCTATGTGGGCCACAAGAAGATTTGTGGCATACTCATCGAGCACGACTTGGGTGTGGCCGGCAGGCTGGCCCGCACGATTGTGGGCATTGGGCTGAACGTAAACCAAACGGAGTTTGAGGAGTGGATACCCAACCCCACATCCATAGCCCTGCTCACAGGCGAGCGCAGGGGCACCAACGATGTCTTTGGCGACCTCTATGAGGCTTTGGAGCGCAGGTTTGAGCAACTCAAGGATGCAAGGCAGCAGGTACAGGCCGACTATCTCGGCCACCTCTACCGCCTGAACAAGCCCTCCACCTATGCGTTGCCCAACGGCAAACGCTTCAGGGGCACCATCAGGGATGTGCGTCCCACGGGCGAGTTGCTTGTGGAGCACGAGGAGGGTGGCTTTGTCAAACCCTACCTCTTCAAGGAGATTGAGTTCGTGATTGGCTAACCCCCTGACGGCATACTTTTTTTATCCGTATGATGCAACTTTTTGGTCCCTCTGTGCATCATACACAATAGATGGAACAAAACATTGACACAGGAGCAAATCATAGAGGGTTGCCGCCAAGGCGACAACGCTGCCCGTAGGGCACTCTACCAGCACTACGCCCCACTGATGTTGGGTGTGGTGCGGCGCTATGTCAGTGAGCGAGCCACCGCTGAGGACCTTCTGCACGATGGGTTTGTTACCCTCTACACCAAGATTGGCGATTGGCGAGGCGAGGGGCCCTTTGATGCTTGGTGCAGGCGTATCTTTGTGAACACAGCACTCTCCTTCCTGCGCAAGCGGTCCAACCTCGGGGCGGATGAGGACATCAGCGAACTACCTCCCGGGCGCATCGAAGGGGTGGCACCACAAGCACTGGAGAGGCTCTCGGCCGAAGAGTTGCGGCAAGCCATAGAGAGCCTGCCCGATGGCTACAGAACGGTGCTCAACCTCTACGCAGTGGAGGGTTACAGCCACGCCGAGATTGGACAAATGCTCGGTATCAGCGAGACCACCAGCCGCTCGCAATACATCAGGGCCAAGGCCCGATTGGCGGCAAAGTTGGGAATTGCCGACACAAAGACAACAAAAACAAAGAACAACAACGACACCGATGAAAGAGGATAGGTACGATAGTTTGGAGCAGTTGCTCGCCGAGCGACTTGGGGAGTTCCGAGAGGAGCCCTCCGAGGGGCTGTTCGACCGCATCGAGGCCACTCTGGCAGGTGTTGGAGCCGCCCCTGCGGTGGAGCCTTTGGTGGCAGAAGCAGAGCCCACAGCCCCCACAGTGGAGCAGAAGCCGGTGGTTGTGCCCTTGTGGCGCAGGCCGGTGGTACGTTGGGCCCTTTCGGCCGCAGTGGCCGCATCGCTCTTTGTGGGAGTGATGTTGGTGGTGGACAGCAATGCCCCCAAGGAGGAGATGGTCGCCATTGAGGAGGATATTAGGAGCGAGATTAGGTACACCCCCACCGATGAACTCACCGAGCCGGACAGCGGTATGATGATGGCCGAGCAGGTGAGTATGCCTATGGCAAGGAGGGTGGCAACAGTAAAGAGTGTGGCCCTCACACAGAAGGCACAAAACGAGGAGGCCGAGGAGTCGCAACCCGCACCCCAAGAGCCCACCACCACGGTGGCCGAGGAGGAGAACGCTCCAAAGGCTACGACCACACGCCACACCTCCACCCGCAAGAAACAACCCCGCAAGAGCGATGAGGAGATTGAGGCCTATTGGAGGGCAGTGTTGGGCCTTGATGAAGAGCCCCGCAGATTGGGCCTTGCCCACCCCACCGAAATATCCCTCTATGCGGCCAACGTGGGCTTCAATCAGGGCAATATGATTTTGGAGAATGTGAAGAGCAACTCTATGGGGGTGAACGAGCACGCTGTGCTCGGTGGCGATGCGGGCCTTTCGGGACCCAACATATTCAAGGCCCCGCAGATGAACAACTCGCTCAAACACTTTATGCCCGTATCGGTGGGCCTCACGGCAAGTTACGCTCTTGCCGATTGGATGGCCTTGGAGACGGGAATTATCTACACCCACCTCCACTCGCGCAGCGACAATGAAGGACAAATGAGCAACTATGTGCGCAAGCGCGATATGCACTACCTCGGTATTCCCCTCGGAGTGTCGTTCCGCTTTGCCAACTTCGACCGTTGGGGCCTCTATGGAAAGTTGGGCACCACCATTGAGCACTGCGTGGGAGCAAAGGACACGGAGTTTATCAACGGCAAGAGGGACAAATCCTTCGCCCTCGAAACCCCGGGGGTGCAGTTGTCGCTTGATGCTGTGGCCGGTGTGAACTATATGCTTTGGGGTGGCGTGGGCCTCTATGGCGAGGCGGGCGTTGCCTATTGGTTCTCCTCGGCCGTACACCCTGAGAATTACCGCACCGAAAACCCCTTGAGCCTTACCTGTAGGTTTGGTTTGAGGTTTACGTTCCGATAGGGAGGAGCGCAAAAGGGACCTGACAGAGAGAAAAAATTGGATAAAAAGAAGATGATAACAACAATGAAAAGATTGATTAGCAAAGTGGCACTTTTGGCCACTGTGGCCTTTGGTGCCGTAGCCTGCACCAGCTGGCTTGAGGTTGATGAGAGCCAAAACCACTACGTGTCGTTGGGCACTCTGGACCCCGTAACCCGAACCATCAAGGGCGACTACGGCGAGTTGCTCAACATTGTGGAGGTGGGCACCAACACCTCGGTGGAGGAGATTGAGAGCAAGTCGGGCAGGGTGTGCTTCAACTACTCGGTGCTCAAACGACTCCAAAACAGCGTAAACATCCGCCTGCACGAGTTCTACCCACTTGTGATTGACGACATCGACCCCCTCTCGATTATGGACGAAGAGGATAGGGCCGAGTTGGGCACAACCCCCGCAATTCCCACACAGGCCTCCATCACCGGTGGCTATGTAAACCTCCAGATTGCCTATGTGGACACCGGTGCAGACGGTACGGAGTTTGAGTTTGAACTTGTCTATGATGACACCGAAAACGGCTCTACCGACAACACCCTCGTGTTGCAAATCTGCCACAAGGGCGAAACGGTGAACAAAAAACCCTCCGACAGCGGTAGTTTTGCCTACCAATGGGCTTCGTTCAAACTGAGCGAGGAGTTGTTGGAGAGGTATGGCAACAAGAGTTCGCTTGACCTGCTGGTGGTATTCCGCCACAGGTGGTGGAACAACGCAGGCGAGGTGGTGGAGAATGTGGCCCACCTTTCGACCTCTCCATACAGCGAGATGAGTAGTTTGTAGAGAAAAAGAGAGTGGTTGTTGGGTGCTTTTGCAGGCCCCGACAATCCATAAAGTTTAACAATGTGTGGTGAGCCGACTTGCAAACAGGTGTTGCAAGTCGGCTCTTTTTGTGTACCTTTGTGGCCAAAGAGATAAATGATGGAAGCGGAGAAGAAAAAGGAGCGTGTTGTGGTTGGACTCTCGGGCGGGGTGGACTCGTCTGTGGCTGCGTGGTTGCTCAAAGAGCAGGGCTATGACGTGGTGGGCCTCTTTATGGTCAATTGGCACGACACGGTGGGCACCCTCAGTGGCGAGTGCCCTTGGGAAGACGACCGCCTGTTTGCCGAACTTGTGGCCAAGAGGCTCGACATTCCGTTTCGTATGGTAGACCTCAGTGAGCAATACCGCCAGAGAGTTGTGGACTATATGTTCTCCGAGTATGAGAAGGGGCGCACCCCCAACCCCGATGTGCTGTGCAATAGGGAGATTAAGTTTGATGTCTTTCTCAAAGAGGCCCTCAAACTCGGTGCCGACTGGGTAGCCACAGGGCACTACTGCCGCGTGGAGCACCTACCCGATGGTACCCACCGACTGCTGGCGGGCACAGACGGCAACAAAGACCAGAGTTACTTTCTGTGCCAACTCTCGCAGGAGCAACTCTCACGTGCGCTCTTCCCCGTGGGCGATATGCTCAAACCGCAGGTGAGGGAGATTGCCACCGAGCGACACCTTGCCACCGCCAAGAGGAAGGACTCGCAGGGCATTTGCTTTGTGGGTAAGGTCGATTTACCCGTCTTCCTCCAGCAAAAACTACGTTCCCGCAAGGGGCGCATTGTGGAGATTGCGGCCGATTGGGAAGGCTACCGCACCGAGAGCGAGGAGGCAGCGCTCGTTGAGGAACTCAACCTGCCCACCCTCGCAGGGGCCTACAAGTATGAGCCCTCGGATGGTCGCAAGGTCGGCACCCACGGTGGAGCCCACTTCTACACCATAGGCCAACGCCACGGACTCGGCGTTGGAGGTACTGCCTTGCCACTCTTTGTGATTGCCACCGATGTGGAGCGCAACATTGTCTACGTTGGTCAGGGCCACACCCACCCCGGGCTTATGCGCCGTGCGCTGTGGATAAAGCCGGAGGAGGTGCATTGGGTGAGGGAAGATTTGCGTATGCAGGTGGGCGATGCACCACGCCGCTACAAGGCCCGCATCCGCTACCGCCAACCCCTTCAGAAGGCAACTCTGCACGTGTGTGAGGAGGGGGCCTACCTACTCTTTGACGAGCCCCAAAGGGGTATCACCGCAGGCCAGTTTGCGGCTTGGTACGATGGGGATGAGTTGGTTGGCTCAGGCGTGATTGCCTAACACAACAAAGAGTATGGCTTATTAACAACAAAAGAGGGACCCACGAAAGGTCCCTCTTTTATTGGCAATGTTTATTGGTCGCTACTTCTCCCAACAACCCACGATTTCGCCCACAAAAACGTGGTGGAAGTCGCCATTGGGATAGATTTTGTCCCTCAACTCCACATCGGCAAAGTCCTCCGCACGGAAGGTGCCATCGAAGAGTTTGCGGCACTCCATCACGAGGGTTGCCTCCTCAAAGGTGGGGTTGCCCATCTCGGTAAACACAGGGGTGAGCCCCGAAGCGGCCACCTTGTCGCCATCACGACCCGAGCGTGAGCCGAGCAGTTGTAGCGCAGGGCGGTACTCCTCACCAAAGAAGGAGAGTGTGAAGTGGCTCTCGCGCTGCACAAAGCCCAAGGTATAACGCTGGGGGCGGATGAAGATGTAGACCACCGGTTTGTTCCACAGCACACCAACGCCACCCCAACTTGCAGTCATCGTGTTGAACTGCTCCTTGCTGCCGGCAGTGATGAGCATCCACTGCTTGCCGATGAGTTCAAAGGGGTTGGCTGCCAGTGCCTCGGGAGCGATAGGTTTCATTGTTGCGTTCATAGTCCTACACCCTCACTTTTGCGATAAACTTGCGCACGGGAGCATCGGCAATGCCGGGTGCGTGTCCATCCTCGGGCCAGAAAATTGCCACCTGACCGGGTTTGAGGGTAACGTAGTTCTCGGGCTTATCGTCAGAGAAGATAACGTCTTTCACCTCGTTGTACTCGGAGGTCCAGTGCTCAATCTCCTCAAGGGGTTTCCAACCCATAGTCTCACGACCTTCGAGAATTACCTGCACATCAATATATTTGCGGTGAGCCTCCAAGGGCATCTCCTCTTTGGTACCCACTTTGGGGCAGGCGTTGTTTACGTAGAGCTCATCGCCCAACACATCGTAGCGACCCAAGGGGAGTTCGGCCATATTGTGAGTTTCAAGCCACTCGAAGAGGGTTTTGAACAGGGGGTTGAGTTTCTCCAACTCTTTGCGATTGTTAAGATTTGAAAGTACCATAGTTTTTTGTTCTTATAGTTGTCAGTTATCTGTTGTTACTATTTACTCTTTGTCGGTTGACGGTCGACGGTTGACCTTATGTAGTCGTGGATGGCTTTGGCAGCCTTGCGACCTGCGCCCATAGCAAGAATTACGGTGGCGGCACCCGTAACGGCATCGCCTCCCGCAAAGACACCCTCCCTTGTGGTTGCACCCTCCTCGGAGGCCACAAGGCAACCCCTACGGTTACGCTCCAAGCCCTCGGTGGTGGATGCAATCAGCGGGTTGGGGGATGTACCCAGAGCCATAATCACCGTGTCGCACTCCAGCTCAAACTCCGAGCCCTCAACAACCACAGGCGACCTACGGCCACTCTCATCGGGCTCGCCCAACTCCATACGCACACACCTAAGGGCCCTCACCCATCCCTTCTCATCGCCCACTACGGCCACGGGGTTGGTGAGCATTGCAAACTGCACGCCCTCCTCTTTGGCGTGGTGTACCTCCTCCACACGTGCGGGGAGTTCGGCCTCCGAGCGGCGGTAGATGATGTAGGCATCGGCACCGAGCCTCTTGGCCGACCTCACAGCGTCCATAGCCACGTTGCCACCGCCCACCACGGCCACCTTCTCGCCCCTGCGCACAGGGGTGTCAAACCTCTCGGGGGCGTAGGCACCCATAAGGTTGATGCGGGTGAGGAATTCGTTGGCGGAGAACACGCCATTGAGGTTTTCGCCCTCAATGCCCATAAACTTGGGCAGGCCGGCGCCCGAACCGATGAAGACAGCCGCAAAGCCCTCCTCGTCAAGCAACGAGTCGATGGTCAGGGTGCGGCCCACGATGATGTTCTTCTCAAACTTCACACCGAGCCTCTCCACCTTGGCAATCTCCCTCTCCACGATGCGCTCCTTGGGTAGGCGGAATTCGGGGATACCGTAGCTCAACACACCACCCAAGCGGTGCAGAGCCTCAAACACAGTAACCTCATAGCCCCACTTTGCAAGGTCGGCAGCGCAGGCAAGGCCGGCAGGGCCACTACCCACCACGGCCACCTTCTTGCCATTGGGCTCAATTACCGCCTTCTCGGCAGTGCCGTTTTCAAGTTGCCAGTCGCCCACAAACCTTTCGAGTTTACCGATGGCCACGGGCTCATTCTTTATGCCCACAATGCACGAGCCCTCACATTGGCTCTCCTGCGGGCACACCCTACCACAAATGGAGGGTAGCAGCGAGTCCTCGGCAATGATGTTGGCGGCCATCTGGAGGTCGCCCTCGGCAATGGCGGCGATGAAATTGGGTATCTGTATGCCCACAGGGCAGGCCTTCACACAGCGCGGGTTGCGGCAGTGCAGGCAACGGCTTGCTTCCCTCTGGGCCTCTTCGAGGTTAAACCCATAGCAAACCTCCTCGAAGTTTGCAGCCCTTGTGGCGGGCTCCTGCTCCCTTACGGGAGTGCGTGATATGATGTTTGCCATATCTCCTTGTCTATCTCTACGTTATTGTTCTCTCTATCTCTCCATCTATTTGTCCAGCCCGATGCGGCACTTGTGGTCCTTGTAGCGTTCCAAACGCCTCTGCTCCTCGGTGCGGTACTGGCCACTACGGCGCATAGCCTCGTCAAAGTCCACCTCGTGGGCGTCAAACTCGGGGCCATCCACGCAGGTAAACTTGGTCTTGCCACCCACGCTCACCCTGCACGCACCACACATACCGGTACCATCAACCATCAGCGAGTTGAGCGAGGCGATGGTGGGGATACCGAGTTCCTTGGTGGTCAGAGCCACAAATTTCATCATAATCATCGGGCCGATGGTGATGACCGTGTCGTAGTGCTTGCCCTGCACCTCCACAAGCTCCTTCAAGCAACCCGTAACCATACCTTTGAAGCCCTCCGAGCCATCATCGGTGGCTATGTAGAGGTTGGAAGCCACACTACGCATCTCATCGGTGAGGATGAGGAGTTCTTTGGTCTTGGCACCGATGATAACATCGGCCTCCACTCCGTGTTCGTGCAGCCACTTGACCTGCGGGTAGACGGGTGCTGTGCCCACACCGCCCGCAATGAAGAGGAGGCGCTTGGCTTTGAGGTCCTCCACGTTTTCATACACGAAGTCGGAGGGGCGGCCCAGCGGACCCGCAAAGTCCTCAATGCACTCACCCTCGGCTATCTCACACAACTTGAGGGTGGAGACGCCAAGCGTCTGCACCACAATCTGCACGCTGCCACGCTCGGTGTCAAAATCGGAGATGGTGAGCGGAATACGCTCGCCCTCCTTGGTGGCCCTAACGATTACGAATTGTCCGGGATGTGCCGAATGTGCCACCCTCGGTGCGTGAATATCCATCAGGTAGATATTCTCCGCAAGTTTCACTTTACGTAAAATCTGATACATATCTTGTTGTCTAAAAACTTATTTTCTCCCTATCCACAATCTACTTTATGGTCGCCCCCACACGCAACTCCCTCACGGGCCTTGCAGGGTCGTTCACCACAATCATTCCGCCCCCAAAGAGGGTGTCGTAGGCACCCCTCGGCACCTCCAGCACCACCTCCACACTCACACTCTCCCGTGGGGCTATGGTCGTGCCCTCGGCCAGCCCAATGGTTGTTCCCTCGCGTGGGCTCACTTTGCGCACCACCAGCGGAGCAGTGCCCTCGTTGGTGAGCACCACGGTGCAACGTTGCACACTCGGCACAGCCACCTCGCCAAAGTCTACCCACGTGGGCTCAATGCGGGCTTTGGGGACCTCCTTGGCATCTCGGTCGAAGTTGTCCACCCCTATGGCGGTGGTGGTCAGCACCACCTCGCTACGCACGCCGTCAATCAACACACCCACCTTGTCCCTCAACAGCCCATAGCGAGCCCCATCGGAGGGGAGCACATAGGTGGCTGTGGCCAGTGCAACCTCCGCCGGAGCGAGCGTGTCGGGCAGGAAGAGTTCCAGTGCCCCACTCTGCTCCACCCACTCGGTGGCTATGCGCACACCCCTCTTGGAGGTGTTGGCAAGGGCTATGGTCATACTCTTGCTTGTGCCCTGCGCCACGTTGCCGAAGGCTTTGTAGTTGCTGTCGGCCCTCACTCCTGCGCCCAAAGCGTAGGGATAGAGCACTTCGGTGGAGCGTTTGCGCCCCCTGACAACACCCTTGATGCGCAACTCGGTGCGCCCACGCCCCTCGTCATAGACGAGTGTGATGCGTTTGTCAAACCGCCCGGACCTATCCTCGGGATTGAAGGTTATGGTGAACTTCTCCGAAGCCCCCGGTTTGAGCGGTCGGCGGGAATAGTCGCCCGTGGTACACCCACAGGAGGAATAGACCCTCTCTATGGCCACGGGGTGGGTGGCGGTGTTGGTGTAGACAAAGGTGTGGCTCACCTTGCCGGCCTCCTCCTCGATGCGCCCGAAGTTCCACTCCACCTCCTCAAAGAGGAGAGCATTAGGGGTGGTGTCGGTCTGCTGTGCCGACAACGCTCCGGCCACCATCAGGGCCCAAATCGAAAGAAGCACACTTCTCATAGCACAACAAAGGTATCTATTTTAGGTGAGAAAGCAACACAAAAGGGGGAGGAAAGTTGGGTGGCTGCAAGTTTTTTTGAAAAAATATTGAAAAAATGTTTGCAGGAAAGAAATTTTGCCATATATTTGCACTCGCAAAATGACCGAGGTCATTAGCATTAAGGGTTAAATTCCTCAGTAGCTCAGTTGGTTAGAGCACCTGACTGTTAATCAGGGGGTCCTAGGTTCAAGTCCTAGCTGAGGAGCGAAGGGTTGCAGAGATGCAACCCTTTTTGTTTTGGGGAAAATTAAGGGGGGGGTGTCTAAATGGTTATTAGACACCCCCCCCCTTTTTTTATTAAAAATTGTATTGCAGTGGCGTGGGCAGAGCCTACCACCACAGTGGCCACCCCTATCGGCTCTCGTAGTGGCTGATTTTGTCGATGCGGCCACAGTGGCGACCACCCTCAAACTCGGCCTGCAACCACTCATCCACAATGGCCTTGCCCATCTCCAACCCAATAAGCCTTGCACCCATAGCGAGCACGTTGGCATCGTTGTGGTTGCGCGACAAGCGGGCCGCAAGCGGCTCCGAGCAGAGTGCACACCTGACACCCGCCACCTTGTTGGCAGCAATGCTGATGCCTATGCCGCTACCGCAGATAACGACACCCCTTTCGCACTCCCCCTTGGCCACAGCCTCGCCCACGGCAATACCATAGTCGGGATAGTCGGCACGCTCGGCCGAATAACAGCCCTTGTCGATAAGTTCGTGGCCCTTTGCGGTGAGGTAGGCCTTGATTTCCTCTTTGAATGTGAATGCTGCGTGGTCGCAACCGATGGCAATTTTCATACTCTTATGGCGGTTATTTGTTGTTTTAATTCTCTTTGTGCCCCACTCAGAGTTTTTCGAGAATCTCCACAAAGGGGGTAAAGTCGGTGTGCTCACACACAAATCGCTCAAAGGCATCGGCATCGCACCCTTTCTCGGGGGTGTCGCTCACCATCTTGACAACCATTGCAGGCACTCCGTGCTGGGCGGCAATCTGACACACAGCGGTGGCCTCCATATCGAAGAGGGCCTTGTCGGTGCCGAAGCGACTCTTAATCTCGCCAATCATCTCGGCCCCAACGAAACTATCGCCCGTGTAGATGGTCGCCTCATCGGCACCCTCCAATGTGTAGGGTTTGGTGAGGAAGTCCACCCCATCGAGCCCCTCGGGAACGTGGCTGTCGTGGTAGCGGGCAGCGCAGGGGCAAACGATGTCGCCCGTGTTGTAGGTAGCCGATGCGGCAGCATAGCCCACCACGGCCACGAGGTCAAACCTCTCCTCGGCCAATGCGAGGGCTGTTGCAGCGGCGGCATAGACCTTGCCCACATAGCCACGGCGAATGGTGTAGGCATTGAGCAGCGGCAGGGGGTAGTTGTTGAGCGCTTGGAGCATATTCTCCTGCTCGGCAGCCATAGGTGTTATGACAAGAATATTTTTCATTGCGTTGGTAAATATCTACTTATGTATTTTTAGCGTTTCAGCAACTCCTGAAGCAGGTCGCCATACTCGGCAAGGGCGGCATTGGAGCCCTCAATGTCGTAGAGTTCGGGGTTACCGCACTGCACCACAGTGAGGCCCGGCACATCGCTCTGGGTGCGCAGAGCCGACTGCTCACGACACACCTTCAGCACCGCCTCCATCACCTTGCGCTGGGGCACCCAACCCTTGACCACGAGGTAGAAACCTGTCTTGCACCCCATCGGCGCAAACGACACCACACTGTTACCAAGCTCCTCACGCAGATAGTGTGCCATAAGGTGCTCAATGGTGTGGATGACCTCGGGTGTGAGGTAGGCTTTTTCACGTGGCGCACGGAAGCGCATATCGTAGGATTTGATGGGGTAGATGCGGGCCACAGTGTAGAGCGAGCGCAGATAGAACCCACGGTCGAGTGTAGTGTGGTCCACCGCAAAGGATGCAACTTTACTCTTCATATTGTTGTTTACGGTTGTGAAATCACACAAAAGTAAGTATTAGAATTGAGAATTGAAAATTGAGAATTGAGAATTTTTCCCTTTTTGCCCTTTCTGCTCTTTCTGCTCCACAAACCCCTCAGTCGCTTTGCGCCAGCTCCTGCTCGGCGGGGCCGCCGAGCGCAATTTCGACCACCCCTCCCGACCTCCCCTATCGTAGGGGAGGGGTACTCAAGGGAGCGGTGGTCGGATGGTACGGGTAACATTTCTGTTACCCGAGAAGAAGTCGGGGCTTCCGAAGGTTGGGATGCGTGCCGACCTGCCAACCACACAAAAGGGCCTGTGGCCCCGTCTTGCCACGACTACCATAAGGCAAGCGGTTGGCATCTACCGCTCTTTTCTATTGCGCCAAAGACGCTGTCTTCCGTCTGCCCTAAGGGGCCTTAATGCCCTTAAAGGCTTTAAGGACCTTGGTGGACCCAGTAGGCCCAGTTGCCATAGCCTACTCTTTCTGCTCTTTTGGCAACAGACGCCCCCGCCCTTCGGGCACCCCCTCTAACTTAGAGGGGGACGTGCACGGGGCCGTGCACACAATTTCGACCACCCCTCCCGACCTCCCCTATCGTAGGGGAGGAGTTCTTGGTGGTGCTACCCAACGCTTGTGGTTACCCCTTCTTACTCTTGGGTATCTTTTTTAATACCCGTGCCGAAGGCACACCTCAATTTTCAATTGTCAATTTTCAATTGTCAATTCCAAAACAGACGCCCCCGCTGCTGCGCAGCACCCCCTCTAACTTAGAGGGGGACAATATTGAATTCTGAATTTTGATTTTTGGAAGTCGTGCAAAAAAACCTACATTTGTGGAAGAAATAACATCTTAACGAAAACCATCTATGGCAAAACACACCCTCAAAGAGTGGTATCTCGCCACTCGACCTTGGTCGTTCCCCGCATCGGCAATGCCCGTTGCCTCAACCATCGCCTACCTCTTCTGGGTTTCTAAAACTTCCGCAGGGGCTCCCGAAGTAAATTGGCTATGCGGAGCGTTGGCCCTTGTGGGTATCATTCTCTTCCACGCCGCAGGCAACGTTCTGAGCGACTACAGCGACTATCGCAAGGGAGTCGATACGCCCGAAAACGCAATGATGCTACCCCTCGTGAATGGCTCCTTCAAAGACTATGAGTTCCGCCGCTATGGCATTGTGCTCTTTGTGCTCGGGTGCATTGTGGGTGGGGTGTTGTTGCTACTCACCAAGGACATCAACCTGCTCTACGTTGGAGTGGCCGGCGGAGTGCTCACCCTGCTCTACTCCTTCCTCAAATATCGCTCGTTGGGTGATGTGGTAATCATCCTCACCTACGCCATTCTTCCCATCATCGGCACCTCGCTCGTTACTGTGGGGCAGGTCGATTGGTCGGCTATGGTGTTGGCAGTGCCCCTTGGGTTGATTACCGACTCCATCCTCCACATCAACAATGCCCGCGATGCCGAGAGCGACCGTGCCGCAGGTGCCCGCACCTTTGCGATGCGCATCGGCCCCAAGGCCTCGGCCCTGATTTATCAATTTGAGGTACTCTTCCCCATCGTGTGGGTGCTCATCGCAATTTTTGCGGGTTGGTTGCCCCCACTCACGCTTGTGGTGTGTGCTGTGGGTAACACGGCAATGGGTATGGCTCGCCAAGCCCGAAAACTCACCACCGAGGGCCCTGCCGCCATTGCACACCTCGACCAGCAGAGTGCCAAGTTGCAGGCCGAGTTTAGCGTTGTGATGATTGTTTCCCTTGTGGTTAGTGCCCTTGTTGGCTGGGGTGCCTATTTTGCACTATGACAAAGAAAATCCTGCTTCCCATAGCCGTTGCAGCCCTGCTGTGGTTTGTGATGTTCAGTCCGTGGACCGCCTCGCACGTCAATTTTTGGCTTACGATGAGTCTTGCGGGAGTGGTGCTCACCACGCTCTCCCTCGCCACCACACCCGACCTGCGCAGGGTGCTTGCCGTGGAGTTTTCCGCCAAGCACATTTTGTTGGGCGTGGCCCTTGCTGCGCTGCTGTGGGGAGTGTTCTGGGTGGGCGACAAGGTAGCCTGCCGGATGTTTCCCTTTGCCGAGGGGGAGATTGGCTCCATCTACTCGATGAAGGATGGCACCTCGCCTTGGCTCATCGGCCCCTTGTTGCTGCTTGTCATCGGCCCCGCCGAGGAGATTTTCTGGCGTGGATTTGTGCAGCGACAACTATCCCTCAAATTAAATCCCACGTGGGCCTTTGTGCTCACCACAGCCATCTATGCCCTCGTGCACATTTGGGCACTGAACTTTATGCTGGTGGTGTCCGCTGCGGTGGTTGGCGGTGTGTGGGGCTTGCTGTATCGACTGTGGCCCAAGAGCCTTTGGACACTCATTGTTTCCCACGCCGTGTGGGATGTGGTCGTCTTTCTGATATTTCCCATTTAGTCTGCGCATAGCAGGCTCTCTTCCATTCCGACTTACACATCTTCCCCTTTCGCCCGAGCGGAAGGGGTTTGTTGTGCCGACCTTGTTCGAAGGTTGGGGCACTGTCCTGTGCGTATGTTTCGGCAGCAACAAGTCCCATTGGTGGCAGCACACGAGGAGCAACCTTGTGGCCGACACCTCTCATTGTGGTCCCAGCGGTGGGCCTTGCGATAGTCGGCGGGCGTGGTCCCAAAGTGGTCCTTAAAGAGGCGGATGAAGTGCGAGGGGTTGCAGAACCTTGTGGTGTAGGCAATGGCCTTGACCGAGAGGTCGGAGCCACACAGCAGCCTTTCGGCATACTCCAATCGTTTGCGCACCATCCAGCGGTGTACGCTCTCGCCGAAGTGGCATCGGAATTTGAGTTTGAATGTGGTGGTGCAGAGGCAACACTCCTCTGCGAGTTGTTCGATACTCTTTTTGGAGTATACACCTTGTGTTGCCACTTGGTGCAGGTGCTCATCAAGTAGCGAATTAGGGTCGTTTTGTTTTGCCATTAGGGGTTGTGATTGGTTTAATGGGGCAAAAGTACCTCCCCTCGCAAAACACAAGGTGTGGAACAACCCGAAAGTTATCCACACCTGTCAGTAACCCCAAAATCGGAGCACACATTTTAGGCTAAGGGTGTGTCTGAATATCAGACACACCCCTATGTTTTTCAGAAGTTGTATAACAAGAGGGATTTCAAGGCTTGCGCAGTCCGAAAAACCGCAGTTTACACGGCGTAAATGAGGATTTTGAGGACAAGCGTAACGCAGAAATCACCTTGTTAGACGGCTTCTCTATTGGTCTTGCTCCACGATGATTATGTCCGAGAGGTCGTAGCCCCTGTCCCGCAGTCGGGCAAAAATGCCGTCCATAGTTTCCTTCGGCAGAGAGGGGGTGCGGGAGAGTACCCAGAGGTATTTGGGACTGCCACCGCCCACCACCGAGTAGGAGTAGTCGGGGGCAACCTCCAGAATGTTGTACTCGCCGGGGAAGATGAAGAAGGTAACCATCAGTTGGCCGGGGATGTCGGTGGTGCGGGCCTTACCTCGGCTCACCTTGCGTTTACCCTTCTTCATTCCCTCGTTGGTTACGTCAATCTTACCATCGGGGCGCAGGGTGTAGGTGGCCACCACGTGGCTCATACCCTTCTCAAACGAGTGGGGCTTGCGCACGAGTTCATACCAACGTCCCTGATAACGCTCCAAGTCCACGTTGGAGGCGGGGGTGTTGTTGAGTTCCTTGGTGCGCCCTGCGGGCTCGGCTGCAAAGAGGTTGTAGCACCCGAGAGCAAGAGCCACGAGCGTAAGGCGAATGGATGTACGGAGTGTAAAAGTGTTCATAAAGCGGTAAAGTTTTTGTTTAACACCCACAAGGGTGGGCAAACCGAGTGCCAATGTGTGTAATTGAGAGGGTAAAATTTGCTCCACTCAACAAAATGCACTACCTTCGTGTCCGAAATTCACCAACTCTATGACAGTCCTCTATGACAACATAATCTTCGGCCCCATTCACTCGCGCCGATTGGGCCTCTCGCTGGGCATCAACCTGCTGCCGTTGGAGTGCAAACTCTGCTCGTTCAACTGCATCTACTGCGAGTGTGGGTGGACTCTGGGCGGCCCAAAACCCAAATTCCACAACAAGGAGGCTGTGCTTGCGATGTTGGAGCAAAGGCTCTCGGCAATGGTTGCCGAGGGAACACCACCCGATGTGCTCACCTTTGCGGGCAACGGAGAGCCCACAATGCACCCCCACTTTGAGGAGATTGTGCAGGGAGTGGTATCGTTGCGCAACAGGCTCTGCCCCAACGCCAAAGTGTCGGTGCTAACCAACGCCACAATGCTCCACAAGGAGAGCGTTTGCAGGGCTCTGAGGATGGTTGATAACCCAATCTTGAAACTCGACTCGGCCTTTGACCACACCGTGCAACTCATCGACAAACCCCTTGGGCACTACTCGGTGGCCGAGGTGGTCGGGAGGATGAAGTCGTTTGGGGGCAGGTGCATTGTGCAGACTATGTTCCTGCGTGGCGAGTTTGAGAGCGAGGTGATTGACAACACCACCGAAGAGGAGGTGGCCGCTTGGCTGAAACTAATTGAGGAGATTGCTCCCCGCAGCGTGATGGTCTACACCATCGACCGCGACACCCCCGCACCCAACCTGCAAAAGGTGCCCGTGGAGGAACTCCGAGCCATAGCCGAGAGGGTGCGTGCTCTGGGGGTGGAGTGCAGCGTGGCAGGCTAAAAAGAGGGCTGCACACACACCAAGCAAGAAGGAAGGAAGAAAAAGAGTATAGTTAGGTAGAGATGACAACAGCAGAACAGATAAAGGACCTTGTGCAGAGGCGCGATGCCTTGGGGCGATACCTTGCCATTGACGACAAGCGCATAGCCTTTGAGGAGGAGCAGCTCAAAACCACCGCCCCCGACTTTTGGGACCACCCCGAAGAGGCCGAAAAGCAACTCAAAAAGGTGGCTTCCATAAAGGCGTGGATAGACTCCTATGTGGCCCTCTCGGGTCTTGTAGACGACCTTGAGGTTACGGCCGAGTTTGTGCGTGAGGGAGGTGCCACCGAGCAGGAGCTCGACACCCTCTATGCCCGCACGTTGGAGGCTACCGAGGCCCTTGAAATGAAGAATATGCTCCGTGGAGAGGAGGACAAACTGGGTGCTGTGGTCGATATTAACAGTGGTGCAGGCGGCACCGAGAGCCTCGATTGGGCATCAATGCTGATGAGGATGTACACCCGCTGGGGCGAGCGCAACGGCTTCAAAGTGAGAGTGGCCGACCTGCAACCCGGTGAAGAGGTGGGCGTCAAATCGGCCACACTGCTCTTTGAGGGCGACTATGCCTATGGCTACCTCAAGAGCGAGAGTGGTGTGCACCGTATGGTGCGCCTATCGCCCTTCAATGCCAACAACAAGCGACAAACCACCTTTGCATCGGTCTTTGTGTCGCCACAGGTGGATGACACCATAGAAATCAACATCAATCCTGCCGACTACGAGTGGGACACCTATCGCAGTAGCGGTGCGGGCGGACAAAACGTGAACAAGGTGGAAACGGGTGTGCGACTGCGCTACCACGGCAAGGACCCCGACACGGGCGAGGTGGTGGAGTTCCTCATTGAGAACACCGAGACGCGCTCGCAACTCGACAACCGCAACAACGCCCTGCGCATCCTTCGCTCCAAGCTCTACCAGAGGGAGTTGGACAAACGTATGGCTATGCAGAACGAACTCGAAAAGAGCAAGAAACGCATTGAGTGGGGCTCACAAATTCGCTCCTACGTCTTTGACGACCGCCGTGTGAAGGACCACCGCACAGGCCACCAGACCTCGGCAGTGGATGCGGTGATGGATGGCGACATTGACGCCTTCATCAAAGCCTACCTTATGGAGTTTGGCAACAACGCCTAAACAGTTTTCAGTTATCAGTTATCACCCGTAAACTATTTACTGTAAACTGTTTACTGACAACTGTTTGCTAATAACTGACAACTATTTATCAAATCATTCCCAGCAGACCGATAAGATTTTCGGGCGTGGGGTCTTTCAGCACCACGTTTTTGTCCTTATCAAGCAGGTAGAGTGTGGGGATGGCCTTCAGGTCGTAGAGATTTCTCGACTGCACCACTGCACCCTTATCATAGGAACTTATCCACCACTTTGGGTTTTCGGCCAGATACTTTTTCCACTCCGTGAGGTCCTCATCGGGATAGACTGCAAGCACCTTCAAGCGTCCCTCCTTGTGGAGCCTACTCACCGCCTCCGATTCCACCAACATATCCTTAACTCGGCGACAATCGGCACAACCGGGGTTGTAGAAGTAGATAATGAGTATATCGCTATTAATCTGACTCATACGCCCCTGTGAGCCGCCTGCTGTGGTGTAGACAAAATCGGTGGCCACAGTGCCCGGGCGGTTGCGCTCCACGGTCTTTTTGAGCGTGCGGTAGCGGCTCTTGGAGTCCTCGTCAAGAGGGCTCTTGGTGGAGAGTGCGTGGGCAATGGCGGGGATGAAAAACTCATCGTTACGCATCGGAGAGTTGGGCTCATAGAAGTAGTGCTCACACAGGTCGAGGAAGTGCCAATAGGCATCCTCGCTCACCGCAGCACGCGAGAGCATAGCCTTCACGGCCGACTGGGCCTCGGGGGTGGCAGCACCAATTCCCGACTGCATCTGCAGCAGGTAGGCAAAGTTGGCAAAGGCTTGGCCCGTGGTCTCTTCGGCGTACTTTTTGTCGTAGGCGGCAAAGTCGTATCGGTCCCAGTAGTGGGAGATGTAGTAGGCCACATAGGAGGCTTGGTCGGTGTAGATTGCCGGCACCGTTATCTCCGGAAATGGCTCGGTAGTTTGCGCAAAAGCCACCGATGGGGCCACAAAAAGCGACAAGAGCAGTGTAATAATCGTTTTTTTCATAGAATAATTGCCTTAAACCAGCGACAAAGTTAAGGAAATAATTGTGTTATTTGAAAAACAATAGTAACTTTGCGCCAATTAGAACTAAACAAAATTTTATTTAACTTAAATAATTATGAGTGGAAGTATTTTTACCTCTTCAATCGGCAAGAAGATGTTTATGAGCATCTCCGGCTGTATTCTTGTTTTGTTCCTCACATTCCATATGTGTATGAACTTGGCACTTGTCTTCTCGGATGAAGCCTACAATGCAATTTGCGGTTTCCTCGGAGCCAACTGGTATGCAGTTGCCGCCACCGTTTTGCTGGCAGTTGTGATTGTGGCACACATCGCTTTGGCCATTGTGCTGACCATCCAGAACCGCAAGGCCCGTGGCTCCATCCGCTATGCCGTAACCAAACGCGAACCCGGTGTTGAGTGGTCGAGCAAGAATATGCTCGTGCTGGGTATTGTTGTTCTCCTCGGACTCGCGTTCCACCTTGTACACTTCTGGTACAAGATGATGTTTGCCGAGTTGGCCGGTGCCCACGAAGTTCTGCTTGGCGCAGCAGCAGTGTCGCCCACCGATGGCGCAGCCATTGTTCGCTACTACTTCGCTCAGTGGCCCTATGTGCTGCTCTACTTGGTGTGGTTTGCAGCCATTTGGTTCCACCTCACCCACGGCGTGTGGAGTATGATGCACTCCCTCGGCCTCAACAGCAAGGTGTGGTTCAAACGTATGAAGTGCATTTCGTTCATCGTTGCAACCCTCATCATTGGTGGTTTCGCTTTGTGCGCCATCATCCTCTTCTTGCAGGGCAACGGCCTCCTTCCCTACCCCTTGTTCTAAACTAAACCGATAACCACGAAAAAACTTTAACGATATGATTAAACTCGATTCCAAGATTCCATCGGGCCCCATTGAAGGCAAATGGACAAAGCATAAAGGCGACATCAAGGTAGTGAGCCCCGCCAACAAACGCAAACTTGACGTTATCGTTATCGGTACCGGTCTGGGTGGTGGCGCAGCAGCAGCCTCACTTGGCGAACTTGGCTACAACGTAAAGGTATTCTGCATCAGCGACTCGCCCCGTAGGGCACACTCGATTGCCGCACAGGGTGGTATCAATGCCGCCAAGAACTATCAGAACGACAACGACTCGGTATACCGCCTCTTCTACGACACCATCAAGGGTGGCGACTACCGCGCAAGGGAGGCCAATGTGTATCGTTTGGCTGAGGTGTCCAACCTCATCATCGACCAGTGCGTAGCACAGGGCGTACCTTTCGCACGTGAGTATGGCGGCAAGTTGGCCAACCGTTCCTTCGGTGGCGCACAGGTATCGCGTACCTTCTATGCCCGTGGCCAGACCGGTCAGCAGTTGTTGCTCGGTGCCTATGCCGCACTCAACCGTCAGATTGCTGCCGGCACCGTTA
The DNA here is from genome assembly GCA_017396085.1 of Tidjanibacter sp. GTDB lineage: Bacteria > Bacteroidota > Bacteroidia > Bacteroidales > Rikenellaceae > Tidjanibacter. The sequence goes on along the minus strand of JAFQNC010000023.1, from coordinate 41,278 downwards.
AGAGTTACTCGAGGCACGAGATTTTGGACATCGTGTTGGTAGACGGCAAGGCAAGGGGCGTGATTGCACGCAACCTCGTAACCGGCGAGTTGGAGCGCCACGGCGCACACGCAGTGGTTATGGCTACCGGTGGCTATGGTAACGTGTTCTTCCTCTCCACCAACGCTATGAACTCCAACGGCTCGGTGGCTTGGCAGGCCTACAAGAAGGGTGCTGCATTTGCAAACCCCTGCTTCACACAGATTCACCCCACCTGTATCCCCGTACACGGCACACAGCAGAGTAAGCTTACCCTTATGAGTGAGTCGTTGCGTAACGATGGCCGTATCTGGGTGCCCAAACACAAGAGCGATGTTGAGGCTCTGAGGGCAGGTATCAAACAGCCCAGCGATATTGCCGAGGAGGATAGGGACTACTACTTGGAGCGCCGCTACCCCGCTTTCGGTAACCTCGTACCCCGTGATGTGGCTTCGAGGGCTGCCAAAGAGCGTTGCGATGCAGGCTATGGCGTGAACGAGACCGGCTTGGCTGTCTATCTCGACTTCAAGACCGCCATCGACCGCCTCGGTATTCAGACCATCAGGGAGAGGTATGGTAACCTGTTCCAGATGTATGAGAAGATTACCGCAGTGAACCCCTACGAGCAGCCTATGCAGATTTACCCCGCAGTACACTACACTATGGGTGGTACTTGGGTGGACTACAACCTGATGACTACCATCCCCGGTCTGTATGCTCTGGGTGAGGCCAACTTCTCCGACCACGGTGCCAACCGTCTCGGTGCTTCGGCTCTGATGCAGGGCTTGGCAGATGGCTACTTCGTGCTGCCCTACACCATCGGCGACTACCTCTCGCACGAGATTCAGTCGCCCAAGGTGGACACCAACACCCCCGAGTTTGAGGAGGCAGAGAACGCCATCCGCGAGAAGATTGCCAAACTCTATGCTATCAAGGGTACCCAAACCCCCGATGAGTTGCACAAGAAACTCGGTTGCGGCATTATGTGGGAGAAGGTTGGTATGGCTCGTACCAAAGAGTCGCTTGAGCAGGCTATCGTTGAGATTCAGGCTCTGCGCAAGGAGTTCTGGAGCGACCTCAAACTTGCCGGTAAGCCCGATGAACTCAACCCCGAGTTGGAGAAGGCTCTCCGCTTGGCCGACTTCTTGGAACTCGGCGAGTTGATGGCAAGGGATGCACTCAACCGTAACGAAAGTTGCGGTGGCCACTTCCGCGAGGAGTACCAGACTCCCGAGGGCGAGGCCCTGCGTGATGACGAGAACTATGCCTATGTTGCTGTGTGGGAGTACCAAGGCGAGGACAAAGAGCCCGTGCTTCACAAGGAGCCTCTGACCTTTGAGACCATCCACTTGCAGCAGCGTAACTACAAGGACTAACTCTCCACAAACGAGTTCTCAAAAACCCATACAAATCAAACAAACGAAAGAGAAAACATAGAGACTATGGATTTGACACTTAAAATATGGCGTCAGGCAAATGCCAAAGCCAAAGGTAAATTCGAGACATACGTAGTGAAGGATGTTTCGACCGAGAGTTCGTTCTTGGAGATGCTCGACATTCTGAACAACCAACTCATCCACGAGGGTGTAGACCCCGTTGCATTCGACCACGATTGCCGTGAGGGTATCTGCGGTGCTTGCTCGTTGAGGATTAACGGCCACGCCCACGGTCCCGAGACCGAGATTACCACCTGCCAACTTCATATGCGCAACTTCAAAGATGGCGACACCATCGTGATTGAGCCTTGGAGGAGCCGTGCATTCCCCGTAATCAAAGACCTCGTGGTGGACCGCACCGCCTATGAGAGTATTCTTCAAGCCGGTGGTTTCGTGTCGGTAGGCACAGGTGGTGTACCCGATGCAAACGCCATTCCCATCGCCAAAGACGATGCAGAGGAGAGTATGGATGCAGCCGCTTGTATCGGTTGTGGTGCTTGCGCTGCAACCTGCAAGAACGGCTCGGCAATGCTTTTTGTGGCTGCAAGGGTATCGAGCCTCGCCAAACTGCCTCAGGGTCAGGTGGAGGCTGCTCGCAGGGCCAAGGCTATGGTTGCCAAGATGGACGAGTTGGGCTTTGGTAACTGTACCAACACCGGTGCTTGCCAAGCAGAGTGCCCCAAGGGTATTACCATCAACCACATTGCTCGCCTCAACAGGGAGTATCTGAAAGCCAAATTCCGCAGCTAAGAGAAAATGGTACGGAGGGGGAGGTTGGCCGAGTCCACACCTCCCTCGCCAATGCTATAACAACTAAGAAACACAGTTAGGTTACAATTAACACAAACACAAAAAAACGTTACGAAAATGTCAGAGATTTTAGGCGTACACGCAAGAGAGATTCTCGATTCGAGGGGTAACCCCACCATCGAGGTAGAGGTAACTACCATTAACGGTATCGTAGGTCGTGCTGCTGTTCCCAGCGGTGCTTCGACCGGTGAGAACGAGGCTTTGGAGCTTCGTGATGGCGACAAAGGTCGCTACTTGGGCAAGGGCGTATTGCAGGCCGTTGCTAACGTAAACGAGAAGATTGCTCCCGCACTGGTTGGTATGAGCGTATTTGACCAAGTGGGTGTAGATAAGGCTATGATTGAGTTGGACGGCACCGCAACCAAGAGCAACCTTGGTGCAAACGCCATCCTCGGTGTGTCGTTGGCAACTGCCCACGCTGCTGCTGCCGAGCTCGGTATGCCCCTCTATCGCTACATTGGTGGTGCAAACGCCAAGAGCCTGCCCGTACCTATGATGAACATCATCAATGGTGGCTCGCACTCGGATGCCCCCATCGCATTCCAAGAGTTTATGATTCGCCCCGTTGGTGCCCCCACTTTCCGTGAGGCTCTGCGTATGGGTGCCGAGGTATTCCACAACCTGAAGAAGGTGCTCCACGCTCGTGGTTTGAGCACCGCAGTGGGTGATGAGGGTGGTTTCGCCCCCGTGTTGGATGGCACCGAGGATGCTATTGAGAGCATCTTGAAGGCTATTGAGGCTGCCGGTTATGTTCCCGGCAAAGACGTTATGATTGGTATGGACTGCGCATCGAGCGAGTTCTACAAAGATGGCGTTTATGACTACACCATCTTCGAGGGCGAGAAGGGCGCAAAACGCACCTCCGCAGAGCAGGTTGAGTACCTGAAAGGCCTCGTTGAGAAATACCCCGTAGATTCGATTGAGGACGGTATGGCCGAGAACGACTGGGAGGGTTGGAAGATGCTGACCGATGCCATTGGCGACAAGTGCCAGCTCGTAGGTGATGACCTCTTCGTAACCAACGTAGAGTTCCTGAAGAAGGGTATCGAGTTGGGTTGCGGTAACTCCATCCTCATCAAGGTTAACCAGATTGGTACCCTGACCGAGACTTTGGATGCCATCGAGATGGCTCACCGCGCAGGCTACACTTCGGTTACTTCGCACCGTAGTGGCGAGACCGAGGATAGCACCATCGCCGACATCGCAGTTGCTACCAACTCGGGCCAGATTAAGACCGGTTCGATGAGCCGTAGCGACCGTATGGCCAAGTACAACCAGTTGCTTCGCATTGAGGAGCAGTTGGGCGATGAGGCTGTTTATGGCTACAAGAAAATCTATCGCCTCAAATAGTCGGAGCGACTGTTTTGGGTGATAACCCCCCGAGAGGGCTGCCGTACCGCAAATGGTTGGCAGCCCTTTTTGTGTGCCGACCCTGCTACCATCAAAGAGTAATTAGTAATTAGTAATTAGTAAATATTTTTTCTTTGAGCGGATAGGGTGTGGGAGGTTAGAGAGGTTAGAGAATTTAGGGAACTTCTCCCTACACTCCCCTTTCTGCCCTTTCTGCCCTTCCTGCCCTTTTTGCTCTTTTTGCTCTTTTTGCTCTTTCTTTCACAGACCCCTCCGCCTACGGCACCTCCCCTAACTTAGGGGAGGAGTGGTTGGAAGGCATCGCAAGGTTGGGAAACGTACCGACCTGACCACTGCACAAAACAGGCTGTGCCTGCAATTTTCAATTCGGACACATTATATGTGTCCCTCTTTTTTTATTCCGTCAAAATGTATTATTTTTGTGTTAATCTACGTTAGTGTAGAGTGTGGATTCGGCAACAAAACAAAAACACAATATATCAAAAATGAGCGAAGTTGTTAATATCAAGGAACTTAACGAGCGCATTGAGCGGGAGAGCGTCTTTGTGGACTCGTTGAGTATGGAGGTTGGCAAGGTGATTGTCGGCCAAAAACATCTTGTGGATTCACTGCTGATTGGTCTGCTTACGGGCGGACACATCCTCTTGGAGGGCGTTCCGGGGTTGGCAAAAACATTGGCCATAACCACTTTGGCACAGGCCGTGGATGCCAAGTTCAGCCGTGTGCAGTTCACTCCCGACCTGCTGCCCGCCGACTTGGTGGGTACACTCATCTACTCGCAGAAAAACGAGGAGTTCAGCGTGAAAAAGGGCCCCATCTTCGCCAACTTCGTGCTGGCCGATGAGATTAACCGCTCGCCCGCCAAGGTGCAGAGTGCACTGTTGGAGGCTATGCAGGAGAGGCAGGTAACCATTGGCGATGAAACCTTCCCCCTGCCCGAGCCCTTCCTCGTGTTGGCCACCCAAAACCCCATCGAGCAGGAGGGTACCTATCCTCTGCCCGAGGCACAGGTGGACCGTTTTATGCTCAAAGCCAAAATCTCCTACCCCAAGAAGCAGGAGGAGAGGGACATCGTGCGCCTCAACCTTGCAGGTGCGGGCCTGCCCAAGCCCAACAAGGTGGTAACCCCCGAGGACATCGTCAGGGCAAGGAGCGTGGTGAGCGATGTCTATATGGACGAGAAGATTGAGAAATATATCGTGGACATCATCTTTGCCACCCGTGAGCCCCAAGAGTATGGACTGGGTAAGTTGGCACCGATGATTGCCTATGGTGCTTCGCCCCGTGCGAGCATTGCTTTGGCCAAGGCGGCCAAGGCCTACGCATTCATCAAACACAGGGGCTATGTTATTCCCGAGGACGTGAGGGCTATGTGCCACGATGTACTGCGCCACCGCATCGGCTTGTCGTATGAGGCCGAGGCAGAGAGCGTAACTACCGAGGACATCATCACCGACATCCTCAACGCCGTGGAGGTACCATAGTCAAAATTAAGATTAGATAGGGCTTGGTGCTTCATCTGACCGAGTGTAAATGAGGATTTCGAGATTGAGCGTAACGCAGCAATCGCCCACACACTCCCTTGCGACTAAATATCGTGAGGCGAGTGCAAGGCTTGCGAAAAGCGAGAAACCGCAGTTTACTCTGCGTAAATGAGGATTTCGAGGTTGAGCGTAACGCAGCAATCGCCCACGATATTTAGTCGCAAAATGAAGGATACAACCGACATACTAAAACAAGTCCGAAGGATTGAGATAAAAACCCGAGGACTATCCAACGACATCTTTGCGGGACACTACCACAGTGCATTCCGTGGTCGTGGTGTGGCCTTCAGCGAGGTGAGGGAGTATCGTATGGGCGATGATGTGAGGGACATCGACTGGAACGTAACCGCCCGCACACGCAAGCCCCACATCAAGGTCTATGAGGAGGAACGAGAACTGACGATGATGCTCGTGGTAGACGTGAGCGGCTCGGGTAGTTTTGGCTCCACCGACAAGACCAAGCGCGATGTGATGACCGAGGTGGCTGCCGTGTTGGCCTTCTCGGCTGCCCAAAACAACGACAAGGTGGGCTGTCTGCTATTCAGCGACAAGGTGGAAAAATTCATCCCTCCCAAGAAGGGGCGAAGCCACATTCTGCAAATCATCCGCACGTTGCTCGACTTTGAGCCCGAAAGCAGGAAAACCTCGTTGGAGGAGCCCCTCAAATACCTCACCGGTGCGCTCAAAAAGCGTTGCACCACCTTTTGGCTCAGCGACTTCTGCAACCAAGCGGCCACGGCCGAGCAGTGGGCCGGATTGGAGAGGAGTTTGAAGATTGCCTCCGGCAAGCACGACCTTGTGGCCGTGAGGGTCTACGACAAGAGGGATGCCGAATTGCCCGATGTGGGCCTTGTGGAGATGGTGGATGCCGAGAGTGGCGCAAGGCTCTGGGTGGATAGTGGCTCAAAGGAGGTGCGCACCCACTACGCCGCAGCGTGGGAGGCCGACCGCCAAAGGCTCAACTCGCTGATGGATAGAGCGAGGGTGGACCACACCGATGTTGCCACCGATGAGGACTATGTGAAACAACTGATTAAACTTTTTGCCCGCCGATGAAAAGCGCATACAAAGTGATGGCCCTACTGATTGGGCTGCTCGTGGGAGTAGCCATAGGCGCAGGGGCGCAAGATATGGCCACAGCGCAGGAGCAACCTGTGAGGGTGGTTGGTGCTGCCTTTGAGCCGAGCGAGGTGCTTGTGGGCGACCATCTTTACCTGCACATTGACGTGGAGGCCGAGGATGGCTATGAGGTGGCCTTCCCCACCATTACCGAGGATTTCACCGAGGGGCGCATAGAGTTGCTGGAAGAGATTACCACCGACACCGTGAGCCACAAAGAGGGTGTGTGGGCACTGCGCAAGAGTTACCGCCTGACCTCCTTTGAGCCTGCCGAGTACCACCTCGACTCGTTGGGGGTGCTCTATTCCGATGGGCTCACCATCGACACCGCCTTTGTGGGTGGTGGCGCTCTGAAGTTGAAGGTGGACATTATGCCCGTGGACACGGCCCAAAAGACCATCTACGACATCCGTCAGCCGATGAAGGCTCCGCTTGTGGTGGAGGAGTTCGGGGGCTATGTGGCCTTAGGCGTGTTGGCACTTGCGGTGGTGGCCTCGGTGGTCTACCTCATCGTAACCCGCAAGCGCAGGACCAAAGGTGCCGAGGAGGAGGAGGAGTTGCCCAAGGAGGCCCCACACATTGTGGCCATACGCCACTTGGAGGCCCTCTCCCACCAGAAGTTGTGGCAGAATGGCAAGCACAAGGTCTACTGGTCACGCCTGACGGAGATTTTGCGTGAGTACCTCGAGGGTCGCTATGGCGTTGGTGCTATGGAGATGACCTCGGAGGAGATTGTGGCCGAACTCAAGAAGCTGGAGTTGGAGCCCAAGCAGGTGAGCGATTTGAGGGGCCTGCTGGCCGAGAGCGACCTCGTGAAGTTCGCCAAGCACACCCCCGATGCAGAGAGCAACGAGGAGGCCTACAACAACGTCTACTACTTTGTGGAGAACACCAAAGAGCAAGCCTCCGAGGGTGTGCCCACACAAGAGCCGCAGATTGAGGCCCCACAGGTGGTTGTTCCCATTGTGGCGACCGAGGACAATAGCAATGGTAGTGCAGAGGAGGGCAGTCAAGGTGATGAGTAGGAGTGCTATTAAATATATAGGTGTGCTGATTGTGGCCCTCGTGTTGGGTGTGGGAGTGGCTTGTGCCCAGCAGTTCCCCGAGCGTAGGCACGTCAGGGAGGGCAACTCGCTCTATGAGCGTCAGCGTTTTGCCGATGCGGAGAGGTCCTACCGCAAGGCACTGCAAAAGGACTCTCTCTCGGTGGAGGGTGCCTTCAACCTTGGCGACACCCACTACGCCACGGGTAACTTTGCCGCCGCCGAGGAGCAGTTCCGCAAGGTGGCCGAGCGCACCGAGGGTGTGAGCGACAAGCAGAAGGCCGATGCCTACTACAACCTTGGCAACGCACAGTTCCAGCAGCAGAAGTTGCAGGAGGCTTTGGAGTCCTACAAGCAGTCGTTGCGCCTCGACCCTGCGAACTTGGAGAGTAAATTCAACTATGTCTACACCAAGGAGTTACTCAAACAACAAGAGCAGCAAAACAATCAAGACCAGCAACAAAACAACCAGCAGAATAACGACCAGCAGCAGCAAGACAACAACCAACAGCAGCAACCCGAGGAGAACAAGGGTGACAATGGTCAGCAGAACGACAAGGAGCAGCAGCAACCCGAACAACCCGAGGGAGAAAAACCCAAGCCGAGCGAGGGTGCCGAGCAGGGCGAGCAACCCCAAGCGGGCCCCAGTAAGGAGAGCGAGCAGGTGCTGAACGCTGTGCAGGCCGCCGAGGACAAGACCCGCGACAAGGTGGAGGGCGAGAAGGTTGTTGGCGTGGCCCGCTCCGGCAAGAACTGGTAACGCTTAAGAAAGAGTAAAGAGTAATTAGTAAATAGTAAATATTTTGCCCTACGCTTGGTAGCACCACCAAGTACTCCTCCCCTACGAAAGGGGAGGCCGGGAGGGGCAGGCGTTGCCTGTTTTGTGTTGCTGGTAGGTCGGTGTGCTTTTCAACCTTGCGATGCCTTCCAACCACGTCCCCCTCTGAGTTAGAGGGGGTGCCCGAAGGGCGGGGGCGTCTGTCACAAAAAGGGCAGAAAGAACAGAAAGAGTAAAGAGTAAATAGTAATTAGTAAATATTTTTGGCTAATGGCTAACGGCTAATAGCCAACAACATACAAGATGACATTTGCAAATCCAAATATGCTTTGGTTGGCAGCCTTGGTGCTCCCCGTGGTGGGGCACTACATTTGGCTGTGCAAGCAGGGCGGAGCCGCAGTGAAGATGACAACCACTGCCTCACTCGCCACCGCACCACGTACCGTGCGCACCGTGTTGCGCCACCTGCCCGTGGTGTTGCGCTGTGTGGCCATCGTGTTGATTTCGGTGGCATTGGCAAGGCCCCAAAGTTCGGAGCAACTCAGCAAGACCACCGTGGAGGGTATCGACATCGTGTTGGCCCTTGATGTGTCGGGCACAATGCTCGCCGCCGACTTTGAGCCCAACCGACTCGAAGCAGCCAAAGATGTGGCCGCAAAGTTCATTGCCGACCGTCAGGGCGACCGCATAGGTCTGGTGGCCTTTGCCGGCGAGAGTTACACCCAGTGCCCCCTGACCACCGACCAAGCCTCGCTGCAAACCCTGCTGTCGCAGGTGGAGTTTGGCGTGATTGACGATGGTACCGCCATAGGTTTGGGACTCGCCACTGCCGTGAACCGTCTGCGTGAGTCGGAGGCCAAGAGTAAGGTCATCATTCTGCTCACCGATGGCGTGAACAATGTGGGCCAAGTCGCTCCCCTCTCGGCTGCCGAGATTGCCGCCGAGTATGGCATCAGGGTCTACACCATTGGCGTGGGCAAGAGGGGCTATGCACCCTACCCCTATCAGGATGCGTGGGGCAATGTGCGCTACCAGCAGATGAAGGTGGAGATTGACGAGCAGATACTCACCGACATTGCCGCAAAGACGGGTGGTGAGTACTTCCGTGCCACCAACAAAAACACCCTCAAAGAGGTCTACGCCAAAATCAACACCCTCGAAAAGAGCCGCATAGAGACCGATGAGTATGTGCGCTACAATGAGCACTTCGTGGGCTACCTGCTGTGGGCCTTGGCGGTGTTGGTGGCAGAGTTCCTCCTGCGCAGGTTGTGGCTCAACACCATTTAGGGGGAAAGAGTAAATAGTAATTAGTAAATATTTTGCCCTACGCTTGGTAGCACCACCAAGTACCCCTCCCCTAAGTTAGGGGAGGTGGCCCAAGGCCGGAGGGGTTTGTGAAGGCAAGAAAAGGGCAAGAAAGAGTAATTAGTAAATATTTTTTGGCTAACGGCCAATAAAAACACATAAATGTTCCGATTTGCACACATAGAATACTTTTGGTTGCTATTGCTGGTACCCTTGTTGGTGGCAGTGATGGAGTGGAGTTTGGCCGAGCGCAAGCGCAAGGTTGCACGCCTTGCCACCTCGGCAGCCTTTGCCAAACTCTCACCGGAGAGTTCGACCAAGAAGCTGAGGACCAAGTTTTGGCTCCTTATGCTCGCACTCGTTGCACTCATCTTTGCCGCCGCAAGGCCACAGATGGGCTCCAAACTCAGCGAGGTGGAGCGTGAGGGCGTGGAGATTATGGTCGCCGTGGACGTGAGTAACTCAATGCTCGCAAGCGACTTTGCACCCAACCGCTTGGAGCGCACCAAGTATGCCGTGGAGCGAGTAATTGAAGGGCTCTCGGAGGACCGCATTGGTGTGATTGTCTTTGCGGGCGATGCCTATGTGCAGTTGCCCATAACGGCCGACTACCTGACCGCACGCAACTTCGTGAGGCAGATTTCCACCTCGCAGGTAACCCGACAGGGCACAGCCATCGGTGCAGCCATCGAACTCGCCACACGCTCGTTCTCCTCCCAGAGCGAGAGTAGCCGCGTGCTGGTGCTCGTAACCGATGGTGAAAACCACGAAGACGATGCCCTCGCAATGGCCGAAAAGGCCGCCGCACAGGGGGTGAAAATCTACACCATAGGTATCGGTACCCCCGAGGGTGCCCCCATCAGCATTGGCGATGACTTCATCAGGGATGAGAAGGGAGAGATTGTGGTGAGTAAACTTGACGAAGAGGTGCTACAAAAGATTGCCGTAACCACAGGAGGTGCCTATGTGAGGGCCACCACCGCCAACGTGGGACTCGGCGACATCATCTCGCTCATCAACCGCACCGAAAAGAGCAAGTTCAAATCGGAGGTCTTTGAGGAGTACAACGAACTCTACCCCATTCCGCTGGCCATTGCCATCGCTCTGCTGTTGTTGGAGTGTGTGGTGCTGCCACGCAAAAACCGAGTGCTGGCGAGGTTCAACCTCTTTGGCGAAAAACGTGGCTAACTCGGCCCCGCACGCGCACAAGTTATTTATGTCGCCCATTTGTAGGAGGCAACAAACTTTTTTTGTATCTTTACGGAGCATAACACCTAACCCCACATATTCGTATGGCAATTTTTGAAGTATACGGAGGCCGCCAACTGAGTGGCGAAATCACCCCACAGGGTGCAAAAAATGAGGCCCTGCAAATCATCTGTGCAACACTTCTCACCGACCAGAGGGTGGTCCTGCACAACGTGCCGGAGATTTTGGACGTGATGCGACTCATTGACCTGTTGCGTAACCTCGGTGTGGAGGTGGAGCACCTCGTAGAGGGGGAGTTCTCCTTCCGTGCCGCCAACATCGACCTCGGCTACCTCAAAACCGAGGACTATCGTGTCAGGGGTAGCAAACTGCGTGGCTCGGTGATGGTCATCGGCCCGCTGTTGGCCCGCTTCGGTCTGGCCTACATTCCCAAGCCGGGTGGCGACAAGATTGGCCGCCGCAGGCTCGACACCCACTTCATCGGCTTCCAAAAACTCGGTGCAAGCATCAACGTGGACCCCGCAGGCGACTTCTTTGAGGTGGATGCACGCAGGCTCAAGGGTACCTATATGTTGCTTGACGAGGCCTCGGTTACAGGTACCGCCAACATCATTATGGCCGCAGTGCTGGCCGAGGGTACCACAACCATCTACAACGCCGCTTGCGAGCCCTACATCCAGCAACTCTGCAAGATGCTCTGCCGTATGGGTGCCAAGATTGAGGGTATTGCCTCCAACCTGTTGCGCATCGAGGGTGTGAAGCAACTCGGAGGCACGGAGCACACAATGTTGCCCGATATGATTGAGGTGGGCAGTTTCATCGGTATGGCTGCAATGACTCAGTCGGAGCTGACAATCAAAAACGTGTCGTTTGAGAACCTCGGCATCATTCCCGCACAGTTTGAGCGTATGGGTATCCGCTTTGAGCAGCGTGGCGATGATATTTTCATCCCCCGACAGGAGCACTACGAGATTGAGAGTTTTATGGATGGCTCCATTATGTCCATCGCCGATGCGCCTTGGCCCGGCCTCACTCCCGACTTGTTGAGTGTGTTCCTTGTGGTGGCAACCCAAGCCAAAGGCTCGGTGCTCATTCACCAAAAGATGTTTGAGAGCAGGCTCTTCTTCGTGGACAAACTGATTGATATGGGCGCACAGGTTATCCTCTGCGACCCCCACCGTGCAACCGTCATCGGCCACAACCATCAGCGCCGCTTGCGCCCCACCACAATGGCTTCGCCCGACATTCGTGCCGGTGTGGCACTGCTGCTTGCGGCTCTCAATGCCGATGGCAAGAGCGTCATCCAGAACATCGAGCAGATTGACCGTGGCTACCAGAACATTGACGGCCGCCTCAACGCACTCGGAGCCAAGATTATCCGCAAGGAGTAGGCCCACACGGCTGCCTGATGGACCTCGGAGCGTATGGAATGGGGTAGCACCCACAAGCAGGATAAAATCGCAAGACAAACAACAATACTTAACAACTAACACAAACACACACTATGGGATTTATTCTTTACATCGTTGGTTTGGTGTGCGCCATTTGGTGCGTACTGGACGTGTTCAAGAAAAACATCGAACTGCCTTGGAAACTTATCGTGTCGGTAGCAGTGCTGGCCACAAGTTGGTTTGGCCTGATTGCCTACTACTTCTTGGTGCGAGGCAGGATTGAGGGCTGGCTGAAGAACGTCAAATAGTCGCAGCCATTCAAAGATAGAGAGAGGAGTTGCAAGTAAGAAAACCTTGCAACTCCTCTCTGTTTTTTCGCCACCGACCTGCCTACAAGCAGATAATTGTGGTCTACCAGTGCAGGTTGGATATGTCGGGGATGAAATTGAGGCTCACCACCTCGTCATCTCGCATAACTATGCCTATGAAGTCTATCCACACCTCGGTGGTGATTTCGTGGAGGGCCACATAGTGATTGACGGAGCGCACAAGGTGGCCGATTTTGCGTGGGGTGATGGCCTCCTCCGGCGAACTCCACGCGCCCTCACCACGTGTCTTGACCTCCACAAAGTGGTAGTGCCCATCGGGAGAGATGGCCACAATGTCTACCTCGTGGTGCCCGCTACGCCAGTTGAGTTCGGCTATGGTGTAGCCGAGGGTATGGCGCAGATATTCGGTGGCGGCTTTCTCGCCTGCGGCACCTATGCGTAGGGTGTCTGCCATAGGCTCTTATCGTGGGCAATACTACTTACCGAACAAGAAGTCGAGGTTGTCGCCGGCCTTCACCTCGTAGGGTTCAACACCATAGCGGAAGATGCGCATAGGTCGGGGACCGATAAGTTCGAGGTTGCCACCCACATAGCGGAGCATACATCCCTCGCGCAGGCCAACCACCCACATCTGCTTGTTGGCCTCAATGTACTCAAGGATGCGTTGCTCACGGGTTTCGCCTGCGTGTCCTTCGGGGTTTGCATCGAGGTAGTGGGGGTTGATTTGGAAGGGGATGGCACCAATGGCACTGAACGATGCGGGTTGCACGATGGGCATATCGTTGGTGGTGCAGAGTGTGGGGCAAGCCACGTTGCTACCTGCGCTCCAGCCCACATAGGGGGTGCCTGCCTGCACCTTGGCAAGGATGGCCTCCATAAGCCCCTGCTCGTGCATATTCTTAACAAGGTGGAAGGTGTTGCCACCACCCACAACGATTGCTTCGGCAGCGGCAATGGTTTGTGCGGGGCAGGTGTCGTGGTGTACGGAGTGTACACGGATGCCTATCTCGTTGAAACGGGCCTGCACTTTGGCTTCATACTCATCGTAGGAGAAGGTTACTCCTGCATAGGGCACGAAGGCAACCTCTTTGACACCCTGAAGGTGCTGTGCGATTTGTGCAAGTGGGTAGCGGAGATACTCTTCGCCGGCGTTGGTGGAGTTGCTGATAAGAAGTAAGTTCATTGCAAAAGTGTGTGTATGTGTGAAAAATAATGGTTTTTACTGTGTGTTAAAGGTACAAATAATTTTGTGTTTTGCCAAAAGGGGTATCATTTGTGCTGTTTTGGGAAGCACATTGGGCCCGAATTTTGCACAAAAAGAGGCACAAAGGCATCGGAAGTGGGTGGCAACACGGTTTTGGCCATCGGAGTTATCTGGGGACAATGTGCTGTAAACCAAGTCGTTAAACACTAACCCGGAGTGTGGAGATGCAAAAAAGTGGCGGTTATTTGCCCGAGTTAAGGAAAAATCACTATCTTTGTAAAGATTTTCGCTAATAGCGAATGGGTTTTTAGCCACACATTGTTAAACTAAAACTTATAAATTATGTCAGAAATTTCATCGAAAGTTGTTGAGATTATCAAAGACAAACTTAACGTAGACGCAAAAGACATCACTCCCGAGGCAAGCTTCGCTGGCGACTTGGGTGCTGATTCGCTTGACACAGTAGAGCTTATTATGGACTTTGAGAAAGAGTTCGACCTCCAGATTCCCGATGAGGATGCAGAGAAGATTTCTACTGTTGGTGATGCTATCAAATATGTTGAGGAGCACATCGGCTAAAATGCTTTTTAGTTAGAGCAAACAACTTTTTTAAAATGGAGGTAAAATGGGCCCGAGTGGTTTGTTTTACCTCCGTTTAATTTTAAGCCCCAGCCCTGCCGCTCTCGGTTAATGTGTGGACCGCAAGAGTCGGTGCGCAGTTGGGCAAACACAACCAAACAACAAAAAACAAAACAATACAATGGAACAGAAACGAGTAGTGATTACGGGTATTGGTACCATCAACCCGTTGGGCCACAACGCAGAAGAGTACTTTGTAGCCTTAGAGGCAGGCGTGTGCGGTGTGGAGACAATTACATCTTTCGACACCGAAAAAAATAAAACCAAATTCGGAGCCCAGATTAAGAACTACAATCCGGAAGACTATTTCGACCGCAAGGAGGCTCGCAAACTCGACCTCTTTACACAATATGCCCTCATCTCCGCCGACCAAGCCGTGGCTGATGCCGGACTGGAGGAGGCTGGCGTGAACAAAGACCGCATTGGCGTGATTTGGGGCGCAGGTATAGGCGGTATCAACGCCACCTTCGATGAGATAACAAGTTTCTGCGCAAGCGATGGCTCGCCTCGCTTCAGCCCCTTCCTCATCCTGAAAATGTTGCCCAATATGGCTGCCGGCCACATTTCGCTCAAATATGGCTACCGTGGCCCTGCCTACAGCACCGTGTCGGCGTGTGCATCGTCTACCCACGCAATCATTTCGGCTGTGGACCAAATTCGTTTGGGCAGGGCCGATGTGATGGTTACGGGTGGCTCGGAGGGTGCCGTGTCGTTCATCGGCTTGGGCGCCTTCAACGCAATGATGGCCCTCTCAACCCGCAATGATAGCCCCCAAACCGCTTCAAGGCCCTACGACAAAAACCGCGATGGTTTTGTGATGGGCGAAGGTGGTGCCGCCTTGGTCATCGAGGAGTATGACCACGCAGTGGCAAGGGGCGCAAGGATTTATGCCGAGATTGTGGGCTGTGGCACAAGTGCCGATGCCCACCACGTTACCGCACCCGACCCCGAAGGTAAGGGCGCAAAACTCGCTATGGAAGCCGCACTCAACGATGGTGGCATCAAGCCCGAAGATGTGGACTACATCAACACCCACGGAACCTCTACCCCACTGGGCGATTTGGCCGAATTGAAGGGTATTGTGTCCCTCTTTGGCGACCACGCCTACAAACTCAACATCAGCTCCACCAAGTCGATGACCGGCCACCTGCTCGGTGGTGCCGGCGCTGTGGAGTTGTTGGCCGCACTATTGGCTGTGAACAAGGGTATAGTTCCCCCCACTATCAACGTGGAAGAACTTGACCCCGAAATTGACACAAGGCTCAATCTTACCCTTGGCAAAGCCCAGTACCGCAACGTGCGCTATGCTATGAGCAACACCTTCGGTTTCGGCGGTCAGAACTCCACAATAATCATCAAAAAAATGGAGGAGTAGGAACGCTATGGGTTGCATAACACGCTGGGCTCACCGTATGTGGGGCGCAGACAAGGAGTACTACCGCGCCTTCAAGAGGATGTTTGGACACACCCCCGACAACATCGAACTCTACAAACTCGCTCTCGTACACCGCTCGGCCTCGGTGAAGGTCGATGGGGGCGAGAGCATCAACAACGAGAGGCTTGAGTTTCTGGGCGATGCTGTACTGGAAGGCATCGTGTCGGACTACCTCTTCATTGAGTATCCCCACGAGTCGGAGGGTTTCCTCACCAAGACACGCTCCAAGATTGTCAGCCGACAGTCGCTCAATACGCTGGCCGAAAAGTTGGGTATCGACAAAATGGTCATCTACAACTCCTCGGGTAATGCCGCCCACAAGCACCTCTTTGGCGACTGCTTTGAGGCTCTGGTGGGTGCCCTCTATCTCGACAAGGGCTACAATGTTGTAAACCGAATCGTCATCAACCACCTGCTGCCCAAATACATCGACCTCGAAAGTGTACCCACCGCCGAGACCGACTTCAAGAGCCGACTGATTGAGTGGTGCCAAAAGAGCAAGCGTACCATTGAATTCCACACCGAGAGCGATGGAGAGGCTCGCCAACCCGCCTTCGTGTCAAGAGTTCTCGTAGACGACCTCAAAGTCGGCAGCGGCAAAGGCTCCACAAAAAAGGAGGCCGAGCAGCACGCCGCACAAACCGCCTGTATGTTGCTCAGCGATGATATGGGCGACTTCATCCTCGAAAAATACGACTCTCTGAGCCGCAAACAACGATAGGAACACACACACCAACTCGGACCACCACAGAGCAATGAAACAACTCTCCGACAAGCAAGTACGCCAACGACTTGTGGCACGAGGTGCCGAGGCACTCTCGGATGCCGAACTCGTCAGTTTGGTAATACCCACACCCGCAAAAGGCAGTGAAGCCGTGGATGTGGCCGAGGAGATTGTGGCCGCTCACAGCGTGTCCGACCTTGCCCACAAGTCGGTGAGCGAACTGCGCCAAGTGGGAGGTCTGGGTATGGATGGGGCCGCACGCCTCGTTGCAGCCTTTGAGTTGGGGCGTAGGGCCGCCGTGGCCGATGGAGCAGAGCAGCAAACCATCACCAGCAGTGCCGACATCGTGGCCCTCTTCACACCCCTACTGGCCGGACTGCCACACGAAGAGATGTGGGTGCTCTACCTGAGCTCGGCCAACCGCATCATTGAACGCCGCAAAGTGTCGGTGGGTGGTAGCACCTCGCTGGTTGCCGACTGCAAACTCATAATCAAACGTGCCTTGGAGCAAGTGGCACAATCCATCATCATCGTACACAACCACCCCTCGGGTAACCCCGCAGCCAGCGAGCAAGACAAGGTCTTCACCACCCGACTCCAAGAGTGCGCCAAACTCTTCGACATTGCCCTGCTCGACCACATCATCATCAGCTCCAAAGGCTCACTCTCCTTCCGCTCCGAAGGACTCCTGTAGCCCCCCTGCTTTTTCTTTTGCGACTTTTTCTTCTCCGCTTTTCTTCTCCGCTTTTCTTTTGCGACTTTTTGTAAAAAGTCGCCCAAAAATTTTTAGTGTACTCCCACCCTCACGGTGCTTTGTGTCGTTGGGATGGGCCCCTGCCTTTCCTCTGCACAAGTCGGCCCCGCCGAGCAGGAGGGCGGGAGGGGCAGGCATTGCCTGTTGTGTGCAGTTGGCAGGTCAGCACGCTTCCCAACCTTCGGAAGCCCCGACTTCTTCTCGGGTAACGAAAACGTTACCCGAAATAAACTGCGCCGTAGGCACCACAATTAACCCACCTTTGGTGGCTTTTAGTTGCTCTCGCTCGGCTAAGTGTGCAAGCACCCTCTGCTCTCGCTTACTCGCAACTTTTTCAATTTTCCATTTTCCATTTTCAATTCTCAAACAGACGCCCCCGCCACTCCGTGGCACCCCCTCTAACTTAGAGGGGGGAGGCGTGGAGGTCCCCAAAAGGCGTTAGACGATAGACGATAGACGTTGGACCGCAATAAAAAAAACGCCCCCAATCAAATGATTGGAGGCGTTTTCACTTATGCACCCCTTGCGTGGTGCGATGTGTCAGCGTTAAGCCTTCTTCGAAGCACCGGTCTTAACAGCCTTTACCTTTGCGCCCGAAGTCTTGGCAGCAGTTGCCTTGGGGGCTTTGGGTGCTGCGGGCTTCTTTGCGGCAGGTTTCTTGGCTGCGGGTTTCTTCTCCTCAGCTACAACCTCTGCGCCCTCGGCTACAACCTCGGCCTCCTCAACGGCTGCCTCTTTCTTTGCGCCACGGCTACGGCGGGTTTTGGGAGCTGCTTTGGGAGCTACACCCTCTACATAGGTCTCGTTGAAGTCTACCAACTCGATGATACACATCTCGGCAGCGTCACCCAGACGGAAACCGGTGTGGAGAATACGAGTGTAACCACCGGGACGGTCAGCAATCTTGGGAGCAACGGTGCGGAACAACTCGGCAGTTGCATATTTATCCTTCAAGTAGCTGAAAACAACACGGCGCTGGTGGGTGGTGTCCTCTTTCGATTTGGTAATCAGGGGCTCAACAAATTTCTTCAGAGCCTTTGCCTTGGCCACAGTGGTCTCGATACGCTTGTGGAGAATAAGGCTGCTGGCCATATTCGACATCAGGGCTTTGCGGTGCGAAGCCTGACGGCCAAGGTGGTTAACTTTCTTATTGTGTCTCATTGTCTAAATGTTTCTTTTTGTGTGGTTAGTCCTTGTCCAACTTATAAACAGATACGTCCATTCCGAAGTGGAGATTCAAAGATGCCAGAAGGTCATCCAACTCGGTAAGCGATTTCTTACCAAAGTTGCGGAACTTCAGCAGGTCGTTACGGTTGTAACGTACCAAGTCGCCAATGGTGTCTACCTCGGCTGCTTTCAAGCAGTTGAGAGCACGCACCGACAAATCTTGGTCGGAGAGTTTGGTCTTCAAGAGCTGGCGCATATGCAATACGCTCTCGTCAAACTCCTCTGCCTGTGTGGTCTCCTCCATATTGAGCGTAATCTTCTCGTCAGAGAAGAGCATCAAGTGGTGGATGAGAATCTTGGCTGCCTCTTTGAGGGCCTCCTTCGGGTGTATCGAGCCATTAGTTGTTACCTCGAGGTTGAGTTTATCGTAGTCAGTTTTCTGCTCAACACGGTAGGGCTCAACCGAGTACTTAACATTGATGATAGGAGTGTGAATCGAGTCAATGGGGAGCAAGCCGAACTCTGCGTCTACAGGGCGGTTCTCCTCGGCGGGTACGAAGCCACGGCCCTTGTTGATGGTCAGCTCGATGTTGAGCTTGGTCTCGGGCGTGAGGTGGCAGATAACCAACTCGGGGTTCAACACTTTGAAGTTAGTCAGGAAGTTCGAAATGTAGCCTGCGGTGAGTTCGGTCTGGCCGGCAACGTTAATTACCACCTTCTCCGAGTCAGCGCTCTCAACGGTGCGGATGAAACGCACCTGCTTGAGGTTCAGCACAATGTCAATCATTCCTTCCATAACTCCGGGGATGGCTGCAAACTCGTGGTCTACACCGGCGATCTTCACGGTCGTGATGGCATAACCCTCCAACGAGGAGAGCAACACACGGCGCAAAGCATTACCGATGGTCATACCGAATCCGGGCTCCAACGGACGGAACTCAAACTTTCCGAAAGTGGAGGTCGATTCAAGCATAATAACCTTCTCGGGTTTCTGGAATGCTAAAATTGCCATAATTACTTTTTAATTTTACGATTGTGTTAAGTACTACTATTTCGAGTACAACTCAACGATAAGTTGCTCTTTGATGTTCTCGGGAATATCCTCGCGCTCGGGACGCTGCAGGAACTTACCGGTCAGAGTCTCGGCGTTCCACTCCAACCAGCTGTACTGGTTGCGGCGGCCGGCTACGCACTCAACGATAGCCTCCAAGCTCTTCGATTTCTCGCGAACAGCAACAACATCGCCAGCCTTCAGGCTGTACGAAGGAATGTTCACAACACTACCGTTTACGGTGATGTGGCGGTGCGACACCAACTGACGTGCAGCAGCACGAGTGGGAGCGATACCAAGGCGGTATACCACGTTGTCCAAGCGGCTCTCGAGCAGCTTCAGCAAGTTCTCACCGGTGATACCACCCATTGCAGCGGCGTGGTCAAATGCGTTGTGGAACTGACGCTCCAACAAGCCATAGGTGCTTTTTGCTTTCTGTTTCTCGTTGAGCTGAACGCCATACTCCGAAACTTTCTTACGTTTGCGGTTCAGACCGTGCTGTCCAGCAGGGTAGTTCTTCTTCTCGAGAACTTTGTCTGCACCGAAAATAGGCTCGCCAAACTTACGAGCAATTTTACTTTTGGGTCCTATATATCTTGCCATAGGTTTTTTTCTCTTTTAATAAGTGTTAATAAAAACTTTAAGCCACTAATCTGACTCCGCAATTATACGCGGCGGCGGTTAGGAGCGCGGCAACCGTTGTGAGGCAGCGGAGTAACGTCAATAATCTCCATCACCTCGATGCCAGCGCCGTGGATGGTGCGGATAGCCGACTCACGACCCTGACCGGGACCTTTAACATATACTTTCACCTTGCGCAAGCCCAAGTCGTAGGCAACCTTTGCGCAGTCTGCGGCGGCAGTCTGTGCTGCGTAGGGAGTGTTCTTCTTCGAACCGCGGAAGCCCATCTTACCTGCCGAGCTCCAGCTGATAACCTCACCAACACCGTTGGTAATGGTAATAATTACGTTGTTGAAAGTCGAGTGTACAAATGCCATACCGACTGCATCAACCTTAACAACGCGCTTCTTAACTGTTCCTGGTTTCTTTGCCATAACTCTCTACTTAATTATTTGGTTGCTTTTTTCTTGTTAGCTACAGTCTTCTTCTTACCCTTGCGAGTACGTGCGTTGTTCTTGGTGCTCTGACCGCGAACAGGAAGACCCATACGGTGACGGATACCACGGTAGCAACCGATATCCATCAGTCGTTTGATGTTGAGTTGTACGAGCGAACGGCACTCACCCTCCACTTTGATACCGCTCTCTGCGATAGCATTACGGATAGCACCTACCTGCTCATCGGTCCACGCATCAACCTTGGTGTTGTAGTCGATGCCGGCCATATCAAGAATTTTGCGAGCGGTGCTGCGACCGATACCATAGATATAGGTCAAACCTATCTCGCCCCTTTTATTTTTGGGTAAATCTACACCTACTATACGTGCCATAATAAATCTTTTTCTGTTTTCTTGTTAATTACTTTTGGCGCATTTTGAATTTAGGATTCTTCTTGCAAATTACATAGAGGTGGTTGCCACGCTTTACGATTTTGCAATCCTCGCTTCTTTTCTTAATTGATGCTCTAACTTTCATCTTTGAAAAGCCTTTTGTTTAATTAGTTTTGTTTGTGTGGCATAATCCCATTTTCGCCGAAAGGTTTTTTAACTAAACCAACAGTAGCGGCTGTCGCTCATTTTCTTTTGCTTCGAGCATCACAACCGGCGCTCCCTTGTCTTTCTGCGCCACCTGCGACCTCCTTCAGCAACTCTTTGCTCGGACTATCGCAACCAACGCCTTCTTTTTCTGCGCCACCTGCAACCTCCTTCAGCAACTCTTTGCTCGGACTATCGCAACCAACGCCTTACTTTCTCTGCGCCACCTGCAACCTCCTTCAGCAACACCCTGTACTCTTGGGCACCTTTGCTTCGGCCGGGGGATTATTTGTAACGGAATGAGATGCGGCCCTTGGTCAAATCGTAGGGCGACATTTCAACCTTTACCTTGTCACCGGGAAGGATTTTGATGTAGTGCAATCTCATCTTTCCCGAAATGTGGGCGGTAATCACGTGGCCGTTGTCCAACTCAACGCGAAACATCGCATTGCTCAACGCCTCCACAATGGTTCCGTCCTTTTCAATAGCAGCTTGCTTTGCCATAGAGTTCTTTGTTTTTGTTAGTTCTGAAATTCCTTTTTTTCTGTTTAGCGCGCAAAGATAGTAAAAATTCTTTGTTCTACCAAATTCTCAATCACTTACGCAGGCCTATAGCCTCCTCAATGATGCCGAAATCGGTCAGCACATCCACCTCGCCATTGCGTATTGCCACCGCATATTCGAAGTGAGCCGAAGGTTTCCTATCTCTCGTGCGCACTGTCCAGCCATCCCTCTCAAAGACCACGTTCTTCGACCCCATATTTATCATCGGCTCAATGCAGATGACCATACCCTGTTTCAACAAGGGGCCTGTGCCTCTTCGGCCATAGTTGGGAACCTCGGGCGACTCGTGCATCTTCCTGCCCAAGCCGTGGCCCACCAACTCCCTGACCACTCCGTAGCCATAGTGCTCGGCGTGTTGTTGCACCGCAAACGAGATGTCGCCAACCCTATTGCCTGCAACTGCCTGCTCTGCACCCTTCTGCAACGACTCCTTGGTAACCCTCAAAAGTTGCTCCACCTCGGGAGCAATCTCCCCCACCGCAAAGGTGTAGGCCGAGTCGCCATAGAAACCCTTCAAAATGGTGCCGCAGTCCACCGACACAACATCGCCCTCTTTGAGGACATAGTCAGACGGTATTCCGTGTACCACGTTTTCATTCACCGACACACACAGCGTGTTGGGAAATCCACCGTAGCCAAGGAAGCCCGGAACTGCCCCGTGAGAACGGATAAAATCCTCGGCAATCCTATCCAGCTCAAGTGTCGTAACACCCGGCCTGATGTTCTTGCCAACCTCTGCAAGCGTTTTACTCACCAAGAGATTATTCTCACGCAGCAGCTCGACCTCTTCCTGTGTATAGATATTTATCATATCTCTCTGTAAGAACTCTTTTGTTCAAAGCCTATTGAGCGTTCCCGCTACCCTAACGGCCTTTGATACGACCGGTCTTCATCAGACCATCGTAGTGGCGGAGCAACAGGTAACTCTCAATCTGACGGAGAGTGTCAAGAACTACACCCACCAAAATCAGCAGCGAAGTACCTCCGAAGAAGAGCGCAAACTGACGGTTGATTCCGAGCATCTCGGCAAATGCGGGCAGGATAGCCACGATAGCCAAGAAGATAGAACCGGGAAGGGTAATTCTTGTCATAATGGTGTCGATGTAGCGAGTGGTCTCCTTGCCGGGTTTAACACCGGGGATGAAGCCACCGTTGCGTTTGAGGTCATCGGCCATCATTTGGGGGTTCACAATAATTGCAGTGTAGAAGTAGGTAAACGCAAATACCAACAGTGCAAATGTGAAGTTGTACCAGAAACCTGTGTAGTTGTTGAACGCAGCGGCGATACCACGAGTTGCCTCCCAGTTACCAAACAGCATAGGGATGAACATCAGTGCCTGTGCAAAGATGATAGGCATCACGTTTGCGGCATTGATTTTCAAGGGGATGTACTGGCGTACACCACCATACTGTTTGTTGCCAACGATGCGTTTTGCATACTGTACGGGAATCTTGCGGGTAGCCTGCACGAGTGCAATGGCTGCCATAAAGATGAGGTACAGCAACACAAACTCAACAACCAGCATTACCCAACCACCGGTAGCGGCATTAGTCCTAGCATCCAACTCTGCCAACAGGGCGTGAGGCAGACGAGCCACGATACCAATCATAATGATTAGCGAAATACCGTTACCAATGCCCTTGTCGGTAATCTTCTCGCCCAACCACATCACAAACATAGTTCCGGCAATCAGAACTACCAATGCGGTCAAGATGAAGGCCGTGTTGTACTCCATAACGAATGCGCCGGGAGCTTGGGCGTGCAGGTTTGCAAGATAAGCAGGACCTTGCAGGCAGAGCACTACAATGGTCAAGTACCTTGTGATTTGGTTCATTTTGCGGTGGCCACTCTCACCCTCCTTCTGCAATTTCTGGAAGTAGGGAACAACGATACCGAGCAACTGCACGATAATCGAAGCCGAGATGTAGGGCATAACACCCAACGCAAAGATTGAAGCGTTGGAGAACGCACCACCCGAGAAGATGTCCAAAAGGCCCATCAAACCATCGGCAGCCTGTCCCTCCATTGCAGCAAGTGCGTTGGGGTTAATTCCGGGAAGCACCACAAAACTTCCGAACCTATAAATAAGAAGAAGGCCAAGCGTGTAGAGAATCCTCTTACGCAACTCCTCAATCTTAAATATATTCTTAATGGTTTCGACAAGTTTCATTGCTTAACTTTTCTTTCTGGTAATTGAATTAGAGTTTCTCAACCTTACCGCCTTTAGCCTCGATTGCAGCTATTGCGCTCTGGCTGAAAGCGTGTGCGGTTACATTGAGAGCCTTGGTCAGCTCACCCTTACCAAGAATCTTCACGCGGTTGTTCTTCGAGATGAAGCCAGCCTCGATGAGAGTCTCAACGTTGATGTCGGTGATGTTTTTGTTTGCTGCCAATGCTTCCAGAGTGTCCAAGTTGATGGGTTTGTACTCAACACGTTTGATGTTGGTGAAACCAAACTTGGGCATACGGCGTTGGAGAGGCATCTGACCGCCCTCGAAGCCCAACTTGTGGCTGTAGCCCGAGCGCGACTGTGCACCCTTATGACCACGTGTGGAGGTGCCACCGTGGCCCGAACCCTGACCGCGGCCAATCCTCTTCTCGTGGTGAGTCGAGCCTGCTGCGGGTTTAAGATTGCTTAAATTCATCGCTATTCTTTCTTTTTTATTTTTGTTCTACTTCACTAATTATTTAACGGTCTCAACCTTAACCAGATGTTTAACCTTGTTAATCATACCGAGGATGATGGCCGAATCGTCGTGCTCAACCGTCTGGTTTACTTTGTGCAGACCCAGAGCGTCCAAGTTGGCGCACTGGATTTTGGTCTGACCAATACGACTTTTTACCTGTGTAATTTTCAATCTTGCCATTTCTTCTATCTTGATTAGCCGTTAAATACTTGATTCATAGAGATACCACGCAACTGGGCTACGCTGGCAGCATCACGGAGCTCCATCAGAGCACCTACGGTTGCCTTAACCAAGTTGTGGGGGTTCGATGAACCTTTGCTCTTTGCAAGGATGTTGTGGATACCTGCGCTCTCAAACACAACACGCATTGCACCACCTGCCTTAACTCCGGTACCGGGAGCTGCGGGGCGCATCAGCACCTCCGAACCACCGTAGCGGAACTCCTGCGAGTGAGGAATTGTGCCGTTGATTACGGGAATCTTCACCAAGTTCTTCTTTGCATCCTCAACGCCTTTTGCGATTGCCGACTGTACCTCGCTGGCTTTGCCAAGGCCGTAGCCTACAACGCCTGCCTCGTTACCAACAACTACAATGGCAGAGAAACTCATTGTGCGACCACCCTTTGTGGTTTTCGAAACCCTCTTGATTGCTACGAGCCTGTCTTTCAGCTCGAGGTCGCTTGTTTTTACTTTGATATTACTGTTTGCCATAGCTGTCTTTTAGAATTTAAGTCCGCCTTCGCGTGCGGCATCTGCCAATGTTTTTACTCGTCCGTGATAGAGGTAACCGTTGCGGTCGAAAGATACTGCCTCAATGCCCTTTGCAAGAGCCTTCTCGGCTGCCAACTTACCAACCAACTTGGCCTGCTCAATACCATTCACTTTCTGTGCCTGCTCGGCAATCTCTTTGTCCAGCGATGAAGCCGAAGCCAAAGTTACGCCTTTCAGGTCGTCAATAAACTGTACATAAATCTGCTTGTTGCTGCGGAATACAGTCATACGAGGCCTCTGTGCGGTACCCTCAACTACCTTGCGGATACGCATCTTAATCCTCTCCCTTCTTTCAATTTTATTCAATGACATAATTTCTAAGCGGGTTTACTATTTAGCGTTAGCAGACTTACCAGCCTTACGACGCAGGGTTTCACCAATGAACTTAATACCTTTACCTTTGTAGGGCTCGGGCTTGCGGAACGAGCGAATCTTTGCTGCAACCTGACCTACAAGCTGCTTGTCGATGCTCTTGAGAGTGAGAATAGGGTTGCCCTTCTTCTCCTGCTGTACCTCTGCCTTAACCTCGGCGGGCAACATCAGGAAAATATCGTGAGAATAACCCAATGAGAGTTTCAGAAGCTGACCTTCAACCTCTGCTTTGAAACCTACACCTACGAGCTCCTGTTTAATCTCGTAGCCTTTCGAAACGCCCACTACCATATTGTTGATGAGTGCGCGGTACAAGCCGTGCATCGAGCGGTGGCGTGGCTGGTTCGTAGGACGAGTTACTGTCAATACGCTTCCCTCTACGGTTACGGTGATGTCAGGGTCTACTTGCTGACTCAAAGCACCCAGAGGTCCTTTCACGCTTACCACGTTGTTTGCAGCAACCTCTACGGTTACGCCTGCGGGCAAGTTTACAGGTAATTTACCAATTCTTGACATTGTTTTACTTTGTTAATTGATTAACTTTTGTTTGTTTTTCTCGTTGCTCACATTAGTAGATGTAGCAGAGGACTTCGCCACCTACATTCTCCTGACGAGCTTTCTTGTCGGTCATAATGCCTTTGGGGGTCGACACGATAGCGATACCCAAACCGTTCTGTACCTTAGGCATCTCGGCTGCCGAAGAGTAGCGGCGCAAACCGGGGCGAGATACGCGCTCCAAGCCTTTGATGGCGCAAGCCTTGGTCTGAGGGTGGTATTTCAACGCAATCTTGATGGTCGAAAAACCTTTCTCGTTTTTGTCGAACTTGTAGGCAAGGATGTAGCCCTGCTCGAAGAGAATCTTGGTGATTTCTTCTTTCATTTTTGAACCGGGAGCTTCAACCGTTTTGTGGTTGGCTTTCGCCGCGTTTCTAATCCTCGTGAGGAAATCCGCAATTGGATCTGTCATAGTTGTAATGGATTAAAAGTTAAAAATGTTAGTTATTTGTTTTTCAGAGAGTTACAACACCGAGTCAGCCTCCCGCTGCCATCTCTCTCCTATTCACCTCGATTGCCGGCCACCCTTACGGGTAGTCGGCAACTTCGGTTCGTTTTCTTTATTTTTCGCTATTTAGCCGCCAAAGATAGTGGTTTTTTGTGGATTTATCGCAATTTTTCGTGCAGAATTTCAATCTCTTGCACGTTTTTCCTACGACCATACCACTTTTTCCACCCCTCGGCAACCTCTCTACCACGATGCCTTCTTAACACCGGGAATCAAGCCGTGCGAAGCCATCTCGCGGAACTGGATACGGCTCAAACCAAACTGGCGAATGTAGCCTTTGGGACGACCCGTAATCTTGCAGCGGTTGTGCTGGCGGATGGGGTTCGAGTTGCGGGGCAACTTCGACAGTGCCTGCCAAGCCTCCATCTCGTTCATCTCACCTGCCTTCACTGCGGCAGCAATGGCCTCACGCTTTGCAGCATAGCGGTTTGCGAGTTTAACACGCTTAACCTCGCGAGCTTTCATTGATTCTTTTGCCATAACTCTTATGCTTTTTTAGCGTTTTTGAAAGGTAAGCCGAACTCGCGCAGAAGAGCGTAGCCCTCCTCATCGGTTTTGGCTGTGGTTACAAAGCAAATCTCCATACCGAGGATTTTGGTAATCTTGTCGATGTCAATCTCGGGGAAGATAATCTGCTCCTTGATACCAAGGGTGTAGTTACCCATACCGTCAAACTTCTCGTTGATGCCTTTGAAGTCGCGGATACGAGGAAGAGCCACTGCAATCAGACGCTCCAAGAACTCGTACATACGCTCGCCACGAAGGGTTACGCGCACGCCAACGGGCATACCTTTACGAAGTTTGAAGTTCGAAATATCCTTACGCGAGCGAGTCTGAACGGCCTTCTGACCGGCAATGATGGTAAGCTCCTCCTGAGCAATCTCAATGAGTTTCTTATCTGCTACTGCCTCGCCAACGCCCTCGTTGATAACGATTTTCTCCAATTTGGGTACCTGCATAATGCTCTTGTATCCAAATTCTTTCATAAGGGCAGGTACAATCTGCTCCTTATAAGTTGTCTTAAGTGTTGGAATGTAAGCCATTATTTAATCTCCTCTCCTGATTTTTTAGCGTAACGTACAAGTTTGCCATTGGCACCCTCTTTGCGACCTACCCTTGTGGGTTTGCCGGTCTTGGGGTCTGCCAACATAAGGTTCGAAATGTGAATAGGAGCCTCCTGTTCTACAATTCCGCCCTGAGTGTTCTTGGCACTGGGTTTGGTGTGTTTCTTGATGATGTTGAAACCCTCAACGATTGCGCGCTGATTTTTGGTATCCACTTCAAGCACACGACCAGTTTTCTCTTTACTCTTGCTACCGCCTGCGATAACGTAAACGGTATCACCTTTTTTGATATGTAATTTCATACTGATTCAGTGTGTTTTTAAGATTACAATACTTCGGGTGCAAGCGAGATGATTTTCATATATTGGTCACGCAACTCACGTGCAACGGGACCAAAGATACGAGTACCACGCATCTCACCCTGGGGGTTCAACAGCACTACGGCGTTGTCATCGAAACGAATGTACGAACCGTTAGCCCTACGAATCTCCTTCTTTGTTCTAACTACAACCGCTTTCGATACGGTACCCTTCTTGATGTCGCCAGAAGGGGTTGCGCTCTTCACGGTTACAACGATTTTGTCGCCAATCGAGGCATACTTCTTCTTGGTACCACCGAGGACGCGGATGCAAAGTACCTCCTTTGCGCCGCTGTTGTCGGCTACTACCAATCTGCTTTCCTGTTGTATCATGACTATTTAGCTCTTTCAATAATTTCTACTAATCTCCAACGCTTAGTCTTGCTCAGAGGTCGCGTCTCCATAATCTTAACGGTGTCGCCCTCGTTGCAGGTGTTCTGCTCATCCTCGGCCACAAAGCGAGTGGTCTTGTTTACGAACTTACCATAGATGGGGTGTTTTACCTTACGGTGAACTGCAACGACAATGGATTTCTCCATCTTATTGCTGACTACCACACCGATTCTCTCTTTTCTAAGATTTCTTTCCATAGTGTCAATTAACATTTAGTGGTTTTCTGGTGCAGTACAGTCTGCATACGAGCGATGTCTCTGCGAGCTTTCTTAATTACGGTAGTGTCCTCCACGGGAGATACGGCGTGATTAACCTTCAACGAGGCAAGTTTTGCCTGCTCAGCTTCGAGGCGCTCTACCAAGTCGGCTACCGCCATCTCTTTGATTTCTGCTGTTTTCATACTTCTTGTCTTCTCTTTTAAAGGTTATTCAACATAGTCCCTACGAACAATGAATTTGGTCTCGATGGGCAACTTCTGAGCGCCAAGACGCAATGCCTCTTTGGCCACCTCGAAGGGTACACCCTCAATCTCAAACATAATACGACCGGGAGTAACAGGTGCTACATAACCCTCGGGGTTACCTTTACCTTTACCCATACGTACCTCGGCGGGTTTCTTGGTGATGGGCTTATCGGGGAAGATTCGAATCCAAATCTGACCCTCACGTTTCATATAACGCACGATAGCCTGACGAGCTGCCTCAATCTGGCGACCGGTAATCCAAGTCGAATCCATTGCTTTGAGGCCAAACGAACCGAACGCAAGCTGGTTACCACGCTGAGCGAGGCCTTTCATGCGTCCTTTCTGCATTCTTCTAAATTTTGTCCTTTTTGGTTGTAACATTGTCTTATCTTATTTAGAAGTGTTCCTTATTTGTTGTTATTATTCCTCCTGCGCTTGCGGTCGCCGCGGGGTTTGCCACCACGCTGGTCGCCCTGTGCAGGACCTGCTACTGACGATGCGCCTGCGATTTCGAAGAGGTCACGCTTTGCATAAACCTCACCTACGCAAATCCACACCTTTACACCAAGAATACCTACTTTGGTCAGAGCCTCTGCCAAGCAGTAGTCCACGTCTGCACGGAAGGTGTGCAATGGAATACGGCCCTCTTTGTAGGTCTCGCTGCGAGCCATCTCGGCACCGCCGATACGGCCGCTAATCTGAATCTTGATACCCTCGGCACCCATACGCATTGTCGATGCGATGGTGGTCTTGATGGCACGGCGATACGATACGCGACCCTCCAGCTGGCGAGCCAAATTGTTCGCTACGATTACTGCATCAATCTCAGGACGCTTAACCTCGAAGATGTTAATCTGTACCTCTTTGCCGGTGAGTTTCTTCAACTCCTCTTTGAGTTTATCAACCTCTTGGCCACCCTTACCGATAATCAGACCGGGACGAGCCGTGCTGATGGTTACGGTCACGAGTTTGAGAGTACGCTCGATGATAATCTTCGAAATGCTTGCTTTGGCAAGACGGGCGTTCAGATACTCACGAATTTTAGCATCCTCAACCAAACGGGTTGAAAAATCTTTACCGCCATACCAGTTGGAGTCCCAACCGCGAATAATACCAAGACGGTTTGCTATTGGATTAACTTTCTGTCCCATCTCTTACTCTGCTGCTTTAGTTTCTACCATTTTGTCTACAATAATCGTAACGTGGTTTGAACGCTTACGAATGCGGTGAGCACGACCCTGAGGGGCGGGCTGAATACGCTTCAGCATACGGCCACCGTCTACCTTAATCTCCTTCACACAGAGTTTGCTATCCTCCAAACGCTCGCCGGGGTTCTTTGCCTCCCAGTTGGCGATGGCGGAACGAAGAAGTTTCTCCAATTTAATCGAAGCCTCTTTCTTCGAATAGCGAAGGAGTGCCAATGCCTTGTTTACCTCTACGCCACGAACTGTGTCGGCAACGATGCGCATCTTGCGGGGAGAGGTAGGGCAATCACGCAGAGAGGCGATAGCCACCTGCTTCTTCTCGGCCTTCATTTTCTCGGCCATTTGATATTTTCTTGCTCCCATATCCTAATTATTTTTTACGGTTACCGGCGTGACCGCGGAATGTGCGCGTAGGAGCGAACTCTCCAAGTTTGTGGCCTACCATATTTTCAGTTACATATACCGGTATAAACTTGTTACCGTTGTGTACAGCAATTGTCTGACCTACGAAGTCGGGCGAAATCATACTGGCCCTCGACCAAGTCTTAATAACGGTCTTCTGATTGCTCTCGTTCTGAGCGATTACCCTCTGTTCGAGTTTGGGCTCAATGAACGGTCCTTTTTTAAGTGAACGACTCATTATGCTACTATTTTTTTATTTTGACTTCTTTGAGATAATGAATTTGCTGGTGGTCTTTTTGGGGTTACGAGTCTTGTAACCTTTTGCCAACAGACCCTTGCGCGAACGGGGGTGACCACCGCTTGAACGACCTTCACCACCACCCATCGGGTGATCAACAGGGTTCATAGTCACACCACGGTTGTGAGGCCTGCGGCCCAACCAACGCTTCCTACCGGCCTTACCGTGCTGCTCAAGGCTGTGGTCGGGGTTCGACACAGCACCCACAGTTGCACGGCAGGTGCACAATACCATACGGGTCTCGCCCGAAGGAAGTTTAATAATAGCATATTTACCCTCGCGAGCCAAAAGCTGTGCGTAGGTACCGGCGCTACGTGCCAAAACGGCACCCTGACCGGGGTAGAGTTCGATTGCGTGGATAACGGTACCAAGAGGAATGTTAGCCAGCAGAAGGGTGTTACCAACCTCAGGTGCTACACCCTCGCCACTCATTACGGTCTGACCTACCTTCAAACCATTGGGGGCCAAAATGTAGCTCTTCGAACCGTCTGCATACACGATGAGTGCGATGCGGGCCGAGCGGTTAGGGTCGTACTCGATGGTTGCAACAGTTGCTGCCATACCATCTTTTGCACGCTTGAAATCAACAACACGATACATCTGTTTGTGGCCGCCACCAATGTAGCGCACGGTCATCTTACCGGCGTGGTTACGACCACCGCTGCTCTTCTTAGGCTCGAGCAGCGACTTCTCGGGCACATTGCAAGTAATATCCGCAAAGGTGCCTGCGATTTTATGCCTTGTTCCCGGGGTTACGGGGTTAAACTTTTTTACTGCCATCTCTTATTAGATATTACTGTAAAAATCAATTTTGTCGCCCTCTTTGAGGGTTACGATTGCTTTCTTGACTGCGTTGGTGCGACCAACCAAATAACCGGCTTTGGTATAACGTGCTTTCAGTTTACCTTTCTCGTTAATGGTGTTTACGCTCTCAACTACGACATTGTACATCTGCTCTACGGCTTTGCGAATCTCCAACTTGTTGGCCCTGCGGTCAACAATGAATCCGTACTGACCGAGTTTCTCGCCCTGACCGGCCATTTTCTCGGTCAAAATGGGTTTAATTATAACGTTCATCATAATTCTGTCTTCGGTTTTTAAGGATTACAATACTTCGTTTGCCTTTGCCAATGCGCTCTCGGTGAACAACATAACACCGGCGTTCATCACGTCATAGGTGTTCAAGTTGGCTACCTGCATCACCTTCACTTTGGGAAGGTTGCGAACGCTCAGGCTGATGTTGTGGTCGGTCTCGGCTACTACGAGCAATACCTTTTTACCTGCCAAGTTCAAAGCCTCTGCCATTGCTACGAAAGATTTGGTCTTGGGAGTCTCCATTACGAAATCCTCAACAACGGTGATTGCCTCGTTCTGGGCTTTGATAGAGAGTGCGCTGCGGCGAGCCAAGCCTTTGAGTTTCTTGTTCAACTTGAAACTGTAGTCGCGGGGTACGGGACCAAAGATGCGACCGCCACCGGGGAACAAGGGCGACAAGATGCTACCTGCACGAGCACCGCCTGTACCTTTCTGACGTTTCAGTTTGCGAGTCGAACCAGCAACCTCATTACGCTGTTTCGCCTTGTGAGTACCTTGGCGCTGGTCAGCCAAATACTGCTTTACGGCCAAGTAGATTGCGTGAGCATTGGGCTCAACGCCGAAGACCTCTGCGGAAAGAACTGCTTTCTTCTCGGTCTGGGTTCCTGTGGTGGTGTAAATTGCTAATTCCATCTCCTTACTACTTCTCAATGATTACATAAGTACCTTTTGCTCCGGGAATCGAACCTTTCACGAGGAGAAGGTTGTTCTCGGCAATAACTTTGAGAACTTTAAGGTTCTGAACCTTAACTCTCTCACCGCCGGTCTGTCCGGGCAGACGTTTGCCCTTGAAGACACGCGAAGGATAAGAAGATGCACCAAGAGAACCGGGCTTGCGCTGGCGGTTGTGCTGACCGTGGGTCTGACCACCAACACCGGCAAAGCCGTGGCGTTTTACAACACCCTGATAGCCTTTACCTTTCGATACGCCCACTACGTCTACCCAGTCACCCTCTTCGAAGGTGTCGGCAACGGTGAGGACCTGACCCAGAGTTACTTCGGTGAACTCTTTGAACTCAACCAATTTGGCTTTGGGGGTTACACCCGATTTGCCAAAGTGGCCTAACAAGCTTTTGCTGGTGTGTTTTTCACTCTTCTCGCCATAGGCAATCTGAACTGCGGAGTAACCATCGGTCTCCTCGTTCTTGATTTGCGTAACTACACAGGGACCAGCCTCAATAACAGTGCATGGTATGTTCTTACCCTCGGCACTGAAAACGGAAGTCATTCCGATTTTTTTTCCAATAAGTCCTGACATTTTACCTGTCTTTAATTACTTGTTGATTATTAAAAAAGTGTGTTGTTTGTTGTGTATAAAGTCTTGCTTTATTCTTTCTCTCTCTTCCTGACGGTCGCCCCGAAGTCCGCCACTCGTGCATACCTATATATTATATATACGCACGAGGGCTGCTTCGTCTCTTTGGTTGGCCGACCTCCTCGGAAGGGGACCCTCTATCAAACTTTGATGTTTACCTCAACTCCCGAGGGAAGCTCCAACTTCATCAGAGCGTCAATGGTCTTGGGGGTAGAGCTGTAAATATCAAGAATCCTCTTGAAGGTGCAGAGCTGGAACTGCTCACGGGCTTTCTTGTTTACGAAAGTCGAACGGTTCACAGTGAAAATCTTTTTCTGGGTAGGCAGCGGAATAGGACCGCTAACTACTGCGCCTGTGCTTTTCACAGTTTTTACGATTTTCTCGGCCGATTTATCAACCAAGTTGTGGTCGTAAGATTCGAGTTTGATTCTAATTTTCTGACTCATGGTTATTTATTCTTTTATTCCAATTCTTGTTTCTTGCCTCCGCATTTCTCGATAACGTCTTTAGCCACGTTCTGGGGCACCTCATCAAAGTGCGAGAACTCCATTGTGGAAGTTGCACGACCAGACGAGAGGGTACGCAACACGGTTACATAGCCAAACATACCCGACAGGGGCACTTTTGCTTTGATTGCGGTTGCAACACCTTTGCTCTCGGTGCCTTCGATTTGACCACGGCGTTTGTTCAAGTCGCCGATAATATCACCCATATACTCCTCGGGGGTTACTACCTCCACCTTCATAATGGGCTCTTTCAGAACAGGCTGGCACTTGGGAGTTGCCTCACGGAAACCGTTGCGAGCGCAAATCTCAAACGACAAGGCATCCGAATCCACAGGGTGGAACGAACCATCCTTCAGGGTTACCTTCATCGAATCAATACCGAAGCCTGCCAATGGACCGTTGGCCATTGCCGACTCAAAACCTTTCTGTACTGCGGGGATGAACTCCTTGGGCACGTTACCGCCCTTAACCTCGTCAATAAATTGCAGACCTTGAACACCCTCATCGGCAGGACCGATTTCGAAGATGATGTCGGCAAATTTACCACGACCACCCGACTGCTTCTTGAATACCTCGCGCATCTGGTAGGTGCCGTTGAGTGCCTCCTTGTAGGATACCTGAGGTGCACCAACGTTGATTTCGATACCGAACTCCCTACGCAGACGGTCGATGATAATATCCAAGTGCAACTCGCCCATACCACTGATGATGGTCTGGCCGCTGTCTTGGTCGGTCTTAACGGTAAAGGTGGGGTCCTCCTCAGCCAACTTGCCAAGTGCGATACCGAGTTTGTCCAAATCCTTCTGGGTTTTGGGCTCCACTGCGATACCAATCACAGGCTCGGGGAAGGTCATCGACTCCAGAGTAATCTGCTTGTCCTCAACACACAGAGTGTCGCCGGTGCGAACATCCTTGAAACCAACCACTGCGCAAATGTCGCCTGCGCCGATGGTGTCCATCGGGTTCTGCTTGTTGGCGTGCATCTGGTAGATACGGCTGATACGCTCCTTCTTGCCCGAGCGAGTGTTGAACACATAGGTACCTGCATCGAGTTTACCCGAGTAGATACGGATGAATGCCAAGCGACCTACATAGGGGTCGGTAGCAATCTTGAACGCAAGAGCGCAGAAGGGGTCGTCCTCGGTGGGATAACGCTTTACAGTGCTCTCGTTGCGGGGGTCGGTACCAATGATAGCCTCAATGTCGAGGGGCGAGGGCAAGAACATCATAATTGCATCCAGCAACAACTGAACACCCTTGTTCTTGAACGAAGAGCCACACAACATAGGGATAATCTGCATACCGATGGTTGCCTTGCGAATTGCAGCAATCAACTCCTCGGGAGTAATCGAATCGGGGTCCTCAAAGAATTTCTCCATCAAGGCCATATCCACAGTGGCAACCTCCTCGATGAGGTGAGCCCTTGCCTCCTCGGCCTCGGCTTTCATCTCCTCGGGAATCTCCTCGTAGGTATAGTTTACCAACTGGTCTTTCTTTGCATCGTCATAGATGATAGCCCTATTATATATAAGGTCTATCAAACCGCGGAACGACTGCTCGGCACCAATGGGCAAAACAACGGGCACTGCATTGGCACCAAGACGCTCCTTAACCTGTGCGCAAACATTTGCGAAGTCGGCACCGGTGCGGTCCATCTTGTTCACATAACCAATACGGGGAACGTTGTACTTGTCAGCCTGACGCCACACGGTCTCGCTCTGGGGCTCAACACCACCAACAGCACAGAAGGTAGCAACAGCACCGTCCAACACACGCAACGAGCGCTCTACCTCAACGGTAAAGTCCACGTGTCCCGGGGTGTCAATCAGGTTGATTTGATACTGTTTGCCCTTGTAGTTCCAGAATGCGGTGGTTGCTGCCGAAGTAATGGTAATACCACGCTCCTGCTCCTGCACCATCCAGTCCATAGTGGCCGAACCATCGTGAGTCTCACCAATCTTGTGAGTCTTACCGGTGTAGAACAGAATTCGCTCGGAAGTAGTGGTCTTACCGGCATCGATGTGCGCCATGATGCCGATGTTACGAGTATATGTTAAATCTCTTGCCATCTACTTGCCTCCTAGAACCTGAAGTGTGCGAATGCTTTGTTTGCCTCTGCCATACGGTGCATCTCCTCTTTACGCTTGAAGGCAGCACCCTCGTTGTTGTAGGCAGCCAGAATCTCACCACAGAGTTTCTCTGCCATAGATTTACCTGCGCGCTTACGAGAATAAAGGACCAAGTTTTTCATCGAAATCGAAATCTTGCGCTCAGGACGAACCTCCATAGGTACTTGGAAGGTTGCACCACCGATGCGGCGAGATTTAACCTCAACCTGCGGAGTGATGTTCTCCAATGCTTGTTTCCAGACCTCCAGAGGAGCCTTGTCTGCATCCTTCATCTTCTCGCCCACCATATCCAACGCATCGTAGAAAATGGTGTATGCAATACTCTTCTTACCATCCAGCATCAAATTGTTTACAAAGCGGGTAACCATAACGTCACCGAACTTGGGATCTGGAAGTAGAATGTGCTTTTTAGGCTTTGCTTTTCTCATTTTTTCTTAATGTTTAAAATAGTTTCTGTTGTTGTGAGAGATTACTTTTTGGCTGCTTTGGGTCGTTTTGCACCGTATTTCGAGCGGCGCTGACGGCGACCATCCACACCTGCGCTATCCAATGCACCGCGTACCAAGTGGTAACGTACACCGGGGAGGTCTTTTACACGACCACCGCGCACCAAAACGATTGAGTGTTCCTGCAAGTTGTGGCCCTCACCGGGAATGTAGGCATTCACCTCTTTCTGGTTGGTAAGTTTCACACGTGCAACTTTACGCATTGCCGAGTTAGGCTTCTTGGGAGTGGTGGTGTAAACACGCACGCACACACCGCGCCTCTGGGGACAAGCGTCAAGGGCGGGAGATTTACTCTTCATCTCCAACTGAACCCTGCCTTTTCGTACT
The DNA here is from genome assembly GCA_017396085.1 of Tidjanibacter sp. Classification (GTDB taxonomy): domain Bacteria; phylum Bacteroidota; class Bacteroidia; order Bacteroidales; family Rikenellaceae; genus Tidjanibacter. Next base: position 4,779 of record JAFQNC010000023.1, on the reverse strand, counting down.
AACTGTTGAATAGTAGGCATTTTAAAACTTCTTTAGTCCTTTGTTTTTGTTAAACTTAAATTCTCGTTACCCATTTTTGGGCCTGCAAAGATACGGCATTTTTTCAAACCTACAATATATATGGGAAATTTTTCACCCTCTTTCGGGCCGATTTCTCAGCATTTTAGCCCCTTTTTCGGGTTTTTGCCCATTCTTTTTTCTTATCATTTCTCCAAAATCATTTGCTTGGCCTATCAACAACACAACACCACTGCCACAACAAACTGATAATCTGCCGATTACAAAAAACTTTGCAAAATATTACAATTTGCTCCTCAAATATGCTTATCTTTGTGGCTCATTAGGTTGCGAAAAAGAGTAACACACACAAAAATATGGAATACAATTTCAAAGATTTAGAGGCCAAGTGGCAAGCCGAATGGCAAAAACAGCAGACCTACAAGGTTGATGTAGACTCCTCCAAACCAAAGTTTTACGTGCTTGATATGTTCCCCTACCCTTCGGGTGCGGGACTCCACGTGGGACACCCTCTGGGCTACATCGCCTCCGACATCTACTCGCGCTACAAACGCCTCTGTGGCTACAACGTACTGCACCCTATGGGTTATGACGCTTTTGGTCTGCCCGCCGAGCAGTATGCCATCCAAACGGGCCAGCACCCTGCCGACACCACCGAGCAGAACATCGCACGCTACCGCAGCCAGATGGACAAAATCGGCTTTTCCTACGACTGGTCGCGCGAGGTACGCACCTGCGAGCCCGACTACTACAAGTGGACCCAATGGGCTTTCCTTCAGATGTTTGGCCACTTCTACAACAACCTCACCGACAAGGCCGAGAGTATCGACTCTTTGGTAGCCCACTTTGCTACCCACGGCACCGAGGGTGTGGATGCAGCCTGCACCGAACCCCTCGTGTTCACAGCCGAGGAGTGGAACTCGTGGGACGAGAAGAAGCGTGAGGAGGTTTTGCAGAACTACCGCTTGGCATTCCGTGCCGACACGATGGTAAACTGGTGCGCCGAACTCGGCACCGTGCTTGCCAACGATGAGGTGAAAGACGGCCTTTCGGTAAGGGGTGGCTTCCCCGTTGTGCAGCGCAAGATGAAACAGTGGTTGCTGCGTGTTACCGCCTATGCACCCCGCTTGTTGGAGGGTTTGGACAAGTTGGAGTGGAGCGAGTCGCTCAAGGAGATTCAGCGCAATTGGATTGGCAAGAGCACCGGTGCGCAGGTCTTTTTCGACATTGAGGGCAGCGACAAGAAGTTGGAGATTTTCACCACTCGCCCCGACACCATCTATGGCGTAACCTTTATGGTAATCGCACCCGAGCACGAGTGGGTAAAAGAACTCACTTGCTCCGATGCCCAAACCGATGTGGAGGCCTACCTTGAAGCCACCAAGAAACGTTCCGAGAGGGAGCGCATCGCCGAGACCAAGCGTGTGAGCGGTGTGTTTACCGGCTCCTACGCAATCAACCCATTCAGTGGCAAGCGTATTCCTATCTACGTGAGCGACTATGTGTTAGCCGGCTACGGTACGGGTGCAATTATGGCCGTACCCGCCCACGACTCTCGCGACTACGCCTTTGCCCGCCACTTTGGCTTGGACATCATTCCCGTTGTGGAGGGTGGCAACATTGAGGTTGAAAGTTACGATGCCAAAGAGGGCAAACTCATCAACTCCGACATCCTCAACGGGCTTGACGTTAAGGAGGCCATCGTGAAGATGTGGGACGAGATTGAGGCTCGCGGACTCGGCAAGCGCAAGGTGAACTACCGCCTGCGCGATGCCATCTTCAGCCGCCAGCGTTATTGGGGTGAGCCCTTCCCCGTCTACTATAAGGATGACGTGGCATACCCGCTGTCGGCCGACCAGTTGCCCCTCGAACTGCCTCCCGTGAGCGAGTTCACTCCCACCTCACAAGGCGAGCCCCCATTGGCCCGCGTGGAGAGTTGGCACACCGCCGAGGGTTACCCCTACGAAACCAGCACAATGCCCGGATTTGCAGGCTCTTCGGCCTACTATCTGCGCTATATGGACCCCCACAATTCGGAGGCTCTTGTGAGCACCGAGGCCAACACCTATTGGCGCAATGTAGACCTCTATGTGGGTGGTATTGAGCACGCTACGGGCCACCTTATCTACTCCCGATTCTGGAACAAATTCCTCTACGACTTGGGTTGCATCTGCGAGGACGAGCCCTTCAAGAAACTCGTAAATCAGGGTATGATTCAGGGCCGCAGCAACTTTGTGTACCGCATTGTGGGCACCAACAAATTTGTGTCGCTGGGCCTCAAAGAGCAGTACGAAACGCAGGAGATTCACGTGGATGTGAACATTGTGAAGAACGATGTGCTCGACCTTGACGCTTTCCGTGCTTGGAGGCCCGAGTTTAGGGATGCCGAGTTTGTGTTGGAGAATGGTAAGTATGTGTGTGGTTGGGCCATTGAGAAGATGAGCAAGAGTATGTTCAACGTGGTGAACCCCGACTACATCGTGGAGAACTACGGTGCCGACACCCTGCGTATGTATGAGATGTTCCTCGGCCCCTTGGAGCAGAGCAAGCCTTGGGACACCAATGGCATTGACGGTGTACACAAGTTCTTGCGTAAGTTCTGGAGTCGCTTCTTCGACAAAGAGGACAATTTCTGCGTGAGCGAAGAGGCCCCCACTCCGGCCGAACTGAAGATTTTGCACAAGACCATCAAGAAGGTGAGGGAGGACATCGAGAACTTCTCGTTCAACACCTCCATTCCCGCCTTTATGATATGCCTCAACGAACTGGGTGTGTGCAACAAGAGAGCCGTTTTGGAGCCCTTGTGCGTGCTGCTGTCGCCCTTCACTCCCCACATCACCGAGGAGTTGTGGCACCTGCTGGGCCACGAGGATTCGATTTGCACCGCCTCCTACCCCGAGTTCAATGCCGACTACTTGGTTGAGAACTCCTTTGAATACCCCGTATCGTTCAACGGCAAGATGAGGTTTAAGAAGGAGTTGCCCTTGGGTATTTCCAATGCCGAGATTGAGGCCGCCGTGTTGGCCGACCCTGCCGCCCAAAAGTGGACCGAGGGTAAGGCTCCGAAGAAGGTCATCATCGTGCCGGGCAAGATTATCAACATCGTGTTGTAAGGAGAACGAGAAAAGTTACGGTGGGCCAAAACGGCTCACCGAACTTTTATGTATAATGTTTTACCGTGAGTTGCCGAAACATCCGCTTTCTCAAAGAGTCTGAAAAGGCTCTTTGACAAGTCCCTCCTTTGCCAAAGGAGGGATTTAGGGAGGAATGTAAGTACGAAATGGCCCACGCAGTGGGCTTGGGGGCTTGCGAAGCCAAGCCCTAACGTGAGTTTTGTGGAAATAGCGCAACCGCAAACTCATCATTAACAACAAGTTATTATTGCGCCATTTTTGCAAAACTCACGTTATTTAGGTTTACGAAATGAACTTTTTAACCCTTTTGCTGATTGCTGTGGGCTTGTCGATGGATGCCTTTTCGGTGGCCATCTGCAAGGGACTTGCCCTGCCTCGCACAACCCCCAAACATTGTGCCCTTGTGGGCGTGTGGTTTGGCGGTTTTCAGGCCCTTATGCCCATCGTTGGCTACTTCGTTGGGGTGAATTTCAGCGATGCCATACGGAGCGTGGACCACTGGGTGGCCTTTGCTCTGCTGGCCCTCATCGGAGTGAATATGCTGCGTGAGGCCCTCGGCAAGGAGGAAGAGGGGGAGTGTGTGGAGTGTGCCGACAACCCGCTTGCGGCAAGAAAGATGTTACCTATGGCCGTGGCCACAAGCATTGATGCGCTGGCTGTGGGCGTGAGTTTTGCATTCTTGGGCGTGGACATTTGGGGTGCTGCGGCCACCATTGGAGTTACCACCTTTTTGTTCTCGGCTGTGGGCGTGAAGATTGGCAACATCTTCGGTGCCCGCTACAAATCAAAGGCGGAGGTTGCCGGTGGCATCATCCTCATCCTCATCGGCCTGAAGATACTCCTCGAACACACCGTTTTGGCCTAACGCCCCAATAAACTTACACCTATTTGGGTGGCACCATTGGCTCGGTAATGATTGAGCCACGAGGACCAGTCTGCACGTTGCCCTCGCCACCGCTACCACCTCCACCATCGAAGGGTAAGTTGGGTGTGTGGATGGTTTCATCGTCTGCCATCGGTTTTTCCCACCACATTATTGAACAAAAGGTCAAACTACGTCCCTCCTCAGTAAGTTCAAAAACGACCTCGTTTTTGAGCCTCGTTTCCATATTCCTAAAGACACTCACGGGTATCACTGTGTATTTGGATTTGGCACTAAACGAAAAATAGACATCCGTAATCTCTCCTGTGTTAGACGAAACATTGACCACAATATCCAACCTGTCTCCATTGATAAATCCTCGCTGTTCGTTAGAGAAAGAGTCGTTTAAGATATCCAGTGTTTTGGTGGCGATATTTTCGTCAATGACCACTTGGTCTTTCATATCCCACGGATTGAGCGGCAATGGAGTACCATCCTTGTAGGTGTTTTTTATGTCCACTCCATTACTTTCCAGATTAAACAGATACACTCTAAATCCTCTTAGAGTATCACACACATAGGAATAACCATCCATATGCAATGTGTCACTCCGGAAATCAGCAAGTGTAAATATGGAGTAATCTCGCTGGGCGGCTACATTCAATGTGCCCAACAAAAATACTATAACTAAATATATTTTTTTCTCGTTTGTCATTCAGAATAGACTTTGTGGTTTTACTCCTATTTGGGTGGCACCATTGGCTC
>JAFQNC010000022.1 GCA_017396085.1 Tidjanibacter sp. | reverse complement strand
TTGTTCCAAGATGAGTTGTACATCAATGCAAATCACGCAAGTATGTAGAAATCAGAACAGTTGCCAACTCATTACCTCGTTCTTGAACTTTCCGCATAAACTTTTTATTCTTAGCGGATTATGAGATTATTCCAAATATAAACATTAAATTTGCTTTCTTAAATCAAAAATTGTATTTTTGAAGGTTAGAAACCGATTTATTGTATGAAAAATATCATTGCAACTCTCAATCAGTTGGAGCAATCGCTTGCCCAACTCAACCCCGAAAGCCTTTCGGCCATTGAACTTGACATCGCACTTGCCAAACTGCGCTCCCTCTATGAGCGACTTCTCTTTGTGGAGGTGGCCGAGGAGCAGGAGGATGTGCAAGACTCTGTGATTGAACTCATTGAGGACCTCATTGAGGAGGTTGAGAATGTACCTGAGAACGAGGAACCCACGGTTGAGGAGGAGGCGGTTGAGGAAGAGCCTGTGGCCGAACAAGAACCTGTGGTGGAGCCCGAGCCCCAACAAGAGCCCGAGCCTAAGGAGAAAGAGCCCGTAGCACCAAAGGGTAAACTTGCCCACAAGGTGGTGCTGTCGCTCTATGACGATGAGGAAGAACTCCCCGCAGCCCCCGCCACTGAGGAGCCCACCGTAGAGGAGCCCGCAGTGGAGGAAACCCCTATCAATGAGCCCGAAGAGTCGGTGATTGAACTCATTGAGGAGTTGATTGAGGAGGTTGAGGATGTACCCGAGGCCGATGACGAAGAAGAGCCCGTGGAGGAAGAGCCCGAAACCACCGACTTCACCGCCGAGGAAGAACTTGCCGAGCCCGAAGAGGAAGAAGCCCCTGCCGTAGAAGAGCCGGCCGAAGAGGAGTGTGAAATTGCTCCTGCCGAGGAGGAGACCCCTGCGGAAGAAGAGGAGGAGGCTCCCGTGGTGATTGACTTTGCGCAGGAGGAGCCCCAAATGGTTGTGCTGGGCGATGTGTTGGGTGGCGAGCAGACCACCGTGGCCGATGCCATTGCTGTGAGCGCAGGGCCCGATGTGGCCACCGTGGCAGCCGCAGGCGAAGTGTCGCTGATGAAGGCCGTGAGCCTGAACGACAAGATGCTCCTCGTGAGGGAACTTTTCGGTGGCGACAGCCGACTCTATGAGCAGTCAATGGAGGTGCTTGACTCCTATGAGAGCCTTGACGAGGCTATGCTTTTCATCTACGACAACTTCGATTGGAATCCCAACAGCGAGGGTGCCAAACTGCTGGTAGACCTGCTGATGCGTAAACTCCTGTAACGACTATGCCGAAACTCTACATCATACCCACCCCCATCGGTAACCTTGAGGACATCACCTACCGTGCAGTGCGACTGCTGCGTGAGATAGATATGGTCTTGGCCGAGGATACCCGCACCTCGCAGGTGCTGTTGCACCACTATGGCATTGAGCGCAAACTCTATGCCCACCACAAGTTCAACGAACACGCCTCGGTGGAGGAGGTGGCCCGACAGATTGAGGCAGGCAGGGATGTGGCCCTCATCTCGGATGCGGGTACACCCGGCATCTCCGACCCGGGTTTTCTGCTTGTGCGCACCTGCTTGGAGCACGGCATTGAGGTGGAAACCCTGCCTGGTGCCACAGCCTTTGTGCCGGCCTTGGTGCAGAGTGGTTTTCCGTGCGACAGGTTTTGCTTTGAGGGCTTTTTGCCCCAAAAGAAGGGGCGCAAAAAACGCCTTGCCGCATTGGCCGAGGAGCCTCGCACGATGATTTTCTATGAGTCGCCCTTCCGAGTGGTCAAGGCGCTGGGCGAGTTTGGCGAGGTCTTTGGGCCCGACCGCAGGGTGAGTGTGTCGAGGGAGTTGTCCAAGAAGTTTGAGCAGACCGTCAGGGGCACCATCGCCGAGGTTATCGCCCACTTTGAGGCCCACCCGCCCAAAGGGGAGTTTGTGATGATTGTGGAGGGTGCAGGCGGCAAGCAACCGACAGCCGAGGAGAACGAATAGCTAATTTTTGAATATTGATATATGGAAGAACAGAAAAATAATGGCATAACGACCGAGCAACAACCTTTGGTTGAAGTTACAGCGGTCGTGGAAGAGGAAAAACACCACACCTCAAAGAAAAAAGTAGGCCTAACCCACCACTTGCGTACCATTTGGCACAACACCCGCAACTTTATGAAGGGGCGTTTCGACCTCAAAGAGGGCAGCGCTCCCCAGAGTGAGGTGGTGGAGGGTGTGCGCAAGGGTATCGACTTCAAGGGTACCAACCTTTGGGTATTGATGTTTGCGGTCTTCATCGCCTCGCTGGGTCTGAATGTGAACTCCACGGCTGTGATTATCGGTGCGATGTTGGTGTCGCCCCTGATGGGCCCAATCACGGGTATTGGCCTTTCGTTGGGTATCAACGACTTTGATATGCTCAAATCGGCTTGGCGCAACTTCCTGCTGATGGTTGTTGTGAGCCTTGTAACCAGCACGGTCTACTTCGTTGTTTCTCCCATATCCACAGCCCAGAGTGAACTTTTGGCCCGCACCAACCCCACCACCTACGATGTGCTGATAGCCTTCTTTGGCGGTTTGGCAGGTATGGTGGCCCAGACACGCAAGGACAAGGCCGTAACGGTGGTGTCGGGTGTGGCCATTGCCACCGCCCTGATGCCCCCGCTGTGTACAGCGGGCTATGGTATTGCCACGGGTAATGCCCAATTCTTCTTTGGTGCGCTCTACCTCTTCACCATCAACGCTGTGTTTATCGCAGTGGCAACCTACCTTGTGGTACAACTGCTCCACTACGAGAAAAAGGTGATGTTGGACCCCGTGCAGCAGAAGAAGAACAAACGCTATATGACCCTCATCATCATCCTTGTGGGTGTGCCGAGCATCCTATTTGGTGCCCACATTGTGCGCCGCACAGCCTTTGAGGAGAATGTGGATAGGTATGTGAGCAAGGTGTTCCAGTTCAACAAGACTATGATTGTGGACTACGCCAAGGATTACCACTACGATGGCAAAACATCCAAGGTGGAGATTAGGCTTGTGGGCGAGCCTCTCTCGCAAGACGTTATTGACAACGCACGTGCGCAGATGGACGACTATGGGCTGAACAACACCGAACTCATTGTGAAGCAGGCCGAGAATGACGACCGCCTCGACATCAGCCGCCTCCAAAAGGGCTATGCCGACATCATCGAGGAGAAGAACGAGCAAATCAGAGAACTGCGTGGCCGCTTGGCTTCGCTCACCACAGCCGACACCCTCTCTTCGGCCGACATCTCTCGCGAGTTGGCCTACGTGGTGGATAACGTGGGCTCCGTGTCGCTCTCCAAACACACTGCCTATGCCGATGGCAAGCCCAAGGGCTCCTATGTGGTTGCTCTTGTGAGGCCTGCCGACACCCTCAAATCGCTCGATGTAGAGCACATCAAACTGTGGCTCTCGGTGAGGACCAAGAGTGCCGATGTGAGGGTTATTGAAGATAGGTAGGCATTTTGGGCTATCGCTAATATTGTATTCGTTGTAACACGTTGTAACGCATTTGGTTATGGCAGAAAACACATCGCCGGTCAAAAATCTTAACTTCGGGCAGAAGGTGCTCTATTGGCTACTGCTCGGAGTGTGTAAACTCATAGGCTTGTTGCCCTATGTGGTGCTCTACTATATGTTGGCACCGCTCATCTACTTTGTGCTCTACTGGGTGGTACGCTACCGTGTGAAGGTGGTGCGCACCAACTTGGCCAACTCCTTCCCCGAAAAGAGCGAGGAGGAGAGGTTTGAGATTGAGCGCAAGTTCTACAAACACCTCTCGGAGGTCTTTGTGGACGTGGTGGATATGACCAGCATCAGCCGCCGCCAACTCAAACGCCGTATGCAGATTGTAAACCTTGAGGAGTTTGAGCGCGAGGTGGGTACCAAAGATTGGGTTGCTGCTTTGGCCCACTATGGCGAGTGGGAGTACTTCTCTGTCTTTGCCATCGACCACCCCTACCACAACCTTGGTGTCTATCACCCCTTGAAGAACAAGGTTATGGACTGCTTTATGATACACCTGCGCACACGCCTCGGTATGGAGGTGGTGCCGATGTTTGGCCTTGGGCGCAGGGTGTTGCAGTGCAAGAAGGCGGGCGAGCAGATGGCCCTCGGACTCATTGCCGACCAGAGTTCCTACGAGCGCACCAGCGACCACAAGTGGCGCACCTTCCTCAATCAGCCCGCACTCTTCTTTGGCGGTATGGGCCACTACGCCAAGCGGTTTGGTATGCCTGTCTACTTCCTTGAGATTGACGAGCGCAAACCCTCGCACTACATCTGCCGCTTTGTGCAAATCTACGATGGGGTGGAGGACATCCCCGAAACGGAGGTTATGGACCGCTACGTGGCCAAACTGGAGGAGATGATACGCCGCAAGCCTGAGCTGTGGCTCTGGTCGCACAAACGCTGGAAAGTGAAACCACCGAAGGACGCAGTAATAAATTGACAATGGAAAATTAAGGTACCTGCGGTGCATTTTTATTTTGAGTAATAATACTTTAGTTTATGAAGAAAATCATTTTGGCTTTGCTGCTTGCAACCGTAGTACTCGGAACTGCAAACGCACAGAGTAAACAAAAAATTTCCAACCGCTACTCAATGGAGTTGGAGGAGAATGGCGATGGTACCTACTCGCTCAAATACCCCAACGACTACAAATATGTCAATCTTGACGAGGTGCCCGAACTTCTGACCGTCTATGAGCACAAGCCTATCGCATCGAGTAAACACTACAAGCAGTGCGTTAGCGAGGAGTATGTCTACAAGAGCTATCCCGAGTATGACCTCAAACTGATTGTCGATAGGGGAGTGAGCGACCAACCCACACCCTTTGTTGTGTGGATTCACGGTGGTGGTTGGTCGGCAGGCAACAACAATGCTTTCAGGATTTCCTCCCAATACTTGGCGGTGCAGAAGGGCATTGCAGGTGTTCGCATCGCCTATTCGCTTGCAGGACAGCCCAATGCCAAAATTGACGTTACGATGGAGGATATTAAGGATGCCGTAAGGTGGGTGCAGAAACACGCAAAGGAGCTCAATATCAACCCCAAGAGCTTCGGTTTCTGTGGCCAGTCGGCAGGTGCTCACCTCTCGGCGGCTGCGGCTATGACCATCAAGGGCACGAAGGCTATGGTTGGCTATGCAGGTCCCTACGACTTCCTCTCGGAAAATGCAGGTGTGGTTACAAAGTCCAACAAAAAGAGGAAACAATATTTCTACAACCTCGACCCCGATGTGCTTTGGGAGTACTCGCCCATCTATATGATTCCCAAGAAGAACATCCCTGCAACACTGCTCTTCCACGGTACGGGCGACCGCTTGGTGGACTACACCCAGAGTGTGGAGTATGCGGAGGCTATCGAGAAGAAGGGTGGCGAGGTGGAACTCGTTGTTTATCCCTACTACGACCACAATCTGCACAGCAAACGTAGCGACAAGGGTGGCGAGATTTTGCGCCGCACGGCGGAGTTTTTTGCCGAGCACCTGAAGTAGAAGGGCTCGGTTTTGGAGCAATACAACGAAGAAAGCGATGACCACCAAAGTAGTCATACTCAACTGGAACGGAGAGAGGTTTTTGAGCGAATTTCTCCCCTCGGTTGTGGCTACTTTGCCCGCAGGGGTAGGTGTGGTGGTGGCCGATAACGGCTCCACCGATGGCTCGGCCGGTGTGGTGGAAGCCTTTGGTGCTATGCCGGAGAATAAGGGCGTGATAGAGTGGTTGCCACTGGGCGAAAACTTTGGCTTTGCCGAGGGCTACAACAGGGCTCTGCGGAGGGTGGAGGCCGACAACTATGTGCTCCTCAATAGCGATGTGCAACCGCTGGAAGGGTGGCTGCAACCACTTCTCGACTACCTTGAACAACACCCCGAAGTTGCTGCCGTGCAACCTAAAATACTCTCACACGACCGCCCCGACCACTTTGAGTATGCGGGTGCGGCGGGTGGTTTTGTGGACCGCTATGGCTACCCCTTCTGCCGAGGTCGCATTATGCAGACGGTGGAGAGGGATGCGGGGCAGTATGACGACACAAGAGAGGTCTTTTGGACCAGCGGAGCCTGTATGCTCATCAGGGCCGAAGCCTACCACAAGGCGGGCGGTTTGGATGGCGATTTCTTTGCCCATATGGAGGAGATTGACCTCTGCTGGAGGTTGCAGCTGATGGGGTGGAAGGTGGCTGTTGTGCCGAGCGGGAGGGTGCTCCACGTGGGTGGCGGCACTCTGCCCAACAACTCGCCACGGAAGATTTATCTCAACTTCCGCAACTCTCTCTGTATGTTGCACAAGTGCCTACCCGAGAGTGGCTTGTGGCGACTGAGGGTGCGCAAGTGGATGGATTGGGCTTCGTGGTTGGTCTACCGTTTGAGTGGTAGGAGGGAGTTTGCCGAGCAGGTGGCAAGGGCCCACAAGGACTATCGCACGATGCGCCCAACGTTGGACACCAAGCGTGAGGCACTATGGCGTGAGGCTGTGGTGAAGGAGCCTCGGACCATTTGGCACGGCTGGATAGTGGCCCGCTATGCGCTCGGTCGCAAGAAGTTTTTCCCAAAGAATTTTTAGGATTTTTCTTCCCCTAACTTAGGGGAGGAGTGGTTGGATGGTACGGGTAACAAAAAAGTTACCCGAAATAAAAAATGCGCCAAAGGCGCACCTTAATTAACCCACCTTCGGTGGCTTTTAGTTGCTCTCGCTCGGCTAAGTGTGCAAGCACCCTCTGCTCTCGCTTACTCGCAACTTTCTCAATTCACACACAGACGCCCCCGCTGCTGCGCAGCACCCCCTCTAACTTAGAGGGGGACCTACTCCCACTCCTTCCCGAAGTTAGGAGATGGAAATTTTGAATTCTCAATTCTCAATTCTCAATTCTCGCAAATGCGAGTAAGCGAGCGCAAAGGCTGCTTGCAGACTCTGCCGAGCGGGAGCATTTTAGACAAAACAACGTTTTGTCAATTCTGAATTCTCTTGTAGTTGCAGTGTAGCAGATGGTGGTCGTTGTCGTAGAGGTGCATACCGTTGCCTTGGCAGAACTTCCACACCTTGCAATCTTTACACTCGCCCTTGCGTGCCCACTCGCGGTTGCGATAGGGCTCAAAGCGGGTGTTCCACACCTCCCAGATGTTGTCGGTGTAGATGTTGCCTTGGTCAAATCCTGCGCGTATGCTTGTGCAGGCACTGATGGCGCCGTCTATCTTTATGCCGCAAATGCTCACTCCTGCCATACAGCCGAAGAACCTATCCCTCACCTCGGCCTCGTAGCCTCCGAGGAAGCCCTCACAGGCGTAGTCGCACTTGATTTTACCCTCCTTGCGGGTGGCGATGATGAACTCCATCAGCCCTCGGTACTCCTCCGAGGAGAGTTGCAACTCGTCGTTGTCGGCAGCCCTGCCCACGGGGAATATGGTAAAGAGCCTCCACGCCTTGCACCCTCGCCCAATGAGCCAATCGCGCAGTTCGGGCAGGGAGGCGTAGTTGTGTGGCCCCACGCAGGTAACCACATCGTAGGCAATGCCTTCGGTGGCGACAATGGCGTCTAAGGCCCTTACAGCGTTGCGCCAACTATGCGGGTGGCGGCGTATGGCGTTGTGTACCTCCTCAAACCCATCAAGCGAGAGGGTTATGGAGCGCAGGCCGGCCCTTACGAGCGACTCCATACGCTCACGTGTGAGCAACATTCCGTTTGTAACAATTCCCCACGGATAGCCCCTCTTGTAGAGTTCGCGCCCCACCGATTCGAGGTCGTTGCGACAAAGTGCCTCGCCACCGGTGATAACCACCATCACCCTGTTGGGGTTCACGTGTGGGGTGATTTGGTCTATGGCTCGCAGGAAATCTTCGGCGGGCATATCGGGCACGGTGGCACTACTGCGACAATCGCTACCGCAGTGGCCGCAGTTGAGGTTGCAACGCAGTGTACACTCCCAGAAAATCTCGCGCAACTCGTGTTGCTTTGCGAGGTCCTTTTTGATGTCCGCAAAGAGATTGAGCGCCAAGCGTTTGCGTAGTCCTATTTTGGGGGCTTTACTCATTGGTTGTACCTTCGTTGTCGGAATTGTTGCTCTCGTTCTCGTTTGTGCCACTCTGTGGGTGCTCTTGCATCTCGATGGTGCCGTCAAAGTTAACGAGCCACTCTTCGGTGGTTGCAAACCAACCTCCACCGGCAGCCTCGTCCACATCTTCGGCCACGAAGTATGTCTTGTGTGGCACGGTGCCGATGTGGATGTTGAACTCTCCCTTGGCATCGGTCATCACGGGGGCATAGCCCTCCAAGGGCCTGATGTCGTAGTCTGGGTAGTGCCACTCACGGGTGCCAACGTAGACCTTTACTCCCTCAATGGGGGCACCATCGGTGTTGGTAACCTTGCCCTTGAAATCTTTGTTCCAATATTGGTCGGGCTCCGGCTCGGGCATACCATAGCAGGCGGTCAGAATGGGTGCTGCCGAAAAACCCAACATACTCAAAAGGATGTTCTTGACACTACGCTTCATACAGTTAGTAATTAGTAAAGAGTAATTAGTAAATATTTTTCCTAGTTGCCCCAGTTTTCCCAGTTGCCTTAAGGTCCTTAAGGCCCTTAAAGCCCTTAAACTTACCCTTGGCTCTCCTCAAAGAACTGCCACAAGGCATCGCCCTCGGGTACGGGGGCCACGATTTTGATGGGCTCCTTCCTCACGGGGTGTACAAACTCCACACTGCGTGAGTGTAGCGATATGCCTCCGCCCACGTTGCTGCGCTTGGCACCATATTTTAGGTCGCCCTTGATGGGGCAACCCACCTTGGAGAGTTGGCAACGGATTTGGTGGTGGCGACCGGTGATGAGTTCCACCTCGAGGAGTTTGTAGTTTTTGCTCCCACCGAGCAGTTTGTAGCGCAACTCAGCCCTCTTGGCATCGCCCTTCTGGGAGTTGTAGGCCGAGGCTTTGTTGGTCTTACCATCACGGCTGATGTAGTGTACCAATGTGCCCTCCAACTCCTCGGGAGCCTCCTCCGTGATGGCCCAATAACGTTTGTCTATGTTGCGGTTGCGTACCATCTCGTTGAGCCTCACAAGGGCCTTGCTGGTCTTGGCAAAGAGCACCACGCCACTGACGGGGCGGTCGATGCGGTGTACCACACCGAGGAATACCTCGCCGGGCTTTTCATCTCTGATTTTGATATACTCCTTGATGTAGTCCTCCAATCCGAGGGTGCCCTCGGTGTCGGACTGCACAAGGTCGCCGGCGTGTTTGTTCACCGCCAGCAGATGGTTGTCTTCGTAGAGTATGTCGTGTTTGTTGAACATCGCTTGGGTTGTGTTATGGTTTGGTTGAGGTGTGTGTCAGAGTACGAATGTAAATGGCAGCAGGTCGCTGGCCTTTTCGACCACCGTGGCGGTGCCTGCACCACTCATAATGACCTTGAAGTCTGCTCCTTGGCGTTTCTCCACATCGTGCAACACCTGACGGCACTGACCACACGGGTAGCACTCCCTGTGGTTAGGCACGGAGGCAATGGCGAGGGCCACGATTTTGTCCTCGGGGGTGGTGGCTTGGTGGTGGTAGAGGAGGGTACGCTCGGCACAAAGACCTGCGGGATAGACCTCGCTCTCGATGTTACTACCTGTGATGATGCGCCCACTTGCGAGCCTTGCTGCTGCTCCAACGTGGAAGTGGGAGTAGGAGGCGATGGCCTTGCCGCAAGCCTGCTCGGCAGCACGCACGAGTTCCTGCTCTTCGGCGGGCATCTCCTCAATGGCCTCGTAGTGGAGGTAGTTGAGTGTTAGTTGCTGTTTCATAGTGGTTATGAATTTAGTTCTTTTTCTTGTTGTATGTGAGGAGTTGGGGCAAATAGCGTGCCCACTTTCCCTACTCCCAAGGCCAACACCACGTGCGGGTGCGCACCGTGTAGGCTCCACCGTCTGCGAGGTGGGTTTTGCACTTGCCTCGGGTGGTAAATATGGGGTTGATGAATTGGCGCAGGTGCTCGTAGGCCCCATTGAGGGCGAACTCGCCGTAGTGCGGGTTGCTGCGGAAGTGGAAGGTGAGCATAACCACACTCCAACGCCCCTTGCTTGGAGAGTTGGGACTACTCATTCGGGCCGAGCCTATGGGGGTGCGTGCCGACACTTTTTGGCCCTGCGCTACCTTCACGTTGGTAAGGCCCAAGTAGTCGGTGTAGATACCCTCCTTGTGGAGTATGCGCACCCTGTCGCGGGTGGTCTCCACCACCACACCCTCCCTTGCGGCATAGACCTCCGAAGGCTCTTTGGTGGAGAACTTCCAAGCGCAGAATTCCACGAGGTTGAAGAGCTGGGCCATACCGCACTCCAAGGGAGAGAGCATTTCGGCCATCACTACCGCACCTTTCTTCAAAGGTATGCGGTAGAGCGCATCGGTTTCGGGGGCCTCCACCACGGTAAGTTGGGCCGAGAGGGTCCACAGACCACACAGCGTGGCCACTATGGTTGCAAACAATCTTTTCATCGCCTTACGAGTTTTACTACATTTTCAACGTGGTGGGTGTGGGGGAACATATCCACCGGTTGCACCGCAACCACTTTGTACTGTGCATCCATCAGTGCGAGGTCGCGAGCCTGCGTGGCAGGGTTGCAACTCACATAGACAATTCTTTCGGGGGCTGCTCGGAGGATGGTGGCAATCACATCCTCGTGTACTCCTGCCCTCGGAGGGTCGAGGATGACCACATCGGGCCTGCCGTTGGCCTCCACAAAGGCATCGTTCATCACGTCTTTCATATCGCCGGCATAGAAGGTGGTGTTGCCTATGCCGTTGAGTGCGGAGTTTACTTTGGCATCCTCAATGGCCTCCTCCACATACTCCACACCCACCACGCTCTTGGCCTTGGAGGCCACAAAGTTGGCAATGGTGCCGGTGCCGGTGTAGAGGTCGTAGACCACCTCACTACCCGTCAGGTCGGCAAACGAGCGGGCCACCTTGTAGAGTTCGTAGGCCTGCTCCGAGTTGGTCTGGTAGAACGACTTGGGGCCAATCTTGAAGCGTAGACCCTCCATCTGCTCGAAGATGTGGTCGCGGCCCGCATAGAGGATGGGCTCACGGTCGCCGAGCGAGTCGTTGAGTTTGTCGTTAATCATATAGACCAACGATGTAATCTCGGGGAAGGTCGCTTTGAGGTGCTCCATCAGGGGTGCGATAAGTTCGGGCTTGTCCTCGGCAAAGACCACGATGACCATAACCTCGCCTGTGGAGGCGGTGCGAATGACCACGTTGCGCATCAGACCGGTGTGCTGACGGATGTCGTAGAACTCATAACCCTCGTGCTCGGTGCAGTAGCGGCGCAACTCGTTGCGTATGGCGTTGGAGGGCTCGGCTTGCAGGTGGCAGTAGTCGATGTCGAGCACCTTGTCGAACATTCCGGGGATGTGGAAGCCGAGTGCGGGCCTATCGCCAATCTCCTCGCCACGAGCCACCTCCTCGTAGGTTTTCCACCTCTTTGGGGCGAAGGTGAACTCAAGTTTGTTGCGGTAGTGGTCGGTCTTGGCCGAGCCGAGAATGGGGCTGATGGGTGGAATCTCCACGTGTCCGATGCGGGTGAGCTGGTCGGCCACCTGCTGCTGCTTGAAGGCGAGTTGCTCGCTGTAGGGGATGCTCTGCCACTTGCAGCCGCCACACACGCCAAAGTGGGAGCAGAAAGGCTCCACACGCAGGGGCGAGCGTTTGATGTACTCCGTAACGTAGCCCTCCATATAACGCTTGCGCTTGGTGCGCACCTGCACGTTCACGATGTCGCCCGGTACGGCCATCGGCACAAATACCACAATGTCGTTCCACTTGCCCATAGCGTTGCCTTCGGCAGCGAGGGCGGTTATCTCAAGTCCCTCAATGCGAGGGTGTCTGTTTCTTGCCATAAGGGTATAACTATCTAAATGTGAAACAAAGATACTAAAATTCTCAAAAAACTTCCTACATTTGTAGGAAATTAGCACGTTTCGTATGATAAAGATAGCACGTTTTACCTTTAACCCCTTGGGCGAGAACACCTACCTACTCATTGCCGATGGGGGAGAGTGCCTTGTGGTGGATGCAGGATGCTACAACGAGGCCGAACAAAAAATACTTGCAGACTACATCGCCGGCCACAATTTGCGCCCCGTGATGTCGGTGCTCACCCACGCACACCCCGACCACGCTGTGGGAGCCGTGTGGGTGAAGGAGCACTACAATGTGCCCCTCGCACTCCACTCGGCCGACAACGACCTGCTCGCACAAGTACACCTGCACGGCCTGATGTTCGGTTTTGCCATCGACCCCGTGAAGGCCGATGTGGACCTCGCAGCACAGAGGAGCATTGAGTTTGGTGGCGAGAGCGTGGAGATTATCCACACCCCCGGCCACACGCAGGGTTGCATCTGCCTCTACCTGCCAGCGCAGGGTGTGCTCATCAGTGGCGACACCCTCTTTGCGGGTAGCATTGGGCGCACCGACCTGCCCGGTGGCGACTACGACAGCCTTATGGAGAGCATTGTGGAGCGTGTGTTGCCCCTCGGTGGCGGTGTGAGAGTGCTCCCCGGCCACGGTAGGGAAACAACCATCGCACAAGAGGCAAGCACCAACCCTTTCATTACCGAGGTGCTTGATGGTGGCTTCAACAAACCCTACAACGAATAGTAAAACCACACAAAAAAACAAAGAATAGAACTATGCGCATTGATATACTCACGGTTGTGCCCGACCTGCTCACTTCGCCCCTCAACGAGTCCATCCTACGCAGGGCCCAAGAGAAGGGCTTGGCAGAGATTGTGGTACACAACATCCGCGACTACACCACCTCCAAACACGGACAAGTGGATGACTACCCCTTTGGTGGCGAGGCCGGTATGGTGATGATGATTGAGCCGGTCTACCGCCTGATTGAGAAACTCAAAAGCGAGCGACACTACGATGAGATTATCTTCACCTCGCCCGATGGTGCCACCTACAACCAGCAGGAGGCCAACCACCTCTCCACAATGGAGAACATCATCATCCTCTGCGGCCACTACAAGGGTATCGACTACCGCATCCGTGAGCACCTCATCACCAAGGAGATATCCGTTGGCGACTATGTGCTGACGGGTGGCGAGTTGGCGGCTGCGATTATTGCCGACAGCGTGGTGCGCCTGCTGCCGGGGGCCATTGGCGATGAGGAGTCGGCTCTGACGGACTCGTTTCAAGACAACCTGCTTGCTCCGCCCATCTACACCCGCCCGGCCGAGTTCAATGGCTGGAAGGTGCCCGAGGTGCTGACCAGTGGCAATTTTGCCAAGATTGAGGCGTGGAAAGAGGAGCAGGCCTACGAGCGCACCAAACGACTCCGCCCCGACTTGTTGGATAAATAGAACCGCATCATTCAAATGAAATACTACATCATTGCAGGAGAGGCGAGTGGCGACCTCCACGGCTCCAACCTTATGAAGGGCCTGCTCAAAGCCGACCCCGAGGCGCAATTCCGCTTCTGGGGTGGCGACCGTATGGCCGAGGTGGGAGGTGCCGACAACCTCGTTAAACACTACAAAAAGACCTCCTTCTTTGGGGTTACGGAGGTGCTGCGCAACCTGCGCACCATATTCAGCCAACTCGATGAGTGCAAGAAGGACCTTGTGGCCTATGGTCCCGATGTGCTCATCTGTGTGGACTACCCCGGCTTCAACTTCAAGGTGGCCAAGTTTGCCCACAGCAAGGGTATCCGCACCTTCTACTACATCTCGCCCAAAGTGTGGGCGTGGAAGGAACGCAGGGTGGAGCGCATACGCAAGTATGTGGACCGACTCTTCATCATATTCCCCTTTGAGGTGGACTATTTCAGGCAGAAGGGCATTGAGACTATCTATGAGGGTAACCCCATTATGGACTCCATAGCCCAAACCCTCGCTGTGGTGCCTCCGAGGGAGGAGTTTTGCAGACTCAACGGACTCTCGGACAAACCCATTGTGGCCCTGCTGGCGGGGAGCCGCACGAACGAGGTCAAGCGCAACTTGGCCTTTATGACAGCCCTTGCGGCGGAATTTCCCGACCACCAGTTTGTGGTGGCGGGGGTGTCGTGGCTCGATAGGGGGCTCTACGACAAATTCCTCGCTGGGAGCACCGTAAAGTGCGTTACCGACCAGACCTATGGCCTGCTGCGCTATGCCGAGGGGGCGGTGGTCTGCTCCGGTACGGCCACCCTTGAGACGGCCCTCATTGGCACCCCCGAGGTGGTTTGCTACCGTATGGACGAGTTCTCCTATCGTGTGGCGAGGGCCTTTGTGAAGATTGGTTTCATCTCGCTGGTCAATATCATTATGAAACGCGAGGTCGTGAGGGAACTCATACAGCACGATATGACGGTGGCAAATGCCGCCACGGAGTTGAGGTCCATAATGGAGGGCGGCCACAAACACGCCCAAATGATGGGCGACTACGCCGAGTTGCAAGCCGTAGTGGGTGGCGAGGGTGCCTCCGACAGGTTTGCAGCCCGAATGGTGGAAATTCTTAAAAGTGAGCAACAAAACTAATGAAAATCATCTGCATAGGGCGTAACTACGCCGACCACATCAAGGAGTTTGATAGCGGAGAGCCCTCCGCCGAGCCCATCTACTTTATGAAACCCGACACGGCTCTGCTGCGCAATAATGACGCCTTCTACATCCCGAAGTTCTCCACTCAAGTGGACTACGAAACGGAACTCGTGGTGAAGATTAACCGCGTGGGTAAGTGCATTGAGGAGCGTTTTGCCCACCGCTACTACGATGAAGTGGGCCTCGGTGTGGACTTTACCGCCCGCGATGTGCAACGCCGTGCTATGGCCGAGGGCTTGCCGTGGGAGCAGGCCAAAGGGTTTGACCACTCGGCAGCCATCAGCCCCCGCTTCCTCTCGCTCTCGGAGATGGGCAAGAGGGTGGAGGATTTGCGCTTTGAGATGACCATCAACGATGAGCTGCGTCAGGTGGGCGAGCCGAGAAAGATGATACACTCGGTGGAGCGCATCATCAGCTATGTGTCGAGGTTTATGACCCTCAAAATGGGCGACCTTATCTACACGGGCACTCCTGCGGGTGTGGGCCCCGTGCACAAGGGCGATGTGCTGAGGGCTTCGCTTGAGGGCGTGGAGTTGCTCAACTTCGATATTAGGTAAAATTCTCAATTCTCAATTCTCAATTCGTCTGTTATGCTACTGAAAGAGAGATTGCAAAAATACCGAGTGTTGCTGGCCAGCAAGTCGCCACGCCGCCGCCAGTTGTTGGAGGGTTGTGGTGTGGAATTTTTGGTTGCAGAGGGTAGGGAGGCCGAGGAGATTTACCCCTCCACGCTGCCTGCCGAGCAGGTGGCCGAGTACCTTTCGGGCCTCAAAAGCGAGGCGTGGGCCGATGCTCTGATGGAGGGCGATGTGCTCATTACGGCCGACACGGTGGTGATTGCTGCCGATGGGGAGATTCTCGGCAAACCCACCGACAAGGCCGATGCGGTGAGGATGTTGCACCTGCTTTCGGGTGCCGAGCACAAGGTGGTAACGGGCGTTACGCTCCGCACCACCACCCACAGCGACTCCTTCTCGTGTGTGAGCAAAGTGCGCTTCCGTGGGCTCACAGACGAGGAGATAGGGCACTACATCACCACCTATCGCCCCTTCGACAAGGCGGGTGCCTATGGCATACAGGAGTGGATTGGCTATGTGGTCATTGAGGGCATCGAGGGCTCGTTCTACAACGTGATGGGCCTGCCGGTGCAGATGCTCTATGTGAGGTTGGGGGAGTTTTTGGACAAGATAGAAGAGAAAGAATAACATACACAAGACTACACGCAAACAACTATGAAAAAACTGTTGCTTACTTTGGTGTCGCTTGCGAGCGCACTCACCGTGGCCCTTGCTGACGAGGGTATGTGGTTGCCCTGCCTGATTGGCGAGAGGGTGGCGGATATGAAGGCCAAGGGCTTTGAACTCACCGCCGAGGACATCTACAGCATAAATCAAGCCTCGCTCAAAGATGCCATTGTGCTCTTTGGTAGGGGCTGTTCGGGCGAACTCGTGTCGGCCGAGGGCCTGCTGCTCACCAACCACCACTGCGGCTATGGCCAAATTCAACGCCACAGCAGTGTGGAGCACGACTACCTCACCAACGGCTTTTGGGCTATGAGCCGAGCCGAGGAGTTGCCCAACCCGGGCCTCACGGTGTCGTTTCTTGTGAGGATGGAGGATGTTACGGAGCGCATCGCAGCGGGCGAGAGCAGTGGGGCTATTGTTGAGAGTGCCGAGGAGGGGGGCAAGTACTCCGCCTCGGTGGAGAGCCTCTACTATGGCAACAAACACTACCTCTTTGTCTATCAGGTTTATAGAGATGTACGCCTTGTGGCGGCACCCCCTTCGAGCATTGGTAAATTTGGTGGCGACACCGACAACTGGATGTGGCCCCGACACACGGGCGACTTCTCTGTGTTCCGCATCTATGCCGACCGCAACAACCAGCCCGCCGACTACTCCAAGGACAACGTGCCCTACACCCCCAAGCGACACTTCACAATCTCCACACAGGGTGCTGCCGAGGGCGATTTTACCTTTGTGTATGGCTTCCCTGGCACCACGAGGGAGTATGTTACGAGCGACTTTGTGGACTACACGCTGAACTACTCCAACCCCGCAAAGATACACCTCCGCACTCTGCGCCTTGATGTTATTTCCGAGGCACAAGAGAAGGATGTGGCCACCCGCATTATGTACGCCTCCAAGCACGCCTCCATCGCCAATGCGTGGAAGAAATGGCAGGGCGAGAGCCTTGGACTTGCAAGGCGTAAGACGGTGGAGAAAAAAGAGGCCTACGAGGGCCGATTTGTGGAGTGGGCCAAGGGTACGGAGTATGAGGGCGTTGTGGAGAGCCTACACGCCAAGTATGCCGAACTGCTCCCCTATGCCATCACAAGGGACTACTACAACGAGGCTATCTATGCCATCGAACTCATTGGGCTTGCCTCGCCCCGCACCCTTGCTGCCGACAACGTGGAGTCCATCTACAAGGACTACCTGCCCGCCATCGACCGCAGTGTGGCTGTGAAGATGCTGAAGGAGTTTGGCGACAATGTGAGTGCCGAATTTGTACCTCAATGGTATGCCGACCGCTTGGCAGAGTGTGGGTCGGTGGAGGCCTTTGTGGAGTGGCTCTTTGACACTTCGCGCCTTACCTCGGCAGCCGACATCAAGGCGGCCCGTGCGGAGCAATACGACTTTGAGAGCGACCCTGCAAGGGCTATGCGTGTGGCCTTTGACGGGCTCTACAGGGAGAAGATTGGCCCCAAGTATGCGGCCCTCAATAGGGAGATTACTGCCCTCTACAAGACCTATATGCGTGGCCAGATGGCCTTTGAGCCCGAGCGCAATTTCTACCCCGATGCCAACCTCACCCTGCGTGTGGCCTATGGCTCGGTGGCGGGCTACGAGGCTGCCGATGGTGTCTACCACCTGCCCTACACCACGCTCGATGGCATCATTGAGAAGGACAACCCCGAGATTTACGACTACGATATTCCCCAGAGCCTGCGCGATTTGTATGCCTCAAAGGATTATGGGCGTTGGGGCGTGGCACTCAATGGCCACCACACCATCCCCGTGGCTTTCCTTGCCAAAAATCACACCACAGGAGGTAATAGTGGCAGCCCCATTCTCAACGGTAGGGGCGAACTGCTCGGTATCAACTTCGACCGCACGTGGGTGAGCACAATGAGCGACCTTGACTATGATGCATCCATCTGCCGCAACATCTCGGTGGACATTCGCTATGTGCTCTTTGTGATTGACAAGATTGGCGGTGCGGGCTATCTGCTTGACGAGATGACAATCAAATAGGAGGGGGAGTCTGCCTACACATATTCACATACGCACACAATAGATTGTACCTACTTTACTATGGCACTTGTGAACAACAATAGCGCCTACAAGGAGCGCAACTTGGAGTACCTCAAGGAGTACGCCCAGCGTGAGGGCGTGCAGGTGCTGCCGGGTGGGGTGATGTACCGCGAACTGACTCGTGGCAAGGGCGACCGCCCCACGCCAAAGAGCCTTGTTACGGTACACTACCGAGGTATGCTCATCAACGGCAAAGTCTTTGATGCAACGCAGAAGGGCCACCCTGCTACCTTCAAACTCAACCAACTCATAGATGGTTGGCGCACAGCCCTGCGCCAAATGCCCGTTGGGGCGAGGTGGGAGATTGTGATTCCCTTCCACCTCGGCTATGGCGCACGTGGTGCGGGTGTGATAAAACCCTTCTCTACGCTCATATTTGAGGTGCAACTTTTGTCCATCGGATAACTCAAAAGTTCAAATCTATAAAAGAATCTTTCGAAAGAGTTTTACTCTATTTGAGTTTTATACCTTAGTTGATACTTTTGGCTCATTCTAAGAAGAACCATTAAGTATAACTTTAACCAAAAACAAACTCAAAACTCGTATGAAAAAGATTCTTTATGGCGTGATGGCTGCCATTGCTGCAATCGCAATGATTGGTTGTGAGCCCGAGCAGTCCACCGTTGAGGGTCCCAAAATCACCTTCAACCCCGAGAAGGTTACTCTTGCAGCCGAGGCTAACTCCTATGCTTCGGTTACCGTAACCACCGATGCAACCAGTGTTGTTGCCGAGCCCCAGAACGATTGGATTAAGGCCGATGTTATGGGCAAGTCGATTATCGTTACCGCTCTGAGCGCAAACGAGAGCACTACCGATGTTCGCAAGGGTAGTGTGAAGGTAACTGCCGGTGAGGCTCCTGCACAGACCACCGTAACTCTGAGCGTGGAGCAGTCGGCCAAGGGTGCCGCTTCGGTAACCGTTACCTACTCGCCCGCAAGCCTCACCCTGCTCAACAAGGTAGGCGATAGTATGGAGGTTATGGTCAGCGAGTCCGACTTTACCGTTACCGTTCCTGCTGCCGACACTTGGTTGGAGGCTACCAAGAATGGTGTTTTTGTAACCTTCACCGTTAAGGAGCTGAACCCCACCACTGAGGTACGCACCTCGAATGTGGAGTTTGAGTTTAGCAAAGAGGGTATTTCTCCCAAAAAACAGACCTATGCCGTAAGTCAGGAGGGAAATAAGGAAGAGGAGACCGTTAGCTCGGTTATTGGTGCTCCCTACGACAAGGATGGTGTGAAGGGTGTTATCTTCTGGATTGACCCCAACGATGAAACCAAGGCAAAGATTATTTCGACCGTATGCCACGGTCCCCAGAACTGGTGCAACCCCGGCTTCGAGGAGCTTGAAATTGCTACCACCGAGGATGATGGTAAGGCCAATATGGAGATTATCGCAACTGCTGCCGGTGCGGATATTGCCGAGTTCCTCTCCTACCAGTCGTGCAAGAACGAGGGTGAGGGTTGGTATCTGCCTTCGAAGGTTGAGTTGGGCTACCTGTTGAATGGCTACTATGGCGTGGATGACTACACCGTGCTCCGTACCGACAACTGCAAGACTCCCTTGCAGATGGCCAATCCCGAACTTTGCCCTATGGGTGCCGCTGCACTTGCTGCACGCAACAGGTTTGAGGCTGCTATGATTTCTTTGGGTGGTGCCAAAATCAATCAGAAAGGTGATGACGATGTAAACGGTACAACCTATCTTGGCAGCACCGTAAATACCGCCAAAATTTCGCAAGTAGCTTATGCTTGCACCGGTGGTCCTCGTCTCTCGAATGCCGCCAAGAAGGCTGACAATCCTCAGCGTTACACCCGTTGCATTATGGATGTTTCGCTCAAATAGTTGCAACAAGCCCTTTGGCAAAAAATAAAGCCTCGGCTCCTTCTTCGGAGCCGAGGCTTTATTTTGGGTGTGTGGTGCTTATCTCTGCGGAAGTTCTATCGAGTGAGTTTTAACCGCAGTAAGTGTCTACCTCAAATCGAAGTGCTGAATACACCTTACACCGCGTTTAACACTTGTCTTGTTGCCACCGGTGGTGTTGTTCTTGTAGACTCCAATATAGTAAGCCTCCACATCGTCAATCTCGGTGCTGGTCCAATAGCTGTCGCCGTTGCTCGAATAGACAAAGGCATTGAAGGGGTCGCCACCATTGGCTGCAAGGAAACTCTCAAACTCGGTTCTCTTGGCCATCTCTGCGGCGGTGGGAAGACCTTTGGTGGGGGTGAGTCCGCCGTTGTAGAGAACCAGAATGTCGCTCCACTCGTTCACGGCGGGCAGATACCAACCCTGACCTTTGTTCTCGGCCATTGTGGCGCAGTAGTTGAATGCGGGGAAATTTTCCAGATTGTCGATTTTCTCCACATTCTTGCTGCCAAATTTCGTGTCTTTCATACCCATAAACTGAGTAACCATACTCCACTGTGCCGGCATACCATAGGCTCTTTTGAGGCTCACTACGCGGAATCCGGCATCGGCTGCGGCAGAACTAACCCAATAGACCACACCTGTGCCATAGAGGTCGCCCACCTTGGGCAAATCAATCTCGCCACGACCTTGGTATACGGTGAGGGTTTGGGGTGCGGTGATGTTGTCGTAGATGCCTGCTACGATGGTAATGGTAGCCATTCGATTGTTGTTATATTGGTTCTTCTCCACCTCCACAACAACTTTGTTGTTGTCTACCACCTTGGCCGAACACCAATCTCTATCAACCTTGATGTCGAAACAGTCCATATTCGACTTGAAGTCAAAGCAGACCTCTTGCTTTTCTGCATTCACGGTAGATGTGTTCTCGGAGAGAAATTCGAGTTTTGCTTCTTCGTTGTAGGGGTTTGGTTTTGTAACATAAACGGGCTCCGGCTCGCTACAACCTACCACCATCATTGCCACCACTGCGGCGATGAAAATATGTTTTCTTTTGTTCATAATAGTCTATCTTGTTGTGTTGCTATTTGTCTTCTTCGAGGTCGAGAACGGGAATCCAGCCACGGCACTCGCCGATGCGGCCGAACACCCACTCCATCTGCTTCTTGGCGGGGTCGCTGTATGCTATGTGGTCCTCCTCGATGGGGTCGCTGGGGAGGAACACTTTGAGTACCATACGGGGTACACCTGCATCGGGGATGAAGGTGGGCTGACCATCTCCAATGATGGCATCGTTGGCAAAACCACCAAAATAGGGGAGTGCATAGAGCAGATATATGGTACCATCACCCCTGTCGAGGTAGTCCGATACGGCCACGTTCTCGGCCCTGCTGATGCCACTGCGCACTTTGAGTTCGGCCCAAGGCTTGGGGTCTGCTGCCACCACTCGGTATTGTATGGGGGCATCGCCAACAACAGCCTCGGGGGTGAGGTCTATGCGGAAGTCATCACCATAGAGTGCCATCTTCTCGGGGTCGTCCACGTTCTCCTCGTAAATCCATCCCGAGGCACCACCCATATCGGTTTTGACGCTGAAACCGAAGAAGCAAGGTTTTCCGTTCACTTTTCTCTTGGAACCCACATTGACCATTACGCCTTGCTCGGGATTGAGCACTGTGCCGCGCACTCGGCCCGAATAGCCGTCCAACACCGTGGTGCCGGGTTTGACCTTAAAGTAAACAACATTGCCAGCAGAGTCGGTAATACGGTTGCCGGTGCGTCCGTGGCTGTCAATGGCCTTCTTGTTACGCGACATAATTATGTCGTAGAATGGACTCTCGGCAGGAGGAGTACCATCCGAAACACTTGCTTGGACTGTGTGCAGATAGGCGTGCTCGGGCAGGAAGTAGTGGAAGTTCTCGGTGTTGAGCGTTACTGCTTTCTTGCCGTTGGGCAGTAGAGTCATAGGGGTGCCATACATACCCCTAAAATCGGTACGAATACCGCCCATACTCGAGAGTTTGAATTTGACTACACGATTTGTCGGGCCAAAAGGCGGGGTTTGAAGGTAGGCATTTGCATCATCGGGAATGTTGGCCTCCAAGTGGTAGGTGTTGCCCTCAATGCGGGGTATGTTGTAGGTACCTCGCTCGTGAACAAGCACAAGGTGGTCAAATTGGGGACGCTCGATGGGCAACGCATATTCAAACTCACGCTCGCCACCATTGACGTTGGCGGCCGTAAAGCGCAGTGTGGCAATACCTGTGGGGGCGTTGGGCACAAACGGAATGGGTATGTTGCCCGAGAAATCAACCTGCTTGTCATCGCCTTCGGTGGTTTTTGCCACTGCGTTTATCTCTGCAAGGACCTCCTCGCCGAGGATAAGTTGAGTTTTGAGCGATGCGATGGGGGCATAGCGAGAGGTTACCTTCACGGCATAGTTGAGCGTGTCGGAGAGGTACAACGACTTGGGTAGGTCGTTTGCGAGGTCGAGTGTGAGGGTGGGTTTGTAGGGCTCATCAATGTAGATGATTTCTCCCTGCTGCTCACACGAGGCCAGTGTGAGCGTGGTTGCCACGCAGAGTGCCACAAGGCCTGAGGTGTAAAAATGTTTCATAAAGGATTTTTTGTGTTTATTTGGTTCGTAAATATCGTCTCAATCCTATACAAATATAAATATTTGTAGGTGTGTAAATTCCCCTCCGGAATTGATTTGAACGTGTTTGCTATATTTTTGTAAGGGTTTTATATTTGCCGACCTTTGGGAGAGGAATGTTTGGATGTTGCAAGCGAAATTTCTTATATTTGTGAAAAATTTGACCACTCGTGGAAAGAAAAATAGACAACTTAACTCAAACACAAACCTAATATCAGTATGAAATTCTTACAAGCCGACTTGATTGCTGCCGACTCGGTGGCAACAGCCAAACTGACTCAAACCGTTGAGACCATCAAAGAGATGCCCTTTCAGGAGGCACTCGAATTTGTAACCAAGGGCCTTTGGGGCTTCGCTTGGGACATTCTCATTGCGGTGGCCATCTATGTGGTGGGCCGCTGGGTTATCCGCTACATCGACCGCCTGCTGGGGCGCATCTTCGACCGCCGCAAGGTGGAAATTTCGCTTGCCAAATTTGTGCGCTCGTTTGTTAAGGCTGCTCTCTATGTGATTTTGATTGTGAGCATTGTGCGCAAACTTGGTGTGGACACCTCTTCGTTTGTGGCTCTGCTGGCCTCCACGGGTGTTGCCATAGGTATGGCGTTGAGCGGAACATTGCAGAACTTTGCGGGCGGAATTATGATTTTGCTCCTGCGCCCCTTCCGCATTGGCGACTACATCCAAACACAGGGCTATGAGGGTAGCGTGAAGGAGATTAAACTCTTCAACACCGTCATCAACACTCCCGACAACAAACTCATCACCCTGCCCAATGGTCCCATCGTAAACAACGTGATTAACAACTTCTCGGCCGAGAATCGCCGCCGTGTGGACCTCACCGTTGCCATCTCCTATGGCGATGACTACGACACCGCACGTGAGGCTCTGCTGGCCATCATCGCTGCCGACAGCCGCATCGAGCAGGAGGCTCCCGCACCCTTTGTGGCAATCTCTTCGTTGGGCGACAATTCGGTGAACATTGTGGTCAGGGTGTGGACCAATAGTGCCGACTATTGGGGTGTCTACCACGGCCTGAACGAGCAGATTTACAAACAACTTCCCGCCAAGGGCGTTCAC
Source organism: Tidjanibacter sp. (assembly GCA_017396085.1). GTDB lineage: Bacteria > Bacteroidota > Bacteroidia > Bacteroidales > Rikenellaceae > Tidjanibacter. The sequence goes on along the minus strand of JAFQNC010000022.1, from coordinate 4,577 downwards.
TTCCCCTTCCCGCAGTTGGATGTACACCTGACCAAAGAGTAGGAGAACGAGAAACTCATTTGAATGTTTTTTGCACCTTCGCCACACGGGTGTGAAAATGGATTGACAAGCAAAAAAGGGTATGGCAGAAAAACACTCCGAACAACACATTATCGCCTCCTATGAGGTGGACAACAAACAGATTTTGCGCCCCACAGCCCTGCTTGATTGGATGCAGGAGGCTGCAGGTCGCAATGCCGACACGTTGGGATTTGGCTATGATGACCTCATCGGGACCAGCACCACGTGGGTACTCTCGCGCACCCACGTCAGCTTCTTCCGCTACCCCAAGTGGCGCGATGAGGTGTGCTTGAAGACTTGGCACAAGGGAGCCCACAGACTCTTCTACCTGCGTGATTTCACTTTGGAGGATGCCGCAGGAGAGAGGCTTGCTGCCGCCACCACCTCGTGGGTTGTGATTGACGTGAACACCCACCGCTTGGTTACCTCCCGCAACCCCGAACTGGCCGAGAGTGTGGAGAAATGCATCAAGGAAGACGCCATTGCCGAGCCTGCCGACAAGGTGAGTGTGCCTGCGGGTGTGGAGCCGAGGCTTATTGGCACCCACAAGGTTGCGTGGTCGGATGTGGACTATGTGGGCCACGCCAACAACGTGAAGTATCTGGTGTGGGCGTTGGATGCGATAGATGCCGCAGGGCTTTATGAGGGCTGTGAGTTGCGCGATGTGGTCATCAACTACGATGCCGAGGTACGCAAGGAGCAGGAGGTGGAACTCTACTGCACTGTGGCCGAGGAGGGTGTGTGCTACATTCAGGGCAAGGTGGGCGGTCGTGCCCACTTCTCAATGAAACTCACCTTTTGTAAACAGTAGGTAGATAGCAACCAACAAATGTGGTGGAAAATAACGACACCGCACCCTAAACAGGTGCGGTGTCGTTGTGTTTGTGCTATTGGGTGCGCACAAAAAACACCCAAGCAAGGAGGCGTTTTTATCCGCTAATTGATTTCTGCTCTTTGGGAAAAATGTGTATATTTTCTAACAAAGGTGTGCAAAATGTAGTGCGATGCGAAAATAAAGCAAAAAAGAACACGTTTCTTGGGGCGTAGGTTGCTGATTTTGAAATTTTCTTCTATTTTTGAAAAAAGATGAAATCTTTTTGTACTCACATAAAATTTTCTTGCTATGAAAAAGATGTTGAAAATAATTGCCTACGTGGCAATGATGTTTGCCTTGGCTTCGTGTGAAGGAATGCCACCCGGACTTGATGGGCCAATCGACAACAGCGGACCTCTCTTCAAAATAACTGCAACCACCTCGGACTACTCGAGGGCTACCGATACCGCCTTTGAGGTGGGTGATGCAATCAGTGTGTTTGCATCGAAGGGCTCGGTGGTGCTACCCGAAGGTGCTACCGCACAAGAGATGATGGATGCACTTGCAAATCTCTCCGTTTGGATAGATAATGGTAAGTTCACGAAGGGCGAAAGCGGCTTTTCGGGCGACAAGGAGTACAAATGGTATGAGGGCGAGGAGAAGAGCCAAATCTTTGCTTTCTATCCCTACAACGAGAAGTGGGCTACCACTGATGTGCTTCTCCACGGAGTGAACTTCTGTGTGCAGACCGACCAGACCACCCACAAGGGCTACACCGCCTCCGACCTGATGTTTGCCAGCCTGACCGATGTGGCACCCACCGAGGAGAGCGTGCAACTCGCCTTCGGCCACCTGCTCTCGAAGATTGTGGTGGACGTGAAGAACGAGCGCACCGACAAGGTTGTGGCTGCCTACGTGGATGGCGTGCAGGGCAACTACCTCTTCGAGTTCCCCCAATACTCCGCCACAGGCGACCGAGGCACCATCCGTGCGGGCGAACTTGCCACTCCCACCGAGGGCTACACCAACTCCTTTGTGCTGATTGTACCCCCGCAGAAGGTTGCTCCCAAGTTGGCTTTCGTAACCGATGCGGGCGAGCAACTCACCTTTGAGAACACCGAGGCGGAGGTTGAGTTTGGCGCAGGCAAGGTGCGCCACCTCACCGTAACCATCACCTCCAAGAGCATTTCGGCCGAGTTTGACGCCATCGTGAACGATTGGAGCGCCGACCCCGATGTGGAGTTCAAAGACCAACCCGGACAGGGTGGCAGTGGCGATGAGGACCAACCCGGTGAAGGTGGTGGCGATGACCAGCCCGGTGAGGGCGGTGGCGACCAACAGACCATCAATGCTGTGGTGTGCGGTAGCGATGGCTCGCAGTCGGATGCCTTCAGGTTTGTTGAGGGTACCACCTACGAGGTGAGCCTGCTCGTGGAGGACACCGCAGTCGGCTACTCGCTGATGACCACTCCGAGCGAAGGCGGTGCCATAAACTATGGCGGTACGCTGATTTCGACCATCTACCCCGTGGAGATGAAAGAGGGTAGTGAGGAGAGGGTGTTCTTCCCCTTCACCGGTGCCTACAAGTTGAAGCTCAACGCTGCCGATATGACTCTCGACATCACCCCGTGGATTACAATGGGAGGACAATTCTCCTACTTGGGACAAGGACAGATAAGCGAAGGTGGCCTCTTCGGAGTTATTTGGGATGTGGACGTTATGTCCGATATGAATGGTTCTTTCCTCTATGTTACCCCCTTTGGGGACCTTCTGAAATATGTTGCCGAGGGTAATAAGCCCAATTTGAAACTCTCCGAGAGTGTGGCACCGCCCGCCTATGTGCTTGTCAGCACTGCGATTGACGCATACAATGGTGTTCAATACACCTCCGTGAGTGCTTCTTCGCCCACTTCGAGAACCATCTACCCCGGCCTGATGTACGACTACAATGGTGAATGGTATGACCTCGAATTGCAATCCTCCAATGTGGTCTCTCCTGTGCCATACAACAGAGTGGTGGGCGAGGGTCTTTTGCAGACCGCTCCGCTTTACACGTTGGCAGGTTTGGGCTCATTTCCGGGTACTAATTCGAGCAATGGAATGATTACATATATGCTGCCCGGTGCCTCGATGGATAATGCCTCCTACAACCTTGTCGGTATCGAATATGCCGGCTTGCACGAAGAGAGTGGGGATTGTGTCTTCAACATCTACATCGAGAGGGATGCACAGACCTTCGCTATCATACCCATCGCCAACGAAATCAGCGATGAGGAGGTGAGTGGTCTGATAGATGCCAACCTCGGCAATGCTATGATCTACAACTTTACACACAGCAACGAGAACGCAGACGAGTGGGCAGCCGTGGCTTGGACCCCCGAACAGACAGGCCGCTACGGAATGATTGTGCTGGGTATCAGTAACGGAAATCATGTTGTGAGCCGCAACTTCTGCAACTACTCCTACACCAAGCCCGGCGAGAGCGGATTCCCCTGCGAGGTTACATTCACTGCCGAGAAAGACTCCCTCCGTCCTGAGGACCAGATTGTGGTCAAGATGAAGGGCACGAACATCACCTCTGCCAACTACTCCTGCTTGCCCAACAAAGCCGAGTATGCCTCCCTCACGGATAGTGAATTGCAGGCAGAGTGTGAGGCGCACGGCTACAACTACCTCACGGGCTACCTCGACTATGTGAACGATATGGGCTACTCGGAAGTGTTCACCAAACTGCAACCCTCCACCGAGTACCTCGTTGTGGGCTGGTTTGCCAACGACTTTGGCAACACCAAAATGGTACGCTGCACCGTAACCACCGATGCGGCCGCACAGTGGACCTCACTCGGCATTGGTCGCTATCAAGACGCCAGCCACTTCTTCGGTCAGACCGAGGCTACTCGCTCGGCTGTGGAGATTTTGCAGGACAGCGATGGCTCGGCCCACTACCGCATCGTGAAACCCTATGCTGGCTATTGGAGCCGCTACTCCGAGGGCTACATCGGCCACTGTGGCGACTATCTCGAACTGGCCGTCTATGACCTTGCCGATGGTAAGGGTGGCACCACTCGCCACATCTGCTTCGACCCCCACAGCACGGGCTTGCAAATTGGTGGCGAGGAGATAATCATCGAACACGCCTACAATGGTGCTACAAGTAGCCTTAAATACCCGATGCGAGATAAGCCGGAGACGGTTGAAGTCTATATGAAAAGCCCCAACCGTGCGATTACCGATAATGTGTTCCAACTCGCTCCGTGGTATATGGTGAAGGATACAAACCGAGGCTACAACTACTCCGCTGCCGAGGGCGCAATCCTCATCGTGCTGCCGTGGGAGGGCTCCGACCAGATTAGTGGCGAGGAGATTGCTCCTGCCAGCCGTGCGGCCGTGCCTGCACCACTGCGTGTGGCTCCCTCCACTATGCCCACAAACGAGGGCGGCGTGGTCGTGAAGGGTGGCACCCGCAGCCGCTTGGCTCGTGGTCGCAAGGGCGAGATGCATCTGCTGCCCACCGCCGAGAGGGAGTTCACTCTCCAATAGGTGGGTCTCTTATCCAAACAACAAGAGCCTGTCTAACAAGTTTTTTGTTAGGCAGTTTTTTTAGTTATAATCGTAGTAAATAGTAAATAAGATTTGGAAAATAGCACCAAAAGATATATATTTGTGTAAATAAAGAAACGCAGTGATTTTGCGTTGAACTGTT
>JAFQNC010000021.1 GCA_017396085.1 Tidjanibacter sp. | reverse complement strand
TTGTATAGTTCGTCAGCATCATCCTCTTGCCAAGGTCTCAGCAACAATCTTTGGGTTTGTAATTCCATATCTATTAAATTCCGATTTATGGATGTAAAGGTATATAATCCGATTGTAAAAATCAATATATCAGTATTTTTTAATTAATATGCTCAAGGTATACACTAACTCTCACCCAGCACCCCACAAAGCTACCAATCATTCCAATAATATCTAAATGCGTGTTAAATAATTTAACTTGGTGATTTGTAGAGAGTTAGAGAGAGTAGTAAGAAATTATTAAGAGAATAATAATAAACATATAGCTGGGAACAATCTCATCTATTGAAATGGTTACCAATAAGATAGATTATTTTAGTGTCAACCTGTGATATATTAATCATTTTTTCCGTACCTTTGTATATAATGACGACCGAAAAGCACATAACTCTCTCCGAATTACTCGCCGATGTGCGCCGCACCCTCGCCGAGCGTTTTCCGCTGGGGGTGTGGATTTGTGCCGAGGTGGGCGAACTCAAAGAAAATCGCTACTCCGGCCACTGCTATATGGAACTCATTGAGAAGGGCGACAACGATGGCACCCCCAAGGCCAAGGCCTCCGCAGCGGTGTGGAGAAGTCGTTGGGGTATGCTCTCGGCCCACTTTCGGGCCGCCACAGGCGCACCCCTTGCCGCAGGTATGAAGGTGTTGCTGAAGGTGAGCGTTACCTTCCACGAGGCCTATGGGCTTTCGCTTGTGGTAAGCGACATCGACCCCGCCTACACCATTGGCGAGCAAGAGCAACGCCGCCGCCAAACCATTGAGCAACTCACTGCCGAAGGTGTCATTGACCTGAACAAAACCCTGCCCCTTTCCACCGTGGTACAACGAGTGGCGGTCATATCATCCGCCACAGCAGCAGGTTATCAAGACTTTATGAACCACTTGGCCGCTTCGCCCTACCGCATCGACACCACTCTCTTTGAGGCCATCGTGCAGGGCTCGGCTGCCGAGCAGAGCATCATTGAGGCCCTCGGCAGAGTGGCCGACCGAGAGGAGGAGTTTGACGCTGTGGCCATACTGCGTGGTGGTGGCTCGCAGAGCGACCTCGGTTGTTTCAATGCCTACCCTCTCTCGGCCCACATTGCACAATTTCCGCTGCCCGTACTCACAGGTATTGGCCACGACAAAGATACCTCGGTGGCCGACATTGTGGCCCACACCGCACTGAAAACCCCCACCGCTGTGGCCGATTTTCTCCTTGAACGCATCGGAGGTTTTCATTCGGAGGTGGAGTATGCCTATGAGCGCATTATTAACACCTCTTCGGCCCTATTGGAGAGCCACCGCACACGCTTGGAGCGCAACCACGCCCTTGTGCGCACCCTTGCCGAGGGGCTATTAAGGCGTATGGAGGTAAGGCTTGAGCGAGCCTCGGTGGAGCTACACCACAGCGTAGCACGCCTATTGGAGTTGCACAAGGCTCGTTTGGAGCGTGCCGAGGTGCAGGTGGAGGCCTCTTCGCCCAAGCGCATAATGGCACTCGGTTTTGCGGTAGTCCGTCAAGGTGGCAAGGCACTCAAATCGGTCAAGGAGGTGGCCGTTGGCGAGAGCGTTGAAATCACCCTTGCCGATGGCACTGCAAGGGCCGACATAACCGAAACAACAAAATAACACACATACATCTATGGATAAAGAACTTACCTACAATCAGGCACTTACCGAATTGGAAGCCATTTTGAAGAGTTTTGACTCCGGCGAAGCCGACATCGACACTCTCTCCGCCCAAGTGGCCCGTGCCACCGAACTCATCACCTTCTGTCGTGAGCGTTTGCAGAAGGTGGAAAAGGAGTTGGAGGTGCAGCAAAACTGAGCCCTTTCATCACTCACCTAACCCAAACAAAAAAAGCAACTCCTCCTGCAAAAGGAAGAGTTGCTTTTCATTTTGGAGCACTACGCCCCGTCTGCCGGCACTAAATCTCCACTGCTTTGTAGCGAGGAACAAGCACCTTCATAATTACCCAACCGATGAGGTAGGCAACAGCGCAGAACGAGAACATAATCATATAGCCGGCCTCTTTGCCCTCAAAGCCGAAGAGTACCATACCGCTCGAAGCACTGAAATCAAACAGCGCACCTGCACCCTTCTGGATGAGGAACGAGCCGATACCACCAGCCATACCACCAATACCGGTGATGGTAGCAATCATATTCTTGGGGAACATATCGCCAATGGTCGAGAACAAGTTTGCACTCCAAGCCTGATGGCCTGCACCTGCGATACCAATCAGCACTACGGGCCACCACATCGAAACGTGGGCCAAAGGCTGGGCTGCCAATGCTACCAGCGGGAAGAAGGCAAAAATCAACATAGCCAACATACGACCAGCATAGGGGTTCATCTTCTTCTTGTCCACAAACAGAGTGGGAAGGTAACCACCTGCAATAGAAGCCATCACGATGAGGTAGAGCAGACCAAGAGCCAACTGGAATTTGATGTCGGTCGAAGCCAAGCCGTAGGTAGTCTTCAAGTAGGAAGGCATCCAGAACAAGAAGAACCACCAAACACCATCGGTCATAAACTTACCAACGATGAAAGCCCAAGTCTGACGGAATTTGAAGCACTGCCACAGCGAAACCTTCTTGGCGGGAGCCTCCTCCACTGCGGGAGCAGCTTTCTCCTCCTCCACTACATCATCAGAAAGGATGTAGGCCAACTCAGCCTCATTCACTGCGGGGTTCTTCTCGGGTTTCTTGTAGATGAACTGCCAGAAGCCCATCCAGATGAAACCAAGACCACCAATGATGATGAAGGCAGCCTCCCAGCCCCATTTTGCAGCCAAAGGAGGAATGCAGAAGGGAGCGATGAGTGCGCCGATGGTCGAACCTGCGTTGAAGATACTGGTTGCAAATGCACGGTCCCTCTTGGGGAAGTACTCGGCAGTAGCCTTGATTGCTGCGGGGAAGTTACCGGCCTCACCAAGTGCCAACACACAGCGGGCAATGATGAAGAAAGTGGAACTAATCAGCGCAATGCGAGCGGCTGTCTCGGCCACGCTCACTGCTGCCAAATCCTCAATACCCACGATGCTGCTAGTCAGAATACCGCACACTGCGTGGATACAAGCACCAAACGACCAAATGCCGATACTCCACATATAACCCTTCTTGGTGTCGAGCCAGTCTACAAAGCGGCCGGCGAACAACATTGCAATTGCATAGAAGAGCGAGAAGATACCGGTGATGTTACCATAGTCCGAGTCGGTCCAGTGGAACTCGGGGCGAATGAAGTCCTCAAAGGTGAGCGAAAGCACCTGACGGTCGAGGTAGTTTACGGTTGTTGCAAAGAACAACATTGCGCAAATCACCCAACGGTAGTTGGTTTTGCGTCCTGTTTGAATTTTACTCATTAGTTGAAATAGTTTGATTTAGTATGGTTTTTCCTAATTATGCTGTGCAGACACGGTCTACTCTGCCACAACCTCCACCTGCAGGGGAGCCTTTTTGGCAGCAACCACCTCGGCTACGAGTGCATCGAAAGCCTCCTTGGTCGGCACCTCCACGGCAGTAACCTTGTTCCACAAGCCACCCCACCAGTAGGTGAGAGTCTCGCCCTCGGAGAGAGTGTTGTAGACAGCAGCGTGGCCATAGGCACCTTTGGGTTTGTCATCGACCTTGTTCCAGAAGCGGTCCTCGGCACCCTCCCAACCCTCGGGGAAGTACATTGCCAAGTAGAGTTCGCCGGCCTCGGCGGGCTCAACGGGCTCTGCATAGGTAACATAGCCCTGCTCGGCATTGTAGGTGGTGCGGGGAGCCTTCTCGTGCAACACAATACCGCTCATAGCCTCATAGTCGCCCTCCGAGCCATTGTAGCAAACGGTGGTCTTATTGAGGAACGAGCCGTGGTCAATGCTGATGGTGCGGGTTTCGGTCAGTGTGCGCTCACCGATGGTGGTGGGCAGGTAGGTCAGTTTGGCCGTAAAGCGCAACGGACCGTTGTCCAAAATCTCGCACTCCGAGTAGCAGTAGGGATAAACGATGGTCTTACCGTCAAGCAGCGCAGTAGCACCTGCACCGAGGGTGGGACCAACCTTATAGGGGTCAAAGCCGTTGCCGTGGTCGTTGTGGTACGACACCGAAGCAGCCAGTTCTTGGGCTGCCTTCTTGTCGGTCTTCTTCAACTCGGCAATCTTTGCCCTCGTTTCGGGATTGAGTTCAAGAGCGTAGCGAGCCTCAACAACGGGAAGTTCGGTGTTGTTCTTGAGCCAAACATCGTGGCCGAAAGCCCTCTCGCCGCTTGCCTGCAAAGCAGGGCCATAGGCACGGAAAGCAATCAGGTTGCTCTCCCAAGCGATGTCGTCTACCCTCTCGGGATAGACCTTACCACAAGCATAGGTTTGGTAGTCGGCAGCCTCTCCCTCCTTAACGGTGTAGATAACCTTAGCGGCACCCTCCACATCGGCACGGAAGATGAGTTTGCCATCGTGGGTGATTTGCGAAGGCACTTCAACGCCCTCGGCATCCACCACCACGAGGCCTGCGCCCTCGGTCAGACCGAGCGCAGCAACCTCCACCTCCACCATCTCGCCCGAGCGAGCGGCATCGGTAGGGTTGGTTACAGCCACCTTAACACTCGGTGCGCTGCAACCAACCAACGTAACCAAAAGCAATGTAAGCAGTGCTTTCATAGTTGCAAAGAACGTCTTTGAGTTTCAACTATTGGGGCTGCTTACCGATGTATGCCAAGATACCGCCATCCACGTAGAGGATGTGGCCATTGACAGCATTCGAAGCCTCCGATGCGAGGAACACGGCAGGACCGGTCAGTTCTGCTGCATCCAACCAGCGACCTGCGGGGGTCTTGGCGCAGATGAACGAATCGAATGGGTGGCGGCTACCATCGGGCTGTACCTCGCGTAGAGGAGCAGTCTGGGGAGTTGCAATGTAGCCGGGGCCGATACCGTTGCACTGGATGTTGTACTCACCATACTCCGAGCAGATGTTACGGGTGAGCATCTTCAGACCACCCTTGGCAGCAGCGTAAGCCGAAACGGTCTCACGACCCAACTCCGACATCATCGAGCAGATGTTGATAATCTTACCGCTGCGTTTGGCCATCATTGCGGGCAGCACAGCCTTCGACACGATGAAAGGAGCATTCAAGTCAATATCAATAACCTTGCGGAAATCGGCAGCCTCCATCTCGTGCATAGGGATACGGCGGATGATACCGGCGTTGTTCACCAAAATATCAACGGTGCCAACCTCCTCGGCAATCTTGGCAACCATAGCCTGAACTGCGGGCTCATCGGTAACATCGCAAACGTAGCCGTGAGCAGCAATACCCTTCTCCTTGTAGGCAGCCATACCCTTGTCTACCAACTCCTGATTGATGTCGTTGAAGCAGATGGTTGCGCCCTGCTCTGCAAATGCCGAAGCGATAGCAAAGCCGATACCATAGGAAGCACCTGTTACGAGGGCCACTTTACCCTCCAAAGAAAAATTCAAGTAAGGATTCATAATCTTTGTGTTTGTTTAGTTATTTGTTTGATTGATTTTCTTATTTCTACAATCTACTCTCTCTTCCACCCTATTTCAGGTCGGTAATGAGCGAGAAGTCTTGGTCGCCATAGTCGAGGTTCTCACCACCCATACCCCAAATGAAGGTGTAGTTGTTGGTGGCAGCAGCCGAGTGGATACTCCACTCAGGCGACAAAACGGCTTGGTCGCCCTTCATCCAGATGTGGCGGGTCTCGTCTACCTCACCCATAAAGTGGCAAATGGCTTGGTCCTCGGGAATATCGAAGTAGAAATATGCCTCCATCCTGCGCGAGTGAACGTGAGCAGGCATAGTGTTCCAAACACTACCGGGGGCAAGTTCGGTCATACCCATCTGCAACTGGCAGGTGGGAAGCACCTGATTTACAATCATCTTGTTGATATTGCGGTCGTTGGAGCCTTCGAGCGAGCCCATATGAGCCACAATGGCGTTCTCTTTGGTAATCTTCTTGTCGGGATAGTTGCGGTGAGCGAGTTGAAGTAGAACTTGGCGGGAACGCTCTCGTCTGCGCTCTCAAAGTAGACCTCCCTATCGCCCGAGCCGAGGTAGAGGGCCTCCTTGTAGTCCAGTTCAAACACATCGTTACCAACGCGCACAATACCTTTGCCCTTGCCTACGTTGAAGATACCCAACTCCCTGCGAGTAAGGAAGTAGGGAGCCTTCAAGGGGTCAATAGCCTCCAATTTGAGGCTCTCGCCCACAGGCATTGCACCACCAACGACCATACGGTCATACATCGAGTAGACCATATTAACCTCGTTTGCAACGAAGAGAGTCTCAATCAGAAAATCCCTACGAAGACGTTTGGTGTCATAACTCTTTGCATCCTCAGGGTGGGCTGCATAGCGAATTTCATAGTTTGTTTTCATAATGCTCTTATTAAGTTTTTAGGTTAAATCACACTTCCGTTTTCTCTCCACTATTTCCTGCAAGCAGCCACGATAGCCAGAGCCTCACGGCACTTGTCGGTTACAGCCTGCCAGTTGCCTGCCTTCAAGTCGGCCTTGGGGAAGAGTTTGGAGCCCATACCCACACAGAACACACCCGAAGCAAACCACTTGCTCAAATTCTCCTCGGTGGGCTCAACAGCACCGGTGGCCATAATGTTTGCCCAAGGCAGAGGAGCCTTGATGTTCTTCACGAAGTCGGGACCGCCCACGCAACCTGCGGGGAAGATTTTGGTTACATCGCAACCAAGTTCTTGTGCGTAGCTAATCTCGGTAACGGTACCACATCCGGGCACGTAGGGCACCAAGTGGCGGTTGCAGAGTTTTGCAACCTCGGGATTCATACAGGGACCCACGATGAAGTTGGCACCATACTGAATGTAGAGTGCTGCGGTGGGAGCATCCACAATCGAGCCCACACCCAAAATCATCTCGGGGCACTCCTTGAGCGAGTATTTCATCAGCTCGGCAAACACCTCGGCAGCAAAATCGCCACGGTTGGTGAACTCAAACACGCGCACACCACCCTCGTAGCAAGCCTTCAAAACCTGCTTAGACACCTCCACGTTGGAGTCGTAGAACACAGGCACCATACCGGTTGCCTGCATTGCGGCCATAACGGCCATCTTATTAAATTTTGCCATACTTATATTTAATAGTATTCTTGACTTTTGTTTCTACTTTACAAAGCGTTTAGTTTGTTGTGCAACAGTCCTTCGTGCGCAGACTACCTCTGAACACGACCACTGCCATCACCACCGGCCAAAGCCTCCACCTCATCAACCGACACAAGGTTGTAGTCGCCATTGATGGTGTGTTTGAGAGCCGAAGCAGCCACAGCAAACTCCAAAGCCTCACCCTGAGTGGGTTTGGTCAGCAGACCGTGAATCATACCGCCACTAAACGAGTCGCCACCACCTACCCTATCAACGATGGGCAGAATGTCGTAGCGTTTGCTCACATAGAACTCCTCGCCATTGTAAATCATAGCCTTCCAGCCGTTGTGGCTTGCCGACAGCGACTCCCTCAAAGTGGAAATCACATACTTGAAGCCAAACTCCTTCTTCATCTGCTCAAAGATGGCCTTGTAGCCCTCGGCATCGGTCTTACCACCCTCCACATCTGCATCGGGTTTGAAGCCCAAGCACAACTCTGCGTCCTCCTCGTTACCGATGCAAACATCAACATACTGCATCAAGGGGCGCATAATCGACTGTGCTTTCTCTTTGGTCCAGAGTTTCTTGCGGAAGTTGAGGTCCACCGACACGGTAGCACCGTGGCGTTTTGCAGCCTCGCAAGCGAGTTTGGTCAGTTCGGCAGCCTTATCGGAGATTGCGGGGGTGATGCCCGACCAGTGGAACCAATCGGCACCCTCCATAATTGCGTCAAAGTCGAAGTCCTCAATGTTGGCCTCTGCAATGGCCGAGTGAGCACGGTCGTAGATAACCTTGCTGGGGCGCATAGCCGAGCCACTCTCAAGGTAGTAGATACCGAGGCGGTCGCCACCACGAGCGATGAAGTCGGTCTTAACACCATAGCGGCGCAGGGAGTTGAGTGCCGACTGACCAATCTCGTGTTTGGGCAGTTTGGTAACAAAGTAGGCATCGTGTCCATAGTTGGCACAGCTCACAGCCACATTGGCCTCGCCACCACCATAAACCACGTCAAAACGGTCTGCCTGAACAAAACGGTTGTTCTGTCCTGCGGGCGACAGACGCAACATAATCTCACCAAAAGTTACGATTTTCATAGTAATAAAAGTGTTTATTGTAATGAGTTTGTATAAAATTAGTCAAAATTAACCGACTACAAATATACAATTTTTTTCTTATTTCGTGTACGTACACGAAATTTTCTGCAATATTTTTGTATCTTTGTGTTAGAATTCGGCACAAAATTAACATTCAATGCAGACAAAAAAGGTTACCGTCAAGGATATTGCCCGCCTTTCGGGGCTCTCGATTGGCACCGTAGACAGGGTTATGCACAACCGCAGCGGAGTGGCCGAGGAGAGCCGCCGCAAGGTTATGGAGGCGATGGAGAGTTTGGGCTACACGCTCAACACCAATGCCTCCCTGCTGGCCAACAAGAAGCACTACCGCATCTGCTGTCTGTTGCCCTCATTTGAGAGTGGCGACTATTGGGAGTTGGTCTACAACGCCGTGGCGAGTGCGCAGCGGGATGCCGAGGGCTACAACCTATCCATTGAAACGCTAACCTACAACCAATTCTCGCGAGAGGAGTTTATCGAAGCGGTTGAACGGCTCAAAGCCGACCTGCCACAAGCGGTAATCGTTGCCCCCATCTATCGCAACGACACCATCGAACTCGGCCACTACCTCAAAGAGAAGGGGGTGCCAATGGTCTTTATTGACTCCAAGGTGAGCGAGGCCGACTATTTGGCCTACTATGGCATCCCGATGTGGGAGAGTGGTTACTTGGCTGCCTCGTTGCTGCTGGGCGATGAGCCCCCGCAGAGCATCGTGAACTTCCGCATTGAGCGTGGTGGCGGCATTGCAGACAACCCCACCCTCGCCCGCCGACACGGCTTCACCGACTACGTGTCGGAGAACCTGCCCGAACTACGCATCTACAACGAGTTTTTGCGCCCACACGACAGAGAGCACAACTTTGCAGTTATGGATAAGTTTTTCGCTGCCCACCCCGACATTCGCCACATTGTTACCTTCAACTCGCGTGTACACCTAATTGCCGACTACATCACCACGCGTGGGCTCAAGGGGATGTCGGTGCTTGGATTTGACATCTTGGGGCAGAACATCAAGGCTGTGCAGGAGGGCGTGGTCAAATACCTCATCGTGCAGCGCACGCAGGTGCAACTACGCAGAGGAGTGAATGCTCTTGCCGAGTGGCTTGCTTTTGGGACCATACCGCCGCTGAAGGACAACTATATGCCTATGGATATTTTGGTGAAGGAGAATATCAATTTCTACTCGGAACTCTACAAAGACAATTAGAGAACACTCTTGTGTGGTCATATAAAAAATGTGAGCGGGGTTGCCAAACGATTGGCAACCCCGCTTGTCATTCAAGCAGCACTATTTACTGATAACTGATAACTGACAACTATTATCGGTTGAGGGTTTTCAGCAACAGGTCCTCCATTATGAGGTAGCCCTCCACGTTGGGATGGCAACCATCGGGGCTCCATTTGGCAGGCAGACCACCCTCCTCATCGGTCAGAGCCGAGTGGTAGTCCACATAGGGGTAGCCCTTCGCTGTGGCATACTCCTTAATCATCGCATTGAGCTGCTTGATGATTGGTGCAGGCTCCACCTCAGGCCTCCATTTGTAGGCCTTGCAGGGCAACACCGAACACAGCACCACCCCGATACCGTTGTGTTCGGCAAGTTCGCACATCGAAATGATGTTTTCCAAAATGTGGGGCAGAGTAATGGGGCCGTTGTTGAGTGCAATATCGTTGGTGCCGGCCAAAATCACAACCTTCTTGGGGTGGAGTGCAATCACATCCGCACGAAAACGCACCAACATTTGTGAGGTGGTCTGGCCACTGATACCACGCCCGGCAAAGTTGTGGTCGGCAAAAAACTCGGGGCGGAATTTGGCCCAATTATCTGTGATGGAGTTACCCATAAAGACCACATCGGGAGCCTGTGCGAGAGTCTTGTTTGCCTCCTCGTAGCGATAGAATTTCGCCCAATCTTTCTTTGACGTTTGTGCATCGGCCACGACAACAACCAACAGTGCCGCAAGCGCAAAAATTGTTCGTTTCAGCATTTTCATACCTTCCTAATCATTAGATAATTTTCCACAAATATACATTTTTGTGTGAAAAATCACAACAATTTGGTATTGCACAACTTTTCGGTTTGAAATACTTTTGCACCCGAATTTGACACAAAACACAACAAACACGATATGAAAAGATTTTTGTTCACACTATGGGCCCTTGCCCTTGCGGTCGGACTCTCCACCGCCGAGGCAAACACCCCCGTAGTTCCCCAACCCCGCCCAACTGATGCACACCTCTTCGGCCACGTTGTAGACAAGGCCACCCACGACCACCTGCCCTACGTGTCGGTGGTTGTTGTGGGCACCACCATCGGTGTGGTTACCGATGCCACAGGGCACTATCTTATTAAGAATATGACACCCGGCACCTACACCATTGAGGTGAGTGCCGTAGGCTATGTGTCGGCCAGCAAGAAGGTTAAGATGGTAGCAGGTCAGACCACCGAGTTGGAGTTTGAACTCGCCGAGGACTCCGTAACGCTCGACCAAATTGTGGTATCGTCAAATCGTTCCGAAACGCTCAAAAGGGAGGCCCCCTCGTTGGTGAGTGTGGTGGACTCCGAACTCTTCGACCGAGTTAGTTCCACCTCGCTGGCCGGAGGACTTGCCTACCAGCCCGGCGTGAGGGTGGAGAACACCTGTCAGAACTGTGGCTTTCCGCAGGTGAGAATCAACGGTTTGGATGGTCGCTACTCGCAGATTCTCGTAGACTCCCACCCCTTGTTCTCCTCGCTCACAGGCGTCTATGGACTGGAGCAAATTCCTGCCAATATGATTGAGCGTGTGGAGGTGCTGCGTGGCGGTGGCTCGGCCCTCTATGGCTCCTCGGCCATTGGTGGCACCATCAACATCATCACCAAGGAGCCCAAGCGCAGTATGGCCGAAATGAGCCACACCACAACCTCCATTGCTATGGGTGGTGCCGTGGAAAATGCAACAAGTCTGAACGCCTCGTTGGTGTCGGATAGTGGCAAGGCTGCCGTGAGTGTCTTTGCCCAAAGTCGCACCGCAGGCGGCTACGATGTGGATGGCGATGGTTTCACCGAACTTTTGGAGTCCAACTCGGAGGCACTCGGTATGCGCTCTGTGTTCCGCACCGGCAACTACTCCCGCATCACAGCCCAATACCACCGCATCAAGGACTACAGGCGTGGTGGCGACAACCTCGACCTTCCGCAACACGAGGCCGAGGTGTGCGAGCAGGCCGACCACACCATTGATGGCGGTAGCATCACCTACGACTGGTCGGACCCCCAGCACAAAAACCGTCTCAACATCTACGGCTCGTTCCAGAACACCGCACGCAAGAGTTACTACGGTGCAGGCAAAGACCCCGATGCCTATGGTCGCACCCACGACCTCACGGCTGCTGCGGGTGTGCAGTATGTACACGAGTTTGACAACCTGCTCTTTATGCCCGCCAACCTCACCGTGGGCTCGGAAGTGAGCCACAACGACCTGCACGACACCTCCATCGGCTACGATATTGACACCAAACAGATTGCCAACATCTATGGTGCCTACTTCCAGAACGAGTGGCGCAACAAGCAGTGGTCCATTCTGCTTGGTGGTCGTCTTGACAAGCACAACCTTGTGGAGGGGCTCATCTTCTCGCCCCGTGCCAACCTGCGCTACAACCCCACCGAAGAGATAAGCCTGCGATTGAGTTATGCCGAGGGCTACCGTGCGCCCCAAGCCTACGATGAGGACCTCCACATTGCCATCGTTGGTGGCGAGCGCACACGCATCCAGTTGGCCGACAATCTGAGGGAGGAGCGTTCCTCCTCGTGGAGTGCTTCGGCAGAGTTCTACCACACCTTTGGCACCGTGGCCACAAACCTCATTGTGGAGGGCTTCTACACTCGCTTAGACGATGTATTCGCCCTGCGTGAGATTGGCCACGACAGCGCAGGTGTGGCAGTGCAGGAGAGGTACAACGGCTCGGGTGCTACGGTGAAGGGTATCAACATTGAGGGACGTGCAATGTTCAGTCGTAAGGTGGAGTTGCAGGCAGGCCTCACCCTCCAGCGCAGTCGCTATGCCGAGCCGGAGCAGTGGAGCGAGACGGCCGAGGCCTCGCTCAATATGTTCCGCACCCCCGATGCCTACGGCTATTTCACGCTGATGTATAAACCGATGGCCAAACTCAACATTGACCTCACGGGCAACTACACGGGCCCAATGTGGGTGCAACACTACGCAGGTTTCATTGCCGATGACGTTGCCGAGCACACCCAGAGTTTCTTCGATTTGAGCGTACGCATCGGCTACACCACCCTCGTCTACGATGACACCTACATCGAACTCTTCGGTGGTGTTAAAAATATCTTCAACTCGTTCCAAAAGGACTTCGACCAAGGCCCCGACCGTGATTCGGGCTACGTCTATGGCCCGCTGATGCCACGCAGTGCCTACCTCGGAGTGGAGATTAGGTTCTGACCAACAAGAAAGGGTTTCCGACAATCGGAAACCCTTTCTTGTTAGAACGCCTAACGTCTAATGCTATTTATTTTCTACTTGAAGTCGTAGGTGGTACCGCCAATGGCGAAGTCCTCAAACACAGCCGTGGCAGTCTTGCTATTGTCGCCACTGCTCACGCAAAGGCCCACATAGACCTCATCGGGCAGAGCCGCAAAAGAGTCGCTTTTGAGGTCGGTGAAGGTTGCGCCCCCATCGGTCGATACGGAGGCGATGAACTTCTGCCCCTCGCGCACAAGTTTCAGCACCGCATTGTCGCCCTCCGCACTCGCAGGACCTGCTTTCTTTGCAGAATTGGTTGCAGCACTCAAACGGTAGTGGCTGTAGTAGGCGGTGGTAATTGCCCCCGAAGTTGCATAGAGCAGGTCGGTGCCCGAGGCCGTAATGTCGCCCGCAAGCATAAGGCCTGCCGCACTCTGGTTTCCGCCCTTCTCGGAGGTGTAGGAGCGCAGACGCACGGTGGCCTCAAAATCACCACTGACCTTCCTCCACACGTAGCCAAACTTCTGCGCACCGCTCTCGAACTTACCCAGCGCAGTGAGCGTGAGTGAGCCATCCTCTGCCACCGAGCAAGTGGCCTTTGAGTCGTTCACCGAGGTGAGTGTCCAGCCGCCACCAACCTCGCTACCCGAAGGCTCCGAGGGAGTGTCAGGAGTCGTTGGGGTGTCGCCACCACTCTCGCCACCTTCGCCACTTCCGCCCTCGCCCATACCGCCATTGTCGGCAGCCACGGGAGCCTCGGCGTAGCCCGTCAGTCGGCCAACACCTGCACCCGTGGTTACAATCTCGGGTACTCGGTCGGCTGCATCCACAACGTAGTCGTAGGAGGGTTTGAAGTCCTCATAGGTGAGCGGAGTGGAGAGTTTGGAGCCGCCATAGGAGGTGTACTCCACGTTGGTAAACGGATAGGGGTCGGAGGCATCGGCAGGGATGTTGGTGTAGTGGTTTTCGTAGGCATAGGCATAGCCCGCAACACTACCCGTGAGGTTGGACACCCAACTGCTACCACTCTTCTTGGCGGGGTAGGTGCAGATGTCGATGGGCAACCTCACACCATCAAACGAGTTGTGCTCCACAAGCACCATTGCACCATAGGCACTACCCACGCCATAGGTGCTCACGTTGTCGTAGAAGTTGTTGAACACGTGGGCCCTACCAAACCTTACCCTCGGGTGGCGGGAGTTGCTGTCCTCAAACCAGTTGTGGTGCATAGTGATGGTAATATCCTTGTCGGCCGAAGCACTATTGGAGTGGCCCACAAGGCTACTTTTTTGGGTGCGGATGTAGTGGCACCACGAGATGGTTACACCGCTGGTGGCGTGGGTAACATCGCAGGAGCCATCCTCGTAGTCCTTCTCCGAATTGACACTCTCAAAGGTGCAGTGGTCCACCCACACGTTGCGGCTCTCCTGCATCGAAATACCATCGGCTCCGTTGTCGGCCTTGGGTTGCACGATGTAGACGTTGCGGATGATGATGTTGGAGGCCTCGTTGAGGAAGAAACCAACATTTTGCATACGGAACGAGTCGGTGCCGTAAATTGTGATATTGGAGGTGCGCTTGATGTCAAACCAAGGGCTACCTGTGTCCCTACCATCGGCCTTGGTGAACGTGCCGCTCAACCACACCACTGCGGGCTCGGTGCTCTTGTTCTTCTCCCTCAGTTTGAGCCAATCGCGGAAGGCGGTGCCACTATTGAAGTGGTGCACCGTGCCACCTGCGCCACCGGTGGTTTGTCCGCCATAGCCGATGAGTGCATCCAAGGGCACATTACCCACCACCGGAGGAGCAATGGGCTCGCTCGGCTCGGTTGGCGTATCCGGCTCCGTGGGGTCCTCGGGCTCGGTAGGGGTGTCGGGCTCGGGATTTTCAGGCTCGGGGTTTTCGGGGTTGGGGTTTTCGGGCTCGGTGGGGCCATCGGGCTCATCATCCTCTACGGCCAAAGTGGTGGCCACAACATAGGGCGACCAATCACTCACCGAGTCATCGCGTGTGGAACGCACAGCAAACTGATACTCGCTCTCGGGAGTAAGTTCCTCAAAGCGGGCCAAGCACTCGGCGGATTTGCCCGAGGTGTAGCCTTCGGAGGTCTTGCAACGCCACTCATACCCTTGTGCATCCTCCACGGCACTCCAAGTGAGCGTGAGTGAGGTGGCCGTAAGGTCGCTGACTTTCACATCAGTGGGCACTTCCAATTTCAACACAACGGGTGGTTTTTCGGCACAAGCCGTCAGCAGTAGGCCAAAAAGCAGAGTGGCCCAAAGTAAGATTCGTTTCATAGTTGTCTTTAGGTGTGTATAGTCTTTGCAACAAAGATAGCGTTTTCACTCTATCCTCACCACGAAAATTTATCTTAAAGATGCGATTATTTGTCGCTCTCACTCGGCCACACCACCTTCGGCAGCACCCCTTGCAGGTGGGCAATGGCTATACCGTAGTTGGTCATAGGCACTCCCTGCGAGGTGGCACTCTCGAGCCTTGAAAGCACGTGGCGGCGGTTGAACATACACGCACCGCAGTGTATCACAAGGTCGTAGGGAGCAAGGTCGGCAGGGAAGTCGGCACCGCCCACAACATCCACCTTGAGGCCCTCGCCCACCCTCGCACGCAACATTCGGGGCAGTTTCACACGCCCAATGTCCTCACTTGCAGGTGCGTGGGTGCAGGCCTCGGCAATCAGCACGCGCGACTGTTCGGTGAGCGCATCAATGGCTTTTGCGCCCTCCACGAAGGCCACGCCATCGCCCTTGTAGCAGGCCATAAGCACCGAGAATGACGTAAGGGCTACCCCCTCGGGCAGCACTTCGGCCACACGACCAAAGACCTGCGAGTCGGTAATCACAAGTTGGGGTGGCTCGGCAAGCGAGGCGAGCGTGTGAGCCAGTTCGTCCGTCTGGCAGCACAAAGCCACACACCCCCTATCGAGCAGTTCACGCAGAGTCTGCACCTGTGGCAAAATAATCCTACCCGCAGGGGCTTGTTCATCCTGTGGCATCACAAGCACAACCCTATCGCCACGCCTCACAAGGTCGCCCAAAATGGTGCGCTCGGCGGCCACGTCCCTAATCTTGGCTCCCGCCTTGGTCAGTGCCTCAATCAGAGCCTCCACTCCCTCACCACTTGCGGCACTCACAAGCAGGGGTGTGCGCCCAAGTTGGTCGCTGATGGCGCGGGCCGTGTGTTCGGCCGACACGAGCATATCGCTCTTGCCCAGCACCAACACCACGGGCACATTGCGCTCGGCAAACATCTCCACCCACTCCTTCTCCAACGAGTAGTCGGCCTGCGCACCGCACACCACCACAGCCACATCGCTCCTCTCGGCAGCCCTGCGGGCCTGCTCCCTACGTGCATCGCCCAGCGTACTGCGGTCGTCAAAACCTGCCGTGTCGATGAGGGCACAAGCCCCCACCCCCCTAATCTCCATACTCTTCACCACTGGGTCGGTGGTGGTGCCCGCCACATCGCTCACAATGACCACCGTTTGGCCACTGATGGCGTTGATGAGCGAGGATTTGCCCGCATTGCAGCGGCCAAAAAAGCCTATGTGTAGGCGCAAAGCACGTGGGGTGTCGTTCATAGTCGTGTGGTTATTTGGTTTGTGTGTGTTACT
The DNA here is from genome assembly GCA_017396085.1 of Tidjanibacter sp. Taxonomy (GTDB): domain Bacteria; phylum Bacteroidota; class Bacteroidia; order Bacteroidales; family Rikenellaceae; genus Tidjanibacter. The sequence goes on along the minus strand of JAFQNC010000021.1, from coordinate 26,532 downwards.
CTTGGTCTAAAATCTGACTAAAATCTGAAATCTCTCTCGCCGCCTTCAATCTTCACAAGGTTTTCCTCGGCAATGCGCCTAACCTTTGGGTGGGGCACGCGGCCAAGTTCATCGGCAATAACCTTCACGCCCACCCTCAATGTTTCGGGCGAGGCGTAGTCCACGAGGTACTCCTTCAGGGTCATAAGCGCATTGGGTTGGCAGCAGTTGGCGATTTGTCCGTTCTTCACAAGCGACATAAACCTATCGCCCGTGCGGCCCTCGCGGTAGCAGGCGGTGCAAAAACTCGGCACATAGCCCAACTCCAGCAACCATCTCACAATCTCGTCTAACGTGCGTGTGTCGCTCACGTCAAACTGGGCCGTAGAGTGTGCATCCTCCATCTCGCCCTCGGCATAACCACCAACACCCGTGCAGGAGCCACCACTAATCTGCGACACGCCCAATTCCAAGGCCCTCTCACGAGAAGCCCTGCTCTCCCTCGTGGAGATAATCATACCCGTGTAGGGCACCGCAAGGCGCAGCACGGCCACAATCTTGTGGAACACCTCATCGGGCACAGCGTCCTTGTAGTCGGCCACATCCACCCCATCGGCAGGGCAAATGCGTGGCACACTGATGGTGTGGGGACCAACGCCACAGGCAGCCTCCAAGTGCTCGGCGTGCATCACAAGGCCCACAAAGTCGTAGCGGTAGCCCTCCAAGCCAAACAGCACCCCAATGCCGACATCATCAATACCGCCCTCCATAGCCCTATCCATCGCCTCCGTGTGCCAAGCGTAGTTACTCTTGGGTCCCCTCGGGTGGAGGCGTTCATAGCGGGCCTTGTGGTAGGTTTCTTGGAATAGTATATAGGTACCTATGCCTGCGTCTTTCAGGCGGCGGTAGTTTTCCACGGTGGTTGCGGCAATGTTCACATTCACGCGGCGAATGGCTCCGTTGCGGTGGTGTATGGAGTAGATGGTGCGGATACTCTCCAACACATACTCTATGGGGTTGTGCATAGGGTCCTCGCCCAACTCCAAGGCCAACCTCTTGTGGCCCATATCCTGCAAGGCCACCACCTCACGCTCAATCTCCTGTTGGGAGAGTCGGCGGCGGGGGATGGTCTTGTTGGCGATGTGGTAGGGGCAGTAGGTACAGCTATTAACACAGTAGTTCGACAAGTAGAGAGGTGCGAACATCACGATGCGCCTACCATAGAAGCGCTCCTTCACCTCCTTTGCGAGTGCGTAGATGCGCCCGTTAAGGTCCTCCTGCTCGCACTCCAACAGCACGGCCGCCTCCCTGTGGGTGAGTCCGCCGCACTCGGCCGCCTTTGCAATCAGGCTCTCAATCAGCGGGCGGTTGTTGCGGTTGGCAGCGGCATACTCCATCGTGGCCACAATCTCCTCGTGGTCAATAAACTCCTCTGCTTTATGTGATTTTACGTCATACATTTTTCTACATCGTATTACTCGGGGCGTTCCTATTTTCCCCAATATATCTCATAACCAATGGTTTGCAGGTCGGCCCGAAGTCGGTCTACCCCCTCGGCAGCCTCGCTACCATTGCTCTTCTTGTTGTCATAAATGGCATAGCGGCTCCTATACCTCTGTGGGGTTACGTTGGGCATAACCACGTTGGCTCCCGCCAGCACACCCCTCAAAGTACCATTTTCGCCATCGGCCGAAGCAAGTGCCGTGGTGGCCGGAATCATCGCATTGGGCAACATCAGTCGCACAAGGGCAACCACAAGCAGCGTGCGCTCCACGCTACCCCTCGGCCACTCCCCAAGCGGTGTATCACTCTGGGGCATAAATGGGCCTATGCCAACCATCTCAGGGCGCAGTTCACGCAGGTAGCGCAGGTCGGCCACCAAATCCTCCGCCCTCTGCCACGGGCTCCCCACCATCATACCGGCCCCCACCCAGTAGCCCAACTCCTTGAGCCAGCCGAGGCACTCTCTGCGGTGGTGGTAGTCCATACGCTCGGGGTGCAATCGGCGGTAGTGTTCCTCCGAGGCAGTTTCGTGGCGTAGCAGGTAGCGGTCGGCACCCGCCTTGCGCCATAGTTCGTAGACCTCTCTCGGTTGTTCGCCTAGCGACAAGGTTATGGCTGCATCCGGAAACTCCTCTTTGAGAGTCCTCACAATGCGTTCCACCACCTTATCCCTGCCGTGCACCTGTCCGCCCTGCAACACAAAGGTACGCAAGCCCAATCGGTAGGCCTCTCGGCACGCTCCCACAATCTCCCCTTCGCTCATCTCGTAGCGGTCGAGTGCTCCGTTTTCGGCACGAAGGCCACAGTAGAAACACCCACCCTCGCACCTTGACCACACCTCCACAAGTCCGCGCAACCACACCCTGTGTCCGAACCTCTCTTCGCACACCTTGCGGGCCGCCTCACACACTCGCTCAACATCCTCCTTATGTCCTCTCTCAATGAGTTGCACAAGGCTCTCTTCGGAGGGCAATTTACCATTCCGAAAGGTGTTGATTATGTGGTCTATATCTATCATTTATTAAACTCTCACTTGGGGTCTACACAAAGAACATCACAATGCCCACAGCAGCCACTGCCACACCGGCCCACTGCACTGCCGAAAGTCGCTCCCTGAAAGCCACCGTTCCCAGCACAGCCACAAGGGCCACAATGGTGGTGTGGTAGAGTGGGAAAAAGAGCGATGCAGGCACCTCGGCCAATCCTCGCAACATTCCCCACGTTACAAAAAAGTTGGCTACACCGAGGGCTACACCTCCGAGCACACTCTTTGGCTCCACCCTCAATTTTCCACCATCCCTAATCAGCAGTGCACCAAAGCCAAACAGCGCAGCAAAGGCAAATATCACTGCGCTGAACATTGCCGACTCCTGCGGTGCAATGAGAGTGGTTTGGGCCACCTTCAGTCCAAAGTTGTTCACCCCAAACAGCACCCACACCCCAAGCGGGTAGAGCACCATTGCCACTGCGCCTCGCCCTCGTCTTGCTGTTCGCTCTTCCTCTTTATTCTCTTTATTTGTGGGCGCAAACATCAGCACCAGAGCAAGCAGTATGGTGGCAATCGCTCCCCAGCGGGGCACATCGCCCTCCGGAAAGAGCAGGTAACTACACACCACCGGCAGCACCAGCGACACCCTCGATGCAACAGTCGTGAGCGTAACCCCACAGCGCACCGTGGAGCGAGCCATCATCACAAAGGCACCCACGAAAGTCGCACCCAGCACAACAGCCGCCACCCACGGGGCAAGCCCCACAGGCAACACGCTCCCACTCTCCGACACTCCCACAATCAATCCCAAGCCCAAAGCGGTCAGGTAATTGAAAGCAATCGCTTGCAAAGAGTCCAACCCTCTGCAAGCGAATAACTTAAAGAATACCGAATAGAGCGTTCCGCAAACTATTGCAACGGCAAGGTATAGCATCTACGGCGTTTGTGGTTACGATGTTCAAAGGCCTTCCATTGGCTCTGAACCTCAATATTAGTTTCCAACTCGGGGCCGGTCTCCGCAAACTTCATTCCGTTCTTGATGGCGCCTGCGAGGCCCTCCCTCAGCAAAATGGCATTCACACCCTTGTTCTGATACTCGGGCTTCACACCAATACTATAGAAATCAAGCGTCTTGCTCTTCTTCAAATCCCTAAAAATGCGGAAGATACCGCAGGGGAAGAGTTTACCTTTCGACTCCCTGACGGCCTTGCTAATCGAAGGAGCCATAAAGCTGTAGCCGATAATCTTACCCTCCTTGTTCTGCACAACCGACACATAATCGGGGTTACCAACCAGCATAATCAGTTTTGAGAAGTCAATCAGCTGTTTGTCGCTGAGCCACACCACACCAAAGAGTTTGGCAAATGCCTCGTTGAGAATTTGCAGAGCCTCGGTGATGTAGGGTTTGATGTCGGTAATCTTCTTGAAACGAAGCACCTTGTAGCCATACCTCTCAATGGCCATATTGGCCAGCCTGTCGAGCCTCTCGTTCATCTGCTCGGGAATGGTAATCTGGAACTCAACCCAATCTACCTTCTTGGTCAGACCAAGACGCTCAAAGTGGGTAACATAGTAGGGGTAGTTGTAGGGCGTTACATACATATCCTCCTCCTCAAACCCCTCAATCACAAGGCCTTGCTTATCGAGGTCGGAGAAGCCGATGGGGCCGATAATCTCGTTCATACCGCACTCCTTGGCATACTCCACCACCTTTGCAAACAGAGCATCCACAACCTCGGCATCGTCCACAAAGTCAAACCTCGTGAAGCGCATCTGCTTGACGTTCATCTTCTCGTTGTAGGCCTTGTTGAGCACACCTGCCGCACGACCAACAACCTTACCATCCCTCAGCGCAATCCACATCTTGCACTCAGCATAGGCAAAGGCACCGTTCTGCTTGGGGTCAAACTCGCTATCCTCGTCCATATAGAGTGCCGGCACAAAGTAGGGGCAATCCTTATAGAGCCAGATGGGGAATTTGATAAATCTCTTCTTATCCCTTTTGTTTTTTACTTCCCTTATTTCCAACATAAATTCACGTGTGTTTTGGTTAATATTTTTTTGTATTTCTCCCTTATTTCTCTCTTGTTTCTCTCTCAATCATCATCAGCCCGCAGCCTATCGGCCAATGAGCGACTTGATGTTCTCAATCAACATTGTAACAGCCACCGAATTGAAGCCACCCTCGGGAATAATCACATCGGCGTACTTTTTCGAGGGCTCCACAAACTCCTCGTGCATAGGTTTCACGGTGGTGGTGTACTGGGTGATGACCGACTCCATTGAGCGGCCCCTCTCCTTCACATCGCGCAATATCCTGCGAGCCAAGCGCACATCGGCATCGGTGTCCACAAAGACCTTGATGTCCATCAGGTCCCTCAACTCCTTGTTCTCAAAGATGAGGATACCATCCACGATGATAACCTTTGAGGGTTTCACGGGCACCTTCTCGTCAGTGCGGTTGTGCTCCACAAAGGAGTAGACGGGCCTCTCGATGGCTACTCCATCTTTGAGGGCCTTGATGTGCTCCACCATCATTGACGTGTCAAACGACTGCGGGTGGTCGTAGTTGAGTTTGGTGCGCTCCTCGTATGTCAAGTGTGGGAACGACTTGTAGTAGTAGTCGTGGCAGATGGTTGCCACATCATCACCTGCGAAAGCCTCCTGCAATCGCTTTACAAGCGTACTCTTACCGCTACCGGTACCGCCTGCAACTCCAATGATAGTTACGTTCATATTTTTTGAGTTATCAGTTTCTTTTTTTAGCCATTAGCCGTTAGCTGTTATCGCCAATATACTCAGCGCCACTGCATATTCGCACCACCGCAAAAGCGATAGAATCGAGGAAATTCAAGGCCTGCGAAGCGCATTGCCACCTCATCGCACCTCCTGCGCTTGGATAGAATGGAGGGATTTCAAGGCTTGGTTGTTGATTGGGCCCGCAGTTTACTACGGTAAATGAGGAGCCCAAACAACAAGCGTAACGCAGAAATCACCCATTATATACGAGCGCATTATGCGTCAATTTTGGCATACTTGGCGTGCTTCTCAATAAACTCACGGCGAGGACCAACCTCATCGCCCATAAGCATCGAGAATATCCTGTCGGCCTCGGCCGCATTCTCAATAGACACCTGCTTCAAGATGCGGGTTGCGGGGTCCATAGTGGTCTCCCACAACTGGTGCTCGTTCATCTCACCAAGACCTTTGTACCTCTGTACGGTAACACCCTTGGTGCCCAACTCGGCGGTAATCTTTGCCCTCTCCTCATCAGTCCAGCAGTAGTGCTTGGCGTTACCCTTCTTAACAAGGTAGAGAGGGGGCATTGCAATGTAGACGTGGCCCTGCTCGATGAGTTCCTTCATCTTGCGGAAGAAGAAGGTCAGCATCAGAGTCGCAATGTGGCTACCATCCACATCCGCATCGGTCATAATGATAATCTTGTCGTAGCGCAGTTTCTCCAAGTTGAGAGCCTTGGGGTCCTCCTCGGTACCGATGGTTACACCCAGTGCGGTAAACATATTCTTAATCTCCTGATTCTCCCACATACGGTGCTCCTGCACTTTCTCGATGTTGAGAATCTTACCCCTCAAAGGCATAATGGCCTGATACTCGCGGTTGCGGCCCTGCTTTGCAGTACCACCTGCCGAATCACCCTCAACGAAGAAAATCTCCGCCTTGCTCCTATCCCTTGTGGCGCAGTCGGCCAACTTACCGGGAAGGCCCGAACCCGACAACACAGTCTTGCGCTGCACAAGTTCCCTTGCGTGGCGGGCAGCGTGGCGGGCAGTAGCGGCCAACACAACCTTATCCACAATAGCCTTGGCATCCTTCGGGTGCTCCTCAAGGTAGTTGGTCAGAGCCTGCGAGATGGCTTGGTCCACAGCGGCAGCAACCTCGTCATTACCGAGTTTGGTTTTGGTCTGGCCCTCAAACTGAGGCTCGGCAACCTTCACCGACACAACAGCCGTGAGGCCCTCGCGGAAGTCGTCGCCCGAGATGTCGAACTTAATCTTCGCAAGCATACCATTCTCCTCGGCATATTTTTTCATCGTGCGGGTGAGAGCCCTACGGAAACCGGTCAAGTGGGTACCACCCTCAATGGTGTTGATATTATTCACATAGGAGTGTACGTTCTCCGAGAAGCTGTCGTTGTACTGCATAGCCACCTCCACGGGAGTACCGTTTTTCTCGGTGTCGATGTAGATAATGTCGTCAATAATCTTCTGACCACGACTCTCGTCAAGATACTCAACAAAGCCCTTCAAGCCATTGTCCGAGTAGAAGTGCTCGTGAAGATACTCACCATCCTCGTTCTGCTCCCTGCGGTCGGTAATGTCGAGGTTGATACCCTTGTTGAGGAATGCCAACTCGCGCAACCTTGTAGCCAAGATTTCATAGCGGTAGACCGTGGTGGTGAAGATGTCGCCATCGGGCTTGAACTGAATGGTGGTACCGGTGCGGTCGGTCTCGCCGATAATTTTCAACTCCGAGGTGGTGGCACCACGGCTGAAAGTCATCTGGTGAATCTTACCATCCCTGCAAACCGTGGCAATCAGCTCGGTGGAGAGTGCGTTCACACACGACACACCAACGCCGTGCAGACCACCCGACACCTTGTAGGAGTCCTTGCTAAACTTACCACCGGCGTGCAGAATGGTCAAAACCACCTCCAAGGCCGACTTACCCTCCTGCTCGTGCATACCCACAGGAATACCACGGCCGTTATCCTCCACGGTGATTGAGTTATCCTCGTTGATTGTTACCTTAATGTCGGTACAAAAACCTGCCAGTGCCTCATCAATGGAGTTGTCCACAACCTCATACACAAGGTGGTGCAGACCCCTCTCGCCAATGTCGCCAATGTACATTGCAGGACGTTTACGTACCGCTTCGAGGCCCTCCAAGACCTGAATACTTGATGCGGAGTACTCCTCCTGCTTTGCTACTACTTTCTCTTCGATGTTCTCCATTTGTTTTGTTTGTTTTTTTATATATTTCTATTTTTTCGTACTTATTTCTTTTTCTCCCAATCCACTCCGTAGGCCCACTCTGCCCACCATTTAGGCCGTCAGCAGGGCCTTGATGTCAATTTCCTCCACACGCCCCTTGGCGAAGCGGAATGTGCGGGAGGGGTATTGCTCAATGTTGGCAATATTGTGGGTGGACATCACAATCGAGCACCCACTCTCCACAATCTTGCGAAACAGAGCCATAATCTCATCGGCCGCCTTGGGGTCAAGGTTGCCCGTAGGCTCATCGGCCAAAATAATCTTCGGTCCATTCACGAGCGCTCTGGCAATCACAAGCCTTTGCTGTTCGCCACCCGAAAGTTCAAAGGGCATTTTATACTCCTTGTTTTGCAGACCCACGACACCAAGGACCTCCTCAATGCGGGCAGCAATCTCGCCCTCGTTTTTCCACCCCGTGGCACGCATCACAAAGCGCAGATTGTCGTAGACATTGCGGTCTGTGAGCAGTTGGTAGTCCTGAAAGACGATGCCAATCTTGCGGCGCAGTTTGTAGACATCCCTACGGCGCAAGCCCCTAAGGTCAAAGCCTGCAATCTCACCCTCGCCTTCCAACAGCGGAAGTTCGGCATAGAGAGTTTTCAGCAACGAACTCTTGCCACTACCAACCCTGCCGATGAAGTAGACCATCTCGCCCTCACCGACACTGATATTCACATCCGACAACACTTGCTGTGCATTCTTCCACACAAGCCTGCCTGCATCGTCATCGGGCTGGTAGACAACTACATCTTTGAGTTCTATCACTTTTGCCTTTGCCATAGGATGAAAAAACCTGTTTGTTAAAAACAAACAAAGATAGGAATAATTATTGGAATTTGAAAATCGCAAATCACTTTTTTGCCAAATTTTTTACCTTTGCGGTATGTTTTTGGCAATCATCATAACCATCACGTTTTTGTGGGTAGCGGCAGAGTGGCTTTTGTTCTCCCGCACGGTCGCCCGTTGGCGGAGGGCGGCGAGAGCGTTGTACACCACCCTGACAGCCCTTTGTTCTGTGCCATTTTGGATATGTTTTTTCATTGGTCGCATTTGGGAAATTCAGACCACTTTTTGGGCGGTGCTCGGTGCGGTGAATATGACACTTTTTCTGCTCAATGCGGGCGTGAAAATTACGCTTGCCGCCGGTCTATTAGCAAGCCTCAAAAGCAGACGTAGGTGGCCGATGGTAGCGGCTTCAGTGGTAGCTGTAATATTCGCAGGCTTAATCGGTTATGGCACATTCATTGAGAGTCGCACCCTGTGCATCAAGCACCTGACAATCTACTCGGACAACCTCCCTGCCGAGGCCGAGGGGCTACGCATTGCGCAAATCAGCGATGTGCATTTTTCCCTCCGCCCAAGCAGCCTTACAATGGCCCGCAAAATAACCTCCGCACTGGAGCAAATCGGGCCCGACATCATCCTTGATTGTGGCGACCTCGTGAACAGCCGCCACAGCGAACTCACGGAGGAGATTTTGGCCACCCTTGCCACCATCAAAGCACCCCTCGGCATCTACACCGTGGAGGGCAACCACGACCGTGGCGACTACATCACCGACACCCTCGCACTCCCACTGGAGGAAAACCACCGACTCTATCTTGAAAAACTCGCCTCCATAGGGTGGCAGGACCTCACGGGGCGCACGGTTGCGATTGCTGTGGGCGACAACATCGGCGACACCCTCTACCTCACAGGGCTTCCCTATCCCGCTTCGCTCGGCAAGGGTACCCACGGTAAGGCTGTGGAGGAGGACTACTCCGCCAACTTTGCCACCATTCCCAGTGGGGCTTTCAACATCGTGTTGGCCCACAATCCAATGGCGTGGCCCAGCATATTGCGCTTCAGCGAGGCCGAACTCACCCTCTCGGGCCACGTTCACTCGATGCAGATGAAACTCCCCATTGGCGAGCGTGGGTGGTCGCCCGCAGCGTGGATATACCCCCATTGGAGTGGCCACTACGAGCAGGAGGGATGCCACCTTAACATCAGTGATGGCATTGGCAGTGCCCTACCCATCCGCATCGGTGTTCCACCCTCCATCGTGGTGATTGAGTTGCGGAAGGGAAATTGAAAATTCAAAATCCTATAACAGACGCCCCCGCCCTTCGGGCACCCCCTCTAACTCAGAGGGGGACGTGGTCGGGGACGTACACACAATTTCGACCACCCATCCCGACCTCCTGCTCGGCGGGGCCGACTGGGGCCGCTAGGCCTGCTATGCCGACTGGGGCTTTAAGGGCTTTAAGGACTTTAAGGACTTTAAGGACTTTAAGGGCTTTAAGGAGTTTAATTTTCAATTTTCAATTCAATCACAGACGCCCCCGCCCTTCGGGCACCCCCTCTAACTCAGAGGGGGACAATTTTCAATTTTCAATTTTCAATTCTCAATTCATTTTAATATCTTTGTGGCCGATTTCCGACAGGGGCTGACCGGTTTTGACAGCAGGGTATGCAGGTCGGTAAGCACGCCGAGCTTTGTGTGGGGGCTCGTTAATCTCAACGCTCAAACAATTAAATGGCAATAATAGCTACGCACTCGCTGCTTAATTAACCGAGTTAATTGGCTTAATTTCTGCGCCCAAGGCTGGTGCGGAAACGAGTACTCCGCTGCAGGCACCCGCTTCTTGTGTCGCAGTACGTGGAGTATCATCAATGAGAAGATAGCCCGAGGGATGTTCCGACCGCAGGGCGAAACTTAACCGGAACTGGGACCACGGTTTGGGTGTTGCCCTCCGGGCCGTGGTAGGAGGATTAAGTGGCGACTAAGCGTGTAGAAAACTTTCAGGCAAACTGTTTGGACGGGGGTTCGACTCCCCCCAGCTCCACACAAAAAAAGGCATTGGCAGAGATACTGACCGGTGCCTTTTCTGCGTTATATAGTCCCAAGCCCACGATAAATTTTGCACACCGAGGAGCAAAACGGCATTTTTTTTGGTTTTGTGCGAACAACTATCGAGAAAAAGAAATACCTTTGTAGCAACATATACATATATTTTTATCATTCTTTCCAACAAAATGAAAACAGCAGACTTCCCCGTGAGGGCACACTCTGAGAGCGAAGAGAGTTACAAAACTTTCACCAAAGACAAACGCAGTCGCACCACAAAACCCCAAGCACTCTATTCCACCTCATCCCACAGCCAACGCACACCGAGGAGTGAGGAGAGTGGCGAAAGGCGTTCTTTCAACCCCAACTTCACACGCGACAACAGACTAATCGACCGCAATAACAACAACTATAACAGAGGTGGCTCCTATGGCCGCTCGGAGCGTAGCGAGGGTGGCTACAACAATAGGGAGCGCAACTTCAACCGCGAGGGTGGCTACAACAGGGATGGCTACCAGCCCCGTGGCGAGCGCAATTTCAACCGAGAGGGTGGCTTCAACCGTGAGGGAGGCTACAACAAGGAGCGCAATTTCAACCGCGAGGAGCGTTCCGCCACACCCTACAATCGCGAGCGCAACTTCAATCGTGCCGACAACTACCAGCCCCGCACCGAGCGTGATTTCAACCGTGAGGAGGGCTTCAACCGCGAAGGCAGTTTCCGCCCCCGTCAGCGCAAGTTTGAGAGCGGTGCAGGCAACCGAGGTGGTTTTGCACCCCGCAGCAAGGGTGGTTTTACACCCAAGAATGGTGGCGGTAAGTTCGCCGGCGAGCGTGCGCCCAAAGGCCCCAAGACCTTTGTGAACACCGCAAACGAGTACACTTTGGAGAACTACCCCTCCTATGCAGCACCCAAGATTGAGGGCGAGATTCGCCTGAACCGCTACATCTCAATGTCGGGCATTTGCTCGCGCAGGGAGGCCGATGAATATATCTCCTCGGGCCAAATCACCGTCAATGGCGTGGTGGTTACCGAGTTGGGCACCAAAGTGCACCAGAACGACACCATTTGCTACAACGGCAAGCAGATACAGAACGAAAAGAAGGTCTACATCGTGATGAACAAGCCCAAAGGCTTTGTTACCACCCTTGATGACCCCCACGCCGACAAGAGCGTGATGGACCTCGTGAAGAACGCCTGCACGGAGCGCATCTACCCCGTGGGCCGTTTGGACAAAAATAGTGTGGGCGTGCTGTTGCTGACCAACGATGGCGACCTTGCAAAAAGGCTCACCCACCCCACCTACGAGAAGAAGAAAATCTACCAAGTGAGTCTGGACAAGCACCTCACAAGGGCCGATATGGAGCGACTCATCCTCGGCATTACCCTTGAGGATGGCGACATCGCCGCCGATGACATCTGCTACGTGGAGGACCCCAAGAGCAAAAACGCTGTGGGCATTGAGATTCACTCGGGCCGCAACCGTATCGTTAGGCGTATGTTTGAGCACGTGGGCTACAAGGTGGGCAAACTCGATAGGGTATACTTTGCCGGCCTCACCAAGCAAAAGCTCAAACGTGGCGAGTGGCGTTTCTTGACCGAGAAGGAGGTTTCGATGCTCAAATCGGGCAACTACGAGTAGATTTGGACCAACAAATCGCTACAACTTTCGGGATTAGGCAAATCCCTCTTAGCTGACTGCTAAAACCACAAATATTATGAAACGGATTGGGACATATTTATTGGCCACAATAGCAGTTGTGGCTATGGTTGTGGCACCCCTATCTGTGGGTGCTACACCGAAGAAAACCGTGGATGACCCCGCTGCACCGGGTCGCAAAAGCGTGGGCCTTGTGCTGAGTGGTGGTGGCGCAAAGGGTGCCGCCCAGTTGCGCGTAATCAAAGCCATTGAGGAGGCAGGCATCCCCATCGACTACATCGCCGGAACCAGCATTGGCTCCATCATCGGTGGACTCTACTCGGTGGGCTACACCGTGGAGGAGATTGAGGAACTCTTCACCTCGATGAACTGGTTTAACATCTTCACCGACCGCAACGAGCGTTCCAAGCAACTGCTCAAAGATAAGCACAAAGATGACGCCTATATGTTTGACGCCGTGCTCTCGGCCGAGGACATCTCGCTCCCCAGCGGCATTGTCAGGGGCGACAAGTTTATGGACGAACTCAACGAGCGACTGCTCGGCTATCAGCAGATGGACTCATTTGATGACCTGCCCATTCCCTTTGCCAGCGTCTCCTACGATATGAACACCGGCAGCGAGTATGTGGCCCGTGGAGGGAGCCTTCCCATTGCCATACGTGCGAGTATGTCCATTCCGGGCGTCTTTAAGCCCGTGAGGTACAAGGATATGCTCCTTGTAGATGGCGGTGTCTACAACAACTTCCCTGTGGATGTTGTGAGGGATATGGGTGCCGAGATTGTCATTGGCGTGGACCTTGCCGATGGACTACGCACCGATGACGACTTGGAGAATATGGTGCTCATCTTTGAGCAACTCACCACCTTCCTCGGCAGGGATAAGTACGAAGCCAACCTCGCCTCGTGCGACTACTATATACACCCCGAAATTGCCCCCTACACGGCCGCAAGTTTCAATGCCGAGGCGGTGGATTCGCTCATCCAAAGGGGCCAAAGGGAGGCCGACAAACACCGAGTGGGGTTGCAGGAGTTGCGCAAAAAGATTGGCCTGCCCGAGGGGTATATGCCCCCCAAGCGACAAAGGCACTACTCCAGCGATACCAAACTCTACATCGGCCCCATCACCTTCCGAGGGTTCAACAAGTCGGAGCAGGAGATGATTAACCGCCACCTCGGCCTGCGCCCCTACTCCACCGTTACCCGCAAGGAGTTCAACAAGCACATTGAAGAGGTACGCAACGTGGGTGGTTTTGAGTTTGTGCGCTACAGCCTGAACAACCGAGCCCCCTACGAACTTGTCATCGGTGTAAACGAAAAGGAGAACGCCTCGGTACACGTTGGTTTCCGTTTCGACTCGCAGGAGTTGGCCTCTCTGCTGCTCGGCACCGAGATGACTATGCTCGGCAACTACTTCAAGCCCAAGTTTGCCCTCACCACACGTCTGAGCCAAAGCCCCTATGTGCAGTTGAGTGCATCTAGCAGCAGGGTATTTTTCGGCAACTTCACCTTTGCCTACAAGTATCAGTACCACGACTTTACCTTCTACAAGAACGACATTAGGACCAACACCGCCAATTTCAACCAACACAACGTTGCGGTCTGCTTCTCGGACATCTACCTACGCAACTTCAATATGAGTCTGGGGGTGGAATATGATTTCTTTGATTTCCACAAGTCGCTCTACCCCACTCCTTCGGGAGTGCTTGCAGAGGCCCAGTCGGGAGGATACATAAACTACAACTTTGAGGGACACTACGAGAGTCTTGACGACTTCTATATGCCACACAAGGGTTGGTCGTTGGAGGCCAACTACACCATCCACACCACCAATGGCTTGGAGGTGGAGGGCCACGCACCGTTCCACTCGGTGCAGTACAAAGTGATGACCGCACTCACCCCTTGGCAGGGGCCGCTCACCTTCATCGGCTCCCTCTATGGTCGCACGCTCATCGGCCCCAAACCCACCTATCCCTATCAGAACTGTATGGGTGGAGTACTGCCGAGCCGATATATGGACCAACAAATGCCCTTTGTGGGTATCCAGCACGTGGAGCTGTTCGACAACTCGGTGATGGTGGCTTCGGCCGAAGCGAGGTATGAGATTTTCAAGCACCACACCATCTCGGCTGTGGCCAACTACGCCGTGCAGAACGACATCTTTTGGGATATGTTCAACCTCAACAACGACCTTTTGGGTTTTGGTCTGAAATACACCTACCACACCTCACTCGGTCCGCTCTCGGTGTTGGCAAGTGGCACCAACGAGCACCCTCTCGGAGGACTCTATGTGAGTTTCGGCAAGAATTTTTAGGTCCCATTGTAGTAAGCGCACAAAAAAAATGGTTGTCTGTTTTTCAGACAACCATTTTTGTTTCTCAATCTTCCCACTCCTACTCCACGTAGAGCACAAGGCCCTTGAGGTACTCGCCCTCGGGATGGTAGATGTTTATGGGGTGGTCGGTGGGTTGGGTCAGTTGGTGAAGTATGCGCACCTTGCGCCCCGCAATGGCCGCTGCCGAAAAGACCGCCAAGCGGAATTGCTCCTTACTCACCGCTTGTGAGCAACTGAACGTGAAGAGGATACCTCCGTGGGCAATCTTCTCCATAGCCCTCGCATTGAGCCTCTTGTAGCCCTGCAAGGCATTACCCAGCACCTTGTGGTGTTTGGCAAACGCAGGTGGGTCCAAAATCATCATATCATACTCGCCCTCCTTCACCGTGCGGAGAAAATCGAAAGTGTCCATCGCTGCGCTCTTGTTGGGTGCGCCCTCGGGGAAATTGAGAGCAACGTTGCGCTCCACAAGTTCCACCGCTAGTGCGCTACTATCCACACTCGTTACGCTCCTTGCGCCACCCGCAAGGCCATAAATCGAAAAGCCTCCCGTGTAGCAAAACGTGTTGAGCAGGTTGCGCCCTGCGGCATAGCGGCCCACCAACTCTCGGTTGGCCCTCTGGTCGATGAAGAAGCCTGTCTTTTGGCCCTTGGCCCAATTGACAGCAAACTTGTGGCCGCCCTCCAACACGACCTCCTCGCCCTTACCGTGGCCCCAAAGGTAGCCATCTTCGGCTCCGAGGTCGGCCTTGTAGGGCAGTGTCTGCGCACTCTTGTCGTAGATGGCCGTAAGCCTCTCCCCGTAGCACTCCCTCAATGCCTCCACAATCTCCTTGCGCGAGAGGTACATACCAACGCTGTGGCACTGCACCACAGCCGTGGTGCCATAGACATCCACAACCAAGCCCGGCAGATTGTCGCCCTCGCCGTGAACAAGGCGGTAGCAGGTGGTCTGCGGGTTGTCGGTCAGTCCCAACGCCCTACGCACCTCGTAGGCCGAAGCTATGCGCCCAGCCCACCAAGCCGCATCAATCGCCTCCTGCTCAAAGGTCAGCACCCTCACGGCTATGGAGCCCACCTGACAGTGGCCTCGGGCGATGAATTGGTTGTCGTGGGAGTAGACATCCACCATTTCGCCCTCCTCCAAGGGCTGGTCGGCAGAGTGTATGGCACCCGAAAATACCCACGGGTGGTGGCGCATCAAGGACTCCTCCTTGCCACGTTTGAGCATTAGTTTCTTAATCATTCTCCTTGGGGTGATTGTGTTGTTTTCGTTCTCTTGCGACCACCTCTATGTGGGCGGTGGCGGCGGTGCTTTGCAGCAAGTGCCGAGGTTGCATCGGCCTCCACAGCAGGCGCATCCATCAGGGCCGCAGGTGTGTGGGGAGTGAAGTGCCCATCGGGAAAGAGTTTCCTAAACATTTTCAGGCACACCCACGCATCGGTGGCTGCATAGCGCATTTGGGCGGTGGTCATCTCCTTGGCCTCCCAATTGCTCAACCTCTGGGCTTTGCTCACACCCACGCCGAGAATTATGGCCGCCATCTTGCGCAGGCTCTTATCCTCAATGCCAAAGGCCTCAACTTCCTTCTGCAACTCCACAAACCCT
Organism: Tidjanibacter sp.; assembly: GCA_017396085.1. Lineage (GTDB taxonomy): Bacteria > Bacteroidota > Bacteroidia > Bacteroidales > Rikenellaceae > Tidjanibacter. The sequence goes on along the minus strand of JAFQNC010000021.1, from coordinate 10,621 downwards.
CCTGCACGGAAGTGGCGCAGTTTGTTGAGATTGCGCACATCGCCAACAACATCCACACCCACCTTCAGCACCTCCTTGCTCTCCAACAAGCGCAGCAGAGGTCTCTCCATACGCACCGAGCAGAGGCGCACAAGGTAGCACACCTCATCGGTGGAGAGTTGCACAAGCGACACATTGTAACTCACGCCCGCCTTAAAGGATGGGCGGGTTTCGGTGTCGAAGCCAATCACTCTGCACGACATTAGGTGTTCACAAGCCTTGAGTAGTTTCTCGGGTGTATCGACAATCTCGATACGTCCCTCAAAGCCCACCACAGGTAGCTCCTTAATCTCATCGGGTGTTATGTTGCTACGATACTCTTTCACGGCCACAAAATTACCTATTCTTCTTGACAAATCCGCCCCCAACGCTACAAATTTCGCCCTCAGCAGTGAGTTTTTCCACCACACGGGCAATATCCGCAGGGGCTACATTTATTTTCCGAGCCAGCACCGAGGCCTCAACGCTCCCATTGAGGGCTATCTCCTCCCTAACGGTGCGAGCAATCTCTTCCTCTCTCGCAGGCGACAGTCGCCCCTCTCGGCGGCGCTCTATGCAGAGGTCGCACACTCCGCACTCGGTGGCCTCTCTCTCGCCAAAATATTGTTGCAGGAAGCGACTGCGGCACCCGTCATCTTCTTGTGCCGCATAGTTCAACATCGCCTCCAAGCGTACCTTGGCCGACTCCTTGCGCATACGGTAGACCTCGGGGGCGATGAACACATCCCCCTTAGGGACCCTATCACACAGGAACATCACCATCGGGGCTGTGGCCCTCGGGCGGTACTCCACAATGTGTTTGCGCCACAATGTGCGCAGCACCTCCACCACCCTGCTCTCTTCGCAGTGGGCGTGGAAAGCAATGTTCTCAATATCTATGGGGCGGAAGTCGGTAAAGACTCCCTCATATTGTCGTAGGATGGCGAGCATAACCTCCTCCACATCCCTATTGCTCTCTCTGAAATTATAGAGGTCCTCTCGGCTGACCACAAACCTCATACGTGCCGAGTGGTCGCTCTCATCGGTGAGCATAAGGTAGCCACTCTGGGCCAGCAGTTTGAAGCAGTTGCGCACAGCCGACACACTCATCTTGTGTTGCTCGGCAAACTTATATTCGTTGAAGACAAACGACACACCCGCACCCTCGCCATAGGCAACCATCAGCGATGAGCACACATTGTCGTAGAACTCCTTGACGGCAGGAATACCAGGGAAGGCCCCTTCAAGGCGTTTGAGCGCATTGGCCTTCTCGTAGCTATCCATCAGCAGCACCGCATAGCTGCGCACTCCATCACGCCCCGCACGACCCGCCTCCTGATAGTAGGCCTCCGGACTGTCGCACATATCGTAGTGAATCACAGCCCTCACGTTACCCTTGTTGATACCCATACCGAAGGCGTTGGTGGCCACCATCACTCTCACCTTCTCCTTCTGCCACTCGTCTTGCCTCAGGGCACGCTCCGTGTGGGAGAGTCCTGCGTGGTAGAACTCGGCTGCAAAGCCCCTCTTTTTGAGTTCCTCGGCCACCTTCTCGCTCTTTTCTCGCAAGCGCACATAGACTATGGCACTACCCTCCACATTGGTCAGTATGCGGCACATTTGCTCAACCTTGTCGTCTACCTTACGCACCACATAGGAGAGGTTGGGGCGCAGGAGTCCGTGGCGAATAACATTGGGCTCGGCAAAGGCAAGGTGGCGCATAATATCCTCCGCAACCTGCACGGTGGCCGTGGCTGTGAGGGCCAACACCGGAGTGTCGGGCACAAGGCGGCGCAGTTCGGCAATACGCAGGTAGGAGGGCCTGAAATCGTATCCCCATTGGGAGATGCAGTGGGCCTCATCCACCGCCAGCAGCGACACCTTCATCTTGCTCACCCTTGCACGAAAGACCTCGCTCCCAAGTCGCTCGGGGGCCACATAGAGGAATTTCACATCGCCATAGACGCAGTTGTCCAGTGCAATGTCAATCTTGCGGGGCGAGAGTCCGCCGTGAATTGCCACAGCGTTCATTCCCCTTTGGCGCAGTTGGTCCACTTGGTCTTTCATCAGCGACACCAGCGGAGTAACCACAATACACACCCCCTCGCGCATCATCGTGGGGACCTGATAGAGCAACGATTTACCACCGCCCGTGGGCATAAGAACAAGGGTATCACGCCCGTTCAGAACGCTCTCAATTACCTCGCCCTGACCGTTGCGCAGTCCCTCGTAGCCCCACCACTTCTTCAGCGTGGCCAATATCTCTGCTCCATAGTGTCCCATAGTACTACAAATATAAGGTGCAATTTGCAGAATTCAAAATGCACATTCCACGGGCAGACAAAAAAATTGCCTATCCGCATACTAAAACAACATTTTTTTGGTTACTTTTACATCACAAAAGAAAAATACGATATGAAAAATTCACTTAACATCCCCTCTATTGATGCCAACTCGCTCGGCAATTCGCTCTTTGAGTGCATCACCATTGACGCTGACAACATCAACAAACCCAAAAACGGCAAGGAACAACCAATGCTTGTTCAGGCAGGCATAATCTGCATCTGTCTGCGAGGTGAAGCCTCGTTTGTAATCAACAGCACCACCTACTCCTTCCGCAAGGGCGATATGCTCACCCTGCTGCCCAACACCATCCTGCTCGGTGGCACCTCCTCTGACGACTTTATGGGCTATGCCATCGGGGCCAACACAAAGTTTATGATGGGCATACAGATGACCGATGTGGTCAAGAGTTATGTAAACATCTCCAACAACCCCGTAATCTCGCTCAACGGAGAGCAAATCCAGACCGTCATTGAACTTTGCGAAATGCTCAAGCAGAAAAGGGCCAAAAAGGATCACCCCTTCAATCACGAAATAAGCCGCAACCTACTGGCCGTGTTGTGCTACGAGATACACAGTTTCTACCAACTTCAAGTGCCCGACAGCACCACCCCCAACTCTCGCCAAGACGCTCTTTGTCAGGAGTTTTTGATGCTGGTGGAGAAGTACGCCACGGAGCATAGGGAGATACCCTTCTATGCCGAAAAGTTGTGCATCTCGCCAAAATACCTGTCGATTGTCATCAAGAAAGCCTCGGGGCGCAGTCCTGTGGAGTGGGTAAACCGCACGGTGATGCTCTATGCCAAAACCCTGCTGACCACCTCCGATATGACCATACAGCAGATTTCGGCTCGCCTGAACTTCCCCAACCCATCCTTCTTCGGGCAGTACTTCAAACGTTACGAGGGCATAACCCCTAAAGCATTCCGCAACCGCAGTAGAAAATAGGAGTTGTGCAGAGATAATCGTTGTAATTGGCTTTAAGGGCTTTAAGGACTTTAAGGGCTTTAAGGGCCTTTATGAAGCAAAGAAAAAAATATTTACTCTTTACTAATTACTCTTTACTCTTTCCCACTCAGAGAACCTCTTTGAGAAAGGCTCCGGTGTAACTTTCGGGCACTTGGGCAACATCCTCCGGAGTGCCCGTAGCGACCACTTGTCCACCCGCAGCACCACCCTCAGGGCCCATATCTACAATCCAATCGGCACACTTTATCACATCCAAATTGTGCTCGATGATTACCACGCTGTTGCCCCGCTCCACAAGCCTCTCAAAGACCGCCAGCAGTTGGCGTATGTCCTCAAAGTGGAGGCCCGTGGTGGGCTCGTCAAAGATGTAAAGTGTGCGGCCCGTCTCCTTCTTGGCCAGTTCGGCAGCGAGTTTGATACGCTGGCTCTCGCCACCCGACAGTGTGGTACAGCTCTGACCAAGTTTGAGGTAGCCAAGGCCCACATCGCGTATGGCTTTGAGTTTAACGTATATATTGGGGATGCTCTCAAAAAACTCCACCGCCTGATTGATGGTCATATTGAGCACCTCATCAATGTTCTTGCCCTTGTACTTGACCTCCAACGTTTGGCGGTTGTAGCGGTGGCCGCCACACGCCTTGCAGGTAACATAGACATCGGGCAGGAAGTTCATCTCGATGGTCTGCACACCTGCACCCTTGCACTCCTCGCACCTACCGCCCTTCACATTGAACGAGAAGCGACTTGCACCAAAGCCCCTCACCTGTGCATCGGGGGTCTTTTCAAAGAGTTTGCGGATGTCGCCAAAGACGTTGGAATAGGTTGCGGGGTTGCTCCTCGGCGTGCGCCCGATGGGCGATTGGTCCACCACCACAATCTTATCTATGTGCTCCTCGCCCTCCAAACCATCAAATGGCAGGGCTTGGTCGAAGGAGCGGTAGAATTTGCGTGTGAGGTAGGGTTTGAGCGTTTCGTTGATGAGCGAACTCTTGCCGCTGCCACTCACGCCCGTAACGCACACCATTACACCCAGCGGAATATCCACCGTAACATTCTTCAGGTTGTTGCCCCTTGCGCCCACAATACGCAGGCTCTCGGTCCACCCTCGGCGCACCGCAGGCACCTCAATGCGGCGGCGACCTGCGAGGTAGTCGGCCGTGAGCGAGTCGGCCTTCACGATGTCATCAAAGGTGCCCTCGGCCACCACCGAGCCACCCTTGCGCCCCGCCAGCGGGCCCATATCCACAATCCAATCGGCCGAGCGCATCATCTCCTCATCGTGTTCTACCACAATCACCGAGTTGCCCTCATCGCGCAAGTTCTCCAACGAGCGAATGAGTTTGCGGTTATCTCTCTGGTGGAGGCCGATGCTCGGCTCGTCAAGTATGTAGAGCACATTCACAAGTTTGCTGCCCACCTGCGTGGCAAGCCTAATGCGTTGGCTCTCGCCACCCGAAAGGCTCCTTGAAGCCCTACTAAGCGAGAGGTAGCCGAGGCCGACATCGCACAGGAAACCGAGCCTTTCGCCAATCTCTTTGAGTATCTCCCTCGCAATGGACCTCTCCTTGGTGGTCATCTGCTCGGGCACGGTGGCTATCCACGCCCTGAGTTCCTCAATGCTCATATCGCACACCTCGGCAATGTTCTTGCCCGCAATGCGGAACCACAGCGCATCGCTTTTAAGGCGTGTGCCACCACACTCTCGGCAGGGGCGGTGTTCCACAAACTGGCCGAGCCACTTGGCTCCCGTGCCACGTCCTCCCTCCTCGGTGTTACTCTCCACGTAGTGGCCCACGCCACTCCACGAAGCCATCTGCACACCCGAAGAGGCCCCATAGAGGGCACGAGTGTCCACCGGCACCGCCTGCGCATCACCATAGAGCACAGCCGAAAGTGCCTCGGGCGAGAGCGACCCCAGAGGGTCGTTGATGGTGAAATCATATCTGCGCCCAAGCCCCTCCATCACAGCCAAAAACCACTTGGTTTTGAGTTTGGCCATAGGAGCAAGTCCGCCCTCGGCAATGCTGAGCGAAGGGTTGGGGATAATCTTATCCATATCGAACATCGTCTCCTCGCCCAAGCCGCCACAGTGGGGGCAGGCTCCCTGCGGGGAGTTGAAGGAGAAAGTGTGGGGAGCAGGCTCGTCAAAGGATACTCCCGTGGTGGGGCACATCAGGTGGCGTGAGTAGTAGCGTGCCACATCGGCCTCAAAGTCGTAGACCGAGATTGTACCCTTACCCTGCCTCATCGCCTCCTTGAGGCTCTTGGTGAGGCGGTCGTGGTCGCTCTCGCCCACAATGAGCCTATCCACAACAAGTTCAATGGTGTGGGTTTTGTAGCGGTCGAGCCTCATTCCGGAGGTAATCTCCTGCACCACGCCATCCACTCTCACGTGCAAAAAACCTCGCTTGGCAAAGCCCTCAAAGAGTTCCCTATAATGGCCCTTACGTCCCTTGACCACCGGAGCCAGCAGGGCGATTTTGTGGCCCGCAAAGTTCTCCTCAATCAGGGCGATAATCTGTTCATCGGTGTAGTGGACCATCTCCTCGCCGGTGTTGGGCGAGTAGGCCCTCGAAGCACGTGCATAGAGCAGTCGCAGAAAGTCGTTAATCTCCGTAACGGTGCCCACCGTGGAGCGCGGGTTCTTGTTGGTGGTCTTTTGCTCAATGGCCACCACAGGGCTAAGGCCCTCTATCTTGTCCACATCGGGGCGTTCCATCGTACCGATGAACTGACGCGCATAGGCCGACAGAGTCTCCATATACCTCCTTTGGCCCTCGGCATAGATGGTGTCGAAGGCAAGCGAACTCTTACCGCTACCCGAAAGACCCGTGATGACCACAAGCCCCTCGCGCGGAATCTCCAAACTCACATTTTTCAGGTTGTTTACCCTCGCACCCGTGATGACTATTTTCTCCTGCTCCTTTGTCATAAACGAAAAAACGATGCAGACCACCGATGGCCGCATTTTTTTATCTGACAAAAATAGTGATTTTCTCGCATTAAAACCATACATTTGCACAAAATATCACACACAAAAGAGTTATGATTGTTGCGGGAGAGTACCAAACCCTACGCATCGGCCGCATCGCTGAGCCGGGCATATATCTCACAGACGAGCAGGAGCAGGAGGTGTTGCTCCCCAACCGATATGTACACATTGAGGACAAGGTAGGCAACCTCGTGGAGGTCTTTGTCTACCACGACTCCGAAAACCGACTCATCGCCACCCGCGAGAGGCCACTCGCAACCGTGGGCGAAGCCGCCGTGCTCAAGGCTGTGGACCGCAACGCACACGGCGTGTTCCTCGACTGGGGCATCACCGCCAAAGACCTCTTCCTGCCCAACCGCAACGTGCCCTTTGAGGTGGAAATTGGGCGCAAGTATCTTGTGTGGCTCTACCGCGACAACCTCACAGGTCGCGTGGTGGCAACCACCAAGCTCAACCCCTATGTGAACAACACCGACATCTGCGTGAGGCCCAAAGAGCAGGTGGACATTTTGGTGGCCCGCCGTATGGAGGCAGGCTTCCGAGTGGTGGTGAACAACCGCAACTGGGGTATGATTTACAACAACCAGATTTTCACGCCCGTGGCCGTGGGCGACCGACTCACAGCCTACGTTCACCGCATCAGCGAGGATGGGCGCATCGACCTGATGTTGCAACAAGAGGGCAAGGACCAAACCGACAGCGCAGCCACAAAACTCCTTGAGTTGTTGCGCAGCCACAAGGGGACACTTCCCATTGGCGACAAGTCCTCGCCCGAAGAGATTGCTGCCCTCACGGGATTGAGCAAGAAGAACTTTAAGCGTGCCGCAGGTGCCCTCTACAAGCAGCACCTCATCACCATTGGCGACACCACAACCACCCTCAACAAATAGGACCAACTATGAGCAAACCACACACCGCCGAGCGAGTATCGCAGAGGGACACCTCCGACAACTACGTCTTTCAGCGTTCCCTGCTGGCCTATGTCTATGCCGCAGGAAGGGTAAAGGGCACGGTGTTGGAGATTGGTACCGGCAGTGGCTATGGCATTGAGCAGGTGGCCCCCGCAGCCGACCACTTCATAACCATAGACAAGCACGTGCCCGCCGCCGAACTACTCACCGCCTACCCCAACGTGGAGTTCCGTCAGCAGACCGTGCCCCCACTTGCAGGCATTGCCGATGGGAGCGTGGACTGCGTTATCTCGTTCCAAGTGATTGAGCACATCAAGAGGGATGCGGAGTTTGTGGCCGAGGTGGCAAGGGTGCTCAAGAAGGGTGGTATGTTCATCTGCTCCACCCCCAACCGACCGATGTCGCTCACACGCAATCCGTGGCACGTGAGGGAGTACACCGCCGAGGAATTTGCGGCCCTGCTGGGTGGCTCCTTCGGCTCGGTGGAGGCACTGGGCGTGGAGGGTAACACGCAGGTGTGGGACTACTATGAGCGCAACCGCCAGAGCGTGGCGCGCATAGCCCGCCTCGACATCCTCGACCTCCAACACCGCCTACCGAGGTGGATGTTGCAACTCCCCTACGACCTTCTCAACCGCCTCAACCGCAAGAAGTTGTTGCGCCAAAACACCGCCCTCACGGAGGGTATCACAATGGACGACTACACCGTTGTCCCCGTTCACGAAAGGTGCTTCGACTTGCTCTACGTGGCAACAAAACAATAGCAGAATTTGTCCAACAAGAAAAAGGGTGTGTCTAAAATGTTTAGACACACCCTACTTTTTTCAAGAAGTTGTATAACAAGAGGAATTTCAAGGCTTGCGTGGCCCGAAAAACCGCAGTTTACTCGGCGTAAATGAGGATTTTGAGGGCGAGCGTAACGCAGAAATTACCTTGTTAGACAACTTCTTGTTTTCTACTCCCAGAATGGCACGGCACAGTCCCTCAACATATGGGCAATGACCACATCGTCAAGCGAGGAGTTGATGGCTCCCCACACAAAGTTCTGCACCGAGCCAAACACGTTATCCACGCCATTGGCCAAGCACATATAATACTCCTTCTGCTGGTGGGTGGTCATCCCTGCGGGTAGCACCCCTGCACTCACAAGCACATCATAGGGGAAGAGGTGGCGCATATTGTTCGCATTGGCCTTGATGTCGTTCACAATGGTGGCCACAACCACCACCTCCACGCTGTCGCCCACCATAGGCATCTCGACAAACTCCACATAGGAGGGCCAGCGAGCCTCCAACATATCGGCCACATCCTCGGCAAAGACCGCAAACTCGGCATCGGTGAGGGCATTGAGGTAGGCAATCTCCCTCCACTCTTGCAACATCTCACGGGCCTCCTTGCGCTGTTTCTCATTCCATTTGCTCTTGGAGGAACAACCACTCACATAGAGGCACATACCGCCCACAATCGCCGCCGTGGCCAGCACGACCAACTTCTTTACAAAATTCTTACGCATAGTTCGTTTTCGGTTTTGGTTTTTAACTTTTTTGTTTGGAAAAAATCACTTCCCAAAACCTACGCAAATTCTGCGCCAAAGTAGGGTTTTTAAGATAATTGAAGGGCAGAAAAGGCAGAAAGGGCAAAAGTGTTATCGTGCCCTTGCTTGCCCTGTGCGCAAAAAAAGATGGAGAGTCGGCTAACCCTCCATCTTGTCGTGTACCCAGTTGGTGAGTTCCACATAGTCGGCCACCGACAAGGCCTCCGCGCGCAGGCCGAAGAACTTGTGTTCCTCGCCGCCAAAGTCGCCAAAAGCGGCCTTCAAGGGCGTTTTGAGCATCTTGCGCCTTTGGCTGAAAGCAGCCTTCACCACCCTCACAAAGAGGGCCTCATCGCACCCCAAGTCGTGCACCCCGTTGCGCCTCATTCGCACCACCGCACTCTTGACCTTCGGGGGCGGGTTGAAGACGTTTTCGTGCACCGTAAAGAGGTACTCAATGTCGTACCAAGCCTGCATCAGCACGCTCAAAATGCCATAGTCGCGATTGCCCGCAGGCGAGGCTATGCGCAGGGCCACCTCCCTCTGGACCATACCGACCACCTCGGGGATAAGGTCCTTGTGGTCAAGCACTTTGAAGAATATCTGCGAGGATATATTATAGGGGAAATTGCCGATGACCTTGAACCCATCGGGGAACATTTCGCCCAGCGGCAGGTTCAGAAAGTCGCCAAAAATCAGGTGTGGAGTAAAGTCGGGATAGTGGCGGTGGAGATAGTCCACGCTCTCACTGTCCACCTCGGCACCCCACGTGCGGATGTCCTCCCTTGCGAGCAGAAACTGGGTGAGCACGCCCGTGCCGCAGCCCACCTCAAGCACATCGCCACCACCACTCATCGCATCGGCAATGGCCCGCGCGATGTTCATATCGGTGAGGAAATGCTGCCCGAGTGCCTTCTTGGGCTTCACATAGTTTGGGTTGTTGCTCCGGGCCGAGTAGCCCCCACCCTGCTGTCCACCCCTTGTGGAGTGGGAGCTGCTGCTGTTGTGTCGTTTTGTTGCCAATGTTGTATTCTCAATTATTGCCCACAAAAATACCGATTAAAATTGAGAATGGAAAATTGAAAATGGAAAATTGAAAAAGTTGCGAGTAAGCGAGGGCAGAGGGTGCTTACTGGCATCCAAAGGCTCGAAAGAGTGCCCGTCTGCCTACTTTAAGGTCCTTAAGGGCTTTAAGGTCCTTAGTGCCCCCAGTTGTCCTTTCTGTCCTTTCTGTCCTTTCTGTCCTTTCTGTCCTTTCTGTCCTTTCTGTCCTTTCTGTCCTTTCTGCCCTTTGTTGCCCTTTCTGCTCTTGGGCACAAACCAACTACCGACTATTGGCACAAACCGGAGCAGAAACAAATCAGGGAGCGAGCACCGAACTCCCCCCCACACACACAATCGGAGTAGCCACAAATCAGGGAGCGAGCACGCAAGGTGCGCGAGCGGGGTGGGTGGGGTGCGCCGCAGGGGCACAAAATGGGCGTTCCCCTACCCCATTCCGACCTGTTTCCATCCCGCATAAGCCACATATTTCCCCACCGAGGCGACAAAAAAATAAAAAAATCGCAACAATCCCTTGCAAGATTAAAAAAAGTGATTACCTTTGCACTCGCTTTTGGAAAGCAATGCTCTCCGAAGGCGGATATAAAAGGCTGGTGCCATAGCTCAGTTGGTAGAGCAAAGGACTGAAAATCCTTGTGTCCCTGGTTCGATTCCCGGTGGCACCACGAAGAATCACAGCAAAAAGATGAAAACCTCTGAATTTCAACGAATTCAGAGGTTTTCTTTTTGTTTCAACTGTGCAAAACATGCAGATTTAGGAATTTCAATCGTGCCAAATTCGTGGCTTTTTTT
>JAFQNC010000020.1 GCA_017396085.1 Tidjanibacter sp. | reverse complement strand
TGAGAATTGAGAAAGTTGCTAGTAAGCGAGAGCTGAGGGGGCTTGCTGGCATCCAAAGGCTCGAAAGAGTGCAGACCTAACATCTACACAAAACAGGCAACGCCTGCCGAGCGAGAGCAACTAAAAGCCACCAGAGGTGGGTTAATTGAGAAAGTTGCGAGTAAGCGAGGGCAGAGGGTGCTTGCTGGCATCCAAAGGCTCGAAAGATTGCAGACCTAACATCTACACAAAACAGGCAACGCCTGTGCCGAGCGAGAGCAACTAAAAGCCACCAAAGGTGGGTTAATTGAAAATTTCCTCTGACAATTTTGGGTATCTTTTTTAATACCCGTGCCGTTTGGGGGCTTTAGGGACCTTAAGGGCTTTAAGGACCTTAAGGACAATTTACTAATTACTCTTTACTAATTACTCTTTGCCACCTAAATCTCATCTCGCAGGGTGCGGAAGGAGAAGTCGTTGAGCAACTCCTCGCCGGTGGAGGGGTCGTAGGTGTGCATCTCCCACCACACGGGCACGAGGTCGTAGATTTCGCCCTCCGAGTTGCGGTAGACGATGATTGTGGCAACAAGTTCGGACTCAAAGGCGGGATGCTCGGAGGTTACGGTGGCCGAGAAAAAGTCGCTCCCATCAATGGCCTCCAACAAGCGGGCCCTCACTTGCGCATAGTCGGCATTGGAAAACTCAATTGTTGCACGCTCTTTGCCACTGTTAGGGGTGGCTGCGGTGGTAGTTTTAGTGGTTGCTTTCATAAAAAATTGGATTTTCAAAATAAATTTCTTAACTTTGTGGTGCAAATGTAAGTTCAGTTTTTGAATTAGCGTTTACACAAAACGGGTAAATTTTTAATCTAAACAGGATATATGGCTGACAACAAAGGACAAAGAGTGAAAGCGGTCCGCAAGGAGTTGGGGCTCACCCAAGACATCTTTGCAAAGACTTTGGGCGTGGGTAAGAGTGCCCTTTCGATGATTGAGACGGGCAAGAGTGCCCTGAGCGAGCGCAATAAGAACATACTTGTTCAGGAATTGAACGTAAACCCCGACTGGCTCGACACCGGCAAGGGCGAAATGTTCAATGCACCCAAAGACGAGTGGCAGAAGTTCACCAAGCGCACCGACAACTCCATCCCCTACCAGAGCGTACCCCTCTACAATATTGAGGGCACTGCCGGCCTTGTACCCCTCTTCTTGGAGCCTACGAAGGTGAAGCCTGTGGACTACATCCACATCCCCAACCTGCCCAAGTGCGATGGTGCCATCTACGTTGTGGGCGACAGTATGTACCCCCTGCTGAAAAGTGGCGACATTGTGCTCTACAAGCAGATGAACGATTGGAACAACATCTTCTGGGGCGATATGTACCTGCTCTCCATCGACCTCGAGGGCGAGGAGTACATCACGGTGAAATACATCCAAAAGTCGGAGCGCCCGGGGTGCATCAAACTCGTGAGCCAAAACCCCCACCACGCCGACAAGGACATCGAAATTGAGCGCATCCGAGCCCTCGCCTTCATCAAGGCCAGCATCCGAATGAACTCCATCAAGTAGATTTAGAAGATGAAAAGGAAGATATGTTGGTTTGTTATTGCTATGGTGGCAGCCATAGCAACAGCAAGAGGTGAGGCCAACCTCTTGCCGAGGGCCCTCACATTGGGCTCGGAGCCACACTCCACCGAGGGTGTGTGGGCTCCCTCCGCATTGCAGGTGGGCGACTTTGCTCCATTGCAGGAGGTTAAGTTTACGCCATTGCAGGTGGGCACACCAATCATTGCACCAACCACCCCCACGGGCCGACCTATGGCCTATTGGCAACGCAGGGATGTGCAGGTGGGTGCGGGTTTGCTCGGCTTGGGAGCCATTGCCGCCTCGGCCGACCTGCAAACACGCCAACTCCGCCAAGACTACCTGCCCCAATTCCGCTACCACTACGATGATTTCCTACAATTCTCCCCCTTGGTTGCCACCGTGGTGCTGAAAACCTTTGGCGTGGAGAGCCGCAGTTCGTGGGAGCGAATGGTCCTTTCGAGCGGTGCGGGTGTGGCTGCAAGTTTGGCTGTGGTCTATGCGGGTAAGTTTGGCATTGGTCGCCTGCGTCCCGATGGGAGCCGCCACAACTCCTTCCCCTCGGGCCACACGGCTATGGCCTTCTCCTCGGCCACCATACTCCATCGTGAGTATGGGCACCTTTCTCCGTGGGTGAGCGTGGCGGGCTACTCGGTGGCCACCGTTACAGGCATTTCGCGTATGCTCAACAACCGCCATTGGCTCACCGATGTGTTGGTGGGAGCGAGTGTGGGCATACTCGGCACCGAGTTGGGCTACCTCATCACCGACCGTCTGCTGGGCAACCGTGGGCTTGTGCGCCCCGAGGATGACGAGTGGAGCCCCGTGAGCGTAGGGCGCAACCCCTCCTACATAGGCGTGGCTATGGGCTACAACCTGCTGCCCTACAACAGCAAACACTACGAGCGTGTGGCACCCTCGGGCGTGGGCTTCAACATCGAGGGTGCGTGGTTTTTCACTCCCAACGTGGGTGTTGGAGCGCAGGCCAAAGTGGGTCGCTATGCCGACCTTGTGCAGCGTGGGATGCTGGGCGGAGGCACCATTGAGGAGCCCCAGCCACTCAACAGCCTCGCCTTGCAGGGCGGACTCTTCTACTCCCTTGCTCTTGACCGTGGGGAGCGTTGGTCGGCAGGTGCGAAAGCCCTTGTGGGAGTGTCCAAAAACCACTACCAACGCAACGAGGTCGTGGGCCCCGAGGGTAGCATTGTGGGCCACCTTGAACACTCCACCACCGAACACCTCACCGCCACGGTGGGTGCCTCGGTGCGCTACATTGCGGCCGACAACCTCGGTGTGAGGCTCTTTGTGGACTACAACTGGATGCGCACGGGCTCAACCTTCACCCCGAGTGAGGGCGCAACCTCGGCCTCGGCCAACTCCATATCGTTTGCCACCTACCACACACCGCTCACCATAGGCCTTGCCTTTGATGCAATGCTGTGGTAGCAAAGAGTAAAGAGTAAAGAGTAATTAGTAAAGAGTAATTAGTAAATATTTTTTCTAAAGACCTTAAGGGCCTTAAGGACCCTAAAGCCCTTAAAGCCCTTAAAGCCCCAGTCGGCCCAGTCGGCCCAGAAGCCGCTTATCGCTGCGGGGCGCAGAAATTCAGAAAAAGGGTAAACACTCCCCCTCCCGTTGGGCATACTTTTGTTACCAAAAACGAACTATGGTAACAGAGCAAGATTTTCAGCAGTTGGCCACGGAGTTAGACGTGGAGGTAGCCGCCCTCAAAGCAGTGGTGGAGGTGGAGTGTAGCAGCAAGGGAGGCTTCTTGGCCGATGGCAGGCCACGCATACTCTTCGAGGGGCACATTTTTTGGCGCAGGCTCACACAACGTGGCATAGACCCCGAGCCCTTGGCGGCCGCCCACCCCGACATTGTCTACCCCCGCTGGGTGCGCACCCACTACCGCAGGGGTGCAGGCGAGTGGGAGCGTTTCGAGCGTGCGGAGTCCATCTGCCGTGCGGCAGCCATTGAGTCGGCCAGTTGGGGGCTGTTTCAGATTATGGGTTTCCATTGGGCCACGTGTGGGTGCGGCTCGGCCGAGGAGTTTGCAGAGCGTATGAGCCGCAGCGAGGTGGAGCAAATGAGGCTGGCGATGCGTTTTCTGCAAAAAACAGGCATCGCAGCATACCTAAAAACAAAAGATTGGACTACCTTTGCAAAACGCTACAACGGTAGTGGCTACAAACTCAACCACTACGACACGCGCCTTGCCACAGCCTACGCACGGTTTGCGGCAGTGGAAAATTGACACTTGACAAGAAAAAAATGAAGCGCATAGAACTCCTTGCACCGGCCAAAAACCTCGCCACAGCACGTGCCGCCATAGACAGCGGTGCGGATGCGGTCTATATGGGTGGGCCAAGCCTCGGGGCACGTGCTGCCGCAACCAACTCGTTGGAGGAGGTGAGGCAGGCTGCCGACTATGCACACCTCTTTGGTGCAAGGCTCTATCTGACACTCAACACCATAGTCTATGAGCACGAACTCGCCGAGGCTCGTTCCATAGCCCAAGCAGCCCTCGATGCAGGGGTGGATGCACTCATCGTGCAGGACACTGCCTACCTGCGTATGGGCCTTGTGGGTGCGGAGTTCCACGCCTCCACGCAGATGTACAACGCCACCCCCGAAGGGGTGTCGTTCTTGGGGCGTGCGGGCTTCAGCCGAGTGGTGCTGGAGCGAGGACTCACAAAGGAGCAGATGGAGCAGATTTGCGCCTCCACCGATGCGGAGATTGAGGTCTTTGTGCACGGAGCCATCTGCGTGTGTGGTAGCGGAAGATGCTATATGAGCCGCTCGCAGGGCCACCGCAGTGGCAACCGTGGCGAGTGTAGCCAGCCCTGCCGTCAGACCTACGACCTCGTAGACGGAGGCGGACGAGTGGTGCGCCGTGGGGCCCACCTGCTCTCGGTGAGGGATATGGATATGTCGGCCCACGTGGGCGACCTCTTGGATATGGGCGTGGTGTCGCTGAAAATTGAGGGCAGGCTCAAAGACGAGGCCTATGTGCGCAACATCACCGCCCACTACAACGACCTGCTCAACAAGGCTCTCGCCACACGCCCACACCTGTGCCGAGCCTCACGTGGGCGTATCAACACCGATTTCACCCCCTCGCCGGCCAAGACCTTCACTCGCAACGGAGGGCCCTATGTGTTCCGAGGTAAGCGCAGCGGACTTGCCACCTTCGACACCCCCAAGGCTATGGGCGAATCGCTCGGCAGGGTGAAGGAGGTCGGGCGTGGGTGGTTCAGGCTTGACACCAAGGCTACCCTGCACGCCGGCGATGGTGTCTGCTTTGTGGCCGATGGGGGCCTTGTGGGCACCAACATCAACGCCGTGGAGCCGAGTGGGCACATCAGGCCCAACCGTATGGACTCCATAGCGATGGGGGTCCACGTGTTCCGCAACTACGACAAGGCCTTTTATGATACCCTTGCCGCCACCCACACACGCCGTTCACTTCCCCTGTGGCTTACCATTGGCGGAGGCAGCGAGGGAGTTGTCCTCACTGCGCGTGATGAGGAGGGTAACGAGGTACAAGCGGCCATCAACCAACACTTTGACCCCGCAACCAAGGCCGACACGGCACTTGCCAACATACGCACCTCGCTTGCCAAGAGTGGCGGCTCGCCCTTTGACGTGGAGAGCGTGGAGGTGGCGTTTGAGGAGGGGGTTGTGCCCTTTGTACCCAACTCGCTGCTCAATGGATTGCGCAGAGAGGTACTGGAGCAGATGGAGCAGCTGCGTAGGGGTATCCAACCACAAAAAAATATTGCCACCGAGGAGCGAGGGGTTGCCTACCCCCTCCGCCACCTGCGTGGCGACCACAACGTGGTCAATTCGCTTGCCCGAGAGTTCTATGCCGACCACGGTGTGGAGCATATAGACGAGGGCTACGACCTGCTGCCCGACCTCTCGGGTGTGGAGGTTATGCGCACCCCCTACTGCATCCGCAGGGAGTTGGGGCAGTGTTTGCTCCGTGGTGGTGGCTCGTTGCGTGAGCCACTCAGCCTGCGCCACGGCGATGATGAGTACCGCTTGCGTTTCGACTGCAAGGCCTGCGTGATGTATGTGGTTAAGGTGTAGGCCATTAGCCGTAAGCCATTAGCCGTAAGCCAAAAAACTGACAACTGACAACTGAAAACTAATATATGAAACACCCCGAACTGCTTACCCCTGCGTGGGAAGACTACGAACTCATCGACTGTGGCGACTTTGAGAAACTCGAGCGCTTCGGTCGCTACATCACACGCCGTCCCGAGCCACAAGCCATCTGGCACCGCACACTGCCCGAGGGCGAGTGGAGCCGCTTGGCCACAGCCTCCTTTGTGAGGGAAAAGGGCGGTGGCGAGGAGCGTGGCAAGTGGAGCCTCAAGCCCACACAACCCGACCAGTGGTTTGTGAGCCACAAGGTTGGGGGTCGCACCCTGAGGATGCGCCTTGGCCTGACCTCGTTCAAACACGTGGGCCTCTTCCCCGAGCAGGCAGAGAACTGGGATTTCATCTTCCGCAAGGTGCAGAACATAGCCCAGCGTAGGGGTGGTGGCGAAGTGCGCCCCAAGGTGCTCAATATGTTCGCCTACACGGGTGGTGCCTCACTGGCGGCCGCAGCCGCAGGTGCCGATGTTACCCACGTGGACAGCGTCAAGCAGTGCATCACGTGGGCAAGGGAGAATGCCGAGGCGAGCCACATTGAGGGTGTGCGTTGGGTGGTGGAAGATGCGTTGAAGTTTGCCCGCAGGGAGGTCAAGCGTGGACACCGCTACGATGGTATCATCCTCGACCCGCCCGCCTACGGCCGTGGCCCCGAGGGCGAAAAATGGGTGCTTGAGCAGAACATTGCCGAGATGCTTGCCCTGTGTGCCGAGTTGTTGGCGGAGGGTGGCTTTTTGGTGCTTAATCTCTACTCTATGGGCCTCTCTGCCCTACTCGCCAAGAGTGCAGTAAATCAGCTCATTGCAAAGCCCAGCGAGGAGCAGTTTGGCGAACTCTACTTCACCGACCGCTCCGGCAAATCGCTACCGCTGGGAGTCTATTATAGGTGTGTAAAATAGGTAAATTAAAAAGGTTGCAACCTCCACCACCGGACCTATGAACAGCGAACTTGTCGCCTACATCGAGGAGCACATCCTGCCCCGCTACGACCACCACGATGCAGCCCACCGCAGGGACCACGCCGAGGGGGTTATAAGGCGTAGCCTTGCCCTTGCGGAGCACTACGATGTGGACCCCGATATGGTCTACACCATTGCTGCGTGGCACGATGTGGGCCTCTGCGAAGGCAGGGAGTTGCACCACGTGGCCTCGGGCCGTATGCTGCTGGAAGACAAGGTGTTGCTGAGGTGGTTTAGCCCCGAACAGTTGAACACTATGCGTGAGGCCATTGAGGACCACCGAGCCTCCTCCGACCACTCGCCACGCTCCATATACGGGGCCATTGTGGCGGAGGCCGACAGGGAGATTGTGCCGGAGGTGGTGATGCGCCGCACGGTGCAGTATGGCCTTGCCCACTACCCCCACCTTACCCGCAGTGAGCATTGGGAGCGTTTTCTGGCGCACCTACACGAAAAATATGACCACGGGGGCTACCTCAAACTCTACATTCCGCAGTCGGACAACGCCACCCGCCTTGCCGAACTACGCGCCCTCATCGCACAGCCCGACCTGCTGCGCACCCACTTTGAGTCCATCTTCGACTCCCTCACATAGCCCCTTTTGGGGGCCGGCTCTATATGGAGCACCAATAGAGTGTAGCAAAAAAAGAGAGAATATTTCTATTCAGGAAAAATATCATCGGGGCTAACGATGACCAGTTGATAGGCATCGTGGAAATAGCCCGCTATGCCCACCACCGAGCACTCACCCACGGGTAGGAGCAGCGAGTGGAAATCGGAACGCCCACTGGCCCTCACCTCAAGGGTGTCGGCCAAGGAACCAACGCCCTCGCTCGGCCCAACCAAATGTCGGGTGGTTGCCACTCCCTCCTCGGCCAGCGGCTCTCCTCCCTCCACGAAGCGCACTCCGGAGAGCCTTACAAGAGTGCCTATGTGGTGTGGGCCCAAGTCGCCTATGTAGTTCAGCACGTGCGGTTTAGGCTCCTGTCCAACGCCACAATCGGTGGTAATCTCACACCAATGGGCCCACTCTATGGGGCTCGTTTCGTAGCCATCGGCAGGCTCGCCACCCACCCTCACAGCCTTTCCATAGCCACCGAGCGTAAGACCCACGCACCCGATGTGCAGGCTGTCGCCGAGGGAGTATGTTTCGTGCAGGTTGCGGTTGTCGATGCTGAAGGTAATGCCGCCCGTGTGGTCCTGCACCACAAGTTGCCCCGACTGTTCGCCATAGCGGTCGGTACCCACCACCACTCCACGCACCTCCAACGGCTCGGTTATTCTCACGGGATAGCCCGCATAGAGCGATTTGAGGGTGCGTATGGACACCGTGCGCACACTCTCCCCGCCCTCGGTGCCACCACAAGCGGTCAGGCTCACCATCGCAGCCACAAGCAGCACCCTCACCAAGCCCCTATCTCTGCTGTTCACAAATATCCTCATAGGTACGTGGTTTTAGAACATACATATCGGCCCCGAAGTGTCGGCCTCGGTAGAGCACTCCACTGACCGACACGCTTACGTCATCGGCAGGAAGCGGACAGGTGGCAAAGTCGGCATAGCGGCTTGTGGCGACTGCAAGCGAGTCGCCCTCAGGGGTAGAAAATAGTCTGTAGGAGGTGGATGCGTAGGCATTGGAGCCCCAATCGGTGTCGGTGCCCACATAGCGCAACCCCTCCACACGCACCACTCGGCCACACATCTGCTCGGTAAGTTCGCCCACCTCACACACCATCGGCTCCACGGACTCCTCTTCGGTGGGATTGCCCACAACCACCACCCTGCGGTCAATCTCGGCAGGCACCCCGATGGGCTCCACACGGTAGTCGTTCCACGGAGAGGGCGCACGCCCCAGTTGCACCACACCCTCGTAGGTCATAGCCGAAAGGCCCTCGGCCCTGATTGCCACCCTCGCACCGATGGGATAGAGGTTGTGCAGAGCATAGAGTGCGATGTTCACCTCCACTGCCCCACTCTCGTCCTCAACCACAATGGAACGGTAGAAATTACCGCCCCAGTCGTTGGCCACCACCACGCCACCAAACACAACGCCCTCGGGCATAGCCACACCCCTATCGGCCCACTCGGCCGCAAGCGCAAGGGGCGCATTGGGCTCCACGGTGGGCAGGTCGGAGGATGGCTCGGGCAGGGCCGCACAGCCCCACAGCCATCCGCCAAGTACCCACAGAACGAGTGCAAGGCGTGCTATTTTATTGTTCCTAAAAATCATAGTTCAGCGTGAGGTAGATGTGTCGTGGGAGTGAGTATTGATATTTGTTTGGGTGTGGAGTGTAGTGCAGCGAGTAGTCATTTTCGGCCACCGAAAGGCGCACAGGGCGGTAGCCGCCATACTTGTAGGAGCCACCCAGCAGGTTGCGCACCGAGAGCGACAGCCCCACTCGGCCCACCCTGCGGTAGACCACTGCCGAGAGGTTGGGTGCCACCCCAAGCGACTCCTGCCCAAGCAAGGCGGTGCGTTCCTCGGGCGTGAGGTTGCGGCAGAGGAGGTAGTCGGAGCAAAAGAAGAGCGAGGGCTCCATATATCTACCCGCAGCAAGAGAGCCTTCGAGTGCCACCATCCACCCCTTCGGCAACCTATGTGTGGTTTTCAGTAGGGCCACAAACGAGGGCGAGTCGCTACTCCAAAGTCCGTCAAGGTGCAGGGCTGTGTGGCTTGTGAGCACCTCGGAGGTGGAGCCGTCTACGATGTCGGCCACGCCCCCTCGGAGATACCCCCAACGTCCTATGGCACACACGCCTTCAACTCTCCACTCGGAGTTGATGTACCACCCCGCCTCGGCCTCCACACCATAGCGCAGGGTGTTTATTCCGCCGGCCATAAGTGCCGACCACCTGTCGTCTAAGTCGTTCCAAAAGTGTTCCACCCTGCTCTCGCCCATCACAAGGGCACCCCACAGCGACACCGCACCCTTCACTTTTCCCCTGCGCCACTCTCCTCTGACGGAGGCGGAGAGGTTGTGTTCGGGGCGAGCATAGGGGTTGATGGTAGCGGCCTGCTCGGGTGCAGCAAGCAGGGCCGAATGGTGTGGGGAGCGAAGGTCGTAGTGGAGCGCAGCAGCCAAGTCGCCCTCCACCCCGAAGCGATAGTTCCAAGCCGCTTTGAATGTTGCCGAGGACAAATTACGCAGAGCCACACGCCTACCGGTCAGCGCATTGGCATAGGCGAAGGTGTGGTTTCCGAGTGCGCCACTCACAGCCACCGTCCCTCCCTCGCCTGTGGTTTGCCACGAGCCGTAGAGTTGCCCGCCAAAGTGTTCCACCCGATAGTCGTAGAGCCTAAAACCCTCCGAAGGATACTCCCCACCGAGCAAGTCGGCAAATTGGTTGTGCAGGTGCTGGGTGTGGTAACCCATCGTGAGGCCACCAAAGAGCCCATCGGCACTCCACGTGCGACCACCCTGCGTGCGCCTGCCACCATAGCCACCGGAGAGGTTAATCTCTGCCGAGAAGAGGTCCACAACCTCGTCTACCATAGCGTAGACCGCCCCACGCGGTGAACGGCGGTTGATGTTCCACAGCCTATCCCACCCCACCTGCGTGTAGGCACTCTCGCCCCTACGCCACACCTCAGCAGCCAAGTCGGCCAATTCGGGGTCGGCATAGCCACTCGGCAGGTAGCCATACCAATCGGGCAGAGGGCTGTCGGCCTCGTTCCAATCGAGCCCCACGCTACTCTTGCGCCCTGCCCTAACGAGGGCCGAAAGGTTGGCCCCTGCAATGCCCAGTTTGTCCTCCAACGAGTGGGAAAGGTAGAGCAGTGGCACCACCTCACGCCTTATCTTTGCACTCCTGCGTCTACCCTGCTGGTAGCCCCACGAAGAGTTGTAGAGCCTGTCGGCAGCAAGCCCAAAGACCTCCTCGGTGTTCCAACTACGCACCGACCTCTCCACCGGAGCCACCGCCACAGCCATCAGCGTGCGCACATCCATCGGCCCAAAAAGTCCACCTGCCGTGGCACTCTTTTCGACTGCCAACCAGAGGTAGGCATCGTTGCGGTAGACACCCTCCACAAGTGCATCTCCACCACCCCTTGCCCCTGCCGCAAAAGAGTAACGCCACCCACAGCTGCCCTCGGTGGAGGTGCTGTCGGTGGCGGTAGCCTTATCGGAGTATTTATCAACAGTGCTATTGTCGGTGCTACTACTATTGGCCGCACACAGCGAACCCACCGAGGAGTAGTGTACCCCAAGGCGGTAGTTGCGCTCGGCATATTGCAGTTTCAGATTGCCCTCGGAGCGTAGGCGGGCAGGCGAAGGGTCGTACCACTCGCTGCGAAGGTCGGCCCCGTGGATGGCTTCGGAGGTGTAGAGTTCGTTTCCACCGCCCATAGGCACCCTGCGCAGTAGAGCAAGCAGTGTGTAGTCGCCCCACGCATCAAGTGGCGATTGCAGATTGTGAGCCCCAAGTCTTACGACCTCGGAGGTGCGCACCTCGCCACGGCGCGAGTAGCCCACGTGGTAGAAACCGAATTGTGCGGTGCGGTCAAACAGCGGAAGGGAGGAGTTGAGTCGGTAGTGGAGTGTAGTGTCGGCCACACCGAGGATGTCGTCAAAGAGTCCTTGCGGGTTTTCTTCGTGGAATTTGTCGCTTAACTGCTGTGCCATTGCCCCCAAAGGTGCCACCACAAAGAGGAGAGTGGCAACCAAACATCGCCACACCTGCACAGCCCTATTCCACAACCTACCCCTATCCTCTAAATCCATTTCTGCTTACAACACGCTCCCGCAACTACAACACGCACCTGCGTCCTCGGCACGTAAAATGGGGGTTTTCAATCCACTCATCGTTGTACTTCAGAGGCTCCCCTTCGGGATAGGAGAGGGTTTGTCCGCCGGCGGCCGTAAGAATGGCTTCGCCTGCTGCGGTATCCCACTCATAGGTCTTGGTGGTGCGCACATAGTAGTCCACCGAGCCCTCGGCAATGAGGCAGAACTTGTAACTACTACCCTGCTCCACCACCTCAAGGTCGGGGTATTTGGTGCGCAATGTATCAATGTGGGCAAACGTTTCGGGGGTATTGTGGGAGCGACTGATGGCCACCCTCAAAGGCTTCTGCTCGCTCGGAGCCACGGAGGGCAAACTCACCGAGCCCTCAAAGAGGTCATCATAGGTCCACTCCACATCGGCCGTGGCGGTAACATTCTCGCGCTTGTAGGCTCCTTTGTCGGGGTCATTGAAGTAGAGTTCGCCCTTGTAGGGAACATAGATTACTCCGATGGTGGGGTGGTTGTCCACCATCAGGGCGATGTTCACCGTGAACTCTCCGTTGCCTTTGAGAAATTCCACTGTACCATCCAGCGGGTCCACCAGCCAAAACAGGTCCCACGCCTTGCGCTCCTCATAGAGCAACTCGCGCCCCTCCTCACTCAGGATTGGGATGCGGATGAAGCCGAGGTATTGTTTGATGATTTCGTGGGCCCTACGGTCGGCCGTAGTGATGGGGGTTTTGTCCTTTTTCAAGTCAAACAGGGCGTGTTCGGGGCTCTCGTAGATGTCGAGGATGGCCCTTCCGGCCCTAATGGCTGCATTGACTGCCTTTGGCAGGAACACTTGTTTTTGTTTTGCGGTTATCATAGTTTTAGGTAGGTTTTTTCTGCAATCTCTATTCTCCTTTGTCGGTCGGCGGTCGGCGTCTAATTATCAGCCTCAAATATGGCGACCTCGCCATCCTTCAAAGCCACATCAATCACCCTCGGGCCCTTAATCTTGCGCCCCTCGGCATCTTTCCACTTGCCCTTGGGCAGGCGCACCATACGCCCCTGCGTGTCGCTAATAACGGGGGCTACAAGGTAGCGGTTTCCAATCATATACTCATCCCTACAATTGGAAAAACCCGTGCGAGGGAATTGATATTCAAGGTGGCGGATGATGGGCTCGGCAGTATTGACCGACTCCTCGGCAAGCGAGAGCACATAGGGGCCAATCTTGCTGCGCAGGGCCAGCATACGGTCCACCGCCTCGCTATTGTCCACACTCCACACAGCATAGGGCACAATGGCCACCGGCAACAGCAGAGCCACCTGCGCAGTGCGTAGTATGAGCCTCTGGTCGGCCTTACCCTTCACAGTGGCAAAGTTCAAGTCGGCCGCAATGCAGGTGCGGGTGTAGCCCAGCACCGATGCATCTATGGCTGTTTCAAGAGTCTTACCGAGAGCCTCCCAAGTGTAGGCACGCGAGGGCGACACCGAACTCGCCACACTACCCAACTGGGTGTGGGTAGGCGTGGAGTAGACCGCCACGTTGAGTCCCTCGGCGGCTCCGTGCCAAGCGGTAAGGAAGGCATCCAAACTTCCTCCTACCCCCCTGCTACCCCCAAACAGCGGGAGAGCATCAAGGCAGTCAAAGTAGAACCCGTCCACCCCATAGTCGGCTTGCAACGCTTTGAGTGCGGAGTTGAGTTCGGCCGCTGCCGCCTTGTCGATGGTACGACAAGCGGTGTAGCCCTGTCGGCTCTCAAACACAATGGGCTCCCCCTTGCGGTCGGTCATCAGGCGGCCCTCTCGCAGGCTCTGGCGGTAGCCCCTACCCGAAGCCGGCACATAGGGGGTGATGGTGAGCATAACCTTCATACCCTGCTTGTGCAATGCATCAATGAGTTCCTTGGGATTGGGGTAGGCCTCAATGTCGAAGGTGGGCGCACCTGTGGGGCTGTTCCACCCCTGTGGGAGCAGAATGGTACCCTTTGGGGCACCACGCCTTTGGAGCATATCGGCAAACTCCACCACATCCTGCTGGGTGTAGAGGATGGCATCCTCGCCACCGAGTTCATAGATGGGGGCACTAAAAAGCATCCTATCGGCCGGCGTGGCCTTGGGTGGGAAATTCTTGTGGCAACACATCAGATAGGCCTCCCTCAGCGAGCGACCCGCCTTCTGCACCGTGGGCTTACCCACACCCTGCCCACTACCATCGGCAGTGGTGGTGCTGACCACCAACTTGGTCCCATCGTAGGTAACCATCAGCGGGGTGCTGCTCCACACATAACGCCCTCGGTTGGAGAGCATCATATCGGCCCTATAGGTGGTGGGCGAAAAATCGGTGCTACCAAAAGAGAATGGGGCCGAGAAGGGGAGTGCGACTTTGTCGGTATCGACCACCAAGCCCCACCACTTTTCGCCCTTAATCGGCTTAATTTCTGTGGTTTGCACACTCTGGGCCGCCACAGGCAACACGCCCGTCAGCAACACCCACCAAGCCACACACAGTTTTATTTTCAGATTTGTTTTAAGCATCTTTCACAAGGTCATCCGATTGACCACTTAAAGGTATAAACAATTTTCCACATAACGAAATTTTCCACCCACAAATTATCCATTTTCGCCCACCTCGCAGTGGAGTTAGGCTCTTTTGCGGAAAAAAGGGACTAATAGGTGAGTTTTTGCGCCAAGGAGAACATCACCCTCTCCCTTCGTGCTGTCAGCGAGTGGCGCACTTTTTGGTGCAGTCGGCTACCCCGAATGGGCAGAGAGAGCACCTGCGTGGCCCCACTTCTCAACAACCCGAGTGTGAGTTCCACCTCTGCCTGCTCGCTCTGCTGTGGGCCCAGCAGTGCAAAGACCTCGGTGTCGCTTCCTGCCGAGCGCAACCGTCCACAGAGCGAGTGGGGAGCCAGAAGCGACCACACAAAGGTGGTCAGCACAAGGTCGTAGTGTTCGGCAAGGGCCACTTGTTCGGCCTGCTCGGGAGAGGATGCGGTGTCGATGTGTGCGCCACAATCGGCCAGCAGTGTGGCCATAGCGAGCAGAAGTTGGGGGTTGTCGGTGGCGAGGAGCACCTTTGGCCGTGGTGGTAGGACTCTGTTCATCATAGTGTGGGTGGTGCCAATAGAGGCCCTTCAAAAAGACCAAAAAGCAGACCAAAGCGAAAGCACCGAAGAAGAAAAATCAAAGGAAAAAAGATAATTTTCAATTTTCAATTTTCAATTTTATGTGTATATTTGCGGGCTAATTAGCACAAAAACAATTTATAAAACTATGTACGTAATAGTAGAAATCGCAGGCCAACAGTTTAAGGCTGAGAAAGGTAGGAAGCTCTACGTAAACCGTCTTCACGAGGATGTAGATGCCTCGGTGAGCTTCGACAAAGTCCTGCTGGTAGACAATGACGGTCAGGTTTTGGTAGGCACACCTGTTGTAGAAGGTGCCTCTGTAAAAGCTAAAGTTCTTCGCCACCTGAAAGATGACAAAGTTCTTGTTTTCAAGAAGAAACGCCGCAAAGGTTATCAGACTCTGAACGGCCACCGTCAGTATCTGACTCAGGTAGTAATTGAGGACATTATTGTTGCATAACTTAAAATTCACAGACAATGGCACACAAGAAAGGTGTAGGTAGTTCAAAGAACGGCCGTGAGTCGGAGAGCAAACGACTCGGCGTTAAATTGTTCGGCGGTGAGTTTGCAAAGGCAGGCAACATTCTCGTCCGTCAGAGGGGCACTGTTCACAATCCCGGTGAGAACGTGGGTATGGGCAAGGACCACACTCTCTTTGCACTCGTAGATGGTACCGTTAGCTTCCACAAGAAAGCAAACGGCAAATCCTTCGTGAAGGTAACTCCCGTTAGCGAGTAAGCGAAAGAACTCTAAAAAAGAGAGCCTCGGAGACATCTCCGAGGCTTTTTTTGTCTATTCTTCCAGCCTGCCTATTTGTTCAGCACCGACCAGAGGGCGTCTTTCAGTTCGGTGATG
The DNA here is from genome assembly GCA_017396085.1 of Tidjanibacter sp. Classification (GTDB taxonomy): domain Bacteria; phylum Bacteroidota; class Bacteroidia; order Bacteroidales; family Rikenellaceae; genus Tidjanibacter. The sequence goes on along the minus strand of JAFQNC010000020.1, from coordinate 85,935 downwards.
CCCTGCATAGCCACCGAGGAGATGAAGTAGGCAGGGATGCCCTGCGGGAGTTCCGTTTTGAGGTGGGCGATGATTTCCTCATCCACCATATCGCACTTGGTGATGGCCAGCAGTCGCTCCTTGTCGAGCAGTTCGGGGTTGTACTGCCTCAACTCGCCCAGCAAAATCTCATAGTCGCCGGCGATATTGTCGGAGTCGGCAGGCACCATAAAGAGCAACACCGAGTTGCGCTCGATGTGGCGCAGGAAGCGTGTGCCGATACCCCTACCCTCGTGGGCACCCTCAATGATACCGGGGATGTCGGCCATCACAAAGGAGTGTCCGTCCCTCACCTCCACGATGCCGAGGTTGGGCTCGAGGGTGGTGAAGGCGTAGTTTGCAATTTTGGGCTTGGCGGCCGACACCACCGAGAGCAGCGTGGATTTGCCCGCATTGGGGAAGCCCACCAATCCCACATCGGCCAACACTTTGAGTTCAAGTATGAAGGCTCCTTCTTGTCCCTCCTCTCCGGGCTGTGCGTAGCGTGGAGCCTGATTTGTGGCGGTCTTGAAGTGCCAGTTGCCCAAGCCACCACGACCACCTTTGAGGAGCACCAACTCCTCGCCGTGGGCAGTAACCTCGCCCACAACCTCGCCCGTCTCGGCATTGCGTGCTACGGTGCCGAGGGGTACTTCGATAATCTGGTCGGCGGCACTCTTGCCCGACATACGTGAGCCACCACCCGCCTCGCCATTTTGGGCAAAGACGTGGCGGGCATATTTGAGGTGTATGAGGGTCCAATACTGGCTGTTGCCGCGAATGATTACACTGCCACCGCTGCCGCCATCGCCACCATCGGGGCCACCATAGGCCACAAATTTCTCCCTGCGGAAGTGGGCACTACCGCTACCGCCCGCACCCGAGCGGCAAAATATCTTCACATAATCTACAAAGTTCGACATAGCACGTGTTGTTTTGTTGGCCTTTGGCCATTATTAGCCATTAGCCTTATATCTATATTTACTAATTACTCTTTACTCTTTACTAATTACTAATTACTAATTACTCTTTACTCAAGGTATCCGTAGCGGCGGAGGCTGCGCTGGCTGTTGCGCCAACCCTCGTCTACCTTCACGTGGAGTTGCAAAAAGACCTTCTTACCCAAGAACTTCTCCAACTCCAAGCGGGCCGCAGTGCCCACCTTCTTGAGCATCTCCCCACGGTGGCCGATGATGATACCCTTCTGCGAATCGCGGGCCACGTAGATTATGGCACTTATGCGGTCGATGGTGGGCTCCTCCTTGTACTCCTCAATGGCTATCTCCACCGAGTAGGGAATCTCCTTGTCGTAGTTGAGAAAAATCTTCTCCCTGATAATCTCACTGGCAAAGAACCTCATCGGGCGGTCGGTGAGAGTGCCCTCCTCGTAGTAGGGGGCACCGAGGGGCAGTAGGCTCATAATGGTGTCGAACACCCCACCCACGTTGAACCCTTCAAGGGCCGACACGGGCACCACCCTCGCTGCGGGTAGTCGCTCTTGCCAGAGGGCCACGAGTTCCTCCAAGCGGGCCTGATTGGAGAGGTCAATCTTGTTGATAACCACGATGGTAGGTATGGCACTAAGACGCACCTTTTCGATTATCTCCTCACTGGCCTCATCGCCCTTCTCCACGGTGTCGGTAACGTAGAGAATCACATCGGCATCTTTGAGGGCACCCGTAACGAAGCCCATCATACTCTCCTGCAACTTGTAGTTGGGGCGGAGAATACCGGGAGTGTCGGAGTAGACAATCTGGAAGTCGTCGCCCCCGACAATGCCCATAATGCGGTGTCGTGTGGTTTGTGCCTTGGCGGTGATGATGGAGAGCCTCTCGCCCACGAGGGCATTCATCAGCGTGGACTTACCCACGTTTGGGTTGCCAATGATGTTCACAAATCCGCTCTTAAAGTTCTCTTTCATATTGGTTTATCTTATGTGCCATTAGCCATTAGCCTTACACCTATATTTAATATTTACTAATTACTCTTTCTGCAACAGACCCCTCCGCCTAACGGCACCTCCCCTAACTTAGGGGAGGAGTTTTTGAAGTGGTGTTTCCAAATGCTTGTGGTTATCCCTTTTATTCTCGGGTATCTTTTTTAATACCCGTAATAAAATGCGCCGCAGGTACCAAAATTTTCAATTTTCAATTTTCAATTCTCAATTCCCCCCTATCTTGCTGCATCAGCAGGTCGGCATTCACGCCCTTGGTGGCGATGAGCATCAGCACACACCTCACCACGATGAAGCCCACGTAGGCCAGCCACAGTGCCCTGTTGCCCAACACCCCCTCAAGGCCATAGAACAACACAAAGAAGGCTACAAGCGACCCGAAGGTGGTGTTGCGCATAATGCGTGTTTTGGTGGCTCCAATGAGTATGCCGTCTATGAGGAAGGGCACAAAACTCAGCAGTGGCACCATCACAATCCACACCACATACTCCTCCGCACAGGCCAAGATGGTGGGGCTGTCGGAGAAGATGCCCAGCAGTGGTCGCCACCACAGCAGGTAGACGACAATGTAGAGCCCTGCCACCGCTGCACTCCACCCCAGCAGTCGGCGCACACTCTCCTGCAAGCGAGGTTTGTTGCCCTCGCCGATAAACCTACCCGTGAGCGACTCGGCCGCATAGCAAAAGCCGTCAAGCATATAGCTAAACAACATAAAGAGCTGCATAAGCAGTTCGTTGGTGGCGAGTATGGTGTCGCCGAATCGTGCCGAGAAGGCGGTGAAGCAGGTGTAGACCGTGCAGACACACAGCGTGCGCAGGAAGGCATCGGAGTTGATGCGCAGGAACCTCACCAGTGGCTCCATACGCAGACACTCCCGCAGGTCAATCTCTCGCAGGTAGGCCTTGTACTTGGCCCACATAATGGCCACCGAGATAACCAAGGCCGCATATTGCGCCACCACCGTGCCCCACGCAATGCCCGCCACGCCCATATCGAGCCCAAAGACAAACCAAAGCGAGCAGGCGATGTTGATGAGGTTGTTGATGATGGTAACGACCATCGGCGTGGTGGAGTCCTGCATACCGATAAACCACCCGTGCAGGGCGAATATGCCGATGGCAGCCGGTGCTGCCCAGATGCGTGCAAAGAAGTACTCCCCTGCCAGAGCCATAACCTCGGGCGAGCCCTGCATCAGAGTGAGCGCAAACCGCCCCACGGGCCTGTTGAACACCAACAGGAGCAGTGCCACCGCCAATGCCGCCACCATCGAGCGGCCCAGTATGTTGGCCACCTCCCTCTTGTTGCCCGCACCGTAGGCTTGGGCGGTGAGGCCGCTGGTGCCCATACGCAGAAAGGCGAAGTTCCAATAGATGAAGTTGAAGATGGCAGTACCCACGGCCAATGCGCCAATGGTGCTGTCGTTGCCACCCATACGCCCCGCAATGGCGATGTCAATCATACCCAACAGCGGCACCGTGATGTTGCTGATGATGTTGGGCACCGCAAGGCGCAATATTTCCCTATTCATTGTCCCTCCTCTCATTGCTGCTGGAATATTCTCAACTCTTTGGGCATAAGGCTGTTGGTGCGCCCACCAATGCGCTTGGTGTAGCCAATGGGGGCTCCCTCAAAGAGCAGTAGGTTCACACCCTCGGCCAACTCTCCCACGCACCCCAACTCCTCCCTGCGGAAGTAGCGCAGTGCATCATCAAGGCTCACCTCGGTGGTGGGTGTTGCCGTGGGGTTTACTATGGTGGAGAGGGCCAGTGCGTGGTCGGGCTTGAACTTCTTGCCGAACACCTCGCCCACACGCACCCCCGAGTAGAGCACACTCATCTGCTCACACACGGTGCGCACATCGTTCCAATGGGCCGCAGGGTAGGCATAAAGACTCTCCCCGATGGTCGCAAGGTGGAGGTCGGCTCCCGCAGCGATATACTTACCCACCACTGCGGCAGCCTGCCTATCGACCTGACCAAAGGGGCTCTTGCGTGCCTTGGGCGACCTGCTACGGCCACCACCGCCCTCGCCCGCCTTGCGCACCACCGCAGCAAACAAGCCCTCGCCCGAAGTGCGGTGGGGATAGAAGTGGAAGCACTCGGCCACACCCGCCTTGGTGCGCACAATACCCCACTCCTCGGGGCACTCCACCCCAATGTGTTCACACTCAAATTCCTCCGTGAGCCACTCCATATTCTCCTCGTTCTCGGTGCGGTTGAAGGTGCAGGTGGAGTAGAGCAACACGCCACCCGGGCGCAGTGCCTTCCACGCATCGGCCACAATGCGCCTCTGCCTTGCGGCACAGAGCCTCACAGCATCGGGGCTCCACTCACGGCGTGCCTCCTCGCTCTTGCGGAACATACCCTCACCCGAGCAGGGAGCGTCCACCGCCACCACGTCAAACCATCCCTCCAACGAGCCGAAGTGCGAGGGGTCGTTGCTCGTAACCACGGTGTTACCCACGCCCCAACGCATCACATTGTCGGCCAGCGTGAGTGCGCGCGTGCGGATGACCTCGTTGGCCACAACCACGCCCCTATCGCCCACGAGGGCACTATATAGAGTAGTCTTACCACCCGGGGCGGCACACATATCAAGCACCCTCACCCCCTGTGGCATCTCGCCCCCAAGAGCCTCCACGAGGAGGTGCCCCACAAACATTGAGGCGGCCTCCTGCACATAGTAGCGGCCTGCCTGAAAGTGGGGGTCGAGCGTAAAACTCGGCCTTGTGGGCAGATAGCGTCCCTCGGCGGCACACCACGGCACCACCTCGCCCTCGGGCAGTGGGGATACCTTGTGTGGGTTGTAGCGCACCGAGGTTGGCTGTGGGGCACACATCAGCGCATCCACAAGCAGGGCGGCCTCGTGGTCGCCCAACTCGGCACTCATCTGTGCCACAAACTCTTTATGCAAAACGCTATCCATCATTTTTTAGTTGTCAGTTTTCAGTTTTAGCTTTCGGCTGACCGCTGAATGCTGACTGCTGACCGCTTCTCTACACGTACTCAATGGTGAGTTGCTGCTCCTTAGCATAGAGTTCCTCCACCTGACGGATAATCTCTTTCAGGCTCTCGGGGTTGTTCACAAAGTCCACCTCGTCAATGTTCACCGTGAGCAGTTTGCCCTTGTAGCCACCAATCCACTCGTTGTAGCGATTGTTGAGCCTCTCAAGGTACTCAAGGTCGATGTTCTTCTCATACTCCCTGCCTCGCTTGAGAATTTGGCGCACCAGAGTGGGCACACTCGCTTTGAGGTAGATGAGCACATCGGGAGCCGGCACAAGGTCGGTGGCGAGGTTAAAAATCTTCATATAGGTACCATAGTCCCTCGAACTCATCAGCCCCATCTGGTGGAGGTTGCCCGCAAAGATGTGTGCATCCTCGTGGATGGTGCGGTCCTGAATAACGTGACCGGTGCTCTCGCCGAGCATCTGCAACGTCTGGTTAATACGGCTACCAAGGAAGTACATCTGGAAGTTGAACGACCAGCGGTTCATATCCTCATAGAAGTCGGAGATATAGGGGTTGTCAATATCCTCATAGTAGGCCTTTGCGCCATAGTGGGCCGAGAGTCTTTCGGTGAGCGAAGTCTTACCGCTACCAATGTTTCCTGCGATGGCAATATACATAGTTGTTATGTTAGTTTTGAGTTATCAGTTATCAGTTTTTTGTTCGGCCACGAAGGCTTTGAGTCGCTCCACATAGGCTCGCTCGTTGCTCAGGCGGGGAATCTTAATCTGACCTCCCACACGGCCCTCCTTGCGCAGCAGTGCCTCAAAAGTACCCGCAGGCACCACCGTAACGATGGGCCTACGCAGGGCAAAGTTGTTCCTACGCTTACCCGCATAGTCGGAGTTCTCCGCAATCAGGGTCTTGTCAAGCGCATCGGCAAAGGCCTCCAAGTCCTCGGGAGCCTTGCGGAAACTAACCACCCACTCGTGGGCTCCCTGCTGCGACCCCTCAAAGGCACCCATAAACACCGGTGCCATTGTGAACTCCTCAATCTCGGCACCCGTAGCCTTGCAAGCACCCTCAATGGCCTTCTCTGCATCGTCAATGATGACCTCCTCGCCAAAGGCGTTCACGTGGAGTTTGGTGCGGCCCGTGAAGCGGAATTTGTAAGGGGTGGCCTGTGTGAAGCGGATGGTGTCGCCAATCATATAGCGCCACAAACCGTTGCTTGTGGTGATAATCACAGCATAGTTCTTACCAACCTCCACACCCTCAATGGGCACAATGTAGTTGGCATCGTCAAGGTGGTCGGTGGGCCAGAACTCATAGAAGCACTTGTAGTCCAACATCAGCAACATCTCATCGGTGTAGCACTCCTCGGCCACACCAAAGAAGCCCTCACTGGCGTTGTAGGTCTCCATATAGCGCATCTTCTCCGAGGGGAACATCTTGTCGAACTGCGCACGGTAGGCCTTGAAACTTGTGCCTCCGTGGATGAAGAGTTCCATATTGGGCCACACCTCAAACATATTCTGCTTGCCGGTGTATTTGAGGATACGCTCGAGCATAATGAGGTTCCACGAGGGCACGCCCGAAAAAGTCCTCACATCGTGCTTCATAGCCTCCTCGCAGATGCGTGCCACCTTCTCGTCAAAGTCGGGCAGCAGAGCAATCTCCTTGCGGGGCACACGGAAGTTCATCGCAATGCGCGGCGTGTTGTCCATCATCGCACCGCTCACATCACTCAACGGAATACCTCCCTCCATACCCCTGCGGTTGCTACCACCGAGGGTGAGAGTCTTGCCCGCAAAGGCTTGGCTGTCGGGATAGAGGTGGGTATAGATGGCGGCCACATCCTTGGGGCCCCTCATATGGCTACCTTTGATACCCTCTTTGGTCACGGGGATGTACTTGCTGTGGCCGGCAGTGGTACCCGAACTCTGTGCGAGGTAGGCGATTTTGCCCGGCCAAATGACCTTCTTCTCGCCGGCCCTCACCCTGTTGATGTACTTCTCAAAGTCGGGATACTCCATCACGGGCACCCTCTTGCGGAACTCCGAGTAGGGGAGCCCCTTCACCACCCCGAGTTCTTTGCCGAGTGCGGTCTGGCTGCACGCCTTAATGAGTTTTTCATACTGTTTGTGCTGCACCTCTGCGGGGTGTTTCTTAAAGTGCTCAATCTGCCTTATGCGCGGAGCAAAGTAGATTTGCATCAGTTTGGGTATCAAAGACATAGTTTTATGGTTTTTTGTGTGTTTTCTTTTTTTGCGGCGGGGCTTTAAGGGAGTTTTCTGCTCTTGGGTATCTTTTTTAATACCCGTAATAAAATGCGCCGCAGGCACCAAAATTTTCAATTTTCAATTCAACAACAGACGCCCCCGCCCTTCGGGCACCCCCTCTAACTTAGAGGGGGACAATTTTGAATTTTGGCAAATGCGAGTAAGCGAGCGCAAAGGCTGCTTGCAGACTCTGCCGAGCGGGAGCATTTTAGACAAAACTTTGTTTTGTCAATTTTGAATTCTAATTAAAGAACTTGCCCACCTTGCCGATGGCCGAGGGGAGCGAAAAGACCACCACTCGGTCGTAGGCGTTGATTTGTGTCTGCCCATTCACGAGGAAGACATTTTCACCCCTCACCACACCACCGATGGTGGCATCGCTCGGGAAGCCGAGTTCGGCCACAGTCTGCTTGGTGGCGGGCGAGTTGGGCTTGACGATGAACTCCAGCACCTCGGCCTCCGAGCCCGTGAGGCACTTGATGGCCTGCACATCGGTGTTCATCGTGAAGCGGAAGATGTTGCTCGCCGTAACCTGCTTTTTGTTGATGATGGTGTCGATACCGATGCTCTCGGCGAGGTTGATGTAGTTGAGGTTTTCCACCTCGGCAATCACCTTTTTCACACCCATCTTCTTGGCAATCATTGCGGTGAGGATGTTGGTCTCGCTGCGGCCCGTAACGGCAATGAAGGCGTCCATATTGCTGATACCCTCCTCCAACATAGCCTCAATATCGCGGCCGTCTTCGTGGATGATGAGCGTTTTGTCCAACAGCTCGGCCAAGCGGTAGGCCTTCTCGCCATTGTACTCAATGAGTTTCACGTTGAGTTTGTCTTGCAAGTCAAGCGCAATGCGCACACCCACACGGCTACCACCCAAAATCATCACATTCTCCACCTCAATATCCTCATCGCCACCCATAGCGATAAGTTTCTCAATGTTGGCCCTATTGGCCACCACATAGATGGTGTCGCCCTCCTTGAACACATCCGTACCGTGGGGTATGATGGTGTGTTCGTCCCTCGCTATGGCCACGGTGCGGAAGGCAATGCCCACGCTCTCCTCCGTGAGGTCGGCCAACATCTTGCCCGCAAAGGGGGAGTTGGGCTCAATCTTGAAGACCGAGAGGGCCAGTTTGCCACCCGAGAAGTCCACATACTCGGTGGCCGAAGAGTGGCCCAGCAGATTGACCACCTCTTGGGCGGTAATTTTCTCGGGATAGAAGAGGTAGTCGATACCGATGTCGATGAAAACCTCCTTGTTGTTGGCTTCGAGGTACTCGTTGTTGTCGATGCGTGCGATGGTCTTGCGGGCACCGAGTTGCTTGGCGAGCATTGCCGAGATGATGTTTGGGCTCTCCTCGTGGTTTACGGCGATGAAGAGGTCGGCCTTCCTCACGGAGGCCTTTTTGAGTGTGGCGAAGGTGGTGCAGTCGCCCTCCACCGTAACGACATCGGTGGTGTTTGCCACATCCTCCAACAGTTTGGCATCACTATCTATGACAGTGATGTCGTGGTTGCCCTCACCCAACATTCTTGCAAGGTGGCTACCCACCTCTCCTGCTCCTGCAATGACTATGCGCATATCCTCTAACTTATAATGAAGCCTTGTTTGTTCTCTTAACCTACAACGAAACGGAGCCGTGTCTACTCTCCGTCCATTGACAAAAAACACCCTTGTGGCGGGGTTTTTGTTCCCAAAGGGAACATATATCGCACAAATTTACTAATTTTGTCGCAAATAATGTAAAAAAAGCAAACAAAAATGTCATCACTACTCTTAGTCATATTGGCCAGCATTGCGGTTGTTGCCTTCTTTGTGGTGGGGCTGTCGCTCACCCGCATCTTCAAGGGGCACGACATCCAGTCGGAAATCTCCACCAACCCCCATATGCAGGCACGAGGAATTAAGTGTGCAATGCAGCAGGAGAGGGAAGAACAACTCAAAGCTATGGGGCTTGACGGGTGCGACACTAACGCCGACTGTAATGGCGAGTGTTCGGCCTGCGGAGCGGTAGCAAAAAAAACTCACGAGTAGCGCACTCGTGAGTTTTTTTCTTATGAGGTCTGCGGTCTTCGTATTGTAGGAGGGATAGGAAGAATAGGAGCAATAGGGGGGCGTTAGAACTGCCAGAAGTAGCCCAAGTTGAAAATTCCCCTGCTACCAAAGCCCATCTCAAACGACACTCCCCTATCGCCACCAAAGTGGGCACACAAGGGGTACATATCGAACATAAACATCGTGTTCTCAGAGCCCATTCCCAAAGGCTCGTAACACATTGGGCGAAGGGTGGTCTGAAGGCTGCAACCATAGAGTCCATAGAGAGCAACTTTGCGCCCCGTGTAGTAGTGGGGCTGTATGCCGGTAGAGAAAGCCACGGGCACGAGGTGCATCACACCGAGCACCTCCTCGCTATGGTTGCGGCAGGTGATGGTGCCATAGCCCACACCGAGGTGGAAGTAGAACGAGAGCCACCTCTTCACCCTGCACGAAGCGTTCACATTGACATTGAGGGGCACAATAGTCCTATCCCAATCGGTGGTACCACCCGGCACCACACTTGGGCGGTAGAGGTCAGCCACGATGGTCTGAATGGCCGCCACGCCCACACCCACGTTCATTGTCCACTGCTTGGGCTCCAAGTCGGCACCCAGCGAGGGGTAGAATTCACCCGCATCCAACAAGTGGGGCACATTGCCCACCGCTTCTTGTGCTCGGAGAACTCCTATGCTCCACAACACCAGAGCCAATATTATTGCAATGCGTTTCACAGTTGTTAAACCGTTAGTTGTCAGTTGTTTTTGTGATTTTACAACCACCCTGCGGAGTTCCTAAAAAGTGAGCGTAGCCCTCATTCCGCAGGTGGCATTGGTGCCCGTGGCGATGGTGTTGCTCACACCCACGGTGGGCTCCATCTTGAGCCACTTGTCGCCACCGAGTGCAAACCCATTGGCCTCATTCCAACGAGCCGCATAGATGGGGGCCTGCAGGAGGGAGTAGACGTAGGTGCCCACATAGCCCGCCAAGCCCGCAAGGGCAATCACTCCTACTGCATCGCTCTCGGTACCACTCGCAATGGTCGCACCAACGTAGAAGGTCGATATGCTCGCCACGTTGCCCACAAAGAGCCACACACCCTTGTTTACCTGTCCATTGATAACTTGGCCCAAGCCGGGGATGAAAAACGAGCCGAGAGCCGACCAGAAAGGCGACTTGCGGTAGAGCACGTTGCCATAGTCATCGTAGCGTTTGCCGGCGGTGTTGGAGGGCTGTGCATAGTAGTTGTTGATAGGGGGCTCTTTGGTGATACGTTCCACCTTGAGTGCATCGTAGACAAAGACGTTGCCATCACGTGTGGCAATCTTGTAGGATACTCCGGGCACCTGCTCGATGATTGTGCCACGCACAATGGAGCCATCGGTGCCGTAGATTACGTCATCGTAGTTGCGGTAGTTCTGCGCATCGGCCGAGCCACACACGCCCAGCAGAGCCAAACAAAATACAAGCAGCAGTTTTTTCATATATCTTCTTTGGGTTTGGGTTGGCGTTTTTTTGTGGGGAGACTGGGCCGACTGTGCCGGCTGGGGCTTTAAGGACCTTAAGGGCCTTAAAGGCCTTAAGGAGTTTAGAGAGTTTTTCCTTTCTGCTCTTTTCAAACAGACGCCCCCGCCACTCCGTGGCACCCCCTCTAACTTAGAGGGGGACAATTTTGAATTTTGAATTTTGAATTCCCTTTCTGACGCCCTACAAGTAGCTGTGCTTCGGCTCCTCTTCTGTGCCGTTGTCGGCGCACACCCAAATCTCGAAAATCAGCGGCGTGAAGGGCAATATCTCCGTGGTTATCACCGTCTTGGTCTCCTCGTCCTCGTCCTCGTTGGAGGAGGTGTTGGAGGAGGAGTTGTACATCTGATTGTAGAGCGATGCGTAGTACATCGAGTTGTAGTAGTTGTCGTAGTAGCCACCATAGCCGTAGCCTCCGTAGCCACCATAGCCTCCGCCATACATACCATTCATATAGCTGTAGTAGTTGAGGTAGTTGTAGTAGGAGGAGTAGTCGAAGTCCGAAGAGGAAGAGTCGCCACTGGTTGTCGCCTTGGCCGCACTACCCGAGATACCATAGCCATAGGCCGAGGTGAAGATGGTGCGGATGTGGTCGCCATAGCAAGCCTGACAGCAGGCCTGCTTGAAGCCCTCAATCATCTGCGTCTCGGTGCTCTTCATATCCCACGTCATCGGGCCCTCGTTGAGAATCTCGCCCCAAGCCCTCATCTGCACCGAGTCGATGTTGGAATCGAACACAAAGCCATCGAGGAAATAGGCCTTGTAGTAGCAAGTGAGCGTGGAGTCCTTAACCACCGAATCCCTTTTGAAGGGAAATGGGTTTTGCAGTTGCACATAGAGTCCCTTGAAGCCCTCCAACGAGTCGGCAGGGTTCATACCCCAGCGTTGTACATAGGAGCCAATGGCCACCTCCTCTTCCTCAATGGGCTTGGTGGTTATCTCCAACAACTCCAACGAATCGACAATCACGGGCACGTTGCCGGGCAGACCGAACTGACCGTTGTAGCCCACGTTGGTTGAGGAGTAGCCTGCGGCAGACATATAACTTCCCGAAGGCATAATAATCCTAACCATATCGCCCACTCTCATATAAGTCAGTGCCTCCCTTGTACCCTTGGGCAACAGGGAGTTATCTTTGTGGAGGTGGACAAAATCGGGCACGTAGTGGGTGCGGCGATTGTAGGTACCCTGCACCTTTGCCACAGCCTCGCTACGGGTGTAGAAGACATCTTGATTGAGTCTTTTGCCCGTGTAGTTGATGCGCACCCAATCGCCCTCCTCTGCCAAAGAGTCAATCTTTGGGTCCGTAACGGTGGCTTTGCGCAACCAAAGGATGTAGTTGCCATCCTCGGTTTTCATCCACTTACCACTGGTCTGCCAATCGGGATAGGTCTTGTTCATCCACGCCTCCAAAGCCTCGTTTTCGTGCTCGGAGGTGTCGATACCGCTATTTTTGGCGCATCCCACGGCCAGCACCACAGCCGCCACCACGGCAAAAACTATTTTTAGATTTTTCATCATATAAGTTTCTATCTCTCTGTTGTTTCCACGTTTTGTCTGCTACTTCTTCTCCACCTGCCACGTTTTGGTTGCTACTTCTTCTCCACCTGCTCCACGTTGAGCACCCACATCAGTGCGGTGTTGCGGTCCACGGCACCCATATCGTGGTCGCCATAGCCATTGTCGGAGGTGAGGAATACCACCACCGAGTCGCCCTCCATACGCCCCACTAACGCCTCTTCAAGCCCTTTTAGTATGGCACCCTCGCCGAGCCTGATGCTCCTCGGAGAGAAGTCCCAATAGGAGTAGTCGAAATTGGGGTAATACTTGGCCATCAGCCACTCCTTGTTGGTGTAGTATGGCTTGGTTGCGGGGTTGGAAGTGAAAGTGTAGGCCTCAAAGTTGAACACCACCCCATCGCCCACAGCGAGTGTGGCTGGTTGTGCAGGAAGGGTGCCCTCGGTGGCGAGGCGGTTGCCTGCCACGTGCACAAACACGCTGTCGCCCACAAGGGTATACTCTGCACCCCTGCCGGCCAAGTAGCGTTCAATCTGTGTGCGCTGCTTGGGGGCGAACTCATCGGAGGCCTCGCAGCCGACCAATGCGCCCGCCACGAGCCCCAACACCAGAGCCACCATTGCTATGTTCTGCCTCACTTTCATACTCAATCGGCAAAGATAAGAAAAACTTTTCAAGCCACCAACTTGGGGCACCAAAAACCCCTTCGGGGTTGGTTGGGCACCACCTGCCACACACGCCCCTACTCCATCAGGGGTCCATAGTTCACACGCCCCCTACTCTATTGGGCACACAGTTCACACGCCCTCTACTCCATTGGGGCTACCACAACCTCAATGCCACTATCGGCCAGCAGTGCAGGTATGCGCTCAATCTCCTCGCGCGGGGTGCCGATGGTGTGGAAGGGGTAGAACACCCGAGGTGCAATCTTGCGTGCGGCCTCCACAGCCGACTCCACGGTCATCGTGTAGGGCAGGTTTACGGGCAGGAAAAGGTAGTCCACATCGGGCACGGCCACCATCTCGGGGGTCTGCTCGGTGTCGCCTGCGATGTAGATGCGCTTGTCGGCAATGGTGAGCACATAGCCCACATCGCCACGCTCCTTTGGGTGATACTGCGGACGCTCGATGTTGTAGGCCGCCACGGTTTCGACCATACCCCACGGCATAAGGTGCATCCTTTGGCCGGGGCCGAGGTCGAGTGCTCCGTCAATTTGGTCGGCCATATACGTTGGGCACACCACCATAGTGGCCGCCTTGGAGAGGTACTCAATGGCCCGTGGGTCAAAGTGGTCATCGTGGTGGTGGGTTATGAGAATGAGGTCGGCCTTGGGCAGTCCCACGTAGTCGCACTCACTCAAACAGGGGTCCACATAGATGTGGCGACCTGCGTGGGAGATGCTGATGCTGGCGTGCCCAAAGAGGCGGAACAATATATCACAGAGGTGGTTACCCTCTCGTCTATCGGCTGTGTACATAGTTCTTTTGTTTGTTGGTGGTGTGTGGTTTGGTTGGTGGAGCATCCACCGATTGGGAAAAGTGCTGACCTACCCACTGCACAAAACGGCCTATGGCCGTAATTCTACTTGAGGTACTTGTCGAGCCAGCCGAAGAACTCCCTGTTCCACACAAGCGAGTTCTGCGGTTTGAACACTTGGTGGGCCTCGTTCTCAAAAGCCACCAATCGTGCGGGCACACCCCTCAACTTGGCCGCCGTGAAGGCTTCAAGGCTCTGGGTGTAGGGGATGCGGTAGTCCTTCAAGCCCGTGAAGATGAGGATTGGGGTGTCCCAATCGGCCACAGCCTTGTGGGGCGAGTTGCGGTAACTACGCTGTGCTGTGCGGTTGTGCTTGTCCCAGTAGGCACCACCGTAGTCGTTGTTCACAAACCACATCTCCTCGGTGTGGCCATACATACTCTCAAAGTTGAATATTCCGCAGTGGGAGATGAGAGCCTTGAAGCGGCCCTCGTGGTGGCCGGCAAGGTAGTAGACCGAGTAGCCGCCATAGCTTGCGCCCACGGCACCCAGACGCTCCTCATCGCTCCACGGCTCGGCTGCCACATCGTCAATGGCGGCGAGGTAGTCGCGGATGTTTTGGCCACTGTAGTCGCCCGAGATTTGGTCGAGCCACTCCTGACCGAAGGAGGGGAGGCCCCTACGGTTGGGAGCAACCACCACGTAGCCCTGTGCAGCCATCAGTTGGAAGTTCCAACGGTAACTCCAAAATTGGCTCACAACGCTCTGGGGGCCACCCTGACAGTAGAGCAGCGTGGGGTACTTTTTGCTCTCGTCAAAGTCGGGAGGCAGAATTACCCACGTGAGCATCTGCTTGCCATCGGAGGTGCGCACCCAGCGTTTGGTGCACTCGCCCATAGGGATGTTGTCGTAGATTTGCTTGTTCACAAAGGTAATCTGATTGAGGGCCCAATCGGCACCCACGGCATAGAGTTCGGGGGCCTTCATTATGGTGTTCATATGGGCCACAATGGTGCTGCCCGCCTTGGTGAAGGCGTTGATGTCGTGGTCGCCCGCAGTGAGTACCTCCACCTCGGTCCCATTCAGGCCCACACGACAAATTTGGTGGGTGGCGGTGATGGGGGCGATGAAGTAGAGGGTGTCGTTACCCTCCCACACCACATTTGTGGCATTGTAGTCGAAGCGGGGTGTGAGGTCCCTCATCGTGCCATCCTCGGAATTCCACACAAAGAGCCTCTCCTTGTCGCTCTCGTTGCCCGCACGGCGCATACTGCGCAGAGCAATCATCTTGTCGTTGGGGCTCCACACGGGATATTTGTCATAGCCCGGCATCTCGCCCCACTCCTTGCAGATGTTACGGGTGGTGCCGGTGGCGAGGTCGTAGATGAAGATGTCGGAGTCGGTCGATACGGCATAGTCGGCACCTGTGAGGTGCTTGCAAGTGTAGGCCAAGGCGGTACCTGCGTGGTTCCAAGCAATCTCCTCGCTATCGAAATAGGGGGCCATAGGAGCATCCCAAGGCTCGCCCTCCATAATGTCCTTGCCCTCCTTAATGATACCCTCACCGAGCGAGGCCACAAAGATGTGTGAGTAGTCGCCCTCATCCCAATAGTCCCAGTGGCGCACCATAAGGTCGTCATAGATGCGGGCCTTCGACTCGGCTGCATCGCCATAGACGGCTGCGGAGTTGATGTCCACCACGTGCACCTTCTTGGTGTAGTAGAGCGCATTACCTGCGGGGGCCACGCCATAACTTTCAAGGCCCTCAACATTGGTGATTTGCACCTTGTCGGAGCCATCGGGAGCGATGCTCCACACCTGTCCGTCAGCGGAGTTCACATAGTAGAGCCTGCTGCTGTCGCCACTCCACGAAGGAGCCGATGCACCCTCCACGAGCCTTACCACACTACCACCCGTGGGGGCCACAAGGTAGATGGATGTTGTGCCCTTGTTGGTGGCCATATCGTAGTAGGTGATGGTAAAGGCCACGTGGCTACCATCGGGCGAAAGTGTCTGCCCACCGATGCGGCCCATCTTCCACATCACCTCGGGGGTGAACTTGGCTGCGCTAATCTCTTCGGGCGTGAGGTTGTTTGTGAATTCCATTGTTTCGAGTTGCGGTGTGGTGCTGCACCCTGCAAGGAGCAGAGCCGCCACCGATGTTGTGAGTAAACGTGTGAGTTTCATCGTGAGTTAGTGTACCTATCTTTTTTTAGTTTCTGATTTTGTGCTCCAAGAACTTTTCGAAAACAACCTTTATGGTGGAGTAGCTCGCCTCAACCGCCTGCCACAGCCTGCGGGCACGCAACCACTCGGCAGCCGTAATCTGCTCGCCCTCTTCGGGTTGGAGCGCAGGGGCACTACCCGGGGCATACATCAGATACCACTCGGTCTGCTTAACCTCCCAGTGGCCATAGGCACGGTGGAAGTGGCGGGTGGTGCAGAGCGGGCAGACAATCTCCACCTCGGCAAGTCCCGTCTCCTCCTGCACCTCACGCAGGGCTGCCTGCTCGGAGGTCTCGCCCTCGTCAATGTGTCCTTTGGGCAGGTCGGGCCACCCCTTGCGGCGTATCATCAGCACCTCGCCCGCCTCGTTCTCCACAAGGCCTCCTGCGGCCCTCACCACAGGTAGGGCAGCACAAAAGGCTTCGAGTGTGGCTTGCGGAGCAGGGCTCACCACATAGAGCGACCTGCACGGACCCACAACACCGAGCAACCTCTCGGGCGTAAGACACTCATTTTCACCAACGTGCAGCACCACCGACTCCTCCGAAGCGGCTCCTTTTGGCTCCTCGGCAACGAAGCGGAAAAATTTATTTTCGAAAAATAGTAGCATAACTCCCACAAAATAACTAAATTTAGGCCATAAATACAAATTAACAAATGGAAAAATACGAAAGCAAACAGCAACAAATACGTCGCTCGGCCGACCAAATCTACACTGCACTCTCCTCATTCAGCAACTTTACCCCTATGCTCGCCGACAAGGTGGAGGAGTGGAGTGCCGATGAGGACACCTGCTCGTTCAAACTCAAAGGTATGACTGCCCGCCTGCGCATCGTGGACCGCGAGCCGGGCAAGACCATCAAGATTCAGGGCGATGACGGCTCGCCCGTGGACTTTTCGTTTTGGCTGCAACTCAAGGAGGTTGCTCCCTACGATACCCGTATGCGCATTGTGGTCCACGCCGAGCTCAATATGATGATGAAGATGCTCATCGGCAAGAAGTTGCAGGGCGCAGTGGACCAAATGGCCGAGGCCATCGCTGCAGCAATGAACTAAGGAGAGAGAGGGAATTCAAAATTCAAAATTAAGAATTGAGAATTTTGGTGTGCCTACGGCACGGGTTTCAAAAAAGATACCCACGAAAAAGCAAGAAAAATATTTACTATTTACTCTCTACTAATTACTAATTTACAAAAAACTGTCAACAGTTGATAAAAAGCACAATATGTTAGAACAATTCGTAGACCGCCACATTGGCCCCTCGGAGGAGGAGATGAGGCAGATGTTGGACACCATCGGTGTCAAGAGTGTTGATGAACTCATTGGACAGGTGATGCCACAAAGCATACGCCTACACAAACCGCTCGCACTTGACGAGCCGATGACCGAGGCACAATTTGCCGCCCACATCCGCTCCCTCGCCGACCGCAACCAGACTCTGCGCTCGTTCATCGGTATGGGCTACTACCCCAATTCAATGCCCGCAGCCATCATTCGCAACGTCTTTGAGAACCCCTCGTGGTACACCTCCTACACCCCCTATCAGGCCGAGATTTCGCAAGGTAGGTTGGAGGCGCTGCTCAACTTCCAGACTATGGTGGTGTCGCTCACGGGGTTGGAGATTGCCAACTGCTCGCTCCTTGACGAGGCTACCGCCACAGCCGAGGCTATGCTGATGATGTATGCTCTGCGCACAAGGGAGCAACAGAAGGAGGGTGTGAATGTGCTCTTTGTGGACAGCAACATATTCCCACAAACGCTTGACGTGTTGCTCACCCGCAGTGAGCCCTTCGGTATTGAACTCGTGGTAGACGACTACGAGGCCTACGAGTTCTCGGGCCGAGAGTTCGGAGCCATTGTGCAGTACCCCGCAGCCGCAGGCGAGGTGAGGGACTATGCCGCCTTCACCGAAGCCGCCCACGCTGCCGGAGCCAAGGTGGCTGCCGTGTGCGACCTCATGAGCCTTGTGTTGTTGCGTGCCCCCGGCGAGTGGGGTGCCGACATTGCTGTGGGCTCCTCGCAGAGGTTTGGTCTGCCTATGGGCTTTGGCGGCCCGAGTGCGGGCTATATGGCCACAAGGGATGCCTACAAGCGTAATATGCCGGGGCGCATCATCGGTGTGTCGGTCGATAGGCTCGGCAACAGGGCTCTGCGTATGGCCCTGCAAACCAGAGAACAACACATCAAGCGCGAGAGGGCAACCTCCAACATCTGTACCGCATCGGCCCTGATGGCCTCGATGTCGGGCTTCTATGCCGTCTACAACGGCCCCCAAGGGCTGCAACGCATCGCTCGCCACATACACTCACGCACCGTGGCGGTGGCCGAGGCACTCAAACTCCTCGGCTATGAACTCCGCACGGAGGCCTATTTTGACACCCTTGAGGTGGGTGCCGAGGCTGCTGTGGTGCAGGACATTGCGCTGTCGCACGGCATCAACTTCTACTACCCTGCCGAGGACCGAGTAAGGCTGAGCCTTGACGAGGTTACCACCAATGAGGAGGTGGCCGAGGTGATGGAGATTTTTGCCGAGGCGGCAGGTCGCAAGGCCCCCAAGAGCGTGAAAATCAGCGAGGAGGCCTCCGTTATTCCCGCCGCACTGGCCAGAGAGAGTGCCATTCTCCCACAGCCCGTGTTCAACAAGTACCACTCCGAAACCGAGCTGATGCGCTACATCAAGAGGCTTGAGCACCGAGATATTTCGCTGGCCGACAGTATGATTTCGCTCGGCTCGTGCACAATGAAACTCAACCCTGCCGTAACGATGCAACCCCTCTCGTTGGCAGGCTTTGCGGCAATGCACCCCTTTGCCCCCACGGCCCAAGCCGAGGGCTACTTGGCGATGATTGCCGAGTTGGAGAAAGACCTTGCAACCATCACAGGCTTTGCGGGTTGCACCTTGCAGCCCAACTCGGGTGCTGCGGGCGAGTACACGGGACTTATGATTATCCGTGCCTATCACCAGAGCCGCTCGCAGGGCTACCGCAACATCATCCTCATACCCTCCTCGGCCCACGGCACCAACCCCGCATCGGCCGCAATGGCGGGTATGAAGATTGTTACGGTGTGTTGCGATACCAACGGCAACATTGATGTGGAGGACCTCAAAGCCAAGGCCGAGCAGTATGAGGCCGAGTTGGCAGGTCTGATGGTAACCTACCCCTCCACCCACGGTGTGTTTGAGAGCCGCATCAGGGAGATTGTGGACACGGTGCACGAATTTGGCGGTCAGGTCTATATGGACGGAGCCAATATGAACGCACAGGTGGGCCTGACCAACCCTGGTTTTATCGGTGCCGATGTGTGCCACCTCAACCTCCACAAGACCTTCGCTATGCCCCACGGTGGTGGTGGCCCGGGCGTGGGTCCCGTGTGTGTGGCAGAGCACCTTGTAAGGTTCCTACCCTCCCACTCGGTGCAGTCCACCGGTGGCGAGGAGGGCATCACGGCAGTGTCGAGTTCTCCTTGGGGTAGCGCACTGCTGCTGCCCATCACCTATGGATACATCAAGATGTTGGGTGCCGAGGGCCTACGTAAGGTTACCGAAGCTGCCATCGTCAATGCCAACTATATGTCGTGCAGGCTGAAAGATAGTTTCCGCACCTACTATGCCGGCGAGAGTGGCCGTGTGGGCCACGAGATGATTCTCGACCTGACCAACTTCCGCAAGGAGTATGGAGTGGAGGTTGGCGATGTTGCCCACCGACTGATGGACTACGGCTTCCACGCCCCCACCCTCTCGTTCCCTGTACACGACACCCTGATGGTGGAGCCCACCGAGAGCGAGGCCAAGGCGGAGATGGACCGCTTCTGCGATGCTCTTGTGGAGATTTTGCACGAGGCGCAGACCACGCCCCAGTTGGTTGTGAATGCCCCCTACACTGCTGCGGAGGTGGTTGGCGAGTGGGCCCACGAGTTCAGCCGAGAGCAGGCAGTCTATCCTTTGGAGTGGGTTAGGGAGCAGAAGTTCTTCCCCCACGTTACGAAGATTGATAACGGCTATGGCGACCGCAACCTTGTGGCCACCAACGAAGAGTAGAGGGGGAATTCAAAATTCAAAATTCAAAATTGAGAATTGAGAATTGAGAATTGAGAATTCGGCACGGGTATTAAAAAAGATACCCAAGAGTAAGAAGGGGTAACCACAAGCACTTGGAAGCACCACTTAAGTACTCCTCCCCTACGACAGGGGAGGTCGGGAGGGGTGGTCGAAATTGCGCTCGGCGGCCCCGCCGAGCAGGAGGCTGGGAGGGGTGGTCGAAATTGTGTGCACGGCCCCGTGCATGTCCCCCTCTGAGTTAGAGGGGGTGCTGCGTAGCAGCGGGGGCGTCTGTTATTGAATTGAGAAAGTTGCGAGTAAGCGAGAGCAGAGGGTGCTTGCAGACTTTGCCGAGCGAGAGCAACTAAAAGCCACCGAAGGTGGGTTAATTGAAAATTGAAAATTGAGGTGTGCCTTCGGCACGGGTATTAAAAAAGATACCCGCAGGAACAAAGGTGGAGAAAATGCACCACACACAGTAAGCAAAAGCGGTCTGCAACTCGTTGGTTGCAGACCGCTTTCCTTAATTTTGAATTTTGGCAAATGCGAGTAAGCGAGCGCAAAGGCTGCTTGCTGGCATTCAAAGGCTCGAAAGAGTGCAGACCTAACATCTACACAAAACAGGCAACGCCTGCCGAGCGAGAGCAACTTTCTCAATTCTCAATTCTCAATTTTACAAATTGGTATTGGTTCCATCTTGTGGCGGTTGGCTCGGTTGCGGCGAGTGTAGATTTCAAACACTTCCCTCTGGCGGCCCTCAAACTGCTCCGCCACGGCTCCACGCTCGCTCTCGGCCATAGCCCACTCCAACTCGGGATAGGTGGCACCAATCTGCTCCTCATCACTGCGGTCATCGCCAAAGAGCCCATCGGTGGGCTTGGCTCCGAGGATGGAGTTGCACACGCCCAAGTGGGCACCCAGTCCAAAGACCTCCGTCTTGGTCAGGTCGCCAATGGGACTGATGTCCACGCCACCATCGCCCCACTTGGTGAAGAACCCGATGCCGAAGTCCTCAATCTTGTTGCCCGTGCCGACCACCAGCGCACCACGCAGGCCCGCATAATAATATAAGGTAGTCATACGGAGCCTTGCTCGGGTGTTGGCGGTGGTGAGGTCATACTGCGGGCCCTCCTCACGGGGTAGCACAGCCAGCAGAGCCTCATAGGGTGCTGTGAGGTCGGCTGCGGTGCTCTCCACGTTGGGGTATTGGGCTTTGAGGTTTGCGATGTGCTCCTGCGCACGGCTCACGTGTGCTGCGGCCTGATGTATGGGCAGTTCCACACAAAGGGTCGGTAGGCCCGTGCGTGCGCACAGTGCCGACACCACTGCGGAGTCCACTCCGCCCGAGATGCCCACAACAAAACCCTTTGAGCCACAACCTTTTGCATAGTCTGCCAACCAGCGAACAATCTGTTCGGCAACATTTTCGTAGTTCATCATAGTTCCCATATTACGTCTTGGTTGTTTTTTAGAAAATCGTCAGGCTCACGCCCACCCTTGCGCCAATGCCGAGCGCACGGTAGGAGGCCCACTCATAGATGGGTTGGTCCAGCAGGTTATCGCCACGGAGCCACACCTTGCAGGTGGCCGAAGCAATCCACTCGGCCCTCACGCCAAGGTCTACATAGGCGGGCATAGCCACCTCGCCCAGAGTGCCATCGGTGCGCACCAACTGTGCGCTTGTGGCCGTAGCAGCCGCAGCCTCCACCGCAAGGCGGAGTCGCTTGATGGGTGCATAGGCCACCGACACGCCACCCTTCACGGCACGGATGGAGTAGGCGTGGTTTTCCACGGTGGAGTGGTAGCGAGGAGTGTTCCAACGCACCTCACCCTCCACGGAGAGGTTCCTCAGCGGGCTCCACGTAAAGGCACCCTCGGCATACCACAAGTCCACGCCCTCGGCATCGGCTCCCCACAGCAACACTGGCGAGCCCTCCACAAGGCGTGTGAAGAAATATTTGGAGATGTGCTCAAAGCCACCTTTAAGTTCGTAGGCAAACGCCCTCTCCAATGCGCCCTTCACGCCCACCTCGGCACGATAAATCTTGCGCGAGTCGGAGGGTAGCAGGTTGTGGTAGGGGTTTTGCCACAGTGCGGGGGCCATAAGCCCTGCGTCAATATCGTTGCTCACACGCACCCAAGGCACCACCTTCGGATTACGTTCCCAAGCAACATCCACCGAGCCGATAAGGCCACGCCAACTCTGCACAGCCCCCGGGTAGACCATATAGTCATAGCCGGCCATAATGTGCACCGGCAGCCACTTACCCACCCTCAGCGACCACTCGGGCACGAAGGTTACCGAGGTGTCGTAGTAGGGGCTCACTCCGGTGGAGCGCACTCCGTAGTAGTAGAGAGTCATCTGCGAGGGCAGCCACCTCTTCACCCTATTGAGTCCACGCAGGGCAAAGTCCACGCAGTAGCGCCACATTGAGCCATCCTCGGGCGACTCTCCTGCGCCAAAGTTACCCAGCGCATAGTTGCCCCTCAGGCGGGCGGTGTAGGACAAGGGGGAGGTTTGAGAGAAGGCTCCATCCACCTTCACATCGCCACGCAAGGCGTTGTTATCTATGAGGTTACGCTCCGCCACAACACCCACGCCACCGTAGGGGTTGGCCACCACGCCCTGATAGTCCACATCGGCGGTGAGCCTTGTGTACCCACCCGCTCCGAGGGGTGTGGCAAAGTGGGTGGCGAGGCGGTTTTTGAGTGTGAGTGCCGAGAGCCTTTGGCCATCGAGGTTGGTCTGCTTGGCCTCCACGCCCTCGTGGTTGAGTGCCACGCTCACGAGCCTACCACGGCTCTGCACGGGGGTCCAATAGATGTCGGCCTCGCTCTGCAAGGGGGCACCTGCGCCCACATTGAGGTAGAGTCTGCCGGGCTTGCTCCACCCTGCGGTGCTGAACCCCACGGGGGAGATTTCCTCGGTGGTGAAGTTGCTCTTGCGGGCCACGGAGACTATGGAGTAGCGCATAGCGGGGCGCACGATGGTGGTGTCGAGCAACCTCGGCTCCACCTCAATGCGCTCGGCCTGTGCAACCCCTGCCGAGTACTCCTTCTCAATTTCAATCTGCTTGCTGAAACCCTCTGGCACCTGCTGTGTGGGGTCCACTTGTTGTGCGGGCTCCACTTGTTGCTGTATGGGCTCTTGTGCTTGTGCGGCGAGGCTCCCAAGGAGGAGTGCCCCGATGGCCGCTATGATTGTGTTTCTTCTCATCTCTCTCTGTTTTTAACACTGCTGATGTTAGTGGTTGGTGTGTGGGCTGGTGTGGTAGCAGTTGTTTGTGTATTGGCTACCGGCATCCATACTCTCCGCCCCGTTCTATTGGCCCTCGCCATTGAGCCCTGCAATGCGCTCCTTTGCAATCTCCACAATGCCATCCTCGGCTGTGGGCGAGTAGCCGTCCACGATGCTCTGGTAGGTGGCCCTTGCTTGGAAGAGGTCGCCACGGCTCACATAGACATCGCCCAAGAGCAGGAACGACTTGGCGAGCCAATAGGCGTGTGGGGTGTTGCGCTCGGCAAACTCATAGACGAGTTCTTCGGCCTTCTCGAAACTACCATACTGGAAGGCCGTCTCGATGATTATGTAGGCACTCTCGGCACCCTCAGGCGAGGTAACCTCGCTGCTCAATCGGCTGAACAGAGCCACTGCGGGGTTACGCTTGCCCTGTGCCATCAGAGCCTTGGCCTTGGCAAACTCGGCCTTGCGCACGAGTTGTGGGGTGGCCTCCTCGGCCTCCACCACCCAATCGGCAGCCTCCACAATCTGCTCGGCCACCCCACCTGCCACCACTGCTTCAAGGTAGCCACCAAGGGCCTCCCTACGCTTGGCGGGGGTAGAAGAGGAGAGGGTTGCGAGTTGCTTGTAGGCCTCGGCTGCGGAGGCGTGGTCGGCACCCTGCACCGCCACGGCGGCCATCTTCTCGTATCCACGCTGGGTGTAGGGGTTGTAGTACATTGCAGTCAGTCGGCCGAGCAAATCCATAGCCCCCGCAGTGTCGCCCGCAGACACACAGCAGTCGGCCGCATAGTAGAGCGCAGCGGCGGAGTAGAGTCCCTCGGGGTTTTCGGCCAGATAGGTGTCAAAGGCAGCCGATGCGGCAGCCTTGTCGCCCGAGATGTAGATTTTTTGTGCGGCCACAAAACTCAGCGAGTCCCTCTGTACATCGCCCATATCGCCCGACATACCCACCGAGGCGGCATACTCAAAGTATTTGTCCACCTCGTTGCGGTCCACGCAGATATTCTGAATTTCGCCCAAAGCGTTGTGGGCAGCCACGGTGCCTTTGGAGCGTGCCACCACCTTCTTGTAGTTCTCCAACGCCTTGTCGTCCTCACCGAGGTTGCGGTAGGCAAGGGCGAGGTCGCTCAGTGCGGCCACGTAGAGCGAGGAGGAGGGGTAGCGAGCCACAAACTTCTCAAGCCTCTCGGCTGCCTTGCCATACTCTCCTGCCGAGAGGAGCGTATTGCCAAGTTCGTAGGCCGAGCGCACCACATAGGGGCCACGGCCGAGGTCCACGATGTCCTCCAACGCCTTTACCCTCTCGTTCACATTGCCGGCCAAGCCCTCAACCATTGCCACACGGTAGCCCGCATAGAACTGCTCCTCGGTGCCCATTGCGGCACATTGGCGGTAGAGCCTTGCGGCCTGCTTGTAGTTTTTGGCCACGGTTTCGATGTCGCCCATACGGTTGAGTGCATCGGCGTGGAAGTTGTCGCCCGCAGGCCTCATCTCCACAAAGTCGGCAAAGTCATCATAGGCGGCCTCAAAGCGGGCGGCATTGAAGCGTGAGTAGCCGAGGTTGTAGAAGGCAAAGATGTATTCGGGCTGGTGCTCCTTGCGGAGGTTGATGTATTGGTCGAACATAACCGCTGCCGAGGCATATTTGCCCTGCACATAGTCAATCTCACCGAGGCGGTAGATGGTCAGAGCCTCCACCTCCTCATCGTAGTCCTTCAGGTCAAGGGCAAGGTTGCAATACTCCTCCGCCTCTTCCAGTCGGCCCATAGCGTAGCACTCCACAGCGTAGTAGTAGGCCACCTTCTGCATTGCGGCCCTGATTTGGCCACCCGAGCCCTCAAACTCACGCAGTGTGGCATAGGCCTCTTTGAGGTTGCCAGCATCGTAGCAGGCGGTGATGAGGTAACTCTCAATCTCGGTTTTGTGTCGTGAATTGGGGTACTCTTTGAGGTAGTGGCTCAGTGTCTGAATCTCTTGGTTGAAATTACCACCGCCCTGCTCGGCCAGCAGTTTGCAGTAGTTGTAGAGGGCGTCTTCCCTCATCTGCTCATCGCCCACACCGCCATAGACCATCGAAAAGGCCTGCATAGCCTTGGTTTTGTCGCCCGTGTGGAGGTAGCAATCGGCCAGATGGTAGGCTGCATTTTGGGTGAGTGCATCATCGGCACCGCAAGCGGACCTCAGATAGGCCGCAGCCCTCTCCCACTCCCCACAGCAGTAGAGAGCATAGCCCGCCAAGTAGTTCTCCTCCCTTGTGAGGGTGGCACCCTCCTCCTCGGCCAAGCGAGCAATGTAGGCTGCCGCAGGTTCCCACTGCTCCAAGGCGAAGTGGCTCTGCGCAGCGATGCGCACCACCTCGGCCCTACGTGAGCCCTGAAGTCCCTCCAGCACCTCCTCGGCCTGCTCCACCACATAGCGGTTGTTGCCGATGCGCTGCTCGATGTTGAGCAGGTAGTATGGAATCAGATGTTTGTATTCTCGGCTGTCGGCCAGTGCGGAGAAGTGGAGCCTTGCGTCAAGCAGGTAGCCCTCGGTGTAGGCAATGTAGCCCAACAGGTAGCGTGCGTGGGGACCACGGCGGTGCTTACCATCCACCCTGCCAAGCCACTCGCGAGCCTCCTCATTGTCGCCCAAGCGGTAGAACGAGAGGCCAAGGTCAAAACAATACTCCTCCATCTGCTCGGCCGAGAGTCGGTCGGTATCCACCTCGGTGAGGTAGTCCACCGCCCTCTGCCAATCCTCGGCCTCCACACACTCCTGCCCGAGCGCAAAGAGTGCCTCATTGGCGTGTGGGTGGGTGGGGTGCGTGGCCACAAAGCGGCTCAGAGCCAGTGTGTCGCCACCGCCCAGTGCGGCCTCGCACAAAGCCTCCCAGTACTCCACCTCAACCACTTCAAGTGCCTTGTGGGTGCTCACATTGAGAGCCGACCTGCGTGCCTTGTGGAGTTCACGCATTGCGGCCTTATAGTGTCCTTGGCGATAGAGTTCGGCAGCCCTGTGGGTGTAGGTGTCCACACTCCTTGCCGTGGGCTGTGCCACAGCGGTGGCGGACACCCCTGCAAGGAGCACCCCCACTGCCATCACCATCCTACAAAATCTCTTCATAATTACTCTATGTTTTTATTGGCTGTTGGCTGTTGGCCGTTAGCCATTAGCGTTTTTCTTTTTATCATTTAGGGCGGCTGGGACCACTGGGGCGGCTGGGACCTCTGGGGCTTTTCCTTAATGGCTTTAAGGACCTTAAGGGCTTTAAGGAGTTTAATTCTCAATTCCAGATTCTCCTCTTGGCCTCAATCACTCCATCGTGCAGGCGCACCACGCCCATCGGGGCTCGCACAAGCACCTGCAAGGTGGTGATGTCGAGGTTGCACACCTCCACATTCACAACATCCACTCCTGCACGCGCCAGCGCACTCGTGGCCGACTCAATCTCCGAGGCGGTAACAACCACCACACGCTCGCCAGCCACTCGGCCCTGCTCAATCTGCTCGGCCACACGCTCCATAGCCCTCTCCGTGGCTCGCTCCACCAGTTGGACACACACAAGCCTCGTGGTGCCCTCAAACTCCAACACATCGGCCGTGAGGTCGCCCTGCCCATCGGTGAGCACAAAGTCGCGCCCCTCAACAGCCACCCTATTGTCGTGGGCACCTTCCTCGGCACCCTCCATAGCCACAAACTCCCACACGCTCTCGTCCCACCACGTGGGGTCATTCACATCAAAGTGTTCCACCTCGCCCGTGGCCACATTGCGGCACACCACGCGGCTATCCTCTTCGCTCGTCTGCACCTGCTGCTCGCCCAACACAAGAGCCCTCAAATCGACTCCCTCGCCAAAGGGGAATTTCTCCACCACGGGGAGCCACAGCAACCCATAGAGCGCAAAGGCGGCTGTGGCCACCAGAGCCACCACGCTCACCACTCCGCTCCACCGCTTACCCCTGTCGTTGCGCACT
The DNA here is from genome assembly GCA_017396085.1 of Tidjanibacter sp. GTDB lineage: Bacteria > Bacteroidota > Bacteroidia > Bacteroidales > Rikenellaceae > Tidjanibacter. Next base: position 58,715 of record JAFQNC010000020.1, on the reverse strand, counting down.
ACAGCCCACGCCACAGTCGAGGCTGTCAGTAGGGCCACATTTTTCCAGAAGGTCTGCCAGTTGGTCAGCACCACGGCATCGCCAAAGCAGCCGCAGTCGCTGATGGGGTTGGCCACCGCCAACCACAGCGTGAGCACCGTGTAGAAGAGGTTGAAGGCAACAACCACGCCCCCCACCACTCTCGGCCACGCACCCACCACAAGGGCCACACCCAGAGCCACCTCCACCGACACAAGGGCCACACTCATAGCCCCCGCCAGCGGTCCAAGCCACTCAATGCCCAAGGCGTGGAGATACTCGCCAATCTTCAGCACCGTACCATAAGGGTCCACACCCTTCACCACGCCCGAAAAAACAAACACCACGCCCACAGCCACACGCAACACCACGGCCACCGTGTGGAGCAGAGCGCAGGAGTTGTTGTCCCTTCGTGCAAAGTGTTCCGATTGTGCGTTCCCTCTCATAGTGTACGTCTATTTTTCTATTTTTTCAGCAGTGGCCTCACAAGCCTGCTCACTCGCTCGAAAATCACCTCGGGCGAAGCCATACCTCCCTCGGCCGAGGAGCAATCCACCACGCCGAAGTTTTCATCCCTTTGTGCAGCCTCCAAGTAGACCTCCCTCACCCTGCGTTGCAGGTCGAGCGACTGTTCGTGGATGTCCTGTGCCCCACCGAGGTAGTCCCTATCGGCACCCTCACGTGTAGCCGTGAGTTTGGCCTCCGTGAACGCAAAGGGAACATCAAGGAATAGCGACAGCGTTGGGCAAGGAATGGCGAACTCCTCAAACTCGGTGCGCAAAATCCACTCCATCAGTTCGGCCCTCTTCTGCTTGTCGCCCACCTTGGCACATTGGTAGCCGATGTTGGAGTAGACGTAGCGGTCGCAGATGACACACTTGCCCTCGGCCATCCATCCATTGATAAGCGAGGCCGCATCGGCCCTGTCGCCCGCATAGAGCAGAGCCACAAGGTAGGGGTTTACCTGCTCCACCGAGCCGAACTCGCCACGCAGGAAGCGTGCAATCAGGTCGCCATACACCGGAGCATCAAACCTCGGGAAGTGCAAGTACTCACACTCCCATCCTGCCTGCTCCACCATCTGTCGGAGCAACTTTATCTGGGTGGATTTTCCGGCCCCATCCAAGCCCTCAAGCACTATAAACATATTTTTTCTTTTTTCTACTTTAACATTCTCACTGCTTTGCGCACACCGGCCACAAGTGCGTCCACCTCCTCGGCCGTGTTGTAGAGCGCAAACGAGGCCCTCGCCATACCCGGCACCCCATAGTGGGCCATCACTGGGTCGGCACAGTGGGCTCCCGTGCGGATGGCCACACCACTGCGGTCGAGCACCGCACCGAGGTCGAAGTTGTGTACCCCCTCCACGTTGAAACTCACAATGCTACACTTTGTCGCAGCCGAGCCGTAGATGCGCAGGCCCTCAATCTTGCATAGCTCCTCGGTGGCATACTCCAGCAGAGCCCTCTCGTGGGCCATAACGCCCTCTCGGTCAAGTCCGCGCAGGAATTTGATGGCCTCGGCCAAGCCTATGGCGTCAATGTAGTTGGCCGTGCCCGCCTCAAATTTCAGCGGTATGTCGGCATAGGTGGTGCGCTCAAAGGTAACCTTCTTCACCATATCGCCACCGCCCAAAAATGGGGGCATAGCCTCCAGCAACTCCCTGCGACCATAGAGCACTCCCACTCCGTTGGGCCCATAGAGTTTGTGGCTCGAAAAGGCGTAGAAATCACACCCCAACTCCTTCACGTTCACCTCCGAGTGGACAAAGCCCTGACAGCCGTCAATCAGCACCAGCGCACCCACAGCGTGGGCCCTCTCCACAATGGGCCTAAGGTCGGGTATGGTGCCAAGGGTGTTGCTCGCCTGTGTGATGGCCACCATACGGGTGTGCCCATCCAGCAGCGAATCCAGCATCTCCACACGCAAGTTGCCCTCATCGTCAAAGGGTAGTACCCTCAACTCGGCACCCTTGCGCTCACAAAGCATCTGCCAAGGCACAATGTTGGAGTGGTGCTCCATCTCGCTCACGACCACGTTGTCGCCCTCGGCCACGAACTTCTCGCCCCACGCCCACGCTACGGTGTTGATACTCGCCGTGGCACCCGCCGTGAAGACCACCTCGCCGGTGTCGCTCGTACCGAGAGCCTCGGCCACCACCCTGCGTGCGTTCTCATAGAGTTCGGTGCAACGCTCCGAGAGGAGGTGTACGCCACGGTGAATGTTGGCGTTCTCCTCGCGGTAGAGCCTTGCGATGGTGTCAATCACCACCTGTGGTTTCTGCGCTGTGGCGGCATTGTCGAGATAGACCAGCGGCTTGCCGTAGACCTCCCTGCCCAGTAGCGGAAACTCGCTTCGTATGTGTTTTGCATCAAACATAGTTCTGTTCAAATCTTTGCCAGCAGTTTGGCGGTAAACTTCTCCCTTGTGGGCTCGTCATCAATCTTGCCGAGCACCTCCTGCAAGAAGCCCTCCAATTGCAACCTCTGGGCCGCCTCCTTCGTGAGGCCCCTCTGGCGCATATAGTATACCTCCTCCTCGTTCATCTGCCCCACCGTGGCACCGTGGGAGCAGCGCACGTCATCGGCGTAAATCTCCAGTTGCGGTTGGGTTTGGATGTGTGCCGTGGGTGCGAGGAGCACGTTACGGCTCTGCTGGTAGGCCTCGGTGTGCTGCGCATCGGGAGCCACATAGACCAGTCCGTCAAAGAGCCCATAGCCATCGCCATCGGCCACGCCCTTGACCACCTGATTGCTCACGCAGTCGGGCACGTTGTGCCTAACCTCGGTCTTAACCCTGCACCTATCGCCCTCCGTGGCCACAAAAAGACCATAGAGTTCCAACTCGGCACCCGCACCATTGAGTTCCACACGGAAGGTGTAGGAGGTGTCGCCACCCTCAAGGGCCGCAAAGACCACCTTGGCCTTGCCACCCTCGCCAATGCGCAGGGTGGTGGCGTGGGAGCCCGCACCGCAAAGTTGGTAGAGTGTGAGCGGCTCGCCAGCCACAACCTCAAAGTCGCCACCGCAACAGCCACACTCGTTGCCAAATAGTTTTATCTCGTTTGTTGTTGCCATTGTCAATCTTCTTTGTAGTCTGCAATGAGCCAATCGTAGCCCTCCTTTTCGAGTTTGAGCGCAAGCGACTTGTCGCCCGAGTAGATGATGCGGCCCTTATAGAGCACGTGCACAAAGTCGGGCTGGATGTAGTCGAGCAGTCGCTGATAGTGGGTGATGAGCACCGTGGCGTTCTGCTCCGAGCGCAGGCGGTTCACACCCGTGGCCACAATGCGCAGTGCGTCAATGTCAAGGCCACTATCGGTCTCGTCAAGCACTGCCAGTTTGGGCTCCAACATCGCCATCTGGAAAATCTCGTTCTTTTTCTTCTCGCCACCCGAGAATCCCTCGTTCACCGCACGGCTCATCAGCTTGGCGTCAAGTTCAACCACAGCGGCCTTCTCCCTCATATACTTGAGCATACCGCCCGCAGTGAGGGGCTCCAAGCCCTGTGCCTTCCTGCGCTCGGCCACAGCGAGTTTCATAAAGTTGGCCATACTCACACCCGGAATCTCCACGGGGTACTGGAAGCCGAGGAACAGACCCTTGCGGGCCCTCTCCTCAATGCTCAACTCCAGCAGGTCCTCGCCCCCATACTCCACCGTACCCTCCGTTACGGTAAACTTCTCATTGCCAGCCAACACCGAGGCAAAGGTACTCTTCCCCGAGCCGTTGGGGCCCATAATGGCGTGTACCTCGCCCGCTTTGACCTCAAAGTCGATGCCTCGCAAAATCTCTTTGCCATCGACCGTAGCGTGTAAATTCTTAACTTTCAGCATATCTCTTTCTCTTTGTCGACCGTCAACCGTCAACCGTCAACCGTCCAACGTAGTTTTCCTAATTAGTAAATCAATTTCTCTTTCTGCCCTTTCTGCCCTTTCTGCCCTTTCAAACAAGAATCAGCCCACCGAGCCTTCAAGCGATATGGCCAACAACTTCTGCGCCTCCACCGCAAACTCCATCGGCAACTTCGCAAGCACCTCCTTGGCGTAGCCATTCACAATGAGGCCCACAGCCTCCTCCGTGCCAATGCCCCTCTGGTTGCAGTAGAAGAGTTGGTCATCGGAAATCTTGCTCGTTGTGGCCTCATGCTCCACCACCGCCGAGGTGTTGTGGCAGTCGATGTAGGGGAAGGTGTGGGCTCCACACTTGTCGCCCAGCAGCAGCGAGTCGCACTGCGAGAAGTTCCTCGCACCCTCGGCTCCTGCCGCCACCTTCACCAAGCCACGGTAGCTGTTCTGACTGCGGCCCGCCGAGATGCCCTTCGACACGATGCGGCTGCGGGTGTTGCGCCCGAGGTGTATCATCTTGGTGCCCGTGTCGGCCTGCTGGTAGTTGTTGGTGAGCGCCACCGAGTAGAACTCACCCACGGAGTTGTCGCCCAGCAGCACACAGCTGGGGTATTTCCACGTGATGGCCGAGCCTGTCTCCACCTGTGTCCACGAGAGTCTTGCATTGTCGCCACGACAAATGCCCCTCTTGGTTACGAAGTTGTAGACACCACCCTTGCCATCCTTATCGCCCGGGTACCAGTTCTGCACCGTGGAGTACTTCACCTCGGCATCCTTCTCCACCACAATCTCCACCACTGCGGCGTGGAGTTGGTTCTCGTCTCTCATCGGTGCAGTGCAACCCTCCAAGTAGCTCACATAGGCCCCCTCGTCAGCCACAATGAGCGTGCGCTCAAACTGGCCTGTGCCGGCGGCATTGATGCGAAAGTAGGTGGAGAGTTCCATCGGGCAACGAACACCCTTGGGGATGTAGCAGAAGGAGCCATCGGAAAAGACGGCCGCATTGAGGGCCGAGTAGAAGTTGTCGGTGTAGGGTACCACACTGCCGAGGTACTTACGCACCAAGTCGGGGTACTCCCTGATGGCCTCGCTCATCGAGCAGAAGATGATACCCTTCTCGGCGAGGGTCTCGCGGAAGGTGGTCTTTACCGACACCGAGTCCATCACTGCATCCACAGCCACACCCGCCAGAGCCATCTGCTCCTCCAGCGGAATACCGAGTTTGTCAAAAGTTTCCCTCAACTTGGGGTCCACCTCGTCCATCGACTTCTTGTCGGGTTGCTTCTTGGGTGCGGCAAAGTAGATGATGTCTTGGAAATCAATCGGGGGAATATTGAGGTGCGCCCACTGTGGGAGTTCCATAGTGAGCCACTTGCGGTAGGCTTTGAGCCTATACTCAAGCATCCACTCCGGCTCCCCTTTGAGTGCGGAAATTTGGCGCACCACATCCTCACTCAGGCCCTTGGGCAGAGTGTGGGTTTCGATGTCCGTAACGAACCCATACTCATACTCCTTGGCGGTAATGTCTGATAGTATTTTATCCTGTTCGGCCATATCAATCGGTTTAACTCACAAATATAGTGATTAGAATGGAGAATTGAAAATGGAAAATGGAAAATGTTACTCCAAAGGAGTAAAGAGGAAATTGAAAATTGAGGACAAAAAGGGCAGGAAACATTAAAGGCCCTAAGGACTTTAAGGGCCTTAAGGGCCTTACCCCCCCCCAAAAAAAAGCCATAGTTGGCCCAAAAGTCATAATTAGCCCAGAAGTCCTATCTTCGGCAGACGGTCGCCCCCCTACACCAAACTTCCGTGCAGCAGGAAGTAGAGGCCCACGAGCAGGACCACAAGAGCAATGGCCTTCGACCGCAGGTTGCGCTCCTTGAAGAATACCGCCCCCAGCGTGAACGACACAATAACCGAGCCACGCCTGATGAGCGACACCACAGCCAGCAGCGCACCCTCCTGCGAGAGCGCATTGAAGTAGCAGAAGTCGGCAATAGACAAGAATACCGAGATGAGCACAATGCTCCACGTCCAATGGAAGGGTTGCTCCTTACGCTGGGGTCGCCACACCACCAACATAAGCAGGCAGTTGAGCAGTGCAATGTAGAGGTTGCACCACGACTGCACCGAAGCAGCCTCAATACCCTTCATCAAAATCTTGTCGCAGAAGGCACTACCCACACCGAGCAACACCGCCGCAAAGAGGTACATCATACCCCTGTTGTTGGTAAACTTGATACCCTCTTTAAGGCTTGAGCGGTTCATCAGATAGAAGGCCACAAAGGCCACAGCCACGCCCACCCACTGGTAGACGTTGAGCTTCTCGCCAAAGATGAGAATGGAGCCGAGCAGCACCAACACAGGGCGCAGGGCATAGATTGGCGAGGTTATGGTAAGGGGTAAGTATTTCACAGCCAAGTAGCCACACAGCCACGTGGCGGCAACAATGGCAGCCTTCAAGAGCACCAGCAGGTGCTGGCCCGTGGTCATCGGCTCCACATCAAACCTTGTGCCCTCAAACCACCCCAACGAGAACTCTGAGGAGAGGATGACGGGGAAGAATATGAGTGCGGAGATGGAGGTGGCAATGGTCAGCACCGGCAACACGGCATTACCCGTAACGGAACGCTTCTTGGCCACATCGTAGAAGCCAAGCATAACCGAAGAGATGAGTGCAAACCAAATCCACATAATCTATTTAAGTTTTGAATAGTGCGGGCAAATGTAGTGATAAAATTCAAAAATCAAAATTCAAAAATCAAAATTGGGGGCTGCGAGGACAAGAAGGGCCGACACCCAATTTGCGTGTCGGCCCTTCTTTGGTAGCACACTCGGCTACGAGCGTTTGAGCCTAGTCGTCCAACTGATAGTGTGACCAGACTCAACTGCCTCTCTGGAAAAAACGAGGGTGTTTTCATCGAGGGTCAGGATTTCGAAGTTGGCAGTGTCGCCCTCAAACGTTATCCCCAAAATCTGCTTGTCGCCACTGGTGAAAACCGAGTAGGTGAAGGTATACCCCATTTTCTCATCGCCAATTTCCTCTATAGTCTCGCCGGTGCCATCGGCTTTGAAGGTGTAGGTAGCAGCTACCCCCTCCTCTATGGGATTTTTTTCCTGTGTAACACCGTCCACCGTCACACTCATAGAGGTCACAGTCCACTTGCCAACGATGAGCTCCGCAGGGTCAGGGTCCTTCTCACACGAGGTGAGTGCAAACAGCGACACGAGGGCCGCCACCATCATAGTAAAAATGTTTCTTTTCATAGTCGTTTGGTTTTAGAGGTTAATATTGTATTTTCTAATATTTCTGTCGCCTATCAACACACAAGAGATTCAGCTATCAATACACAAGCCATTCGGCCTTCTGTTTTACTACTTTTACGAAGGTAGGAATTTATTAGACGATTTGCAAGTTTTTCGGCAAAAATTTTGTAACAATTACAAAATTGGAGGTAATTTAAGGGGCGGATGGGAAGAAAGGGCGGATAGGAAGGATAGGAAAGGATAGACTATCGCTCATATCACTCATAGTAGACCTAGTAGGCTTTAAGGGCCTTAAGGACTTTAAGGGCTTTAAGGGCCTTAAAAAAAGACGTTAGACGTTGGACCAAAATAAAAACGCAAAGTGCAGTGCAGAATTGAAAATTGAAAATTGAAAATTGACAAAGCTGCTCCCCTAAGGTAGGGGAGCTGTCGCAAAGCGACTGAGGGGTATGCAGACGGTTGACGGTTGACGGTTGACGTTAAAAAAATGCAAAGTGCGAGGTGAATTTTGTGCCAAACAAGAAAGCGGCCCCGCAGTTTGCTTTCGCAAATGAGGAGCCGCTTATCGAAGTGCGGTGCAAAATTCACCCGCAATCTGCGTTTTTTCTTACTTTTTTTTCACTTCGACCTGGTCGTAGGACTCAATAATATCCCCCACCTTGATGTCGTTGTAGGACTCGATGTTCAGACCACACTCCATATTGAGCGTAACCTCCTTCACATCGTCCTTGAAACGCTTGAGCGAGCCCAAACGACCGGTGTAGATAACAATACCATCGCGAATTACACGCACAGGCGAGGTGCGGGTAACCTTACCCTCACGCACAATACCACCGGCAATGGTGCCCACCTTGCTGATTTTGAAGGTCTCAAGTACCTCCACGGTACCCATAATCTCCTCCTTCATCTCGGGCTCCAACATACCCTCAATAGCGTCCTTGATGTCGTTGATGGCATCGTAGATGATGGAGTACAGACGTATCTCGATGGACTCGTTCTCGGCCAACTTCCTCGCACCTGCACTCGGGCGCACTTGGAAGCCCACAATCACAGCGTTGGATGCAGCAGCCAACAGCACATCGCCCTCGGTAATCTGGCCCACAGCCTTGTGGATAACATTCACCTGTACGGTCTCGGTGGAGAGTTTCAGCAACGAGTCGGTCATAGCCTCAATGGAGCCGTCCACATCGCCCTTAACGATGATGTTGAGTTCCTTGAAGTTGCCAATGGCAATACGGCGGCCAATCTCGTCAAGGGTAACGTGCTTCTGGGTCTTGATACCCTGAATACGCTGCAACTGCTCCCTCTTGGTGGCAATCTCCCTTGCGCTGCGGTCATCGTCCATAACGTTGAACTTGTCGCCTGCCTGAGGTGCGCCATTCAGACCGAGCACCAACACGGGAGTCGAAGGACCTGCCTCGCTCACCTTCTTGCCGTGCTCATTGAACATAGCTTTCACACGGCCTGTGTGGGTACCCGAGAGGATAACATCGCCGGTGCGGAGGGTGCCGCTCTCCACGAGCACGGTGGCCACATAGCCACGGCCCTTGTCGAGCGAGGACTCAATGACCGTACCCACGGCCTTCTTGTCGGGGTTAGCCTTCAAGTCGAGCAACTCGGCCTCCAAGAGCACCTTCTCAAGGAGTTTGTCGAGGTTGATACCCTGCTTGGCCGAAATCTCCTGCGACTGGTACTTACCGCCCCAATCCTCCACGAGGTAGTTCATATTGGCCAACTGCTCTTTGATAGCATCGGGGTTGGCCGAAGGTTTGTCAATCTTGTTGATTGCGAACACCATAGGTACGCCTGCGGCCACAGCGTGGTTGATAGCCTCCACGGTCTGGGGCATCACCTTGTCATCGGCAGCCACAATGATAATGGCCACATCGGTAACCTGTGCACCACGAGCACGCATAGCGGTAAAGGCCTCGTGTCCGGGGGTATCAAGGAAGGTGATGGTCTTGCCCTCATACTTCACGCTGTAGGCACCGATGTGCTGGGTGATACCACCTGCCTCACCGGCCGTAACGTTGGTCTTGCGGATGTTATCCAAGAGCGAGGTCTTACCGTGGTCCACGTGGCCCATAACGGTAACAATGGGCGGGCGCTCCACGAGGTCCTCCTCGCTGTCGGCCGACTCCTCGATGGCCTCCTGAATGTCCACGCTCACGAACTCAACCTTGAAGCCATACTCCTCGGCCACAATCACAAGTGCCTCGGCATCGAGCCTCTGGTTGATGGATACCATAAGGCCGAGGTTCATACAGGTGGTGATGACGTCAGTAACGCCCACGTTCATCATCGTGGCGAGGTCGCTCACGGTTACGAACTCGGTGAGTTTGAGCACCTTGCTCTCGTTCATCTCCTGCTCAAATTCGGCCTCCATACGCTCCCTTACCTCTTGGCGTTTCTCCTTGCGGTAGACGGAGCCTTTGCTCTTATTACCCCTTGCGGTGAGCCTTGCAAGGGTGTCCTTAATCTGCTTCTGAACCTCCTCATCGCTCACCTCGGGGCGAACAACGGGTTTTGGAGCATTCTTCTGCTTGTTCTTCTTGTCCTTCTTGCTCACAGGCTGTACCTGCTGCTGGCCGCCACCCTGAGGCTTGCCACCCTGCTGGGGCTTACCACCACCGTGCTGGGGTTTGGTAACATCCACTTTGTCTTTGATGCGTTTGCGCTTCTCACGGTGGGAGTCGCCACCCTTGCGGAAGCTATCCACATCAATCTTACCCAACACCTTGGGGCCTGTGAGTTCGGTGCTCTCCACGCGGAACACCTCTTTGCTCTCGGCCACCCTTTCATCATAGGTCTTGGTTTGGGCCTCTTTGTTGGCCACGGGAGCCTCCTCTTGGGGCTCGGCAGGAGCCACCACCTTGGGTGCCACCTCCACGTGGGCCTCCTTGGGCTCGGGGTTGGGTGCGGGAGCACTCTTGGGCTCCTCCTTCTTTACCTCTGCTTTGGCCACCACAGGCTCGGCGGGTTGCTCGCTGGGCTTGACGGCTGCTTTGGGGTCTTTCTGGGGCTCGGCAGGCTCTGCCTCTTTCTTCTTGGGCTCGAGGTCAATCTTACCCAACACCTTGGGGCCACCGACCTCAGTGCGCACAGCGGTGGGCGCAGTTGTGGTCACTGCGGGAGCAGTTTGTCCCACAGCGGCACCAACGGTGGTGCTCTTGATTACTACCTCTTCCTTGTAGGTGTCGGCCTGTGCGGGAGCCTCCTTGCGGTCGTGCAGCGACACACTCTCCTGCTTGAGGTTGATGCGCTCACGAATGTTGTCCCTCTCACCTCCGAGGTGGCTACCACCAAACTCCTTCTCCAAAAGCGCATAGACATCGCTCTCCACCAACGTGCTGGGCGTAACGTCTGTAATACCCTTTTTGTTCAGAAAATCGGTAATGGTACCCAAACCTACCTTAAACTCTCTTGCAACCTGTACGAGTCTCAGTTTTCTCTCCATTTGTTATTGTTTTTGTTTGTTTTTTTAGTCTAAAATATTTGGGGAGGCTTTTTCCCCAATCTGCCCCAAAGGCCTAAAAGGCCAGTTGCCATAGTCGGCCCTTAAAGCCCTTAAGGCCCTTAAAGTCCTTAAAGCCCTTAAAGCCTATGAGGATTTCGAGCACGAGCGTAATGCAGAAAATGCCAAAGTCCTTTGCTACCACAGCCCATTTTGCTCCTTTTTAGGCGGGGTTTTCAAGGCTTGCGAAGTGCGAGAAACCGCAGTTTGCTCACGCAAATGAGGATTTCGAGCACGAGGCGTAACGCAGAAAACGCCACAGCCCTTTGCCACCACCTAATTTGCTGTGTATTGCGAGGCATTTTCAAGGCTTGCGATGACCGAGAAACCGCAGTTTGCTCACGCAAATGAGGATTTCGAGGTCGAGCGTAACGCAGAAAATGCCCGCAAGATGCAGCAAATTACTCGAACTCGGCACGCAATATCTTCACAACCTCCTCAACGGTCTCCTCCTCAAGGTCGGTGCGCCTAACGAGTTCCTCGTTGGTGTGCTCCAACACGCTCTTGGCAGTGTCGAAGCCGACCTGCTTGAAGGCGTCCAAAATCCACTGGTCAATCTCGTCTGCGAACTCGTCAAGGTCCACATCCTCCTCATCGGTGTCACGGAACACGTCAATGTCGTAGCCGGTGAGCATCACGGCCAAGCGGATGTTCAAACCGCCCTTACCAATGGCAAGCGACACCTCGCTGGGTTTGAGGTAGACCGAAGCGGTCTTTTTGGCCTCGTCAAGGGTGATGGAGGTAATCTTTGCGGGGTTGAGTGCCCTTTGGATGAGGAGTTGGGTGTTGGAAGTCCAGTTCACCACGTCAATGTTCTCATTGCGCAACTCCTTCACGATGGAGTAGATACGCGAGCCCTTCATACCAACGCAGGCACCTACGGGGTCGATGCGGTCATCGTAGGACTCCACAGCAACCTTTGCCCTCTCACCGGGGATGCGCACGATTTTCTTGATGGTAATCAGGCCATCGAAAATCTCGGGCACCTCCTGCTCAAAGAGCCTCTCAAGGAACTCGGGCACGGTACGCGAAAGGATAATCACAGGGTTGTTGTTGCGCATCTCCACCTTCGACACAATGGCCTTGATGGGGTCGCCCTTACGGAAGAAGTCGCTGGGAATCTGCTCACTCTTGGGGAGAACGAGTTCGTTGTCGTCATCGTCCAACACGAGCATCTCCTTTTTCCACACCTGATAGACCTCACCGGTGATAATCTCGCCCACCTTCTCGCTGTACTTCTCAAAGAGGTTTGCCTTCTCGAGGTCAAGGATACGCGATGCGAGGTTCTGACGAAGCGAGAGCACAGCCCTACGACCGAAGGACTCCATCTGGAGTTGGTCGGCTACCTCCTCGCCCACCTCGTAGGTGGGGTCGAGTTTGCGTGCCTCGGAGAGAGCGATTTGCTGATTGGGATTCTCCACAGCATCGTCCTCCACGATAACTCGGTTGCGCCAAATTTCAAGGTCGCCCTTCTCGGGGTTGATAATCACATCGAAGTTCTCATCTGTTTCGTAGGTTTTCTGAAGGTGGTGGCGGAACACATCCTCCAAAACGCCAATCATTGTGCTTTTGTCAATGTTCTTAAGCTCTTTGAACTCTGCAAAGTTGCTAATCAAATTCTCCATCGAATTGTTGTTTTATGTTGTTTTTGTCTAATTTGTCTACCAATTGTCGGTGGCTGGGGCGGTGGGACTGCTGGGACCTCTGAACCGACTGGGCAGCTGTAGCGGCTGGGGCTACTGGGACTTTAAGGTCTTTAAGGGCCTTAGGGGCCTTAGGGGTTTCTCTTTCTTGCTCTTTCTTGCTCTTTCTTGCTCTTTCTGCTCTTTCTGCCTAATCTTTTTCCCCCTGCAAGCGACCTCTCCAATACCCTTTTCACAAATTTTTAGGAGGAGTTTTCAAGGCTTGCGAAGTGCGAGAAACCGCAGTTTGCTGGCGCAAATGAGGATTTCGAGCACGAGCGTAACGCAGAAAATGCCCCTAAAAATTTAGTGAAAATCGAGGTATTCTTTTGTCCACTTAATCTGGTCAAAAGTATAACTCTCCTCCACCTCAACCTCCACCTTGCGCTTCTTACCCTCCACGGTGCGCTTCTCGGTGTAGCCAATGGTGAGTGCCTCGGGGCTGACCTCCTTGAGGGTGGCGAGCACCTTCACACCACTTGTGAGCAGCAACTCCACGGGCGAACCCACAAGTTTCTGATACTGACGCAAGAGCTTCAACGGTTGGCCCACACCTGCGGAGTAGACGGAGAGTTCGTAGTCCTCCACCTCGCGGTCAAACTGCGCCTCCACGGCACGGCTCAACTCCACGCAGGCATCCAAGTCTACTGCACTGTCGGCATCAATCACAATCTCAATCTCATTGGCGGGCGAGCATTTCACATCGACCACAAAGCGGTCGGTGCCCTCCAATGCGACTTCGGCTACTTGGCGTATTTTCTGAATGTCCATCATTGGCGATAATGAGTTGTCGTTATACTACGAAATTCGGGGACTCATCTGGTCCCCGAACAACGCTTTGGTAGCGCAAAGGTAGTATTTTTCTACAACATTGCAAATTTTTCACCTATTTTAATAGGTTTTTGACCGATTTTTTAACGAACTCGGCAAATTCGGCAAAGGAGCCTGCTCCGCTTGCGGTGGTGGCATTCTCGAGGTAGCTCCAGAACTCCACCCCGCAGACGAAGCCCGTAAAGAGGTTTGCGAGCCGCAGTCGGACTATGGGCATCAGCAGTGAGTCCATCATCCAAGCGAGGACTATGCCCGCCATCACGAAGCATAGTTTTGTGATGGTGTGCCACGCTTTGCGGCTTTCGAAGTGCCACTGTCCGCCTTCGGTGCGCACCCTCTTGCGGTCGGCGAGCACTCCCGTGAGGAAGTCCACCACCACGAAGGTCATTGCACACAGCAGAAGTGGCTCCACAGGGGCGAAGAACGACATCACCCCGGCAATGATTCCGGATAGATATTTTTCCATAATTCAAAGTTGTTTAGAGAGTTTATGGAGCGGCTGGGGCTACAGCACAATTCCCGAGTCGATGTTCACGCTGTAGCGGATGTTGCCGGAGGGGGAATAGGAGGGGAAGCTCTCGGCATTGAGTTCCACATAGTCCACAATGGCGTCTACTATGGTGTCGGCATCGGCTTTGGTGCGGCGCAGCAGTCGGCGGAAGGTGGGAGCGTCTACCTCGGCAATGCCATCGCCCACATAGCGCACCACCCCTGCGGTGCCCACTCTCGCTGCCAATGCGGGCAACAGAAGCCTCTTGACATAGAGCGCAAGGGCGGGTTTCACGTAGTCCTCCACGAGGGCCGAGTGGTCGCCCGCAAGCATCTCTTCCAACAGGGCTGCGCCAAACACGGGCAGCAGAAATTTGCGCTGTGCGGCCAAAATAGTTGCCTCCGACACCTCCTCGGGGCGGAGGTTGGATGTGCCACCAAAGGCCAAGTCTACGACCTCGGCGGCAGTAATGAGTGTTTTCATAGCGTTAGAATAGGTTGGGGTGGTTAGTCTACGTTTTTGAGTCCATACTTTGTTACCTGTGCGACATACATCTGCTGGTCGGGGTCCTCAGGGTCGAAGTCGAGTCCATCGGCACGCCTTGCCTCCCACACCTTCATATAGAGAGGTTTGGAGCGCGAGGGCGGACGATTGACCACCTCCACCAGCGAGCCATCCTCGCCCAACACCGAGGTGATGAGGGCACAGATGGGCTCCATCAGTTCGGCCTGTTCGCCGAGGATTACGGTGTTGAGAGCCACCTCATACTCGTGTAGGATGCGGTCGGCGGAGAACCCTGTGGAGTAGTCGAGTCCGCTGAGCGAGCGGAACCACGAGTGGGCAACCACAATGTCGGTGGTGGCTTGGTCGTGCAGTGCCTTCCAGTCGCCCTCGTTGGAGGAGGTGATGGGGATGAAGCGTGAGCTGTCGCCCTCGTCGCACTCCTTAATCATAAACATCACCTGCCCGGGCTGACCGGCAAACCTGCGCTGTGCGGTGCGCATCAGTTCGGCTGCCTGTTCCTCGTTTTCCACTCCTCCGTCAAGGAGCATCACTCCGGAGAGTTGGAAGGAGTTTTCGAGTCGTGAGATGTTCCAATCGTCGGTCTTGTAGGCTATGGCCGACACGCCCAGACCTGCCACATAGGGCGGCACGCCATAGTGCGAGAAGGTGGGCTCGTAGTCTTTGTAGTGAATCATAGTGTGCAGGTTGCCGTCGGCTCCCTGCTCAAAGAGTGGATAGAGCGGCACGGTGGCCACATCGGCGGAGGTGAAGTGTGACCAATCGTGGTGCAGGAGCACGTGTGCTCCATCTTTGGCGAGTCGGCACTTGGATGCGTCCTGGTGGAAGAGTGCCAGGAAGGAGTGCTGCGAATCGGTTACCACCTCCACGAAGGCGTTGCCAAAAAGAGCCTTGTCGAGAGCGAGCAGGTTGAGCACCTGGCGGAGGCTCTCGCCGCGTGAGTTGGCGTTGTCGATGAAGAATCGTGTGCGCACGGCCTCATCGGGGCACACAAAGCCCTTGCCGGAGATGTAGTCGGCCTTGTCGTTGATGATTCGTCGGTGTGTGGTGGAGCGGCGAGCGAGTTGTGCGAGTGCCGTGGGGAAGAGGTTATCGGAGCCCCACTTCCACCACTCTGCCCCACCCTTTGCTGCGGCTGCCGACGAGCCTCCTCCCACGGGGAAACCTAAGCCTCCAAAGGATGAGTTTGCCCTGGGGGAGAATATTTTGGGTGTGTATGGTATGTTTCTCTTCTGTTCCATAAGAGGGTAGTGTGAGTGTGTAGTGTGTGAAGGTTTTGGATGTGTGCGGAGTGAGGGGGAGAAAAGGTGGGGGCGGATGGTGCCACCACAGAGGGAGGATTACCACTCGCCCACCACCCACTGCTTTCTCCTCTGCCGACTACCAGCCGTTGCAGCAGGTGGAGAAGGAACAGCCCTTGTAGAAGATTGAGAAATTGTAGGAGCCCACCTCGGTAGCTTCCTCACAGAGCAGGCTCATCGTGTTGCCACTCTTCTCCATACTGACGGCATCGGTCTCGAGTTCGCCCTCGGAGGTGTAGGTTGAGAGTTCGATGCAGTCGATGTTGTCGATGTCGGGCGAGAGCAGGATGCTACACTTGGGCACTCCGTTCTCGGAGGTCCACACGACGTTTGTGATGGGTGCCGCAAATGCCACGCTCATCAGTTCGGGCAGCAGGTACTCACAACCGGCCATAAAGATTGCCCTCTGACGGTTTTCCATCTCGTCGGGGTTGTACCACATACGCACCTCGGTACCGGGGTAGTCGCTGGTGTTGACTGCGAGTGCGAGGTTGCGACGGTCGGTGAGGATTGCAAACGAGTGGGGCATATCGGTGATGTTCTTGTGGTAGCTATTGAGCCTCACGTCCACCACGGGGATACCACGATAGTAGAGCGCATCACGACCGGTCTGCTTGGCCAAATAGGCTGCCTCCAGGGCCACGTTGTCCAGACACTCCTCGTAGGCATTGTAGACGTCGGAGGTAACGAAGAATGTCAACTGCCCCTCCGAGCGCAACGACTTGAGGTGCTCCGAGGCGTTGTCCCAGAGCGACTTGAGGAGAGCCTCGGCCCACTCGGGCGAGTTTTTGTCCTTGAGGTAGCCCATAATGTGGCTACCATCGGTGTGGTACAGTTGGCTGAAGATTTTCTTCAGGAAGCCGTCGAAGGTGTTGAGCGAGCCACCCGGGCGGTTTACGTTGCCATACCACATTGTGCCACGGATACTCTCGGCGATGGATGCACGGAAGAGGGTGGTTTCGGCCTCCTCGAGTTCGGTGCCGGAGAGGTCGTCGAGGTTCACATCGGGGCGGTTGGTGATGAGCTCATATACGGTGGAGAAGTAGTCCTCGGCCGAATATGCCATCTCGGCCTTCACCTTGTGGAGTTCGATTTTCTTTTGGTACTTGTCGGCGGGGTTGCCACCATTCCACCCACGGCTGGTGTACTTCTGGAGCACATCACCATTGCGACGCCAGAAGTGGAGAGTGGTGGGTGCGGGCACGTTGTACATCACTTTGATACCCATCTGTTCGGCATTGTCGCCGGTGAGCATAGGACGGAAGAAGATGTTGTCGAGGACCTGACCCTCATACTGCTTGATGCTTTCAATCTTTGACATAGTTACTTTGAGTTTTTGGTTTGGTTTGATTGTGTTGTAAGTTGGTTTGTGTCCACCCATTTTGGGGTGGGCCCCATTAGATGTTTTTTGTTGCGACCTCACGCAGGCTGCGTGCATCGGCTTCGTAGGCACTCTGATTGGAGTTGGTGGCGGTGGAGGTGTTCTCCCTCACTGCGGGGTCCTCACACTCCTTGGTGCGTGTGGGCTCGGCGGTGTGTAGCCTTGAAGGGGGCACCGTAGGGCGATGGGTAGTGTGGGTGCTGTCGGCCACCGAGGGCTCCACGGAGTGCTCCTGCTCGGCACGCACGGCCTTGCTGCTACGTAGGCCCACCTTCTCCATCAGCGTGCTCCACCATCCACCCTTGCGCTGCTGCTCGGCAGGCAATGGGGGCAAACCGAGCGAGGTTATACGGTCTGTAACCGAGTCGGTGATGGGTGCTGCGGGGATGATGCGGTCCACGAGGCCTGCATCGAGGGCCTCCTGTGGGGTGAGCCAACGCCCCTTGCCTGCATTCTCGTTCATCAGGGCACGGAACTCCTCCACGGGCCTACCCGAGGCTTCGGAGTAGATTTCGGCCAATCGCTGGTCGCTCTTGTCGAGGAGTTGTTTGGTGAGTGTGAGCGAGTGGGAGTTACCCTCCACAGTGCTCTCGCAGCAGTGGATGAGGTAGAAGCCGTTGGCGGAGATTTCGCGACACCCGGGCGAGGCGGCCTGTGCGATGATTGTTGCGGCAGAGGCCACATAGCCATAGCAGCGGGTTACCACCTCCACTCCGAGCCCTACGGCGGCATCATATATGAGCAGTGCATCGTCCAAGTTACCACCTGTGGAGCGAATGTTCAGGACAAGCCCGACAGGGTTGTCCTCTCCAATCTCGGCAAGTGCCTGCTCAAATCGCTCATAGGTTGCCACCGAGCGACTCTCCTCTCCGAACTGCAACTCTTCGGGCTCACCGATGATGCCGTCAATATCGATGGAGAGAATCCTTGCCGAGGATGTGATTTTGTTTTTTTCTGTTTGCATAAAAAGGTTTTGTGTTGTGGGGTTAAAGTGTGTGAGAGAGTGTGGGGGGGCGTAGGCGTGGGGGTGCCACAAGAGCAGGAGTAAGGTTACCTATTTGTAGCGACCGTAGACGTATTTGCGCACGGTGTAGAAGCTCATTCCGAACTCCTCGGCCACCGTTTCCATTGCATCAATGCGACCTGCTCCTTCGGCCACAAGTCGGTCCACCTCCCTGCGTACCACCCACGATTTGAGGTGGGTGGCATCGACCAATGACTCTCTGAGGAGGAAATTGACCACCTCTTCGGTGTTACCATCCGGGCCATTGAGGTGGCCTATGGTCTGTTTGAGTGCTCTTGCGAGCGGTCCGTTTGTGGGTATCATCATTCTACGAGTGTTGCTTGTTGTACTACTGTGCGCACGGCTTGTTGTGCTTGTGAGATGTCGCTCTCGAGCACATAGACTCTCACCTGCCCGAGTGCGGTGCGCAGTGCCTCGGCGAGTTCTTCGATGGTGAGAGTGATGGTTTGGTTGTGGTTGTCGTAGGTCATTCGAATTGAGAATTGAGAAAGTTGCGAGTAAGCGAGGGCAGAGGGTGCTTGCACACTTTGCCGAGCGAGAGCAACTAAAAGCCACCAAAGGTGGGTTAATTGAGAATTATTTAAAGAGGGGCTGCTGGGGCCTTAAGGACTTTAAGGGCTTTAGGGGCCTTAAGGGCCTTAATTTTGAATTTCCCTCCTCCTACACCGTGACGAACACGCATTGTGTGGAGGGTGCAGAGGGGTTGTAATCGACCACCTGCTCCAGACGGCACAGCACCGGCTCGCCATCAAGGCACAAGCGGTAGAGGGCCCTGAAATCCCTACCCGAAGAGTTTGGGAAAGCTATGGACTCCACCTCATCGGGCGAAAGGTTCACATTGAGGGTAATTCGCTTGGAGTGGTTGAGCGCATCCACCTTGCTACGCCAAAATCGCTCACCAAGCCCCACCACTCCGTTGCGGTCCTCAAAGAGTAGCGACAACGGCTCCTCGGCCACATCGTTGAAGAACTCCACCAAAGGCACCTCGCCACTGTGCCCCACAGGCCACTCCCAACTCTCGCCCTCGGCAAGTGGCTGAAGGGTGCGGAAGGAGATGATTTTGGTGTCAAAGGCCGAGTGTAACACCTTGCCGTCATCGGCCTGTTCCTTGTTGCCCACCGCCACAAGGCTCACCGAGGGGGCAGCCGACACACTTCCCACCACCGACACCGAGGGTGCAAAGAGCGGGTTTTCGTTGCGCTCGGTGCCCTGCGAGGCAAAGATGTTGTCGATGTGGGCACTCCACTCGCCATAGGGTACTCCCTCCTGCTCGGTCAGCGCGGCGGCTGCTCGGTCGGTGGGGCGGTAGGCTACGGTGAGGAGCGAGTGGCTGTCGGCGCCGAGTTCCTCCACCACCACGCCACGCCCCACGTCAATCCTCTCACTCCAATCCACCACCACCTCAGGGTTGCAGAATTGGCCCACGGGCTCAATGTAGACACGCCTTGTGGAGGTGTCGGTGTAGATTTGCAGGTCGAAGAGGTTTTTCACTGCCGAGAGCAGTTCCATCTGCGAGAAGCCACAATCGGCCACATCGGCCCACTCCACACTCTCGCCCTCAATGGGTGTGGCGGCAAACAGAGGCCTCATCCAAGTCCCCTCATAGAGTTGCATTGTCATCCCCTCCTCGGCGCCGCCGAAGTAGAACATATCGAAGTATTGCACCTCCCCTGCGGCCAGCCTGTGCGGGGCCGAGCGCACCGTAACCTCCACCTCACGGCTGCCACGCTCCTCCACATAGCCGTCATAGAGGGCCCAATCCTCGGTGGCATCCACAGTGAGGAGCCCACTCACCTTGCGGAGTCGCAGGTTGGAGAGCCTACCCCCATCGTAACTCACCTTCGTGAAGGCCTCGGTGGTGGTGGCGAGGGTTATGATTGCCCCTGCGCTGTTGGTGGCCTCCAAGGTGTAGGTGGTGTCGGCAGTCGCACCGAAGATGGCCAGCGTGTAGAGCCTGCCCGACACAAAGGGCTCCCCACGGCGGTCGGCAAGGGTGTTTTTCAGCGGGCAGAGGATGGAGTCGCCAAGGGCGGGCCTAATCTCATCGTAGCCCACAAGCCTTGTGCGGGAGATGATGCGTGTGTCGGTACGGTAGCGCAGGTGGTACTCAAAGCCCACCGACACAGCACTTGTGGCAGTGAAGCAGATGCGCCCCGTGTGGTCGGGCCCGAAGGCACCCAGAGCCGAAGGGTAGGCACCCGACACCGAGGTGGAGTCCACAAGGTTACCCACGGTGTGGTAGTTGGCCAAATGGTCGGCATAGACACGACCGAAGTAGTTACCATCAATCACCGCACTTGCTGCCGTGCGCACCGCCTTGAAATCCATCTCCGCAGCCGCCTGCTCCACCCCCGTGCGCTCCTTCCACGCTCCGCTGATGTAGAGCGACCCGAAGAACTCCGAGTCCATAAACGAGGAGCAGACCTCATAGCCCGACTGTGCGAAGATGGCCTCCACGAGGCTTCGGAGGTGTAGGAATGGGTGGTAGTCATCGGAGCAGATGCGGCGCACATAATCCTCCGCATCTCCTTCCACCGTGCGCCCACGCTCCACGGGCAGGTACCTCACCACTGCGCCCTCGGAGGTCCAACTCTGAGCCACCGCTGCGGAGCCGAACTCCTCGGCATACCCCATCGGCAGGCTGCGCAACGAGGCCGAGGCCGCCCTCACCCACTCTCTTGCGGGGCCGATGATGTTGAAACGATAGTAACCCTCGGGGCCCTGCTTGCAGGCGGTGAGCATCACGGAGCCCTCAATAATCACACTACCCCCACACTCCACCCTTGCGGTGTGGAGTCCGCTATTGAAGAGAGGTGCGGTGTGTGGTTGCTCGCAGTCGCCCATCAGCGCACGGTTGGTTGGGGTTAGCGGGATTATGAGGCTCTTGGAGTAGGAGGCACGCCCCCACTGTGTGGAGCTCAACGAGGCTATGGAGAGCGACACCGAGATGTCGGTACGCTGGTCTATGTCGGCCACTTGGCCATCAATGTAGAGAACAATCATTGTGGAAATTGAAAATGGAAAATGGAAAATTGAAAATGGAAAATTGTGGTGCCTGCGGCGCAGTTTATTTCGGGTAACGATTTTGTTACCCGTGCCATCCAACCACTCCTCCCTTGAGTACCCCTCCCCTACGATAGGGGAGGCTGGGAGGGGCAGGCGTTGCCTGTTTTGTGCAGTTGGAGGGTTGGTACGCTTTCCGACCTTGCGATGCCTTCCGTGCACGTCCCCCTCTAAGTTAGAGGGGGTGCCACGGAGTGGCGGGGGCGTCTGTAAAAGGGCTTTAAGGGCTACTATAGCTGATGGGGCTACCAATAGACCACCTTCTTTGCGGGCCTGATTGTGAGCGAGAGCGACCTGCCGGAGCCACCAGCGAGGGTTAGGTGGGAGCCAAGGAGCACCACGGGCTCTGCCTGCCCGCCGACAATCTGCCACACCCTCGGCGAGGTTACGATGCCGGCAATGTGGTCCATCACCTGCTGCGACACCACCCCACTCTCGAGCCTTGTTTGGGTCCACCCACTCTTGGCCACTACCTCCGTACCCGAGGGGAGTTCCACCTCCGAGGTGTCGGTAGCCACACTGCTCTCTATGGAGCGCGGGAAGTTGTGGTAACAAATCTCTCCCGAGGGGGCCAGCCAAGCCATTCTCACGTGGTTGGGATTGGGTGGCACAATGGTGTATGTTGCCTTCATTACGTGGGTGGTTTCGACCACAATCTCCACGGTGAACCACTCCACCTCCTCAGGTCGGGCCGAGCGTGCAATCATCTCATCGGCACACACCACCCACGCCCAAAGGCCATCCCGCAGGCTTGTCTTGGCATAGGCATTGACCCTTTCGCCCGTGGAGAGTTCCCACTTGGCGCAGATGTTCTTCTCTCGCCCCACCACAAACAGCAGTTCATCGTGCTCCCCGGGTGCGATGGTGCGGTGCTGCACCTTCGGACCTATGGGGTCGCACTCGGTGTGGTCGATGTTGGCCACGGTAAAGGTCATCTTGGGGCTCTCTTGCCCCTCACCCCAATGGGCTGTGAGCCTCACATTGCGCCCCTCGGCCTCGGTGAAGGCACTTTGCGGGAGCAATAGCGGCTGCGGATTGAGCCTGCGGCGGATGTAGTTACCCAGCGAGCAGACCACTTCTTCGGAGCCCACGAAACGCTTTGTGCCGAGCAGACCGCACACATCGTCTTCCACACTCACCTCAAATGGCTCCTGTGGGTTAATGGGGCCGAAACGACAAACGTTGTCGGCAAAGACCGAGGAAAATCGGTCGGGATAGGAAATCAGTTTCATAACGCCTATTTGTTCAATATTTTAACTTCTTACGACTACACGCCACAGAACAACTCCACACGCATCACGGTGCTCATTGCCACATCTCCTGCGTGGGTGAGTGCGCCTGCCACGGGAGCCACCTCTCGCAACACCACGCTACCCACCTCGGGGGCTTCGGCCACGAGGGTTGCCACCTGCACGATGTCCTCCTCAATGAGGGCAAACAGCGGAGCGCACTTGTCGGCACTACCAGCCCTCTGCATTAACAACTTAGCACCAATATCGTAGGCGCTTACGGCACCTCCCGACACACTCCCTGCAACCAACTTCGGCTCTTCAACAATGGCTATGGGAAAACCCTCGTGCGCCACGGTAAAGGATAGTTCCGCAGGGGTACACACATTGTAACTACGCTCCTCAAGTTGCTTCTTAATGAGGGCTAAAAGACTCTCTCTTGTGTTCATTGATTTTGAGGTTTTGACTTGTTTTTATTCAATTTCTGAACAAAAGTAGTGCAAAAAAATGTACTCTGTCAATACCCAAAGTGTGTAAAAATTGAACTTTTGGACACACGCCACCCCTTACCGCTTGTAGATTAAGCGGTTATCAAAAGTTGAAAAATTGAAAAAATGAGAATGGAAAATTAACAGCGAAATGCAGAAGAGGAAGGAAGAGAAGAAAAGGGCCCTTAATGGCTTTAAGGCCCTTAAAGAAAAAACCTTAACCTCCCTACTTTCCCTAACCTTTCCCTAACCTCCCAGCCGCCCCTGCCCTTATGCGACCGCATTTGTGAAAAAGAGAAATGGGGTATGAGGTAAGTTTCGCCTCTTGAACGAAGCAGGAGCAGAAGTAAAGGTTCTTTGATTGTGCCCTACAAGTGGCAGGCAAGGTTATAGCCCCACAACTAACCACAAAGGCAGCCCCACGGGGCTGCCTTTGTGCCTATCTGTTTTGTGCTGAGTTGCAACTCTCTCTCACCCTCCCTATCGGGCGATGCGGGCCTTGCGCTCCTTGCCCACAAGGCGGGCGGGTGCCGAAGTGTGAGCGCTCTTGCGGAGTGCGGGAGTGGAAGCAAACTCGCTCCTCTGCGATGCAGGCACGAGACCGAAGCCCTTGTGTGCCCTCTGTGAGGTGGTGTACACCTTGGCGTTGCCACCCACGCTCTGGGGAGCAACCCCAAAGATGTCGCCGTAGTCAGGTACGGCGAGCGAACCCGTGTAGTTGGCCTTGATGGTGTGGGCACCACACTTGGCATCCACCACCACGGTGTAGTTGCTACCGCTCTTGGTAATCTTCACGGTGCCACTCTCAAAGTCGGCATAGGAGTTTGTTTCGCCTTCGCCAAAGCCGTAGCAGCAACCTGCGTAGAAACTATCATCCTCGTTGCCGCAGTCCACATAGACACTCGACAGAGCAATGTATTGTCCCGAGTAGCCCACGGTGTAGGTACCCTCCGGAGTGGTTGCACCGGCAGGAGCGAGCAGGTCGAGCACGATGTAGCCATAGTCCTCGCCCACATAGGGACCGTAGAGTTCGATGTAGAAGTTCTCGTGGCCATAGAGCGATGCGAGTCCGTAGTCATCCCAATAGCCACCGAGCGACTCCATATAGCCCTCCTCTGCCTGAAGAGTGGCGTTAGCGGTGAGGTTGGAATAGACGGGCTCAATCACTGCCGTGCCACCCGACACTACATCTCCGCCACCGGTGTTGCCACCGCCCGAAGAGGAGCCTATGGTGGTGAAGGTGGTGTGGTCAATCTTGGTTGCCACGTTGCCGTTGGCATCCAGACCACACGCCCAAATATAGTACTCGGTGCCTGCGGTGAGGTCCTCAAAGGTGTAGGAATCGCTCTGCTTTGCATCAATGCCAAGCACCTTCACGAGGTCGGCCACGGTTGCACCCTCGGGCAATTCGCCTGCCGACACATACATTTCGAGGTAACTCTCCAGAGTCCACGACACCAGCGACACGTCTACGCCATAGCCATCGGCCTCATAGATGTCCCAATACCACACGGTTTTCAGGTCGGTGGGAGGGGTTACGGTAATGGTTGCGGCCGTATCGGTGAGTCCGCTCACGCTGAATTTGAAGTTACCCTTCACATCGGTTGCGAGGGCCTCGGTCTTGAAGTCGTATGTTTGGATGTAGATGGCCTTGCCGTCCATATCCAGACCGCACGCCCACACTTTGTAGGAGGTGTTGGGCTCCAGCATATTGGTGAACTCATACTTGTCCGACACGCCACCTTTGAGTTTGCAGAAGTCGAGCAGGAATTTGTTGTAGGAGTACTCTGCCTCGGTAGCCTCGAGTTGCTCGAGTTGATACTGATAGCACTCTTGGAGGTACTCCTGCACATACTCATCGTTGATGGTATCCTCGGCATAAGCCACATCCCACATCCAATCCACGGGAAATTCGGCCGAGGCGGTAACATCCACCGTTGCAGAGTAGGCCGCCACATTGCTCACCTTGAAGGTGAAATATTCAGCTGTTGGGCAAGGACCCACGGGCTCTTTGCCGCCCTCTCCATTGTCGTTACACCCTGCCAGTGCAACAGCACCGAGCAACAGGGCCAAAAATTTAATCTTCTTCATCTTTGTTCAAAATTTTACACGCCTACAAAGATATGCTGTTTATCGCAAGTGTGTACTCCCTGCCACAAAAAAAGTGGCTACAATGGCCACTTTTGCCTGTTTTCGTCTACCTTTCCGACCTTCTGTCATACACACACTCCTCACTCGACCCATAAAAACAAGTGTGCGGACCACCGCTCTATCGGTTGTCCGCACCCTTTATTTCTCTCACACCATTCCGCACCCTACTCCGAGGAGCCACTCTCTTCGGCTCCTTGTGGTCCCGAAGGCTGGGGCGGCTCCGCCGGTTGTGTTTGATGTTCCGCCGGCTCCTTCTCCTTCGCCTCTTGCTGGCCCTCGGTATTAAGTCTAATGAGTTCCGCTTTGAGTTCCGTGGCCGAAAGGCCCGCCTTCACACGAGCGTTGTGGAACACCGAGATGGCACCCGTCTCCTCGCTCACAACCACCACAATGGCATCGCTCTCCTCGCTCACACCCATAGCAGCCCTATGGCGCATACCAAACGACATCGGCACCTCGCTCCTCGTGGAGGGCAACACACACTTGGCCGCAACAATCCTTCCCTCCTCAATCACCATTGCACCATCGTGCAGGGGGGAGTTTTTGAAAAAGACGTTTTTGATAAGCGAGTCGCTGATGGCAGCATCGAGAACCACGCCCGTGCTGACAACCTCGCGCAGCGAGCCATTTTGCTTAATCACAATCAAAGCCCCTGTTTTGCTCATCGACATATCGCCACAAGCCTTCACAATGGGGTTGATAATCTCGCCGATATTGGTATTTTCCTTGGCAAGTTTAGGGTTGAGCAACTTCTTGATTATGGACATAGGGCCCTGCTGCCCCCTATCGCCAATGGATTGCAGGAATTTGCGTATTTCGCTCTGGAAAATCACAATCAGGGCAATCAGTCCGATGTTTACCACCGAACCCAAGATGCCACTCATAAGTTCCATATTGAGAGCCTTGGCAAGTACCCACGATACATATATTAGTAATACGCCCGTGAGGATACTCGTGGCATTGGTGCCGCGAATGAGTTTGTAGATATAGTACATAATTACCGCCACAAGCAGTATATCCACCACATCTATTATTGACATCTTAATAAAGCCCATAACTCTTTCTCATTCATTTCAGTCCCTCAAAAATAGGCATTTATTTTGAAAGTTGAAAATTCCGCCACTCTTTTTCTCACTCTTCACGTCATCTTCCTCTCCGCTCTACCCCACCACCCCAAGGACCAAAAACAAAACGACCTCCACACTCTTGGTGCAGAGGTCGTTTTTGAGTTATCCTAATGGAGCACTACTTCTTTGCCTGCTTTGCAGCCACCTGCTTCTTCATCAGGTCATAAGCAACGGGAGTTGCAATGAAAATCGAAGACAAGGTACCGATAATCACACCGAACATCAGTGCGAACACGAAACCACGGATAACTGCACCACCGAACAAGAAGATTGCCAACAGGGTTACAAAGGTAGTACCTGTGGTGTTGATAGTACGCGACAGAGTGGTGTTCACTGCTGCGTTGATGGTCTCCTTGAGGTTACGCTTGGGATAGAGAGTGGTGAACTCACGGATACGGTCGAAGATAACCACCTTATCGTTGATAGAGTAACCAATGATGGTCAGAATTGCTGCGATGAACGACTGGTCAATCTCCAAGTTGAAGGGCAACAAGCCGTGCAACAGCGAGAAGATACCCAAGGTCAGGAAGGCATCGTGAGCCAAAGCCACAACCGAACCTGCACCCCACTGCCACCTCTTAAACCTCACGATGATGTAGAGGCCAATTGCGAGCAGTGCGAAGAAGACAGCGATGAATGCACCACGGGTGATGTCGCTTGCCACGCTGGGACCAACCATATCGGCCTGAATGATACCATAGGGGTTGGTAGCGGTCGAAGTGAACTCGTCAAGAGTAAGTTCGGTGGTGTAGAGGCCCTTAACGCCATTGTAGATGATACCCTCAACTATTGCGGTAGCCTCGTCATTCTGCTCATCGTGGAGGTACTGGGTAACGATACGCATCTGGTGGTCATCACCAAACTGCTTAACCTCAAACGACTTGCTGTTTACATCGCCCTCGGCTGCATCAAACACAACCTGCAAACCATCACGTACTTGGTCGGCAGTAACAGCTTGGTCGAAGCGTACAACAAAGGTACGACCACCCGAGAAGTCTACACCGTAGTTCAAACCACGAGTCGAAAGCGACACAATCGAAGCAACGATAAGCACAGCCGAAACAACATAGGAGTACTTACGGATACCGATGAAATTAACCTTGGTGTTAGCCAAGAAATTCTGGGTACCCTTGGTAGCGAACTTGATGTTCTTGCCCTTTGCCAACCTGCGCTCAAAGATGATGCGGGTGATGAAGAGCGAAGTGAACAACGAGGTGATGATACCGATGATAAGGGTGGTAGCGAAGCCCTGAACAGGACCTGTACCGAACACGAACAGCACGATACCGGTGATGATGGTGGTGATGTTCGAGTCGATAATTGCGCTCATAGCGTTCTTGTAACCCTCGCTCACTGCAAGGCTCAAGCCCTTACCGGCACGAATTTCCTCCTTAACACGCTCGTAGATAATCACGTTTGCATCCACTGCCATACCCAGAGTCAGCACGATACCTGCGATACCGGGCAGGGTGAGCACTGCACCAAACGAAGCCAACACACCAAACAGGAAGAATACGTTGCACACCAGAGCGATGCTGGCGGTAACACCTGCGTTGGAGTAGAAGAAAATCATATAGAGCAGCACGAGCACAAATGCAATCACAAACGAGATGAGCGAAGCATTGATACTCTCGGCACCCAGCGAAGGACCAACCACGGTGTCCTGAATGATGCGTGCGGGGGCGGGCAGTTTACCCGATTTGAGCACGTTGGCCAAGTCGGTTGCCTCGGTGATGTCGAAGTTACCGGTAATCTGCGAGCGGCCACCGGTAATCTCGGTCTGCACGGTAGGAGCGGAGTAAACCACGTTGTCCAACACGATAGCGATGCTCTTGCCGATGTTTGCTTTGGTCAGACGAGCCCACACGTTGGAGCCGGTGGTGTTCATAACCATATCAACCTCTGCCGAGCCACCGGTCTGCGAGTACTGGGGCGAAGCGTCTACAATCGAGCCACCATCCAGAGGAGCCTTGCCATCGCGACCATCGGCCTTGATTGCATAGAGTTCATAGATAGTGCCGGCCTCGTCAATAGCCTTCGAACTCCACAAGAAGCGTACATCGGGGTTGATAACAGCCTTAACCTGAGGCAGAGCCAAATACTCATCAATGGCCTCCATATCGTAGACCATAGCGTGGCCAACGATGGGACCATTCATAATCTGACCTGCTGCATTGGTTGCGGGCATCAGTTTGGCAAACAAGGGGTTAGCCTTGTTGTAGGCCTCCAACTCTGCGTTCTGATTGTTCTGACCTTCAAGTTCAGTCAAGAGGTCGCCCTCGGCCTCGGCCTCAGCCTCAGCCACAACCTCTTGCTCAACCACATTGAGGTCGCGCAACACGTTGTTAGCCCTCTGCAACATAGGGAATACCTCGCTGTTGTCGTAGGTAGCCCAGAACTCCAACGAAGCGGTACCCTGCAAGAGCTTACGAACACGCTCGGGCTCTTTCACGCCGGGCAACTCCACCAAGATACGGCCCGAGTTCTCCAACCTCTGAATGTTGGGCTGTGCCACACCAAAGCGGTCAATACGGCTACGGAGCACGTTGTAGGAGTTTGCAATTGCGCTCTCGGCCTCCTCGCGGAGCACCTTAACCACCTCGTCATTGCTACTGTTGAGCGTAACCTTGTCTTTCATCACCTGATTATTGAAGATGATAGCCAAGGGTGCGCCCTCGGAGAGTTTGTCGTAGGATTTAGCAAAGAGGGTAATAAAATCGCTCTGCGAGTTCTTTGCAGCCACCTTTGCCTCCTCCACTGCGGCGAGGAAAGTGGGGTCGGTCGAGTTGTTCGACAAGGCCTTCACAACGTCTTCCACAGCGATTTCCAACATCACATTCATACCGCCTTTGAGGTCCAGACCGAGGTTAATCTCTTTCTCTTTTACCTCTTTGTAGGTGAACTTCTTGATGAGGATGTTGTAGACAGGTTTCGATTTCACGCTGTCGAGATACTGCTGCTCTTTCTTCACGAGCAGGTTCTGGCGGTAAGCCTCTTCGCTCACACCGGCCCTATCCAAAGTAGCTTGGTCGATGGTGGTTGCTGCAACCTGCTCTGCGGCATATTTGGCAGCCTTTTTCTCAACCACACCCGACACTACGCTGAACGAAAGCTGGTAGGCGCAAGCAATCGCCAAGACGATTGCCACGAATTTGATAAGTCCTTTGTTCTGCATTGTTTGTTTAGTGTTTTAATTTATTATTTGTTTTGTTTGTTTTTGTTGCCGTTCACGTGCGCACACGAGCGCATAATGCGTAAATAACTCGCAAAATTAACACTTTTTCCCTAAAACACCAAATAAAGAGTTGAGAATTGAAAATGGAAAATGGAAAATTGCGGCCACGGGCCGTTTTGTGTAGTTGGCAGGTCAGCACACTTCCCAACCTTGCGATGCCTTCCAACCACTGCTCCCCTAAGGTCCTTAAAGTCTTTAAGGGCATTAAGGCCCCTTAGGGTAGACGAAATACAGCACCTTTGCCGCAGAAAGAGAAGAGCGGTGGATGCCAACCGCCCACCTTGCGGTGGTCGTGGCAAGACGGGGCCACAGGCCCTTTTGTGTAGTTGGAAGGTCGACACGCTTTCCAACCTTCGGAAGCCCCACCAAGTACACCTCCCCTACGATAGGGGAGGCTGGGAGGGGTGGTCGAAATTGCGCTCGGCGGCCTCGCCGAGCAGGAGCTGGCGCAAAGCGACTGAGGGGTCTGTGAAAGGACTATTGGGACTACTGGGGCTACTATGGCTACTGGGAGAGATTGGAGGAATAGCGTTTGGTGGTCCCAACTTATTCTCGGGTAACGATTTCGTTACCCGTGCCATCCGCACACCCCTCACACCCTCCTTCCGTGCAAACAAAATTTGGGGCAGTCCCACATTGGAACTGCCCCAAATCATCGCTAATATTGTTGTGTTGGGGGATTACTTAACCTCCTCAAACTCAACATCCTCGGGCTGACCACCCTGCTGGGCACCGCCTGCCTGCTGACCGCCATTGGGCTGGCCCTGCTGCTGAGCGTTCTGCTGCTGTGCGTAGATGTCCTGCGATGCAGCCTGCCAAGCGGCGTTGAGTTTCTCGCTTGCTGCGTCAATAGCTGCGAGGTCTTGTGCCGAGTGAGCACTCTTGAGTTCGGCGAGGGCACCCTCAATGGCCGATTTCTTGTCGGCGGGGAGTTTGTCGCCATACTCTTTGAGTTGCTTCTCGGTGGTAAAAATCATACTGTCGGCACCATTGATTTTGTCCACCCTCTCGCGCTCCTCTTTGTCTTTGGCCTCGTTAGCCTTGGCCTCATCACGCATACGCTGAATCTCTGCCTCAGTCAGACCGCTCGAAGCCTCAATGCGGATGCTCTGCTCCTTGCCGGTGCCTTTATCTTTGGCCGACACGTTGAGAATACCGTTGGCGTCAATGTCAAACGAAACCTCAATCTGGGGCACGCCACGGGGTGCTGCGGGGATGCCGTCAAGGTGGAAACGACCGATGGTCTTGTTGTCGCGAGCCATCTGACGCTCACCCTGCAAAACGTGAATTTCTACCGAAGGCTGATTGTCCTGTGCGGTGGAGAACACCTGACTCTTGCGAGTGGGGATTGTGGTGTTGGCGTCAATCAGACGAGTGAACACACCACCCAAGGTCTCAATACCGAGCGACAGAGGAGTAACATCCAGCAGGAGCACGTCCTTAACCTCGCCGGTGAGCACACCACCCTGAATTGCGGCACCGATAGCCACAACCTCATCGGGGTTCACGCCCTTCGAGGGAGCCTTACCGAAGAACTCCTCAACAACCTTCTGGATTGCGGGGATACGGGTGGAACCACCCACGAGGATAACCTCGTCAATCTGATTTGCGCTGAGACCTGCATCGCTGAGTGCCTTACGGCAGGGCTCGATGGTTGCGCGGATGAGATTGTCGGCCAACTGCTCAAATTTGGCCCTTGTAAGGGTCATCACAAGGTGCTGGGGAATACCGTCTACGGGCATAATGTAGGGGAGGTTAATCTCGGTCGAGGTGCTACTCGAGAGTTCGATTTTAGCCTTCTCTGCGGCCTCTTTCAGACGCTGCATAGCCATTGCGTCTTTGCGGAGGTCGATGCCGTGTTTGCTTTGGAACTCGGCTGCCATCCAGTCGATAATCACGTGGTCGAAGTCATCGCCACCGAGGTGGGTATCACCGTTGGTCGATTTAACCTCAAACACGCCATCGCCCAACTCCAAGATGGAGATATCGAAGGTACCGCCACCGAGGTCATATACGGCGATTTTCATATCCTTACCTGCCTTGTCCAGACCGTATGCGAGTGCTGCTGCGGTGGGCTCGTTGATGATACGGCGCACTTTCAGACCTGCAATCTCACCGGCCTCTTTGGTGGCCTGACGCTGCGAGTCGCTGAAGTAGGCGGGCACGGTGATAACTGCCTCGCTCACGGTTGTTCCGAGGTAATCCTCGGCGGTCTTTTTCATCTTCTGGAGCACGATAGCCGAAATCTCCTGAGGAGTATATTTCCTGTCGCCAACCTCAACCATAGGAACGCCGTTGCCACCACGCACCACGTTGTAGGGTACGCGCGCTACGTCTTTCTGTACTTGGTCCATATTCTCACCCATAAACCTCTTGATGGAGAAGATGGTGTTTTTGGGGTTGGTGATTGCCTGACGTTTTGCGGGGTCGCCCACCTTACGCTCGCCACCCTCGGTGAAAGCCACAATCGAAGGGGTTGTGCGGTGTCCCTCGCTGTTGGGAATAACCACGGGCTCGTTGCCCTCCATTACTGCTACACAACTGTTGGTTGTACCAAGGTCAATACCGATAATCTTTGCCATAATTGTAAATCTTTTTTATGTTTTTGTTTAACTTCGTTTGTACTCTTTTATTCTCGGAACTCTCGGAGTGTGCCTCACTTTGTTGTTGGAACTCTCAAAATCCGTTCTCTCCACTTGTGAGCATCATCTCCGTGTTCGACCAAACAATCTTCAATCTCTGTGCCAAGCGGTTTTTGTGCCACACAGACTGCCAAACCACCCCAAAGGACTGACAGAGGATGACAAAAATATGACAAAAAGTCCGATTTTGTCATTTTTCACCCCGCCACACCACGGTGCCATTGTGGTGCGGCCACCCGTGCGGGGGAACTTTTTGGAGAGTAGTTGCGACCTGCTTGGAGGACAAAAAAGCGGAATGAAAGAAAAATTATGAGCGAAAATTTTTTTATTCCACAAAATGGCTTTACCTTTATAGTGCTAAATATGGCATAACTAAAAACACAAATCTAAACACTAATATCACTATGGTAATCACCTTTAACGAATTGCGCCGCATCAAGGACAAATTGCCCAGTGGCAGCAGCCAGCGCATCGCCGATGAGCTTGGCATCAATGTAGATGAAGTAAGGAACTTTTTTGGCGGTCGCCACTTTGAGGGTGCCACCACCACCGCAGGCATAGTTGTGGAGGAGGGTCCCGATGGTGGCATCGTAAGTTTTGAGGACGACACCATCTATCAGGCTGCAATGCGCATCCTCAAGGAGTTGGAGTAGGCAAAGTCCCCACGTGTGCGGAGAGCACAACAAAAAAACGGCACCCGATGATGGTGCCGTTTTTTTATTTGATGTACGACAAGAAAGTCGTGTCTAAAGTATATCCGAGTTTAGCAAACCTCACATTAGATAATAAGCATTGCATCGCCGTAGGTGCCGAAGCGATACCCCTCCTCGATGGCCACCTTGTAGGCGTGCATAACCTTCTCGTAGCCACCGAAGGCTGCCACCATCATCAACTGGGTGGAGCCGGGCAGGTGGAAGTTGCTCACCATTGAGTCGGCCACGCTGAAGTCGTAGGGTGCGAAGATGAACTTGTTAGTCCAACCCTCATAGGGCTTGAGCATACCGGTGGTAGACACCGAACTCTCCATTGTGCGCTGCACGGTGGTACCGATTGCACACACGCGGTGTCCGCTCTCCTTGGCGGCATTAACCACCTTGGCGGTCTGCTCCGGAATGAAGATTTGCTCGGAGTCCATTTTGTGCTTGGTGAGGTCCTCCACATCCACGGTGCGGAAATTGCCGAGTCCCACGTGGAGGGTAATTTCGGCCGAGTCCACGCCCTTAATCTCCATCCTTTTGAGGAGGTGCTTGCTGAAGTGAAGACCTGCGGTGGGGGCTGCCACTGCACCCTCTACCTTGGCGTAGATGGTCTGGTAACGCTCTGCGTCAATGGGTTCGGCCCTCTCACGTATCCACTTGGGAATGGGGGTGTTACCCATCTGGTGCAACACCTCACGGAACTCCTCATAGGAGCCATCGTAGAGGAAGCGCAGGGTGCGACCACGCGAGGTGGTATTGTCAATCACCTCAGCCACGAGTGCATCATCATCACCAAAGTAGAGTTTGTTGCCGATGCGGATTTTGCGTGCGGGGTCCACCAGCACGTCCCACAGGCGGAGGTCTTTGTTGAGCTCACGGAGCAGGAAAATCTCAATCTCTGCACCGGTTTTCTCTTTGTTGCCATAGAGCCTTGCGGGGAACACTTTGGTATTGTTGAATACAAAGACATCCTTCTCCTCGAAGTAGTCGAGAATATCCTTAAACACCCTGTGCTCAATCTCTCCGGTGTTGCGGTGGAGCACGAGCAGACGTGATTCATCACGGTCTTCGGTGGGATATTTGGCCAGCAGGTCGGCCGAAAAGTCGTAGTTGTACTGTGAAAGTTTCATACTCTTATCTAAATGTGTGTGTTGAATAGATGCCAAACAAATTATTTACGTTTATTTCGTGATTTTGTTTCACTTAACATCCAAAAATTTTCTGCCGCTTCCCTTGTGCGCCTCGCTGTTGTGCATTTGGGCGAGTTCTTTTTCGGGGTCGAGCGACATAATTCCGACCACCTCTTCGAGGGAGTAGGCATCCTCCACCCTCTGCTCTCCGCTACGAGTGCGGCGCAGTCCCACCAAGTGGGCGCCACTACCGAGTGCCTCTCCAATCTCAAAAGCGAGTGAGCGGATGTAGGTACCTTTACTACAACGCACGCGCACGCGCACGAGTGGCAACTCGTAGTCCAAAATCTCCATTTCGTAGATGTTAATCAGCGACCTGCGCATCTCCACCTGCTCTCCCTCTCGGGCATAGTCGTAGGCCCTACGGCCGTCAATCATCTTGGCCGAGTAGACGGGAGGGAGTTGGAAACGCTCGCCACAGAGCCCACGGAGGGCCTCTTCAACCATCTCGCGCGTGATGTGGTCGGTGGGATAGGTGGCGTCTACGGGGTGTTCAAGGTCGCCACTCGGGGTGGTTGCGCCAAGCATAACATCGGCCACATACTCCTTTTCGCCCGCTTGAAGTTCGTCTACACGCTTTGTAGCCCTACCGATGCAGACCACCAACACGCCCGTAGCCAGAGGGTCAAGCGTGCCGGCGTGGCCAATCTTAATCTTCGGGTAGCCGAGTTTGCGGAGCATATATTTAATCTTGCGGACCACATCCGAGGAGGTCCAGCGCAGGGGTTTATCGACCACCAACACCACCCCCTCCTGATAGGGGGTTTGCTTTGAAATCGGCTCTCTCATCGGTTAAAAGAAGTAACTGCCAATGGCAACCAAGCCCACCACAAGGCAGTAGAGTGCGAACCAATAGAGTTTACCCTTGTTCACAATGTTAATCATAAACTTGCACGCCAGCGCACCCGTAACGAAGGCGGTAACAAAACCCACCGCCAGCGGGAGCAGACCCACGCCCGACTGTGCCAAGAAATCGCCACCAACAACCTGCAACAGCGACTCGCCAATGATGGGCAACAGCACCATCAGGAACGAGAACTCGGCCACAACGGCCCTCTTGTTGCCCAAAATCAGACCTGTGGCGATGGTGGTACCCGAGCGGCTCAAACCGGGCATTGTAGCCACAGCCTGTGCGGTACCGATGATGGCCGCATCGCCCCACGAGATAACCTCCTTATTCCTCGGCTTGGCCCTCTGCGCAAAGGTGAGCAGGGCAGCCGTCAGCAGGAGCATTGCACCCACCACGACCATAATGTAGTCGGAGGCCAACATTGCATTGAGTTGGTCTTTGAGCAGGAATCCCACGATGCCCACCGGAATCATCGAAACGATGATTTTCAGCGCATAGGTCATATCGGGACCCTTGCGGAATGAAAAGAAGCCTGTGAAGAGCCTCCTCACTGCGCTCCACAGCACCACAATGGTGCTCAACACGGTAGCGAAGTGGAGGGTTACGTCAAAGGCGATGTTGTCGGTGAGTTCCACACCCAGCAGTTCTTTTGCAATCTGAAGGTGGCCACTGCTGCTCACGGGCAGAAACTCTGTGAGTCCCTGCACCAAACCAAGTATAAATGCTTCAAAAATCGACATCGGTTAGAGAATTGAAAGTTGAAAGTTGAAAATTTATTTTTTACTCTTCTTCATAATGGAGTAGCCCACAATGCCAAAGCCTGCCAGCACCACCATTGGGGCAAGCCCAATGCGCCTCCACGAGAATATCTCCTCATAGTTGAACTCCCCGGGGACATCGCTCCCACCACCGGCCATCAGCACAAAGCCCAGCACGATGGTCAGCACCCCCGCAAGCATCCACTTGTAGTTGCTCCACCCAAAGACAACCTCCTCGCCCTTGGGCACCTCGGTCCCCTTCGGAGAGGTCTGCACCGCACCCCCGCTCTTCTTCGCAGGGGCACTTTTTTGTTGGTTTTTTGTTGCCATAGTATCTATCTCCTCTTACTAATATATGTGTATTTTGGAACTATTCATTCGGATAAACTTGTTGAGCGCAAAGTTGGTGAAGAGCACCGAGATGAGCACTCCGCCCACCAAGATACCTCCGCAGATGGTGGCCAACACCTCCACACTCGACACAAGCATAACATAGGGCAGGCCCTCGTTGAGCGCAACAACCATACCCCAGAAGAGCCCCGAGGCCAAAAGTGCCGCAACAACTCCCTGCCACAGGCTATCAACCAAGAAGGGCCTCTTGATAAACCCCTTGGAGGCACCAACGAGTTTCATCGTGTTGATGAGCGTGCGGTGGGCAAAGACACTCATACGGATGGTGTTGCGCAGCAGCACAAGCGACACCACCAGCAGTGCGCCCCCGAAGAGCAACAACAGTATCTTAAACTTGCCGAGGTTGGTGTCCATATTCTCCACCACAGCCCTTTGGTAGACCACCTCATCCACGCCCTTCCACTCGCTCACCTGCGACTCAATGGCGGCCACAAGAGCCTTGGGCGACTCACTCGCACGCAACCTCACCTCATAGGAGTCGGGCAGTGGGTTGTAGGACAAAAACTCCTCCACATCGCCCCCCACAAACTCCTTCATCTCGGCTGCTGCATCGGCCTTCGACACAAACAAGGCCTCCTTCACGCCCTCCAACGAGCGCAATTTGTAGCCCACCTCCTCCTTTACCTCGGCCGGCTCGGCATCGGAGAGCATCACATAGAGGGTCATACGCTCCTTCACCCCATCGGTAGCCTTCGAGAGGTTCCAGATGATGTAGCCCACCCCTGCAAGCAGGAAGAGCACCAGAGCGATACTCACGGTGGAGATGGCATAGGAGCCCCTCACTTTACGTTTGAGTCTGCTATTTCCTTTAGTCTGTCCCATATCATCGTTGTTGTTCTATTTTTCACTTCTTCTTCGGCGGCACTTTGCCATCTCCACCACCCCATAGAGCAGCAGCCCACCGAGTATGGCTATCGAGAAGCCAAGGGTAATGCTCTCCACAAGGGCAAACTTCGGAGCCCTGTATCTCCACTCCACGATGTGTTCGCCTGCGGGCAACACCATTGCACGTAGAACGTAGTCGGCACGCAAATATTTTGCTTCCCAGCCATCCACATAGGCTTTCCATCCCTTGTCGTAGAAAATCTCCGAGAAGACGCACAATCCGCCCTCGGCCGAGTTGTAACGATAGGAGAGGTGGTTGGGTTTGTACTTAACAAGTTCCACCTCGCCACTTCCGAGGTTCACACCCTCCAACATTGCCCTGTAACGCTCCTCCACCACTGCCTCGGTGCGGGTATCAAGCCCGTCTAATGCCCTCATCTCCTCCTGCGGAGTGGAGGCCCACACGATGTCGCCCACAAACCACGCAGCACCATTGGCCCCCTCGTTGAGCACCGCCTGTGGGGCACCGCTCTCCTTGTCGGCCACAATGAAGTACTTGGTGTTGAGCATATCGTAGACCTCGGGGTTACCACGCAACAGTTGGTGGTCTATGAGGTCTTGGTAGCGAGAGAGTTTGGCTCCGTGGTAGCCACCCACCGAGCGGTGGAAGTAGCTCGTTGTGGCATCGTTGAAGGTGCTCACAGCAAGGTTGGCCACTCGGTAGCCGAGGCTCCCATCGGCCATAATCTGACGGTTGGCCTCGGTGGGCTGTATGGTGGTCTCGGCGGGCCTCACAAAGTCGCCCCACGAAAGGTAGCGCACATCCACGCCAATCATATCCACCCCAATGAGCACTCCCACAAGGGCCAGCATCACTCCCTTGCGCATCTTGCCCCATCCATAGAGGGCAACCAGACCTGCGGTGAGGAGCACAAAGACCAGCGACCTTACAGCATCGCCCACGAGCATCGAGGCCCTCTCGCTCTGCATTGCGGCCAACACATCGGCAGGCAGGCCCATCTGCCCGTCATAGGGGGCCTCAAAGGAGAACATTGCCCTGCCGAAGAGCACGAACACAAGCGCAAGGCCTCCCAAAATGGCAGCCGCCTTGCCCACTCCCACAAGGAGAGTGCGCCTATCGTAATCGCCCTTCCAAATGCGCCACAGCACCAATGCGCCCAGCAGGGGCACACTCCACTGCACCACCACGAGGGCTGTGGATACGGCTCGGAACTTGTCGTAGGTGGGTAGCCACTTGAACATCAACTCCGTGAACCACATCAGGTTGCTACCCAACGAGAGCAACCACGCAAACACGCTCACTGCCACAATCCACCACTTCTCCCTGCCACGCAACAACACCAGAGCCAACACCGCCAAGAGCAGTGCTGCGGCACCAACGTAGGTGGGCCCTGCGGTCATCGGCTGGTCGCCCCAGTAGGCGGGCAGTTGAGTGGCAAGGCTTCGGGCTCCATAGGGGCGCAACGAGGCTGCCACCTCTCCATCGGCCGCAAAACCACCGCTTGAAGAGCCACCCATCAGATTGGGGATGAACATATTGAGGCTCTCGGTGCGGCCATAACTCCACGCCGTAGCGTAGGCAATATCAAGTCCGCCATCCTCACCTGCGCCCTGTGCGCCTTCGGCGAGTTCGCTACCCCCACGTGTGGTGTCGGGTTGGTGCTGGGCGGTGTAGTAGAGCGAGGAGAGGTTGGCTCCCACGGCCAACACAGCCGCCACAGCCAACACGAGAGTAGATTTCACAAATCGGGGCACCCACTTCTCCCTGATGGCCACCACAAGGTAGTTCACCCACACAGCCACCAACACAAAGGCGAAGTAGTAGGTGATTTGTGGGTGGTTGGCGGCAATCTGCAAGGTGGCAAAGAGTGCCGTGAGCAGTCCGCCCAAGATGATGCGCCTACCACGCAGAGTGTAGACCACTCCGCCCACCAGCAGGGGTGCATAGGCAAAGGCAAACATCTTGGTGATGTGTCCTGCGCCAATAATCAGTATGGAGTAGGTGGAAAAACCATAGGCAATGGCGGGCACAATGGCAACCAGTGGGTTCACTCCCCACAGGAGCAACATCGCCCAAAAACTCACCAGAGCGAGGAATACCAACACTGCGGGCCTACCGAAGGCGTTGGCGAGGTCGGTGCTCCAGTTTTTGATAATCATCGAGGGATACTCGATGTTAATCATATAGGCGGGCATACCGCCGAAGGCGTTGCCGGTCCACTGCGGGTCCTCGCCTGCGGCCTGTGCCTGTTTGATGTCGCGACTCATACCCTCATACTGGGTGATGTCGCCCATAGAGAGCGCCTTACCCTCCATTTGGGGCTCGAAGTAGAGCAACGAGAGGAGCAGGAAGAGCACCACCGCACCAATGTGTGGGAGGTATCGCAGGAGTATGTTTCGGTTGTTTTTCATCGGTTGTCCAATAACAAAAGTGCACAAATAGGCAATATAACCCACAAAAGTACAAATAAAATTGAAAATGGAAAATTGAAAATGGAAACCCACTGCTGATTTGTGCGGTTGGCAGAGCCGCAGACTCTCGCCTGCCTTAAGGCCCTTAAGGACTTTAAGGGCTTTAGTGGACCCGGCCAACCTCTCTGCCATCTACTACTCTTGGGTATCTTTTTTAATACCCAAGATAAAAAATGCGCCGCAGGCACCACAATTTTCCATTTTCCATTTTCAATTTTCAATTTCTTCTCTGCCCTTTCGGCTTTTCAATCACTCTCCCCTCCGTAGAGCAAGGAGTGGTTGAATGGCATCGTAGGCTCGGTTTTTGGATATTGTCAAAATATCACTATATTTGTAGGTTGAAACGGCCACAAGGGAGAGGCCAAAACGCACAATGAAAAGCAACAAAGAGATGGTTGAAATATCGCTCCAACGTGCCACCGACACTCGCGCATTGAGGGTTGGACGTGGTGTTGTTGGCGAGTGTGGTGCGATGTTCCGAGAACTCTTCGGGGCACAAAAGGCCATTATCGTTGCCGACTCCCACACCTATGCCCTTGCAGGCAAGGCGGTGGAAAAATCTCTCTCCGAGGCCGGCATAACACAAGAGGCTCCCTACCTCTTCGACTCCAACGGTCTTGTGGCCGAGTGGGGCTTTGTGGAGATGCTCGACCAGAGACTCTCCGCCACCGATGCCGTGGCTGTGGCCATTGGCTCGGGTACAATCAACGACCTCACAAAACTATCCTCCTACCACATCGGCAGGCCCTATATGGTGGTGGCCACGGCAGTCTCTATGGATGGCTACACCGCCTATGGAGCACCCATAATCAAGGAGGGAATGAAGCAGAGCTTCCCCTGCTCTGCCCCCAAGGGCGTGATTGCCGACACCGACATAATCGCCACCTGCCCTCCCAAGATGATAGCCAGTGGCTATGCCGACCTGTTGGCCAAGATACCCACCGGTGCCGACTGGATACTTGCCGACCGCTTGGGTGTGGAGCCTATGGATGAGTTTGCTTTCTCGCTTGTGCAAGACGGCTTGCGCGAGGCATTGAGCCACCCGCAGGAGGTAAGGAATGGCTCTACCGAGGCTTTGACGAGGCTTATTGACGGACTGCTGTTGAGTGGTTTTGCAATGCAGGCCCACCGTTCCAGCCGCCCGGCAAGTGGTGCTGACCACCTCTTTGCCCGCCTATGGGAGATGGAGCACTTGCAGTGTGAGGGTGGAGGTCCCTCGCACGGTTTTATGGTTGCCATCGGTTTGCTCTGCTCCACGGCTCTCTATGAGTGCCTGCTGGAGGAGGACATCGAGCACTTAGACGTGGCTTCGGCCGTGGCTGCTTGGCCCACCGCCGAGGAGGCAAGGCTTGAAGCACTCGTAACATTCGAGGGTACCGACTTCCCCCTGATTGGCGTGAAGGAGACCTCGGCAAAGTATATCAACAAGCGCGAATTGCGCCGCCAACTGGAAACGCTCAAAAACAATTGGAAAGAGATACGCACCGCCCTGCAAGGCCAACTCTTCTCCTTTGAGCAGTGCAAGAGCCTGCTTGCTGCGGTGGGAGCCCCCACCGAGCCGGAGGAGATTGGCATCAGCCGTAGTCGCCTAAGGGAGAGTGTGATGAAAGCGGTGAAGATACGCCGCCGCTTCACCATTCTCGACCTCGGCCTGCGCTGCGGACTGCTTGAGAAGTGGACCGAGAAGGTCTTTGGCGAGGGTGGCGTGTTTGAGATTGCGGAGTAGAAACCCTTTCGCGCCTCCCATACACCCCCCTATCATTCCTATTACCCCTACCACACCTATCACTCCTATTATTCCTATCTTTTTTCACACCCTATGACCACCTACCGCACACCATACAGCCCCGAGGAGTTGAGCAAGCGACTCTCCCGCCTGCGCCACGTTGCCCTCGATATGGACGGCACAATCTATATGGGTAGCAGGCTCTTCCCGTGGACCCACAAATTTTTGGCCGACTTGGAGGCCCACGGCATTGGCTACTCTTTTCTGACCAATAACCCCTCCAAGAGCATTGACGACTACCTTGCCGCCCTTGCTGCGATGGGCATTGAGTGTGGCAGGGAGCGCATCTACACCACCACCATAGCCACCATTGACTACCTCCGTACCCACCACCCCTCGGCTCGCCGACTCTTCCTGCTTGGCACACCGAGTATGATTGGGCAGTTTGAGGCAGCGGGCTACGAGAGCGTGGCCGACAGCCCTGCGGAGAGGCCCGATGTGCTGGTGGTTGCCTTCGACAAAACCCTCACCTACGAGCGACTGTGCCGTGCAGCGTGGTGGGCGAGTCAAGGAGTGCCCTATGTTGCCACCAACCCCGACCGTGTGTGCCCCACCAACGAGGAGGTTGTACTGGTCGATTGTGGCTCCATTTGCAAGTGTATTGAGCACGCCACGGGTCGCACCCCCGACATCACCCTCGGCAAGCCCGATGCTTCGATGTTGGAGGGCATAATGCACCGCCACGGAGTGCGTGCGGAGGAGATTGCTATGTGTGGCGACCGCATCTACACCGACATTGCCTTGGCCCACAATGCGGGAGCCTTTGGGGTGTTGGTGCTCTCGGGCGAGACCACCGAGGAGGTGGCCTCTGCGGCCGTGCGCCAACCCGACCTCACGGTGCCCACACTGGCGGAATTTGGCGAACTTCTGATGGGCAAGTAGCGAATACAACGAATGAACATAACGAGGGTGTGCATTCCCACACTCTCCACACTTCCACACCCCAAAGCAGGCTCACAATCCCCCATAGCCAAAAAAGGAAAACAACTGCAACAATGTTGCTATCAGACATTTTGTAGACTTGAAAATAAATCATACCTTTGTGCAAAACACACACGCTATGGCAAAGAACCCCCATAAAATCAGAATTAAGGACATTGCCGAGATGGCCGGAGTGTCGGCCGGAACGGTGGACCGTGTGCTGCACGGGCGAGGCAAGGTGTCGCCCGCAGCCCTCAAAGCAGTGGAAGAGGTGCTCAACAGGGTGAACTACAACCCCAACATCTACCTCTCCTCCATCTCCATACGCAAGCACATAAAGATTGTGTTCGTAACGCCCCACACCCAAGGTAGCCAATATTGGCAACAGATACACGAGGGTTTCAGCAAGGCTCTGAACGAATACAGCGTTGTGGACCTCACAAGCGAGGTCTACACCTACGACCAATATGACCTCTACAACTGCCGCACCACCTACTCCGAAGTGTTGGAGGCTCGGCCCGATGCGGTGGTCATAGGGCCCACCTTCAAAGACGAAACAATACGACTGACACAGACGCTTGACGAGGAGCACATCCCCTATGCCTATGTAGACTCTATGGTGGAGGGCACCAACCCCACGGCCTTCTACTCCGCCAAGCAGGACTCCTGTGGCTATCTGATTGCCAAACTCATTCGTCAAACCACCCCTCCCGACAGCGAATATGCACTGTTCCAAGCGATGAGGGTGGGCGATGAGAGTGCCAACAACACCATTCAGCGCAAGATTGGTTTTATGGAGTTTTTCCACGAAAACCGCCTTGGCGACAAGGTGTACCGCCTCAACTTCTCCCCTTTGGACAAAGCCTACAACGACAAGACTCTGGCCGATTTCTTTGCGGCCCACCCCAATGTAAAGGGAGCGGCGGTGTTGTCGTCAAGGGGCAGCATCATCACCGACAGCCTCAAACGCATCGGCATAGACCACATCAAGACCATCTGCCTCGACCCCACGAGCGACAACGTGGCCGCAATGATGGATGGTCGCTTGGACTTCCTTGTGGGCCAAAGGCCGGAGTTGCAGGGCTTCCTTGCGGTGGAGACGCTTTTGAAGAGTATCATCTGCGGTAGCCACCCCGCCGTGGAGAACTATATGCCGCTGGACATCATCACCCGCGAGAACATCGACTTCTACAAGGAGTATGTTGTTCAGAACTCGGCCACCAGATGGTGAGTTGCACAAGTGGAGCGAAAGGTGTTTACCCAACACACCGCAAGTTGTATTAAACTGAACCGACAAATTGTCAATATCCGAGATGAGAAAGAGTATCAGAGTACCCCGCGTGGATGGGTTTGACCACCCCGAGCAATTTGCCACCGACACCATCGAGTGCATCAACTGGTCGGAGTATCCCTACAAACCTTCGGTGCGCTTCCACATTGGCCACAACGGCACATCGCTGCTGGTGCGCTACGAGGTGGAGGAGGCTCACACCAAAGCGGTGTGTACCACCGCCAATGGACCCGTGTGGAAGGATAGTTGCGTGGAGTTGTTTGTGAAGGAGCCCGAGAGTGCTTTCTACTTCAACTTTGAGACCAACTGCATTGGCGTGGGGCTCTCGGCCAAAAGACGCTCACGCACCGATTGCGCCCACTTCACTGCGGAGCAGGCGGCCCCCATCGTGCGCCGTTCTTCGTTGCCCGCCGAGCCCATCGACATCAAAGACGGCAAGTGGAGCCTTGAGATTGAACTTCCCTTTGCGGTACTGGACATTGAAGGCACCCCCGAAAGGCTACTGGCCAATCTCTATAAGTGTGGCGATGACACCGACCCTGTGCACTTTGTAAGTTGGAGTCCCATTGGGGTGGAGCAACCCGACTTCCACCGCCCCGAGTGGTTTGGCGAACTCATTTTGGAGAGATAACCCATTCTTCCTATTCTTCTGGCTTCGCCGCAACTGTGCCGGTTGGGAATTTA
Source organism: Tidjanibacter sp. (assembly GCA_017396085.1). Taxonomy (GTDB): domain Bacteria; phylum Bacteroidota; class Bacteroidia; order Bacteroidales; family Rikenellaceae; genus Tidjanibacter. Next base: position 14,993 of record JAFQNC010000020.1, on the reverse strand, counting down.
GGGAGTTTAGGGAAAAATATTTACTAATTACTCTTTACTAATTACTCTTTCTGCTTTGGCGGTTTTGCGCTGTTCTTTGGCCGCCTTGCGCTCGGCCTTGCGTTGGGCTTTCTCGGCCTTGCGTTGCATCTTCTGCTCTGCCTTTGTCGCTTTGCGCTGGGCTTTGAGTTCACGCTTGGCAGCCTTTGCCTGCTCCTTTTGTTCACGCTTGGCAGCCTTTGCCTGCTCCTTTTGTTCACGTTTGGCAGCCTTTGTCTGCTCCTTCTGCTCTCGCTTGGAGGCCTTCTCGCGCTCCTCTTGCTCCTGCTTGGCAGCCTTTGCGGCCCTCACGCGCGCCTCCTTCTCCCTGCGCTCCTGCTCGGCACGCTCGGCCTGCTCCGCCTTCTCCAAGCGGTACCTCTCGGCCTTCTCGCGCACACTGTCGCCAATGAGGTAGAAGTTGGCCACATTGTTGAAAATCACTGTAAAGCAACGATTAACGAGTGAGCCTACCTTATCATCGCCCGTGGGGAAAGGAACCTCGTGGGAGTAGTCGTAGGGGAAGTCGATAACCTCAACCCTCGTGGGGATGTCCCCTTTCTTACCTTTTAGCGTGCGCACAATCTTCTTGTAGGGCATCACCGAGTCCTTCTCCAAAGCCACTGCGTAGATGTTGTGGGCGCACTTGTTGAGCAACTTTTCACGCTCCTTGCGGCGTTCTTTACTATTCATCATCACCCCAATGCCGTTCCACGTGCGTTTGAACTTCATACTCTTTGTGGCCCCCTCAAAGTTGCGCCCCATACGTTTGAGTTTTTTGGGGTTATTGAGGCTCATAACACTCTCAAATGCCTTCTCGTCCATAATGTACTTGGAGATACCGTTCATAGAATCAAAGGTGGTGCCTCCGCAGAACATAAAGAGTCGGCAGTCGCGGAAGAGGTCGTTGAAGTTGTTGAGCAGCAATATCTCCGAGAGGAAAGCGCCGATGGAGTAGGAGAAGATGTCGATGTGGGCACCCTTCTCAAACAGTGGGTCGCCACCGGCCTTGATGTTGCCCACGATGTCAATCACATCGTAGTAGCTCTGCACGCCCGAAATCAGAAATCTCTCGGGGTTTTTCTCAAGCCTCACGCTCAGTGCGGCATTGGCGAAGGTAGAGGACAACTCACCGTTGTTGCGGTCTTTGGCCACCTCCATCATATTGCGTGGGTTGCTCCAACTCTTTGGCGCACGCCCCATATGGTAGGCGATGGGGAACATAATCACCGGACGGCCACACCTCTCGGCCAGATACTTGGCCCACGGCAGGTATTTGTTCCACGCCCTCTCGTTGAGTCCGTGGAAGAACAAGATGGCTTTGTCGAACTTGGCCTCCTCGCTCCCCTCTCCTCTGGTGGGGACCATCACGGGGTAGACAAAGTGGTTGTTCTCATCTCGGCCTCCTTGTGTGAGTTCAAAGTAGTAGAGGTTACCCATCACCACCCCATTGTCGCTATACTCGGCAGGGAAGGTGGAGGTGTAGTGGCGGTTGTGAATTTCCACTCCGCTATCGGGAATGGGTATGACCTCGGTGGTGGTGTTGTAGAGCCTACCCAGCAGGTCATACTCTTTTTTGTAGTCAATCATCTCTTTTTTGTTGGCAATTCCACATCTTGTCAAAGGTACCTTTTTGCCGTGTGGCACCCTCGGAGCGGTGGCGTAATTCTACATTTTTCAAAACCTCAACCTCTCGCCAACCGCCTATAAAACAAAAGTTTGGGCCCGAACTTTGTCCATCGCCCAAACTCTCCTATTTCTCTATCAATCGGCGTGCCAACTCCAACGCCGCATCCGACACATCCTCATTTCCGCCGAGCATTTTGGCTATCTCCACCACCCTCTCCTCGGCCGAGAGGAGTTCTATGTGCGTGCGCCCATCGGCCGCATCCTTGAACACCCTGAAATGGGTGTCGCCCTTTGAGGCCACCTGCGGCAGGTGGGTGATATTGACCACCTGACGCCCCACCGACAATTCGGCAATAATCTGGCCCGTAACATCGGCAATGCGCCCCGAAATACCCGTGTCAATCTCGTCAAACACCACCGTTGGCATATTGGCCTTGTCGGCCACCAGAGCCTTCAAGCAGAGCATAACCCTCGAAATCTCACCTCCCGAAGCAACCTTTTCCAGCGGCTGTGGCGAAAACTTGGGCGATGAACTGAAGAGGAAGTCCACAGTGTCGGCACCCGTGGGAGTGAGCCCCTCGGCCACACCCACTCTGCCCACAAAGGTGGAGTGCTCCATACCCAATCGGGCCAACATAGCCTCCGTTTGCGCTGCCAGACTCTCGGCAGCCTTGCGCCTTGAAGCGGTAAGCGTGGCGGCACACTTTTCTGCCACCTCCTTGCGCCTGCCCACCTCGCTCTCCAAGCGAGCCAACTCCGCATCGGCATCCACAATGATACCCAACTTGGAGCCATATTCCTTCTCCAACGCAATGAGTTCCTCCACCGTCTGCACCCCGTGCTTACGCATCAGCGTGTAGATGGCATCAAGCCTGTCGTTCACCTCCTCGGCCCTCTGTGGGTTGTTCTCCACCGAGCCGGCCTCCTCGCCAAGTTGGGCTGCAACATCTTTGAGTTCCACGAGTGCAGCCTTCACCCTCTCGGCAACCTCTCCGGCAGGGCCATAGACATCACTAATCTTCGCAAAGCCACCCTCAATACGGCGCAACCTTGCCAACACTCCGTTCTCCTCCTCATCTAACAAGGCCACCGAGCCACCAATGGTGTCGGCTATGCGCTCCACATTGTCCAACATTCGGCTCTCGGCCTCCAACTCCGCCAACTCGCCCTCACGCAGTTTGAGCGCAGAGAGTTGACCATATTGGAACTCAATGTATTCCTTATCTCGCAGGTTGGCTTCCACCGTGCGGCGCAGTGCAGCGAGTTCACTCTCGGCCCTACGCAAGGCAGCATAGGCCTCCTGATAGGCACTCCTCAGTTCGCCATTCTCCGCCACGGCATCCACAATCTGCATCCTGAAACCTTCGCCTGCAATCATCAGCGAGTGGTGCTGGGAGTGGATGTCTATGAGCCTTGTGCCCAACTCCTTAAGCACGGCGAGTTGCACGGGCAGGTCGTTCACATAGGCCCTCGATTTGCCTGCGGGGGTAATCACACGGCGTATGGTTGTGGTGGCTGCCCACTCCAAGTCGTTCTCCTCAAAGAACTCCTCCAACCCATAGGCCCCCACCTCAAACTCGGCCTCCACCACACAGTTGCGCCCACTCTCCTTGAGGGTGGCGATGTCGGCCCTGTTGCCCAACACCAACCCCAAGGCACCCAATAGAATACTCTTACCCGCACCCGTTTCGCCCGTGATAATATTCAGGCGGGGGCTCAATGTCATATCGAGCCTCTCAATGAGTGCATAGTTTTCAACTGTCAGATGTCGTAGCATTGTGTGTGTGCGTGCGTGTGGGTTACGTGGTATGAGTGAGTGATGTTGCCAAAAACCATTGAGGGCCTTAAAGGCATTAGCGCCCTTAACGCCCCCAACTTGTTCCTCTTCTCGTCTAATTCTACCGACTGCCTTACTCCTTCTCCTTGAACACAACCTCGCCATCGAGGAACTCCTCGGTTGCGATGAGTACAGGTTTTGGAATACGCTCGTAGTACTTCGAGATTTCAATCTGCTCACGATTCTCGAAAGTCTCCTCCAACGAGTCGGTGGTGGTAGAGAAGTCGGCCAACTTGCGGTTGAGCTCCTGTTTGAGTTCGGTCGAAATTTGGTTGGCACGTTTGGCGATGATGGTAACCGACTCGTAGACGTTGCCGGTGGGGCCGTCAATATCGGTGAGTTTGCGGGTTACCGTGTTGTTTGGTACGTTCCTTTTAATCTCCATTGTGTTTAGACTTAAACTATTGCATATTTGTATTTGTATTCAACTTGCTCTCCCCCACCACATCGGCACCATCGCTCTCAATCTCGCCGGCATTGTGCTTGGCGAGATAGTTTTTGCAAGCGCGGTGCATACGCTCGGCCGCTCTCTTGTGCTTGGTGTTGGGGAACTCCGACACAAGGTTGTAGTAGGCATCCATAGCGTCTAAGTAGCGGTCCACCTGCAAAGAGGATACCGAGTTGGAAGCCAACTCATAGCACGCATCGAGCGTCAGATAGAGAATCTCCTCCCTGTGGGGCGTATTGGGGTAGTCGGACAAGGCATTGCGCAGGGCAATGATTGCCGACTTGTATTTGCGAGTTTTGTAGTAGGTGCGGGCGTTGATGAACGACTTGTCGTAGAGTTTGTTCTGCAACTCCTCGAGCCTCATTTCACACACACCCTTCTTGGGAGTGTCGGGATAACGCTCCAAATACTCGTTGATGGCCGAGATGGCTTGGAGGGTTGTGGTCTGGTCCCTTGAGGGGACAGGCGAGGCGAAGTAGTAGCCCATAGCGTGCATATACTCCACATCCTCCAACAGCGGACTGCGACCATAGGTGCGCCTGTACTCGTCAAAAATCTGCGCACTGGTCATAAAGTCGCCCTGCTTGTAGAAGCAGCAACCGGTGTAGTACATAATGGTGTCGGCCCTCATTGTGGCGCTGTATCGGGGAGAAATCTCCTCGAAGAGTTGCAATGCACGGTCGAACTGTCCTTTGTTGTAATAGTCAATGGCAGCGTGGAACATCTGGTCGGAGTCGTTGGCTTTGAGGAGTTTGTTGTAGGAACTACACCCCACAGCGCCCACCATAAGCGCCACCACAACCATCTTTATCACAAAATTTCTCTTCATAAACATCTCCTCCATCTTTCGGCACTCGTTGCCAAAAGGGCATATTAGTGCGCAAAGTTATACATTTTTAACGACTCCCAAAAAAATTATATTACATTTTTCCATAAAAATTGTGGTGCAGAAAGGGTAACAAAGGGAGTGTAGAGAGTTTAGGGAAGTTAGAGAGAGTAGGGAGTTTAGGGTGTATAGGGAGCGTAGGGAGTGATATGAGTGATAACCGTTCTTCCTATCCTTCCTATCTTCCTTAACCTCCTTGAATTCCCTTTCTGCCCTTCCTTGCCCTTTGCTGCCCTTTCTTGCCCTTAAGGCCCTTAAAGTCCTTAATGCCCTTAATGCCCCTTGGGTATCTTTTTTAATACCCGTGCCTATGGCACACCAACTTTTTCAATTCTCAATTCTCAATTCTCAATTTTATTTCTTATTTTTGGGATATGAAGAACGCTTTGGAACAATTTGAGCACTACATCGCCTACGAAAGGAGGCTCGCCCCGGGCACCGTACACAACTACATTCGTGATTGTGAGGAGTTTGTGGCGTGGTGCCACTCCACGCCCAAAGAGTTCCGCCCTGCCCTTGTCAGCCGCGAGGACTTCAGCGGGTGGATAACCCACCTCGCCAAGGACAACAAGTGCAAGGCTGCCTCGGTCAACACCAAAAGTTCCTCGGTGAAGGCGTGGTTTCGCTGGATGGCCGACAAGAAGATTATCGACCGTAACCCCCTCGGCGAAACCTACCGACTCAAAACTTCCGCCAAGTTGCCCACCTACATCCACACCGACAACATACAAAACATCGTAGGGAGCCTCTTGGCTCGCTTTGAGGAGGCTGAAGAGTATGCCCCCAAGAGGGATGCACTCCTTGTGGTGCTCACCTACGCCACAGGACTGCGACTGGCCGAGATTACCACCCTCACTACCGACTCCCTCGCCCACAATCTCGCCGAGGCAAAAGTTCTCGGAAAAGGAAATAAGGAGCGCATCGTTCCCATTGTGAACCACTTGCGCCCATACCTTGCAGAGTACCTCAAAAGTAGGAGCGAATTTTGTAGGCAAAATGTTTGCAGTTCTCACAAAAAAGCACTATTTTTAACATCGAAACGCTCCCCCGAGGGCCAAGCAGAGGTGTGCGAAATGAGTCGCTATCAGATTGAACGCACCATACAACGAGAGTTGGCTGCGGCAGGAGTGAAGGGTAAGCACAGCCCACACGTGTTGCGCCACACCTTCGCCACCCAGTTGCTGGGCCACGGAGCCGACATCAGGGAGATACAGGAACTGCTGGGCCACGCCTCGTTGCAGGCCACGCAGATTTACACCCACACCGACATCGCCCACCTGCGCGAGGCCTACAATCAGGCCCACCCCAGAGGACGAGGCAAGTAGGGGGGCAAGGTGAGAACTGTTGAAGGCCCCATAAGAAAGCAAGACAACAGGTTGCAGAGAGCTGACAACCGATAATTGATAACCAAATAAGAAGGAGGATTAGGTATGAACGTAAAGATTCAATCCGTGAAATTCGATGCCGACAAGAAGTTGCTCGAATTTGTTGAGAACAAGGTGAATAAATTGGAGCGTTTTGTAGACCGAGTATCCGGTGCCGAGGTTATTCTGAAACTCGACAAGGACCCCGAGCAAGGCAACAAAGTGGCTACCATCAAACTTGACGTTCCGACAGAAGTGATTGTGGCCGAGCACCAGAGTAAATCTTTCGAGGAGGCCGTGGATGGTGCCATTGATGCAATCAAGAAACAGCTTGAGAAACACAAAGATAAATTTGCCAAATAGAGAATTTTCTTCGGTCGGGCCAACCGGACTCACATCCGAAATGAACTGATGTTAGAACAATCGCCCCGACCGCCACACACATTACACAAAGCCGCACTCCCAATGACGGGGTGCGGTTTTTTTGGTTTTTTAAGGCGACTGGGGCAACTGGGGCGACTGGGTACACTAAGGTCCTTAAAGCCTTTAAGGGCATTAAGGCCCCTAAGGGCAGACGGTAGACGGGGCCACAGGCCGTTTTGTGATTTTTGGTTGCGGTGCTATCAAGCGTTTGGTAGCGGGAAAAAACGCACAGAACAAGATGAATGCAAGGAATACAAGAAAACCACCTCCGCAGTTTACTGAACGTAAATGAGGAGGTGGTTTGTCGCAGTATGACGCTGCAGTCGCCTGCTATAAACGTTTTTTGATGGCTGCCGAAGCCTCCTCATACCCCGGCTTGTCGAGGAGGGCAAACATATTTTTCTTGTAGGCCTCCACACCGGGCTGGTTGAAAGGATTGACACCCAAGATATAGCCACTGATACCGCAAGCCTTCTCGAAGAAGTACAAGAGGCCACCGATGTAGTACTCGTTGATGGTGGGAATCTCGATGCGGATGTTGGGCACACCACCGTCCACGTGGGCCAACACCACGCCCAACTCGGCCATCTTGTTCACATAGTCGAGGCGTTTGCCTGCAAGGAAGTTGAGTCCGTCAAGGTTGTCGCCATCGCTCTCAATGGTAACCTTACCCTCGGGCTGGGCCACGCTGATTACGGTCTCAAAGAGTGTGCGCTCGCCCTCTTGGATGTACTGACCCATAGAGTGGAGGTCGGCGGTGAGGGTTACGCTTGCAGGGAAGATACCCTTGTTCTCCTTGCCCTCACTCTCGCCATAGAGTTGTTTCCACCACTCGGCAATGTATTGCAGACGAGGCTCATAGGAAGCGAGGATTTCGATTTTGTATCCCTTCTGGTAGAGGGCGTTGCGTGCGGCAGCATACTGTGCGGCGATGTTCTGCTCGAAGGGCACGCCCTCGGCAGTTGCCACCTCCATATCCCTTGCGCCACGCACGAGTTCGGCGATGTTGATGCCGGCAGCAGCCAGCGGAAGCAGTCCCACGGGAGTGAGCACCGAGAAACGGCCACCCACATTGTCGGGAATTACATAGGTTGCGTAGCCCTCAGCGGTGGAGAGGGTTTTGAGTGCGCCACGTGCAGCATCGGTAACGGCAGCGATGCGCTCACGAGCCTCCTCCTTACCATAGCGTGCCTCAATCTCGGCCTTAATCAGTCGGAAGGCCACTGCGGGCTCGGTGGTGGTGCCGCTCTTGCTGATGACGATGGCAGCGATGCTATAATCTTTCACAGCCTCAAGCAGTTCGGCGGTGTAAGTCTCCGAGAGGTTGTTACCTGCGAAGAGGATATAGGGGTGCTGACGGTTTTTGTTCAGGAAGTGGAACGAACTGCTCATTGCATCCAGCACGGCCTTTGCACCGAGGTAGGAGCCACCGATACCGATGACAATAACGACCTCTGCTTTGGCAGCCAGCGAGCGTGCGGTGAGGTTGATGGCCTCAATCTCTTCGGGAGTGATGCTCGAGGGGAGGTTTACCCAACCGAGGAAGTCGTTACCTGCGCCTTCTCCACTGTGGAGCAAGGAGTTAGCCTGTTGTGCTGCGCCTGCGAGGGCTGCCACCTCGGCGGCATCCACGCCACACGAGATGTGTTTGGTTTCGAGTTTTATCATTTTTCTTTGAATTTGTGAATTTATTGTCCGTTTAGTGGTGCGCAAATTTAATATATTTTTTTTACTTTTGCTCTTTGTAAGGGTATTTAGAAAAATAGTACAAAAAAATATAGCAAAAATGGGCCTGTTTTCATTGACACAAGAGTTGGCGGTAGACCTGGGAACTGCCAATACTCTCATCATCCACAACGGCAAAGTTGTCGTGGATGAGCCCTCCATTATTGCTGTGGATATCCACACCGGCAAGGTTGTGGCTATCGGTAAGGAGGCACAAAAAATGCACGGCAAAACCCACCAGGACATCAAGACCATTCGTCCTTTGAAGGATGGTGTCATTGCCGACTTCAACGCTGCCGAGCAGATGTTGCGCGGTATGATTAAGAAGGTTAAGACCAACGGCCACCTCTTCAGCCCCTCGCTGAAGATGGTTGTCTGCATCCCTTCGGGCTCTACCAACGTGGAGATTCGCACCGTGAGGGAGAGTGCCGAGCACGCAGGTGCAAGGGATGTCTATATGATTTTTGAGCCTATGGCTGCTGCGCTTGGTGCGGGCCTTGATGTGGAGGCTCCCGAGGGCTCGATGATTATTGACATCGGTGGTGGTACCACCGAGATTGCTTGTATTTCGTTGGGCGGTATTGTGTGCAGCGAGAGTATTGACATTGCGGGTGATGTCTTCACCGAGGACATTCAAAAGTACATCCGCCAACAGTACAACGTGCGCATTGGCGAGCGCACAGCCGAGAACATCAAAATATCGGTTGGTGCTGCTTTGAGGGAGTTGGACAACCCACCCGAAGACTTTGTGGTTACGGGTCCCAATATGCTCACAAGCCTTCCCACCACGCTCAACGTGTCGTATAGCGAGGTGGCCTATGCGTTGGAGAAATCGCTCTTGAAGGTGGATGCAGCGGTGATGAAGGTGCTGGAGATGATTCCGCCCGAACTCTACTCCGACATTATGAAGAACGGTATCTACCTTGCAGGTGGCGGTGCCCTCATCAAGGGCCTTGACAAGCGTCTGCAAGAGAAGACCAACATCCCCTTCATCATTGCCGAGGACCCCTTGAGGGCCATCGTGAGGGGTACGAGTGTGGCGTTGAAGAACATCAACAACTTCTCGTTCCTGATGAAATAGTTAGCCGGACAAATGTGTGGTGCGGGTGGCCTTGCCTGCCGGTCGGATATTTGTCTGTATCAATTTGTTGCGGTTGCCCCGAGTGGTGGGTAACCGCAACGCAATTTTGAAAACGACCTCCACAGCGGAGGACAACACACCTTTTCTCCTATGAACAGAGTTATGCTCCTGCTCAAGCGTGTGGCGGTGCCGCTGCTCTTCGTGCTCATCGAGGTGGTGGCCATCAGCCACTACACTCGTGCCACGAGTTTCACCAGAGCCCGTCTGCTCACGGTGTCCAACCACATCACGGGTGGCATCGAGGGCTCGTTGCGTGGTGTGAGCGACTACTTTGGCCTACGTGGAGAGAATACTTTGTTGCTGGAGCGAGTGGCCGAGTTGGAGAACAAGGTGGCAATGTTGGAGGAGGCCACCACGGCTGCCACCGAGGTGTCGTTGGAGCAGGAACTTCCCCCCTATGTATTCACCACAGCAAGGGTAGTGAAAAACTCCGTCTTTGGTCAGCACAACTTTTTCACCATCAACAAGGGCCTCTTGGATGACGTGGAGGGCAATATGGCCATCCTCTCTCCCGAGGGTTACGTGGTGGGCTACACGATAGACTGCTCGGAGCACTTTTCGGTCTGCATATCGGTGGCCAACAAGGATTTCACTATGGGTGGCAAGAGCAACCGCAGTGAGTATATGGGCTCCATTGGGTGGCTCGGTGGCGACTACCGCAGGGTGCAACTCACCGACATCCCCTACTATGCCAACTTCGCACCCGGGGACACGATTGTTTCCACGGTGTCGTATCGTTTTCCTCCGGGCCGCATTGTGGGCACGGTGGAGAAGTTTGAGCCCTCGGACGACAAGATGAACAGCAATGTGGTTGTGCGCTTGGCGGCCGACCTCTCGAAGTTAGACCGAGTGCTGGTGGTGAAATATATGGGTGGTGAGGAGTTTGAGGACCTACACAGCAAGTACTAATTGAAAATTGCAGGCGTTGCCTGTTTTGTGTAGAGGGCAGGAAAGGGGAAAAACCCACTAAAGTCCTTAAGGCCCTTAAGGCCCTTAAGGTCCTTAAAACCTAGCAGACCCAGCAGCCCTAGTTGCCCCAACGATAAAAAAACAGCTAATGGCTAACGGCTAACAACTTGAAAATGATGCAACGCACGATTGAATACATACTCTTTTTCGTGGCAGTGGTGCTCCTTCAGTCGCTACTGTTCGACAACCTTGTGCTCACACGCTACGTGGTGCCACTCTACTACGTGGTCTTTATGCTCCTGCTGCCTGTGGGTACGGGGCGTATGGCCCTACTGCTCCTTGGCGCTGCACTCGGTATGGTGATGGATACAACGATGGGGACCCCGGGGCTTAATGTCATCGCCACCGCTGCCGTGGGTTTTGCACGCCCCGTGGTGATGAACATCTCGATGGGCAAAGATGTGCAGCACGAAAAAGTACCCTTCGGTGGAGCCATAGACGACAAGGCCTTCTTGCTCTATGCCACCATTCTCGTGGCCCTGCACCAGAGCCTCTTCTTTGGGTTTGAATCGCTCGGCAGCCACTTCTTCTTCACGGTGGGCAAAATCGTGTGTAGCACGCTGGTAACCGTGGGCCTTGTGTGGATAACTGCAGGGCTCTTCCGCCGCATAACTCACTAAATCACACCAACATAGCACAACTCAACAGGCACACACAACACAATGAGCGGAGCAAACAGACATAGGACTTTGGGGTGGTTTGTCATAGGGCTCTTTGTGGTCCTCTGCTTGAAGTTGTTCCACATCCAGATTGTGGACCGCAGCTACCGCGATGCTGCCGAAAACAACGTGCTTCGCTATGAGGTGCAACACCCCCCAAGGGGCGAAATCTACGACCGACACGGCGAATTCCTCGCCCAGAGTGTACCCTCCTACGACCTTATGGTGGTGCCCAAAAACCTCCCCCGTGAGGGTTTCGACACCCTCGCTCTCGCCCGCATTGCAGGTATGACCCCAGAGGCACTCACCAAGTCAATCGCTGCGGCCAAGAGTTACTCCCGCAACCGCCCCTCCGTGGTGGTCAAGCAGATGACCACCGAGGCCAAACTGCTCTTTGACGAGGCGGGCTTTGAGGGTTTCTACACTCTTTTCCGCACTCAGCGTTCCTATCCCCGTAAGATTGCAGGCAACCTGCTCGGCTACATCGGACAGGTCAATGACAACATCTTGCAGAAAAACCCCTATTATGAGCGTGGCGACTACATCGGCTACTCCGGCATTGAAAGTGCCTACGAGGAGTTGTTGCGTGGCGAGAAGGGCGAAAAGGTGAGCGTGGTAGACGTTAGGGGCGTGGTCAAGGGCCCCTACCAAGAAGGACACTACGACAAGGCCCCCGTGGCCGGCACAGCCATAACCACCACGATTGACGGCCCCCTGCAACAGTTTGCCGAGGAGCTTATGCGTGGCAAGGTGGGCAGTATCATCGCCATTGAGCCCTCCACGGGCGAAATCCTCGTGATGGTCAGCAGCCCCACCTACGACCCCGATGAACTGATGGGACGAGATAGGGGCAACAACTATGTGAAAATGCTCAACAACCCACGCCAACCACTCTTCAATCGTGCGGTGATGTCGAGTTACCCTCCGGGCTCCACCTTCAAACTTGTCAATGCCCTCATCGGCTTGCAAGAGGGGGTGCTCAAACCCGGCTACCGCTATGAGTGCCACCAAGGCTACAAGGTCGGCAAGGGTGTGAAGTGCCACGACCACCCCTCGCCACTCAACCTGCGCCAAGCGGTGAGCAACTCCTGCAACGGATACTTCTGCTACGTGTTCCGAAACATTATGGACAACCCCAAGTATGGCGGCATAATGAAGGGGGGCTATGATAACTGGGAAAAGTATGTGCGCAGTTTCGGCTTCGGTGGCAAACTCGGCTCCGACTTTGCCTCGGAGCGTGGAGGCTTTGTGCCCACCGCAGAGTTCTACGACAAGGGCTACCCGAGGTGGAACTCTCTGACGGTAATTTCTATGGCTATCGGTCAGGGCGAGTTGGGCTGTTCGCCACTCCAAATGGCCAACTTGGCAGCCATCATCGCCAACCGTGGCTACTACTATATCCCCCACGTAGTCAAACACATAGACGGCCGAGATTCGCTCGATAGCCGCTTCTACGAAAAACACTACGCAATGATTGACCGAGAGCACTACGAGCCAATCATTGACGGTATGTGGGGCACCGTGCACAGGGAAATAGGCACGGCAGGCGTGGCCTACGTCAAGGGGCTCGACATCTGCGGTAAGACCGGCACGGCCCAAAACCCCCACGGCAAGGACCACTCCACATTCCTCGCCTTCGCCCCCAAGGATAACCCCAAAATCGCCATCTCCGTCTATGTGGAAAATGGTGGCTTTGGTTCAAGCGTGGCCGCCCCCATCGCCAGCCTGCTGATGGAGCAGTACATCAACGGCGAGGTTACAAGGCCCGAACTGGTGGAGTACATCAAGAATATGAAAATCGCCTACCCGAACTATGAGAAGCGCAAATGACAAACTCGGATGGAGCAAGATAGACTGGAAAACCATTCTGGTCTTTGTGGTGCTGATGTTGCTCGGCTGGGTGAACATCTATGCCGCCTCTGCGGGCGATGGCGAGAGTTTCACGCTCGGCTCACGCTATGGTATGCAACTCATCTGGATGGGTATCTCGCTCGTTGTGGCGGGGGTGATACTACTGCTTGACGACATCTACTACCACCAATTCGCCTACCCTCTCTACCTGCTGATGCTACTGGTGTTGGTGGCCACCCTCTTTGTGGGCAAGGAGGTCAATGGCGCCAAGTCGTGGCTCGCACTCGGCCCCGTGGCGGTGCAACCCGCCGAGTTTATGAAACTCGCCACCGCACTCGCCCTCGCACGCTTTATGAGCGAGTACCACTTCTCGCTCGCCCGCCCCAAGGACCTCATAGGAGTGGGGGCTCTGCTACTCATACCCATCGTGGTCATACTCGCACAAAACGATATGGGCTCGGCACTGGTCTACTGCTCGTTCCTCGTGGTGCTCTATCGTGAGGGGCTCAACTCGTGGGTCTACTATGCACTGTTCCTTGTGGTCGGACTCTTCGTGTGCTCGTTCATAATCTCGGATGTGGCCCTGCTTGTGGCGCTCCTACTTGTGTTCGTTGTGGTGCAGGCACTGAGCAACCGCAACCCCAAGGAGAGTGTTGTCTACACCGCCGGAGTGGGTGCCCTGAGCCTTGCCTTGTATGGCTTTGGCGCACTCGCAGGGTGGGAACTAACCTACTATGGGGCACTGCTGACGGCCTCCGTGGTGATGCTCCTTGTGGCCCTCGCCTACGCCTACCGCAACAAACTTGCAAACATCTACCTCTTTGCGGCAATGTTCATCGGCTCGCTGCTCTTCATCGGAGCCATCGACTATGTGTTTAACGAGGTGCTGCAACTCCACCAACAAAAACGTATTCTCGACCTCTTTGGACTCGAGAGCGACCTGAAGGGGTGGGGCTATAATGTGAACCAATCGAAGATTGCCATCGGCTCTGGCGGCTTCTTCGGTAAGGGCTTCTTGCAGGGCACGCAGACCAAATATGACTTCATTCCCGAACAAAGTACCGACTTCATCTTCTGCACCGTGGGTGAGGAGTGGGGCTTTGTGGGCTCGGTGGCGGTGCTGGCGCTGTTTGCCACACTGATTATCCGCCTGATGAAGATGGGCGAGCGACAAAATGAGCCCTTCCGCAGGGTCTACTGCTATGGCGTTGCGGGCATATTCTTGTTCCACGTGATAATCAACGTGGGTATGACCATCGGCCTGATGCCAGTGATTGGCATCCCGCTGCCAATGTTCTCCTATGGCGGCTCATCACTGCTGGCATTCACAATATTGTTCTTCATCGCCGTGCGCCTCGACTCCCAAAACAGCTCCATCGGCACCACCTATAAGCCCTATTAACCCCCTGACACTCTGGTCCCCTGCGCCCCTAACGCCCCTAACACCCCTAACACCCCTAACGACCTTAAAGACCTTAAGGCCCCTATCACCCCTATCCCTTAAAAATCACGGGTATTAAAAAAAGATACCCGTGATTTTCTTAGGAGTTTAGAGAGTTGTGCCCCCCTTCTGCCCTTTGTTGCTCTTTCTGCTTTTTGTTGTTCACACATCCCCCTTCGACCAACGGCACCTACCCGAACTTTGAGGGGGTGGGTAACACAAAAGTGGCGGCCCTGCCGTCTCTTCAAGGTGCCAACGGGCACCCCGAATGCAAGGATTTCTTTGCAAACTCTTCACGATAACGAACAAGCACAAAAAAAGACTTTCCATTTCGGATGCCCCAAACAAAAAAGTCCCCCTCACAGGAGGGGGATTTAGGGGGTGGGTAACACAAAAGTGGCGGCTACTTCTGGCAGCTGCCTCTTCAAGCCTTAAGTCGGACTTGGCTTTTTTGTATAACAAAAAAAAGCCAAGTCTTTCGACTTGGCTTGAAGAGGCGGCTACCTACTCTCCCACAACTAAATGCAGTACCATCGGCGTAAGCGAGCTTAACTTCTCTGTTCGGAATGGGAAGAGGTGGAACCTCGCTGCTATAACCACCT
>JAFQNC010000019.1 GCA_017396085.1 Tidjanibacter sp. | reverse complement strand
GAAGGTGGGTTAATTGAGAAAGTTGCGAGTAAGCGAGAGCAGAGGGTGCTTGTTGGCATCCAAAGGCTCGAAAGAGTGCAGACCTAACATCTACACAAAACAGGCAACGCCTGTGCCGAGCGAGAGCAACTAAAAGCCACCAAAGGTGGGTTAATTGAGAATTGAGGGCAACTCCTTAATCTCCTTAATATCCTTAAACTCCTTAACCCCCTTACGGGTAACAAAAACAATACCCAAACAAAAAAGAGCAAGAAGAACACTAAACGATATATGGAAAAAGAGATTGTATCACACACAGAAGAGGCAGACGTTGAAGTGGTCGGGAGCCAAGAAGAAGTAGTAGTGGATACCGAAGAGGTTGCCGCTGCCACCGAGCAGGTGCCCGCAGCCAAGGAGGTTAATGCACGCAAACTCTCCGACAAGTATGCCAAACTTATGGGCGAGGGCGGCAAGTCGCGCACCAAACTCACGGGCCTATACAGGGAGTGGTTCTTGGACTACGCCTCCTATGTGATTTTGGAGCGTGCGGTGCCCTACATTGACGATGGACTTAAGCCCGTGCAGAGGCGCATACTCCACTCTATGAAGAGGATGGACGATGGGGCCTACACCAAGGTTGCCAACATCATTGGCCACACTATGCAGTTCCACCCCCACGGCGATGCATCCATTGGCGATGCACTGGTGCAGTTGGGACAGAAAAACCTGCTGGTGGATTGCCAAGGTAACTGGGGTAACATCCTCACCGGTGATGGTGCGGCCGCTCCACGTTACATTGAGGCAAGACTCTCAAAGTTCGCACTGGATGTGGTGTTCAACCCCAAGATTACCGAGTGGATGCTCTCCTATGATGGTCGCAACAACGAGCCCGTGAGCCTGCCCGTGAAGTTCCCCTTGCTGTTGGCACAAGGCGTGGAGGGTATTGCCGTGGGTTTGGCCTCAAAGATTTTGCCCCACAACTTCAACGAGTTGCTTGACGCCTGTGTGGCCCACCTCAAAGGCGAGGATTTTGTGCTCTACCCCGACTTCCCCACCGGAGGTTTGGTGGATGTGAGCCGCTACAACGATGGTCTGAGGGGCGGTGCCGTAAAAATCAGGGCTCGCATCAACAAGATTGACAAGCGCACCATCGCCATCACCGAGATTCCCTTCGGTACCACCAGCGAGAGTGTGAAGGAGTCCATCGTGAAGGCCAGCGAGAATGGCAAAATTAAGATTAAGAGCGTGGACGACAACACGGCAGCCACCGTGGAGTTGATTGTTACCGTGGCAGCAGGCGAGAGCGTGGACAAGACCATTGACGCCCTCTATGCCTTCACCGCTTGCGAGAACTCCATTTCGCCCAACTCGTGCGTCATCAGGGACGACAAGCCCTGCTTCCTCGGCGTGAGCCAAATCCTCCGACACAATGCCGAGCACACCAAGAACTTGTTGGGACAAGAGTTGCAAATCAGGCTCAACGAACTGGCCGATGAGTGGCACGCTGCATCGTTGGAGAAGATTTTTATTGAGAACAAGATATACCAAGTACTTGAGAAGTGCAAGTCGAGGGAGGAGGCCTACGAGGCTGTGGATAGCGCACTGGAGCCCTTCAAGAAACTCCTGAGACAGGAGGTTACAAGGGAGGATGTGGTGAGGCTTACCGAACTCAAATTCATCCGCATCACCCGCTTCGACTCCGAGAAGGCCGACAATCAGATTAAGGCCATCGAGAAGGAGACCAAGCAGGTTAAGCACGACTTGGCACACCTCACCGAGTATGCCATTGCCTACTTTGAGCGCATCAAGGAGAAATATGGCAAGGGCCGCGAGCGCAAGACCGAAATCAGGGAGTTCGACACCATCGCACAGGCCAAAGTGGCTGTGGCCAACTCCAAACTCTATGTGGATAGGGAGGGTGGCTTCTTCGGCATCGGAAACACTATGAGGCAAAACGAGTATGTGTGCGACTGCTCCGACTTGGACGATGTGATTGTCTTTGCCGAGGACGGTAGGTACATCATCACCAAGGTGAGCGACAAGGCCTTCTTCGCCCCGGGCATCATCTACGTGGGCGTATTCCGCAGAGGCGATGAGAGGACCATCTACAACGTGCTCTACCGCGATGGCGACAAGGGCCCCAATATGATGAAGAGGTGCGCCATCAGTGCCATCACAAGGGACAAGGAGTACAACATCACCAAGGGTAACCCCAAGAGCCGCATCCTCTATATGAGTGTGAACCCCAATGGCGAGGCCGAGGTGCTGAAGGTTATCTTCCGCCAGAGGGCCAAACTTAAAAGGGCCATCGTGGACCTCGATTTCAGCACACTGGCAATAAAGGGCCGCGCCTCGCAGGGTAACATCTTCTCGCGCTACCCCATCCACAAGATACTGCTCAAGTCGAAGGGCGCTTCCACTCTGGCAGGCCAGCAGATTTGGTATGACGAGGATGTGCAAAGGCTCAACGACAGTGGCCACGGTAGGTTGCTGGGCGAGTTTGAGGGCGATGACAAGATTATCGTATTTACCGCCAAAGACCAATTCTACACCACCGGCTACGATGTGGGCCACCACTTCCCCGAAGATACCGTGAGGGTGGAGAAATATGACTCCTCGAAGGTCTACACCGTTGCCTACTGGGATGACACGGTGAAGAAATACTACCTCAAGAGGTTTATGGCCGAGTCCACCGACAAACTCCTCTCGTTTGTGGATGAGGAGAACCCCAAGAGCCACTCACTCTGCATCAGCGATGAGAGTAGGCCCGCACTGGAGGTTGTCTATGGTGGCGTACACTCCACCAAACCGAGCGACCTTATTGACGCTGTGGAGTTCATCGGCGTGAAGGGCTACAAGGCCAAGGGTAAACGCATCAGCACCTTTGAGATTGAGAAGGTGAGGTTTGTGCCCCAACACTTCGCCCCCACCCCCGATGAGGAGAGTGCGGGGGACGAAGAGCCAACCGAACAACCCACAGCCCAGCAGGAGGAGCAGCCCACACCCACCATTGACCTGATTGTGCCCGAGGAACCCACGGTGGAAACCGCCGAGGTGGAGGAGCCCATTGAGGAGCCCACTCCTGCTGAGGAGGTCGCACCTGCGGAGCCCATCGTGCAGGAGGTTGTGGTGCTCGACAGCGAGGGCGAGGAGGTTGAGCGTGTGCAGGAAGTTGTGGTACCATCAACTCCTGTGGAGTTGGAGATAATCATCCCCGCAGAGGAGGAGCCCGAAAGCAAGGAGCCACAAATAACGCAACTGGACCTGTTCTAAAAAAGCAGAAAGGGCAGAAAGAGCACAAAGAGCAACGCTAAGCGTGCACTATCGTGTAGGAAATTTTGTGCCAAGCGAGTGAGAAGAGTCCGCAGTTTACCGAGCGTAAATGAGGATGTCGGGCGGCAAGCGTAACGCAGCAGTCGGCCACGAGAGGCGCTCGCCAATAAGCAACAAGGACAATGAGCAATATCTATTTGGTAGGGTTTATGGGGTGCGGCAAGAGCACCATAGGACGCAGGCTCGCCGCAGCGGGAGGCTACAACTTCGTGGACCTCGACCAAAAGGTGTGCGACTTGGCCGGAATGACCATACCGGAGATATTCGCCTCACAAGGCGAAGAGGCCTTCCGAGAGTGGGAACGCAAAGCACTCGAAGAGGTGGCACAAATGGAGCGAGTGGTGGTGGCCACAGGAGGTGGTGCCCCTTGCTTTGGGGACAATATGGATTTCCTGCTCCGCCACGGCAAGGCTGTCTACCTCAAAATGACACCCCGAGCACTCCAGCAGCGACTGCTCCACGCACGAGCCGTGAGGCCCAAGATTGTGGGCAAGGGGCCCGATGAGTTGCTCGCCTACATTGAGGAGTTGCTCGCCGAGAGAGAGCCCTATTACGGCAAAGCCGGCGTGGTGGTAAACTGCGACAACGTGAGCCCCGGAGTGGTCGTTGGGCGACTTAAATACCTTCTGAAAAAAGAGTAATTAGTAAAGAGTAATTAGTAAATATTTTTTTCTCACTTGGAAGTACCACCAAGTGCTCCTCCCCTACGATAGGGGAGAGTGATTTGAAGAGCAGGAAGGGCAGAAAGGAATGGAAAATTGAAAATTGAAAATTGAAAATTTTGGTGTGCCTTCGGCACGGGTATTAAAAAAGATACCCAAGAGAAAGAAGGGGTAGCCGCAAACATTGGGTAGCACCACTTAAGTCCTCCTCCCCTACGACAGGGGAGGTCGGGAGGGGTGGTCGAAATTGCAATCAGCGGCTATGCCGCAGAATAAAAAGAGCAGAGAGTAATTAGTAATTAGTAAATAGTAAATAATTTACAAACTGGCGGCTAATGGCTAACGGCTGGCAGATTACAAACAATTATGAACAATAGACCTATTGGTGTGTTTGACTCCGGAATGGGAGGTTTGAGTGTGTGGAAGGAGCTGCGCAAGGCCCTGCCGCACGAGTCGCTCGTATACCTCGCCGATGGTAAAAACTGTCCCTACGGCAACAAGCCCACCGAGGAGGTCGTTGAGTATGTGCTCAGGGCCATTGAGGAGTTGATGCGCCACAACGTGAAGTTGGTGGTGATGGCCTGCAACACAGCAACAGCCGTGGCCATAGAGAACCTGCGCAGTCGCTATGCAGAGATTCCCTTTGTGGGTATGGAGCCAGCCGTGAAACCTGCAGCCCTAACCTCCGAGAGCGGCACCATTGGTATACTCGCCACACGGTCATCGCTCCACGGCGACCTCTTCCGCAACACCTGCGCCAAGTATGACGACAAGGTGAGAATTCTCACCTCCGTGGGCGAAGGCTTTGTGGAGTGTGTGGAGGAGGGCAACGACTCCAGCGAAGAGATTGCCCTACCGCTTGTGCGCAAGGCTGTGGAGCCACTACTGGCCGAGGGAGCCGACAAAATTGTGCTCGGTTGCACCCACTATCCCTTCCTCGCCAAGCACATCGAGCGTGTGATTGGCGGGCGCAAGGTGGAGGTCATCAACCCCGCACCTGCGGTGGCAAGGCGCACCGAGTGGCTGTTGGACCACCACGACATCAGGGCCTCCAAGGGGCACAAGGCCGAGTACCGATTTGTAACCTTTGCCGATGATGGGTATCTTGCACGCATCACCGACAAAGCGATGCAGTTGGCCGAAGAGGAGTAAGGAAGAGAGAGGTGCTGAGTTTTCAGCCAAAGCCCCCCGCATTAGACGTTAGACGTTGGACTTTAGACAAAAATAATATGGCAAAGAGCAAGACCAAAGCCACCCCTGCAAAGAGCAAAAAGAGGTGGCAACCAAACGACAACCAGCGATGGGTGGTGTGTTTCACACTGCTCTTTCTGTCGTTGTTTGTGCTGGTATCCATAATATCCTACTATTTCACTTGGCGCACCGACCAAATGGGTAGCGTGGTGGCCAACAATGGCGGCTCCATAGGCTACACGATTGCCAACCTACTGGTGGGCGATTGGTTTGGTGTGTGCGCTCTGGGAGTACCCATCGTGGTTATCATCCTCTCGGTGCGCATAATGCTCGGCAAGGCGACCTTTATGGAGCGCTCGGTGCGCATCACCACCCTCATAATGATACTCGGTGCCGTAACTCTCGGAGCCGTATTCGGCACCAACGGAAGCGTGTTTGGCTCCGGCTTGGGTGGCAAGATGGGTATTGATGTGGCGGTGTGGTTGCAGAGTTACATCGGCAAGATGGGATTGGCGTTGCTGCTCTTCTTGTCGTGGGTGCTCTTGGCGGTCTACATCAACAGCAGTTCTACCATCAGGGCCGTAAACAGCGTAACCCGTAGGGCCGCCTCACTCCTCGCTCACAAGCACAAAGAGGAAGGAGAGGATGAGGAGGAAGAAGAGAGTGGCAACGAAGAGTACTTCGGTGCCGACCGCCACGAGGAGAACAAAACCGAGGATGGCGATGAGCCCACCGAGGGCGAACCCGCAGACAAAGAGCCACAAGAGGGCCACGGCGAGGTAGAGTTTGAGATTGTCAGTGGGGATGATGATTTTGTGGCAACCACCACACCCGAAGAGTCCGACAAGGAGATGCAAGAGGAGGATGGGTACCACAGCCCCCTCAAAGAAGACGATGATTTTACGGTGATGGAGCAGTACCCCACAGGTGGACCGAACCAAATGACCACACAACAACGTAGGGGCCCACAACTTCCCACGGAACAAGATACGGCAACGGAGGATGACGACTTTGTGGTGGTGGAAGGCAATGCCGGAGGTATGGAGGGGCTACCTGCCAACAGCCAGCAAAGCACCACAGCAGCCCCTGCGGGGTTGGCTGCCGATGCGGTAATTCTCACCGGCGGTGTGGTGGAAGCAACCGAGGATGGCGATATCCAAATCATCCGTACCGAACACGAGGAGGAGCAGGCCGGCAAGATTGGCACCCTCTATGACCCCACCAAGGAACTCTCGCGCTACCAACGCCCGCCTGTGGAGATACTCGAAAAACACGGCGAAGAGGGTGTGCAGTTCTCGGGCGAGGAGATTAACGACAACAAGGATATGATTCAGAAAACCCTTGAGTCGTTTGGCATCACCATCAAGAAGATTACCGCCACCATAGGCCCCACCGTAACCCTCTATGAGATTGAGCCCGCAATGGGTATGAAGGTGTCGCGCATCAAAAACCTTGAAGACGACATTGCCATATCGCTCAAAGCGTTGAGCATACGTTTGATTGTACCGATGCCGGGTAGGGGCACAATAGGTATTGAGATTCCCAACCGCACGCGCAGAACGGTGTCGATGCACTCGGTGGTGCGCTCGGCCAAGTTCCAAGAGAGCAAGTATGAACTCCCTGTAGTGCTCGGTAAGACCATTCAGAACGAAACATTTGTGATTGACCTCGCCAAGATGCCCCACCTCTTGGTGGCAGGTGCTACGGGTCAGGGTAAGTCGGTGGGCCTCAACGTGATTATCAACTCTCTGCTCTACAAGAAGCACCCCGCCGAGTTGAAGTTCGTGATGGTGGACCCCAAGAAGGTCGAACTCTCGCTCTATGCCAAACTCGAAAAGCACTACTTGGCCAAGATGGAGAGCGAGGAGGATGCCATTCTGACCGACACACAAAAGGTGGTCTACACCCTCAACTCGCTCTGCAACGAGATGCAGGCACGCTATGACCTGCTCCAAAAGGCCGAGGTGAGGAAGATTAGCGAGTACAACCAAAAATTCCTCGCACGCAAACTCAACCCCAACAAAGGACACCGCTACCTACCCTACATCGTGGTGGTGATTGACGAGTTTGCCGATATGATTATGACCGCAGGCAAGGAGGTGGAAACCCCCATTGTGCGCCTCGGACAGTTGGCTCGTGCCATCGGTATCCATATGATTATCGCCACCCAGAGGCCCGATGCAAAGGTTATCACGGGTCTGATTAGCGCCAACTGCCCCGCACGTATCGCCTTCAAGGTTACCAACCGCATCAACTCGCAGATTATCCTCGGAGGTACGGGTGCCGAAAAACTTATCGGTAATGGCGATATGCTCATCCAAATCAACGGTGTGGAGACACGTTTGCAGTGTGCATTCCTCGACACCCCCGAGATTGAGCGCATAACCAGTTTTGTGGCCAAGCAGCAGGGCTTCTCTTCGGCCTACTTGTTGCCCGACTACGTGCCCGAGGGTGCCGAAGATGGCGGCAGTGGCAAGGAGGATATGGGCGACTTGGACGATATGTTTGAGGAGATTGCAAGGTTTGTGGTGGGCAACCAGCAGGGCTCCACATCGTTCATTCAGCGCAGGTTTAAGATTGGCTACAACCGCGCAGGTCGCATTATGGACCAACTCGAACAAGCCGGCATTGTGGGCCGCAGCGAGGGCAGCAAACCACGTGAGGTGCTCATCTCCGACACCGCATCGCTGGAGCGCATCCTCAACGACATCTACATCGACAACTTGTAGGATACCCGCACCACCGACAATAGCGAACAAACACACAAAGAGAGAAAGATGAAACGACTCCTTACTATGGTGCTGCTCTGGGCCTCCCTTTGCGCCACCGCCACCGCACAGCCGAGTGGTGGAGAGGTGCTGCAACAGATGAGTGCAAAGTTGGCCGCAATGGGCTCCTATCGCATAGATTACGCCATTGAAATGCCCACGGCCGAGCAGGCCTCGGCGGGCTGGTGCATCGTGGCCGACAAGGGGCAATATGTGATTACAGTGGAGGAGCTCACACAGGGCTCCAACGGGGAGGTTGTGTGGGTGGTAAATCCCCTCAACAAGGAGGTTACGCTCGACAGCCCACGCCCCGAAAGCCGCAACCTCTTTGACAACCCCACAAAGGCGTTTGACTTTGCCGCCGACCTCTTTGAGGTGGAGTACTCCGAGCCCACGGCCGAGGATAATTGGCGCATTGTGTTGCTCCCCAAGGAGGGGGTGCTGGAGGGCATAGAGAGAGTGGTTGTGGAGATTGACCGCAAGACTCTTTTGCCCACCCGCCTCGGCTATGATATGGCAGGCGTGGGCCTCTGGATAACAATCAAGTCCATCAAGCCCTACACCCCTGTGGCACAAGACTTTGAAGTGCCCACGCAGCAGCGGTTCCCCGACTACGAGGTGATTGATTTTCGATAAGGCAGAAAGGGCAACAAAGAGCAGAAAGAGTAATTAGTAATTGCTTTGCCCTTTCTGCGCCAAAGGCGCTGTCTGCCGTCTGCCTTAAGGGCCTTAAGGACTTTAAGGGCTTTAAGGTCCTTAGTGGCCTTAGGGGCCCCAGTTGTCTTAACCGCCCTTTCTACCCTTTCTGCCCTTTCACAAACCCCTCAGTCGCTTTGCGCCAGCTCCCCTAACTTAGGGGAGCGGTGGTCGGATGGTACGGGTAACGAGTTCGTTATCCGAAATAAAACTGCGCCGCAGGCACCACAATTTTCCATTGTCAATTTTCAATTCAATCACACACGCCCCCGCCCTTCGGGCTGCTCGGCGAGGCCGCCGAGCACAATTTCGACCACCCCACCCATCCTCCTGCTCGGCGAGGCCGCCGAGCACAATTACGACCACCCCTCCCTACCTCCCCTTTCGTAGGGGAGGAGTACTTAGAGGGGGACAATTCTCAATTCTCTTGGGTATCTTTTTTAATACCCGTGCCGAAGGCACACCAAAATTTTCCATTTTCCATTTTCAATTTTCCATTTTGAATTCCCTTTCCGCTTCCACACGCTCGCTTTTTTTATAAAAAAAGCGCAAAAGATGAGTAATTTTCAATTTTCAATTTTCAATTTTTTGCCGTATCTTTACACGTTATTTGTAGCAATTGAATTTTTACAAAAAGATATGTCCGAAATTAACGACAACGTAACCCTTACGGAAGATCTCCCACAGGAGGAGAGAATCATCAAGATTAACATCGAAGATGAGATGAAGACAGCCTACATCGACTACTCGATGTCGGTAATTGTATCGCGTGCGCTGCCCGATGCGAGGGATGGTATGAAACCCGTACACCGCCGCATCCTCTACGATATGAGCCACGAGTTGGGCCTCTATTCCAACAAGCCCACTCGTAAGAGTGCCCGTATCGTGGGTGATGTGCTCGGTAAGTTCCACCCCCACGGCGACAGCTCGGTTTATGACGCGATGTGTCGTATGGCCCAACCTTGGAGCCTGCGCTACCCGCTGGTAGACGGTCAGGGTAACTTCGGCTCAATGGACGGCGACTCGCCCGCAGCAATGCGTTACACAGAGGCAAGGATGCGCAAGATTACCGATGAGGTGATGGCCGATATTGACAAAGACACCGTGGACTTCGTCTACAACTTTGACGACACCGAGTTGGAGCCCACCGTGTTGCCCACCCGAATTCCGCTGCTGATGGTCAATGGCGCCAACGGTATCGCTGTGGGTATGGCAACCAATATGGCTCCCCACAACCTCTCGGAGTGCTGCGATGCCATTTGTGCCTACATTGACAACCCCGATATGGAGCCCGGCGAGATGTGCCAATATGTGAAGGGTCCCGACTTCCCCACCGGCGGTATCATCTACGGCTACGAGGGTGTCAAGGAGGCTATTGAGACCGGTAGGGGCCGCGTGGTTATGAGGGCCAAGACCGAGATTGAGTACACCAAGAGCGGCAGGGAGTGCATCGTCATCACCGAGGTGCCCTATATGGTCAATAAGAGCGATATGGTACAGAAGATTGCCCAGATGGTCAATGAGAAGAAGATTGAGGGCATCTCCTACATCAACGATGAGAGTAACAAAGAGGGTGTGAGGGTTGTTATTATCCTCAAGCAAGACGCTGTGAGCAGCGTAGTGCTCAACACACTCTACAAAAACACCCCCTTGCAGAGTTCGTTCTCGGTGAACAACATCGCTCTGGTGGGTGGCAGGCCCGTGTTGTTGAACTTCAAGGATATGGTCAAAGCCTTCGTGGAGCACCGCCACGAGGTGGTTGTAAGGCGCACCAAACACGACCTTGCAGCAGCCGAGGCAAGGGCACACATCGTGCAGGGCTTGTTGATTGCACAGGACAACATTGACGAGATTATCTCGATGATTCGTGGCTCGCAAACCCCCGATGAGGCCAAGGCCAAGATGATTGAGAGGTTCGGTTTGAGCGAGTTGCAGGCAGCCGCCATCGTGGAGATGAGGCTCCGTGCTCTGACCGGCTTGGAGAGGGGCAAATTGGAGGCCGAACTTGCAGAACTGCTGGAGAAGATTGCCTACTTCAAGAACGTGTTGGCAGACGAGATGTTGCAGTTGCAGATTGTCAAAGACGAGACCAATGAGATAAAAGAGAAATATGGCGATGAGCGCAGGACCGAGATTGTGATGAGCGCAGGTGAGTTCAACCCCGAGGACTTCTATGCCGATGAGGATGTTGTTATCACCATCAGCCATATGGGCTACATCAAGCGCACTCCGCTGACCGAATACAAGAGCCAGCACAGGGGTGGTATTGGCGTGAAGGGTAGCGCAACAAGGGATGAGGACTTCATCGAGCATATTTACGTTACCTCAATGCACAACACGATGTTGTTCTTCACCGAGAAGGGCCGTTGCTACTGGCTGAAGGTGTACGAAATTCCCGAAGGCACAAGGGCTTCGAAAGGCAGAGCCATTCAGAATGTTATTCAGATTGAGCCCGATGACAAGGTGAGGACCTACATCAATGTGCGCCGTTTGGAGCGTGGTGGCGACTTCGCAATGAGCCACTACATTGTGATGTGTACCGCACAGGGTACGGTGAAGAAAACCCTTCTTAACGAGTACACCAACGTGCGCAAGGGCGGTGTGAATGCTATCAACATCAGAGAAGACGACCAGTTGATTGACGTAGCACTCACCAGCGGTAATGCCGAGATTGTGTTGGCAACCTACGATGGTAAGGCCATCCGCTTCAATGAGGAGGAGGCAAGGGCCATCGGCCGTACCGGTACGGGTGTGAGGGGTATCAGCATCGACACCGAGAGTGGCAACAGGGTTGTGGGTATGGTTTGCTTCGAGCCGGGCGACACCAAGGACATCTTGGTATTGAGCGAGAACGGCTTTGGTAAGCGTACCGACCTGAACGAGTACACTCCCCACCACCGTGGCGGCAAGGGTATGACCACAATGAAGATTACCGAAAAGACCGGCAAGATGGTATCCATTCAGGCAGTTGATGACAGCGATGACCTGATGATTATCAACCGTAGCGGTATCACCATCCGCACCTCCGTGAGCGACATCCGCGTTGCTGGTAGGGCCACTCAGGGTGTGAAGGTTATCAACCTGCGCGAGGGCGACTCCATCGCATCGGTAACGGCTGTACCCAAGACCGAGGAGATTGACGCTGTGGTAGAGGGCGAAGGCACTGTGGCAGAGGGCGCAACATCCGAAGTTGCCGCCACCGAGCAGAACATCGCACCGGCCAACGAGAATACTGACAACAACACAAACGAACAAGAATAAATTCAAACCAATAAACAAACGAAGAAAGATGAAAAAGACATTTCTTACGATTGCAGCAGCACTGTTGATGTGCTTGCCGACCTTCGCACAGCAGCAGAAGGTTGATGTTGCAGCCTTGCAAAAGAAGATTGAGAAATCGGATGCAGACATTGCCAACGAGAAGAAAGCAGCCAAGGCTTCCACTTGGGTTAAGCGTGGCGAGGCTATGATGGCCGCCGAGAACGCCTACACCAACCAGATTTTCGACAATATGGAGGCTAATATGGTGCAGTTGATGCTCGGTAAGCCCAAAGGTATGGAGGATGCCGTTATTGACAACACCCCCTATGCAAAACTGCTCTATGGTGCACTGAACCTCTACATCAGCGCCGACCAGAAGGTTAAGGGTTGGGAGGTTGTTAAGCCCGTACACGAGGGCGCACTCGACAAAGCCATTGAGGCCTATGGCAAAGCCTATGAACTCGATGCCAAGATGCTCAAAAAGACCAAACAGGGCCTTCAAATTGTGAGCAACACACTTGGTAAGAACGCAAGCAACAGCTACTTCTTGCGCGACTTTGCAAGTGCAGCCGACTACTTTGAGAAAGCCTATGAGGTGTCGTTGATGCCCGCAGCAGCCACCGTGGTTGATACTCTGAGTGTCTTCAACGCCGGTTTCACCGCCTACTTCGCAGGCCAGTATGAGAGGAGCGTGAAGAACCTTCTGATTGCCGAGGAGTATGGTTACTATCAGGATGGCGACCTCTACAACGTGCTCTACAACTCCTATCGTAGCCTTTGTGGCGAGGACAAGGTTAAGTTGGCCGAGGCCAAAGAGTTCCTGCTCCGTGGTCTGAAACTCTTCCCCGGCAATGCCAACGTTATCACCTGCCTCACCGACCTCTACCTCGCTCTGGGCGAGAACCCCGAGGCTGTCGTTCCTATGGTGCAGGAGGCTATCGCCAAGGAGCCCGAGAACGCAATGTTGTGGTATGGTCTGGGCGCCATCTACAAAGAACTCAAGAAGTATGACGAGGCTATGGAGGCATTCAACAAAGTGGTTGCTCTCAACCCCACCAACGCCCTCGCCTACTACTACATCGGCAACCTCTACGTTCTGAAAGGCGATGAACTCAACGACCAAGTTAGCCGTAGTTGGGGTAGCGAGACCTACAAAGAGGATATGCAGAAGGTGCTCAACCTCTATGGTCAGTCGATTGCTCCCTTTGAAAAGGCTCACGAGTTGATGCCTCAGGAGATTGCATTCGTTGAGTATCTGAAGGTCGTTACCTTCCGTCTGCGCAACGAGAGCCCCGAGATTCAGGCTAAGTTCGACAAATACAACGAGCTCTTCAAGCAGATGAACGCACAGTAGGGTGGTTCACTCCGCAGAAGAACACCACAAGGGCCCCGAGGAAAACTCTTTGGGGCCTTTGTTTTTACACCTTAATTATATTAAGGGAAGCAATAATTTTGAAATTTGAATTCCGAATTTTGAATTTTATTTGTATCTTTGCGCCCGCAAGCGATTATGGGGGGACGGTGAGATTGCATGAACCGTACTGAGTGTCGCCCAAGTAACATATTAACTTTTAACACATTAAACACTATGCAAACTGTACAAATCAATGGCGTAAAGCGCGAGCAGTTCGGTAAGAAAGGCGCTAAGGACATCCGCCGCGAGAACCTCATTCCCTGCGTTATCTACGGTAACGGTGGCGAGACCATCCACTTCTCGGTAGAGGCAGCTGAGGCAAAGAAAATTCTCTACACTCCCAAATCCTACATCGTAGAGCTCAACATTGATGGCACCGTAATGAAGGGTGTAATGCGTGAGACTCAGTTCCACCCCGTTAAGGACTACTGCCAGCACATCGACTTCTACCGCGTGGTAGATGGCAAACCCGTGTCGATTGATGTTCCCGTTGCCGTTGTTGGTAACTCGGAGGGCGTTAAGGCCGGTGGTAAGCTCAAAATCGAGCGCCGCAAACTCACCGTTTCGGGCTTGGAGGAGAACCTCTTGGACGAGCTCGTAATTGACATTACCGAGTTGGGCGTTGGTAAGTCCATCAACGTTGCTGACCTTCAGTTTGAGGGCTTGACCATCCTGACTCCTGCCAGCACTCCTGTGGTGTCGGTATTGGCAACTCGTCAGAGCGGCAAATAAAAAAAGTGATTTGTTGCGGGCGAATTTTGCACCGCACTGCGATAAGCGGACTCCTCATTTGCGAAAGCAAACTGCGGGTCCGCTTTCTTGTTTGGCACAAAATTCCCCACCCAAAAATCACTTTTTACCGCTCCGAAACGCTTGATAGCACCACGGCCAAAAATGGGGAAAGCGTCATTCTAACGCCGCCTTGCATTCATCCCGTTTTGTGCGTTTTTTGAGTCTAACGTCTTTTTTTTAGGGGCCTTAAAGACCTTAAAGACTTTAGGGCCCTTAATGTCCCTTTCTGCCCTTTCACAGACGCCCCCGCTGCTGCGCAGCACCCCCTCTAACTTAGAGGGGGACGTGCACGGGGCCGTGCACACAATTTCGACCACCCCTCCCGACCTCCCCTATCGTAGGGGAGGGGTACTTGGTGGTGCTATCACTCATAGTGACCATAGCCGCCATAGTGGCCTTAATGTCTTAAAGGCCCTTAACGCCCCTAATTTTGAATTCTGAATTTTGAATTTTGAATTTTATTTGTATCTTTGAAGGTTAGATTGGTCGTGGTGTAAACTTTAACTTTCGGACAATGACGAAAAAGAGAACAATAGAATACGTAAAACAATAAAAATCAACACACTATGAAATTCACAATCTCATCTTCGGCTCTGCTCGCAACTCTATCTACAACCGGTAAGGTGGTGAGCAACAAGAACACATTGCCCATTTTGGACTACTTCCTCTTCGACCTCAAAGACGGTATCCTCAAAGTTACCGCCTCCGACCTCGAAACAACCCTCATCAGCACCGTGGCTGTGGACAATGTGGAGAGGGAGGGCACCATCGCTGCCCCCGTGAAACTTATGCTCGATTCGCTCAAAGAGTTCTCCGAGCAGCCCCTCACCATTGAGGCTGACGAGAACACTTGGGAGATTACCGTAAGTTGGAAGAGCGGCTCGCTCAAAATCCCCGGAACATCCGGCTTGGGTTACCCCGCACTGCCCGAACTTGCAGACGACAAGTCGGAGGTGGATATGGACGTGGATATGATGATTGGCGGTATCAACAAGACCATCTTCGCAACTGCCGATGACCACCTCCGCCCCATTATGAATGGTATCTATGTGAACATCGCCGAGGGTGAAGTTACCTTCGTGGCTACCGATGCGCACAAACTCGTCAAGTACAACGCACAGGCCGAGGTGCCCGCAGCGTCATCCTTCATCCTGCCCAAGAAGCCTTCGAGCCTGCTGCGCAGCATACTCCTCAAAGAGGAGAACGCCGTGAAGGTGGCCTTCGACAAGAAAAATGTGGTATTCAACCTCTCGGGCAGCACCCTTGTGTGCCGTCTGATTGAGGGTGTCTACCCCAACTACAACGCCGTAATTCCTGCCGCCAACCCCAACAAGGTTATCGTGGACAGGGCCGAGTTGCTCAACGCCATCAAGCGTGTGGCTGTGTGCTCCAACCAAGCAACCAACCTTGTGGAGTTCAACATCGCTGCCAACAGCATCAACCTCGCCACCAAGGACCTCGACTTCTCCTACTCGGCACAGGAGACAGTAATGTGCGCCTACGAGGGCTCGCCCATCACCATCGGTTTCAAATCGACCTTCCTTGTGGACATCCTCTCCAACATCGAGACACCCAGCGTGGTTATCGAGTTGGCCGACTCCACCAGAGCAGGCGTGTTCAAACCCCTCTACGATGAGCCCCAGAGCGCAACAACGCTGATGTTGTTGATGCCTATGATGATTAACGCATAGGGCACAGACAGATGGAACTCAATCTGAAAAACCCAATCATATTCTTCGACCTTGAAACCACAGGCGTGGATGTGGTGAAGGATCGCATTGTGGAAATTTCGCTGGTGAAGGTGTCGCCCGGAAGCAGCGAGCCCGAGGTGAAGACAAGGCGCATAAGGCCCACCGATGACAACGGGCAGACTATGCACATTCCCGAGGAGGCCTCCGCTGTGCACGGTATCTACGACAAGGATGTGGCCGGCGAGCCCTCTTTCCGACAGATTGCCAAGTCGCTCGCAGAGTACATCAAGGGGTGCGACCTCGGTGGCTTCAACTCCAACCGCTTCGATGTGCCTATGTTGGCCGAGGAATTTCTCCGTGCGGGTGTGGACATCGACTTGAAGAAGAGGAAGTTCGTAGACGTGCAGACCATCTTCCACAAGAAGGAGCAGCGCACGCTTTCGGCAGCCTATATGTTCTACTGCGGTAAGCCCCTTGAGGGTGCCCACTCGGCCGAGGCCGACACACTGGCCACCTACGAGGTGCTCAAAGCACAGCTTGACCGCTATGAGGCCGATGGCGACCTGCCCAACGACATTGCCGCACTTGCCGAATACAGCAGCCATAGCCGCACGGCCGACTTTGCAGGGCGCATCATCTACGATGACCAAGACCGCGAGGTCTTCTCCTTTGGTAAGCACAAGGGGCGTTTGGTGGAGGAGGTTTTCCGCAAGGAGCCGAGTTACTACGATTGGATGATGGACGGCGACTTCCCGCTCTACACCAAGCAGGTCATCAGTCGCATCAAAACACGAATGAAATAGAGCAATATTTTTTGTATGGCCATTCACAGCAGAGTACTATTTTTGTTGGCGTTCCTCGTTGGCTGGGCAAACATCTCAAGTGCGCAAATCCCTGCGACACGTTCCGAGGTGGTTCTCTCCATTGACGGGCGCAACTTCTTCATACACACCGCACAAGAGGGACAAAGTGTGGGCGACATCGCTGCACTCTACTCGCTCGATGAGGGCGAGGTGAGGCAGGAAAACAGCCTCACTCAAAACGATACCCTCGCCGTGGGGCGTGTGCTGAGGGTACCCTGCTATGAACGCATCAGCCGCTTAGCCCCCAAGCGTGGCGACAGCCGCTACGACCGCATTGCCACCAAGAGTGGCAGCAGCCTCTTTGAGGTGGCTATGGACTACGCCATTTCGCTCGACACACTCATTGCCGACAACCCCGGAGTGGACCTCACCGACTTGGGTAGCAAAGGTACGCTCAACATCCGCAAGAGCGCAACAAGGCGCACACAGTTGCCCGAAATCGAACTTGCAGGGCGTAGGTATGCCGAGATGTGCGATGCACTTTCAAGGAGGTACACCTACTTTGTTGTGGAGAGTGGTGGCACGCTCTACTCGTTGGCTGCGGCCAATGAAGTGGGTGTGGACGAACTGCTCAACTGCAACGGCAACCCACAGATGGTCTACGTGGGTATGCCCCTGAAAGCACCCCGCAGGCACACTCCCGCACCTATGGAGTACTTTGTTCCAGAGGTTGTAGCACAAGCCGACAGCGTGGAAATTGCTCTTGACACGCTCCGCTTGGCCACCTTTGATGACGAGGTGCTCACCGTGTCGCTGCTCCTGCCGATGACCTCCAAAGGGGGTAAGGTGAGGGGTAACTTCGTGGAGTTCTATCAGGGCGCAATGCTCGCCGCCGAGGAACTCAAAGCCGAGGGCCACAACATCTCGCTTCGCCTACACGATGTAGCCCACAACCCGCAGTTGGTCAGCGAGATAGTAACGACCGACACCGAAACAGACCTCTTCATCGGCCCCATCTACGAGGATGACATACACCCCTTGGCAGGCATTGACCGCCCTGTGGTGTTGCCCCTCACAAGCAGGCTTGACAGTATCCGTGGGCGCAACCTCTACCGCCTCGTGCCCACCGACTCCACCCGCAACGACAAACTTACCGGTATGGTCGGCCCCGAAACCAACGTGATTATGGTCCACACCGCATCCATTGACGAACAGATGGAGAGCGATATGTTGGCCCTGCTGGGCGACCATCCCTATGGTAAGGTTATCTTCAATGAGGAGTTTGTTGTGGACTCGCTCAACAGCCGCCCCATTGAGGAGCTGATGGTGGAGGATGACAACCTCTTTATGGTGTTGGCCGACAACGAGATAGACACCGACCGCACGCTGGCCATAATCAGTTCCATAATGAACAGCCGACAGCCCAAATATGGCACTCGCAGGGTGCCCGTGAGGGTTATTGGCCACGCCGATTGGGCCAAGTACAAAAATATGGACCGCAACCTGCTCTTCAAACTTGACGTAAGCTACCTTGCGACCTACCACGCCGACCGTGGCAACAAGCGCATCAAGGAGTTTGACCGCAGGTTTATCGAGGCCTTTGGCCGTCAGCCCTCAATGTTCGCATACAAGGCCTATGATGCTGTGAAGCTGTTTGGCAGTGCAATGTTTGAGGGGGGCGACCTCACTGCCGCACTCAACGGCTCCGTAACCCCCTTGCTCCAAGTACCTTATAGTTTCACGGAGGAGAACGGCATTATGGTTAATGACGCTTGGCCGCTGGTGAACTACCGCCCCGGCTACTCCATTGAGGTGAAATAGTCCTACGGGAATTCAGAATTCAGAATTGACAAAACGTTGTTTTGTCTAAAATGCTCCCGCTCTGCAGAGTCTGCAAGCAGCCTATGCGCTCGCTTACTCGCATTTGCCAAAATTCAAAATTTTTTAGAATGGGCTTTAAGGGGGGGCCTAAGGGCTTTAAGGGCTTTAAGG
>JAFQNC010000018.1 GCA_017396085.1 Tidjanibacter sp. | reverse complement strand
TCAATTTAACGCAAGTCTGCATCGCTTAATGCTATTTTATCGAAACTTTTACGATTCCCGTCTATTGAATTTTTACCTCCATAAATCCACAACAACAAACAAGCCTGCCTAACAAAAAAACTTGTTAGACAGGCTCTTGTTGTTGAAAATCGTATAGCAAGAGGTCTTGCAAGGCTTGCGTGGCGCAAAAACGCCTTGTCGGGCACCCCCCCTATTTGGTCGTAAATCGGTAGATGCAGGTGTGGGTGTACTTCTCCTCGGGGTTGAGCACAATGGATGGGAAATTCTTGTGGTTTATACCATCAGGCCACTTCTGGGTTTCAAGGGCTACCGACTCGCGGAAGTTGAGCGTGCGGCCATACTTACCCGTGGTGGTGCCATCGAAGAAGTTGCCCGAGTAGAACTGCAAACCCACTTGGTCAGTCAGCACCTCCATATAGCGACCATTGGAGGGGCAATAGAGTGTGGCCACGCTCTGCACCGTGCCATCGTCTGCACGATTGAGGCACCAGTTGGCATCGTAACCCTTGCCAAAAGCGAGTTGCTCGTTGGGGGTGTCGATGCGCTCACCGATGGTGTGGGGTTGGCGGAAATCATAAGGGGTGCCCTCCACCGCAGCTACCTCGCCCGTGGGTATGAGCCACTCGTTGGTGGGGGTTACGTGGTCGGCATCAATGGTGAGCACGTGGTCGAGGATGGTGCCACGGCCCTCTCCTTTGAGGTTGAAGAAGGAGTGGTGGGAGATGTTCACCAAAGCGGGAGCATCGGTGGTGATGAGGTAGTCCACACGAAATTCGTTCTGCTCGGTGAGCGTGTAGGTCATCGTGATGTCCCTATTGCCGGGGAAGCCCTCCTCGCCATCGGCAGCCAGCAGGTGCAGGGTGATACTATTGTCGCTCACCTCAACCACATCCCACACAACCATATCCACACCACGGTTGCCTCCGTGGAGCGTCTGCCCATTGTTGTTCAGCGGGGTGTGGTACTCCTTGCCATTGAGCACAAAGCGGCCCTCGCCAATGCGATTGGCCACCACGCCCACACAAGCACCGAGGAAGCGCTCTCCGGGGTTGTTGATGTATGTTTCGATGTTGTTGTAGCCCAACACAATGTCCTCCATAGCACCCTCTCGGTCGGGAGTCCAGAGGGCCACCACGCGACCGCCAAAGTTGGTAACCTGCATAACCAAACTGCCCCCTTTGAGGGTGTAGAGAGCCACAGGTTTGCCGTCAATGGTGGTGGCAAAGTTGTCGGCATCAATGAGTTGAGGCTGTTGCACCTGCGAGCAGGCGCACAAGGTGGCGATGGTAGCCACAAGGAGTAGTAGTTTTTTCATTTTGTTTTCATATTTTTTTAAGACAACAAATATATCACTTTTTATTCTACGTGTTTCACGTTCCGAGCCAACCATTTTCTACTCTTTCATATAATCCTTCGGCAACACGCCAAACTGCTTCTGGAAACAGCGGGCAAAGTAGGAGTGGTTTTGGAACCCAACCATATAGCACACCTCATTCACTCGGTGCTTACCCTCTTTAAGCAGAGTGGCTGCCGATTTGAGCCTCACGAGTCGGATGTAGTCGATTGGGGCAAGTCCTGTTACACCTTTGAGTTTGCGCCTGAGGTTACTGCGCGAGAGCGCCATTTCGGCTGCGAGCATATCGACACTGAACTTCTCGTTGGTGAAGTTGCGTGTAATGATATTATTAACCTGCTCCAGCCACTCACTGTCGTGGCGTTTGAGTTCGCCCTTACCATATTCAAGGCTCGGCATACTGGCAAACCTATCAAAGAGCACTTTGCGGTTTTTCAGCAGATTGTCGATGGTGGCCCTGATGTGGTTGAGCGAGAAGGGCTTTTCGATGTAGGCATCGGCGCCATAGTCAAGTCCGGTGATTTTGGAGTTCACGGTGCCTTGTGCCGAGAGCAACACCACAGGAATGTGGCACAACATCTTGTCGCCCCTAACAGCCCCCAACAATTCAAATCCATCCATCTCCGGCATCACAATGTCGCTCACAATGAGGTCTATGGCTTGCTGTTCGAGAACTTCCAATGCTTTGCGCCCATTTTTTGCCCCAAAGACATTGAAATGGTAGCCGAGGTTTTTCATCAAGAACTCCAACATCTCCTCGGTGTCCTCCACAATCAGAAGATTACATTCGTGTCCGGAGATGTCCACCATTGGTTCTTCGTTCTTTTCGCTCTCCGCCACCACGTTGGTGTTGTTGCTGAGCACCACCCCCTGTGGCAGACGTATGGTTACCATCAGGCCACCCAAGGTCTCACTACGGCCTGCGGTGATGACACCCTCGTGTTTGTCCACCAACAATTTCACAAGGCTCAACCCAATGCCAAAACCATTCTCTGACGAAGTGGTTGCAGAGCGATAGAAGGGCTCAAATATCTTGGCTTTTTCGGTTTCGGTAATGCCGGGTCCATCATCACTCACGGTGAGTTCCAACATATTCTTTCCTTCCACCACCACATTCGTTGCCTGCACCTCAATTCGGCTGTCGGCATATTTCAGTCCATTGGCCAACAGATTGCTCACAATCTTTGTCAAGGCCTCCGAATCGACCATCCACACAAGCGACTCTTTGGGTAGGTTGGCTGTGATATGTATGGATTTCTTTGACGAGTCGAAGCGTTTTACAATGCGCCTTACAAAGTCGTTGATGTCCACACGACTGTATGATAGTTGGTATCCCTCGTTGTCGATTTTGCGAAAACTGAGCAATTGCTTGATGAGTTCCATCAGGCGGTCGGTGTTCTGCTGCATCACCATAAGGTTCTCTTGCGTATCTTCGCCCCACTTGCCCTCTTCGAGCACAGCCTCCAAGGGAGCCTTAATCAGCGTGAGGGGAGTTTTGATTTCGTGGGCAACGTGTGTGAAAAACTCAATTTTGGAGCGATAGATTTCCTGTTGCATCGCACCCTCCATCTCTTTGTTTTCTCTTTCTCGTTTGTTTTTCTGCCAAACCAAATAGCGCCTCAATAGCAGAGCACAAATCACCACTGCCACAAGGGAATAGAGTATTTTGGCGGTGGTGGTGCGCCAGAATGGGGCCTGTATGGTCAGGTCCACAAAACACTCATTGTCGCTCCACACCCCGTCATTGTTTGCCACTCTCACAAGGAAGCGATAGTCGCCTGCCGGCATATCCATAAAAGTTACGGAGGGTTTGTCGGTCAGCACCCAGTCTTCGTGCAGTTTGTTCACCTTGTAGGCATACTTGTTTTTGGAGGGCGAGACAAAACTCAAACACTCATAACTAATCTCAAAAGAGGCGGTTTGCGGCCCTATGACAACCTTATCTCTGGCTTTTATGCGGGATATTTCATAGGCCGAAGATGGCTTGTGAAGAACGATGCCGGAGATGTTTGCTGTTGGTTTCACTTCGTTGCGGTGGAAGCGGTCGGGGTGGAAACAGTTAAAACCGTTCACACCACCAAAGTAGAGCATTCCATCGGAACCCCTCATCGAAGAGCGGTAGTTGAACTGGTTGCTCTGCAAACCATCCTCGTGGGTGTAGACAACCTGCTCAAATGTCGTGGGATTGTAGCGCACGATGCCATAGTTGGAAGAGAGCCAAAGGTTGCCTTCATCGTCATCGAGAATACCATAGATGATGTGGTGGTAGAGGTTGCGGCGGTGGTCGTAGTTGGTAAAACTATCGGTGTCTGCATTGTAGCAACAAATGCCGCCGCCCTCAGTTGCAAACCACACCTTTCCGCTCTTGTCCAAGTGGGCACGAATTACGTGGTTGTTGCCGAGCGAGGTGTGGTCGTTGGGAACATTCAGATAGTTCTTGAACTCTCCGTGGTGGTAGCACCACACACCATTGTCCTTGGATGCGAGCCAAAGACGGCCCTCGTTGTCCTCCACCATATCGTAGACAAAAATATCGCGCAACTGCTCAAAGCGGTGGAAATTATCCCTCTTGGGCTGGTACTTGCAGAAGCCGGCCATTGTGCCCACATAAATATCCCCATTGCGGGTTTGGTAGATGCAATAGACATAGTTGTTGGGCAAGGAGTTGGTGTCGTCTTGGCTGTGATGGTAGTTTTTGACGATGCGGCGAGTGTGCGTGTCCATAATGTCCACACCCTTGGAGAAGGTACCAATCCACAATCGGTGCTCATCGAGCATCAGTGCGTGTATGTTGTTGTGGCTCACTGCGTGGTTTGCATTGGTGGCACCATAGTGAGCAAATTCGCCCGTGCGCCTGTCAAGATAGTTAAGACCTCCATTTTCGGTCGCCACCCACACGTTGCCCTTCTCGTCCTCGCAGAACTGACTCACAGCATTGCCCGTGAGCGAACCTTCCGCACCATCATCGTAGTACCAGCGTATATTGTTGCTTTGGGGCGAGAGATAGTAGACACCATTGAAGTAGGTGCCAATCCAAAGTCCTCCCTCGCGGTCGGCCATAAGGCTGTAGACCGACTCCCCTCCCAACGACTTTTGGTGTTGGATGGTTTTTGTACGATAGTCAAAGATGAAGAGTCCGTCTTCGGTGCCAACCAGCAGGGTGTTGTTGTTGCGCTCGTGCAAGGTGCGTATCCACGTGTTGTCCTTGGAGGAGCCCACCACGGGATAGGAGTGAAATTTGCCTGTGGTTTGGTTCAGACGCAACAATCCATCGTAGCGGGTGCCGAGCCAAAGTTCACCATCGCTGCTCTCCACAATCGCCGTTACCTCAAATGGTGTCGAATCCGACCTCTTGTGCTCCAAGTAGTAGTTGTCGAATTTGTCCACCCCTCGGCGATAGCGGGCAAGGCCCATACGTGTGCCAAACCACATATCCCCCGAAGAGTCGCGCAAAATGCACGACACGGCGTTGCTTGGCAGCGAGGAGGGCTGACCTTCTTCGTGGGTGTAGTGCCTCAGACACCCCAGCAGTTCGTTGTAGTAGAAGAGTCCATTGACTGTGGCTATCCAGAGTCCGCCGAGAGCATCATAGCACACATCGGCAACAAGTGTTTTCAACCCAACCGAATCTTCGGCCTTAATGTCCAAGAAGGTGAACTCGCCGCTCATCTGGTCAAAGAGGTAGAGGCCATCCACTGCGGCCACCCAAATTTTGTCCTCATCGGTGTTGTGAGGGCACAATTTGAGGGTATTGAGCAGTGGGTTGTCGGCGGTGCGGGGATAGCTGCCAAAGCGAGTGATGTGTACACCATTGAAACGATTGATGCCATCTTTGGTACCAAACCAAATGTGTCCGGCCGCATCCTGCAAGATGGTGCGCACGGTGTTGTCGGAGAGTCCCGACTTGGCATCATAGTGTCGCATCACCGACATAGGTTGTGCCAAACAGAGTTGCCCACACAGCAGACAGGCAGCAATGAATGTGATGTAAAGGCGGTGTTTCATAGGCTCACAATCGAAATCTTTTTTCGTAAAATTAAAACAACAAAGTTGTTTTTCAACGAGCGACAATCGGGTTGGTCGGCTGGTGGTGCATTTTGACCAGTTTGGACTATTTTGCCCCGCTTTCAAAGCCGAACACAAGCCAAGAATGGTGCAAAATGGCGAGTTTGGACTAATTTCCTTGAAAGGTAATACCTAATTTTACAATATCAAAAATGCACCCATCCGCTTGGGGCAAAGTAACCTAAAAACCGACACCGAGACTACAACAAAACCGACCTTACGAAAAGGATGTACAATTCGTACACCTCCTTCCACCGAATACAAAAATCATTCAACAAATCAACAAACCTAAATATTAACCCTTTAAAAGTCTTTTTGTATGAAACAAAAACTACTACTTTTGGTTGTGTTTGCAATGTGCAGCCTCGGGGCATTTGCACAGCAAATCACAATTTCCGGCAAAGTAACCGATGAGGGAAATAGCCCCCTTGTGGGAGCGACCGTTGTCGTGTTGCAGGATGGTAGCGGAACCGTTACTGATGCCGATGGCAACTACACCTTGAAGGTTGCGCCCAAGGCCGAAGTTATCTTCGAGTATATGGGTTATGAGCCTCAGACGGTGAAGATTTCCAAGGCAGGAACCCACAATGTCGCTTTGGCTCCCAGTGCAGAGGCTCTGGAAGAGGTGGTTGTTGTGGGCTATGGCGTGCAGCGCAAGGCCGACCTGACCGGCTCTGTTTCTACCGTAAACTTCGATGAGTCGATGGCCAGCCGCCCCGTGCTCAATGCTTCGACCGCACTGGCCGGTTTGTCGGCAGGTGTTCAGGTACACCAATCTTCGGGTCAGCCCGGCACCGGTGGTACCATTCTTATTCGTGGTAACAACTCGCTCAACTCCAACTCTCCTCTGGTGTTGGTGGATGGTATTGAGTGGGATATGAATAACGTGAACACCGAGGATATTGCCAGCATCACCATTCTGAAAGATGCTGCTTCGGCTGCCATCTATGGTTCGAGGGCGGCAAACGGTGTTGTGCTTGTAACCACCAAGAAGGGTGCAGGCAAGGCCAAAGTTACCTATAATTTCTATGGTACTTTCCAGCAGCCCCAAAACAAACTCAAATTTGTGAGCAACTATGCCGAGCATATGAGGCTCCACAACGAGGGTGCCTACAATATGGGCAGGCCCGATGTCTACAACCAATCGACCATTGACGCTTGGGAACTCGCTTCGCAGGACCCCAATGGTATCTCGGAGGGCGGTCTGCCCAACTATATGGCCTATCCCAACACCGACTGGTTCAATGAGATTGTCGGCACAGGCTACTCCACCAAACACAACGTCTCCGTTTCGGGCGGCAATGGCAATGCGACCTATTTTATGTCGCTCGGCTATCAGGATGTTGAGGGTATTATGAACCAGAGGGGTATGGACACCGGTATGGACCAATTCTCTCTGCGTACCAACTTGGAGATTAAGGTCTACGATTGGTTGAAGATTGGTACCCGTCTTAATGGTGTTAAGCAGAACAAGGGCCTCTCGAAGGTGAGCGAGGGTTTCAACTACCTCGGTGCTACTGTTCCGGGTGTTTACCCCGGTGAGGATGATGCTTGGGG
This sequence comes from Tidjanibacter sp., assembly GCA_017396085.1. GTDB lineage: Bacteria > Bacteroidota > Bacteroidia > Bacteroidales > Rikenellaceae > Tidjanibacter. Next base: position 97,436 of record JAFQNC010000018.1, on the reverse strand, counting down.
TATTCCCGTGGCAGTTGAGGAGTCCACCACCGCCAACAACATCTTCAAGACTATGGTACGTAAGGGCTACGACAAATACTTCCGTGGCAACTTCACCCTCTATGGTATCATCAATCCCGTCAAGAGTCTGACCATCGAGGCAAGTTACAACTACGCTCCCGATTGGCTCGACTATGCAACTTGGGGCTTCCCCAAAGGCACCTACAACCACCTCACCAACGAGGTTGTGAGCAAGACCACTCTGGATAACCAGACCATCACCAACAAATCGACCAAATATCACCGCGAGAACTCGGAGATTTTGGTTCGTTGGGACCCCGAGACCGGCGAGGACCACAAACTTAACCTGCTTGGTGGTTTCTCCACTTCGTTCTACAAATCGGAGTCTTTCTCGGTATCTAAGATTGGTATGGCCGACTGGACTCTTACCCAGTTGAGCACCGCCACCGAGTTGAGTGGCTCGAGCAGCAGCGCAACCGACTGGGCACTGATGTCCTACTTTGGTAGGGCCAACTACTCTTTCAGGGACAAATACCTCTTTGAGGCCAACGTGCGTGTGGATGGTTCTTCGAGGTTTGCTCCCGAGAGCCGTTGGGGTGTATTCCCCTCGTTTAGTGCCGGTTGGCGCATCCACGAGGAGGACTTTATGGACTTCGCTGAGGACTATCTGAGCAACCTGAAACTGCGTGTATCGTGGGGCCGTATGGGTAACTGCGCAAGCGGCAACTACGATTGGCAGGCAAGTTATGTAACCAACAAGGTGGTGGTTGATGGCAAACCTTCAACCGGCCTTGCAATCAACAAGTTGAGCAACACCGCACTCGAGTGGGAGAGCACTACCACCACCAACATCGGTTTGGATTGGGGTGCATTCAACAACCGACTCACCGGTGAAATCGACCTCTATGAGAAATATACCGATGGTATTCTCTACACTCCCTCCATCCCCATCACTATGGGTACTGTAACCGGTGCAACTCAGAACATCGCTGAGGTGCGTAACCGTGGTGTGGAGCTGACTCTCGCTTGGGAGGACCGCATTGGCGACTTCGGCTACCGCATTGAGGGTAACTTCGCCTACAACAAAAACCGCGTGATGAAGTACAAAGGCACCCTTGAGAAATATTGGGAATATGACGAAGAGGGCAACCCCACCACTTTCCACAACAACTATGGTGATGTTGTACAGAGCGGTTTCGGTGGTCTGATTGTAGAGGGCCACTCGCTGGGTGAGATGTATATGTATGAGCTCTACAAGGGTAATGGTAACTACGAGGGTGGCGAGCCCGGCCTCGACCAAGGTCCCGTGGATGGTATGATTCGTACCGAGCAGGATTTGGCTTGGGTACAGGCAATGATGGCCAGCGGCTACAAGTTCTTTGGCCTGAGCAAGGCTGCACAAGACACGCTGTGGTATGGCGACTTCATCGTGGCCGACTCCAACGGTGATGGCAACTATGGTGAGACCAACGACCAGAACTTCACCGGCACCAGCCGTCAGCCCATCTACAACTTCGGTGTGAACTTCTCGATGAACTACAAGGGCTTCGACTTCTATATGTTGTGGGCAGGTAGCGCAGGCTTCGAACTCTACTGGGAGGACGACATCTACAACACCACCCGTACCAAACTCGGTTATGGTCTGATGCAAAGCGTGGCCGATGACCACTACTTCTATGACCCGATGAATCCCGAGGACCCCCGTACCAACATCTGGGCAAGCAACCCCCGTTTGACCAACGAGTCCCGTTTGAACAATGGTGTCAATACCGAGTTCTACCGCTATAAGGGCGACTACCTCAAACTCAAAAACCTTCAGATTGGTTACACCCTGCCCGCCAAATGGACAAGGAAAATCAAGATGGACAAACTCCGCCTCTATGTGTCGGGTGAGAACCTCTTGACTCTGACCAACTACCCCGGTTTGGACCCCGAGATGGGAACTTCGGTAACCTATCCTCTGATGAAACAGTATGCAATTGGTGCACAGATTTCGTTCTAATGCATCCATTCGGCACACCTATTTATATATAATGTAAATATAGAAGATAAAAGAAAGATATGAAAAAGATTATATTCAGTCTGATTTTGAGCAGCGTGCTGATGGTGGGTTGTACCGACTTTCTCGACACCGCTCCCTACAATGAGATTGCCACAGGTAATATGTGGGAATCGGAGAACCTTGCACAACAGGGTATCAATGGCATCTACCGAATATTCTACAATGACGACCTCGAACAGTATGCAGTAGATAAAGGTTCGAGTGGCTACAACTTCTATGGTATGGAAGGCCACAGCTATTCGACCAGCTATTTCAATGGTATTGTGGCCAACAACGCATCTCTCAAAGCCAACTATGCCTATTTGAGCTATGAGTGGCAGTGGGCCTACACCGGCATCCACCGTTGTAACGATGCCATCGCCAACCTCCACCGTGCAGGTTTGGACGAGGCAACCTTTGGCAACTGGATGAGCGAGGTTAGGTTCCTTCGCGCCTTCTTCTACCACCGTTTGGCAATGCTCTTCCACGATGTACCTCTCTACACCGAGCCCGTGAATGCCGAGGATTGCTACAAGGGTGTTACCCTAAGGGCCGACATCTGGAAACAGTGCTTGGAGGACCTCAAATACTGTATTGAGAATGAGCACTTTGTAAACAACAACCTCTCCGGCGAGAGGTATGGCCGTCCTTCGAAGGGTGCTGCCTATGCTTTGCGTGGCCAGATTTATATGTGGTTGGAGGAGTGGGCACTTGCTGCCAGCGACTTCGAGAATGTGAAAAAGTGTGGTTTTGCTCTGCACAACTACAGCGTGGCCGCAGGTACCTATCAGAACCAGTGGAGCTCTGCTGCCGAGCGTAACAGCGAGATGATTTTCCCCTTGCAGCTTGACGCAGAGAAAGGTTATAGTGGTAACCTTCAACAAATCATTGGTTCGAGGGACCAATACAACGGTATTTCGTGTATGATGCCCAACAGCAACTGGGTGGACGACTTCCAGATGGCCGATGGCTCGGAGTTTGAGTGGACCACAATCTTCCCCGAGTGGAATACAATGAAGGTTGCAGAGCGTGAGGTATTCTTCGCCCGCAACAGGCTTCAGACCGACTACAAGACCAACTACGACAACCTCGTAAAGAGCGTGGGTGCCGCCGTGGTTAATGCACACTATCTGCCCGAAGGTAACGAGCAGAGGGTTATGAAGGCTTATGAGAATAGGGACCCGAGGTTGCAGCTCCTCGTGCTCACTCCCTATGCAGAGATGGATTGCTATGAGCCCTCGCAGAGCAACGGTAATCAGGTTACCAAAGTGTTCCGCTATCCCTTTATCACCCGTAGTAAGGGTGGCGATGCCAATGGTTGGGACTTGTGGCACGACAAACGTAAGACCGTAACTTGGTTCTACCTCTATCGCAAGTACAACGAGACCCAGAAGGATGCAATTCTGAGCCGTGCATACTGCCACACCGACATTCCAATCATCCGCTACACCGACATTCAGTTGCAGTGGGCCGAGGCTTTGGCTCGCCAGCAGAAATATGCCGAGGCTGTGGCTCTCATCAACGAGGTGCGCACCCGTGGTGGTATGCCCGCACTCCACGTTGGCGCCGGTCTGAATGGCGTGAGCAACGAAGAGGAGACCTTGGCAGCCATTCGCTATGAGAGCCGCATTGAGCTCTGCTGCGAGGGTGTCAACTACTTCCACGAAGTTCGCTGGGGCACCTACCACGACAGCAAATTCCAAGGTCAGGACCAACTCGGTATTCAGGGTATGTGGGGTAACGTGTTCACCAAACACTACTGGCACGGTGAGAAGATGCTCCGTTGGGCTATCCCCGCAGTTGAGCAGCAGCGCAACAGCAACCTGCCTCGCACCGAAGGCTGGCAGTACTAATCCTATCTTCTCAGCAAACAACACACGCTATGAAAAGAATTCTCACAGTAGTAGCATTGATGTTGCTTGTTGGCGTGGGCGCTCTTCGTGCTCAGGCGTATGACTACACCAACCTCCCCTCCCACCCTCGTCTGCTCTGGCAGGAGGGTGGTGAGGCGCAGGTGGAAAGACTCATCGCTACGCACCCCGAAATGATGGGGATACACAAGCGCATCTTACGCTTTTGCGATGCTACACTTGACAAGCCGACTTCCACTCGAATAAAGACCGGCAAGAGGCTTCTCGATGTGTCGCGTGCTGTACTCAAAAGGACACTCTATCTCTCCTATGGCTACCGAATGACAGGCAATGTGGCCTATCTGCAACGTGCCGAACAGGAGATGTTGGCTGCTTGTGAGTTCAGCGACTGGAACCCAAGCCACTTCCTCGATGTTGGCGAAATGGCCTTCGGACTCGCCATAGGCTATGATTGGCTCTATGACGGCCTCTCCGAGCAGAGTCGTGCCACCATTCGCAAGGGAATGATTGACAAGGCACTCAATGTGGCCCAAACGAAGCAGGCAAAATTCTACCGTTCAAAGACCAATTGGAATCAGGTCTGCAATGGTGGACTTGTGTGTGCTGCGCTCGCCATTGCCGAGGATGAGCCCGAATTGGCCAAAGTGATTGTGGACAAGGCTCTGGGGTCAATCAACCTTGCACTGCAAAACTATGCTCCCGATGGCGCCTATCCCGAAGGTTTCCAATATTGGACCTACGGCACCTCCTATCAGGTGCTGCTCAACGATGCCCTCGAAATAGTCCTCGGACACGCGAGTGGCCTCAACGAGGCTCCCGGACTGTTGCGCTCGGCTCGTTTTGTGCAGTTTATGACCGCCCCGAGTGGCGATTGTTTCTGCTTCTCGGATGCCAACCCACGAGCATACAGCAACATTATGATGCCGTGGTTTGCCTACAAGACCGGCGACCCATCGCTTATGTGGCTTGAAATGAAATACCTCGCCGATGCCAACACCGACTTTGGCGAGTACAACGAAGAGAGGCACCTGCCCTGCTTGCTTATTTTTGCTTCAAGGGTGGATTTGAGCAACATCACCCCTCCCACCGAGACGGTGTGGGAGAGTGATGGTATCAACCCTCTCTACATCTATCGTAGTGGCTGGACAAGCCCCAACGACACCTATCTCGGCATCAAGGGCGGACTCGCAAGTTTCTCCCACTCACATATGGACGCCGGCTCGTTTGTCTTTGAGTATGATGGCGTAAGGTGGGCTATGGACCTCGGTATGCAGGCATATTACAGCCTCGAAAAAGAGGGCGTGGACCTATGGAATATGACACAAAACTCCCAGCGTTGGGATGTCTATCGCATAGGCCCCGATGCACACAACACACTCACCCTTGATGGGGCCAACCACATCGTGGATGGCAAGGCCGAAATCACCCGCACTTGGAACACCCGCACCAAAAAGGGTGCCGAGGTAGACCTCGGTGCTGTGTTGGGCGATGCCGTGGGTGGCGCAACCCGAAGTGTGGTGTTGCACAATGGCAAGAAATTGTGTGTAACCGACAAGGTTGTGGGTGGCCAGCAGGAGCAAACCATACGTTGGACTATGTGTACTCCGGCAGAGGCTGTCGTAGGCGACAACAACACATTCATCCTCACCGCCGATGGAAAGAGGATGGAGGTGAAGGTTGATGCCCCCGTGGAGGTAAACCTGCACGTGTGGGACAATGTGTCGCCCAACCACTTCGACTATGCCAACACGGGCACTTGTCGTATTGTGTTCGACTACAAAGTGCCTGCGGGAGAGTCGGTGAAGGTAAAGGTAACACTGAAAGAAGTCAAATAAACTCATAAAAGGCTATGAAAATCAAACGAATGACAACTTGGTTACTCACTTTCTTGCTGTCGGCAAGTTTGTGGGCTTGTGGTGAGGATGTTGAGCCTGTACCAAAGCCTAAACCAAAACCCAACCCTGATGTGGAGCAGGGTGGCACCAACACAGGTGGCACCAACACGGGGGTGGAGACTCCCGATGACACTTCGGCAACCCCGAAGGGCTCACTTGACTACTCCAAACTCGATGCTGCGCCTCACCCACGTATTCTCTACACCGAGGCCGATTGGGCAGAACTCAAAGAGAAGGTGCTCTCCACCGACTTCACAAAGTATGTTCACGAGACCATCTTGGAGCGATGCGACAAGTATGTCGGCTATACGGACTTGAAGTACACCATTTCGGGCGGCAGTATTCTCAATGTGTCGCGTAATGCCCTCACTCGCATCACCCAACTCGCCTATGCCTATCGTATGACGGGTAACTACGCCTACTTGGCCAAGGCCGAGAGGCTCATCAACAACGTGTGTGAGTTTCAGGATTGGCACCACGACCACTTCCTCGATGTGGCCGAGATGGCAACCGGTGTGGCAATCGGCTTGGACTGGCTCTACAATGACCTCAAACCTACCACCCGAGAACTCGCACGCCGCAAAATTGAGGAGTATGCTTTCAGCAAAACCAAAGGGCAGTCGTTCCTCAAAAACAAAGCCAACTGGAATCAGGTCTGCAACGGAGGTATGATTATCGCCGCCCTTGCTATGTATGAGAAAGACAAGGCTCGTGCTGTGGAGATGATTGAGCAGAGCCTCGCCAGCAACAAACAATATGGCTACACAGCCTATGGCGACAGCGGTGCCTACAACGAAGGCTATCTCTATTGGGGCTATGGTACCACCTATCAGGTGCTGATGATGTGTGCGTTGGAGAAAATCTTCGGCGATGATGCAGCAGGTCTGTACTCCCACAGCCAAGGCTTCCAGAAAACAGCCGAGTGGATGCTCCATATGTTGGGTCCCTCGCGCAAGGCGTTCAACTATGCCGATGCCGATGAGGAGTGGATGGGTAAGTTCCCTATGTGGTACTTTGCCAAAAAGCAAAACGACCCCTCGCTGCTCTTTGTGGAGAAGATGCTCATCAAAGAACGCAAATACTGCGATGAACTTGACGAGGGCCGTCTGTTGGCCACCCTGTTTGCAATGATGAACTTCGACCACGTCAAGAGTGAGCCCGTAAAACCCACCAAACAACTCTGGTGGGCACCCGATGGCGACAGCAACACCGGTGTTCCTCAGGTGATTATCCACACCGACTGGACAATGTCGGAGAGCGACAAGTTCCTCGGCATTGTGGGCGGTCGTTCCAACCGCACCCACGCCCACTTGGACGGAGGTAGTTTCGTCTATGACGCCTATGGCGTGAGGTGGGCTATGGACCTCGGCAGACCTACCTATGGCGACACCAACGCTGCCATTGGTGGACAGTTGTGGGATATGACCAAAACCTCCAGAAGGTGGGATGTCTTCCGTCTGAACAACTTCGGACACAACGTCATCACCATCAACGGCACCAAGCACAACTGTACCAGCAAGGCCTTCATCGTTCCACAGTGGTTTGACGACAATCCGGGCCAACTCGGAGGTAAGTTCACTATGTATGGCTACAACTACAATGGTAACGACCACGATGTTGCAACCAACAAGAACTTCCCGCAGTATGACTCGCCCACAAGGGTTGCCGAGTTCATCAACAACAACGAGGATATGATGGTTACCGACTGGATGACCGCTTGCCCGGGTAAGAACCCCACAGTGCGTTGGACTATGGTTACCCCCTCAACGGTTACCATCGAAGACGACACACACGTCAAACTCGAACAGGCAGGTCAGACACTCTACCTCACATTCAAAATCAACCACGACAAGGGTACTTTGGACCCCTCGAAGAAACTTACACTGATGACCTATCCGGCCCAAGGCCCCAATTCGTGGGATGAGCCCAACACCGGCATCTCAATCGTTGCTTATGAGTTGCAACTTGCTCCAGAGGAGACAATGAATGTGTCGGTTATCTTCTCCAAGAATAGGTACTAACATTTATTCTTACAAACATATTATTAACTATGAAACAGAAAACTTTGTACGCACCGCCTGCCGTGGAGATTGAGGAAATCTCGGTATCGGCAGGTATCGCAACCAGCCTTAGCGAGGTGGATGAGTACCTTCTCTTTGAGGGCTGGGAGACTTTGTAACAAAAAAAACTAATCTAAAAAAAACGAACAATAGTATGAAAAAAATTGCAGTTTTTGCCGCTACACTTTTGGCCGCTTTAACAATGGTCTCCTGCGAGGACCCCGAGATTAAAGACTCCCAAGACCCCAATCAGGAAGAGGTTAAGCCTACCCCCGACCCCGACAAACCCACACCCGAACCCGACAGCGAGGCAACTCCTACGGGCTCGTTTGACTACACCAAACTCGATGCAGTTGCTCACCCTCGCGTGCTCATCTCTGCCGAGGCAATGACTGCACTCCAATCGGGTGCTTTGGCCAGCAATCCTGCTGCAAAGATTTTCAACACCAGCATCATAGAGCGTTGCGATGAAATTCTCACTGAGGGCGACCTTGCCAACGATTTGGTGAACAAACGCCTGACCACCGTGGCTGAGAAGGCCTTGGAGCGCATTTTCTTCCTCTCCTATGGCTACCGTACCACCCAGAAAGCCGAGTATCTCACTCAGGCCGAGAAGGACATCAATGCTGTGTGTGGTTGGACCGATTGGAATGGCGAGAACTATGCTATTGATGCTGCCGAACTTACCGCTGCTGTGGCTTTGGGCTACGACTGGCTCTACGACAACCTTAGCGAGGCAACCCGCACGGCTGCTTTGGCTGCACTGAAAGCACACGCTCCTGCACTCGTTACCGAGGCAGAGAACTCCACCAATGCCATCTGCAACGCTGCTGCCGGTTTGGCTGCACTGGCGATGTATGACAATGGTAGCAAGGCTACCGCAGCAAAACTGCTTGACGATGCAGTGGCTGCCAACAAGAAGGGCGGTTTTGTACCCTATGGCCACGCAGGTGCCTACGTTGAGGGCTACGACATCTGGGCACACGCCACCACCTATGAGGCTATGTTGATTAGCGCATTGGAGGCCGTGTTTGCCAACGATGGTGGTTTGTATGCTACCAGCGAGTCGTTTGTTAAGAGTGCCGAGTGGGCTCTCTTTATGGTTGGTACCTCGGGCAATGTGTTCAACTATGGCAACGCACAGGAGAAGGCCGAGCCCAAACTGGCCAACTGGTTCTTCGCTCGCAAGGAGAACGACACCAAGTATCTCCACGTTGAGAAGAAACTCTACAACGATGGCGTCTCCTACAAGGGCCGTTTCAGCGAGTACCGCTTGTTGCCCGCAATTTTTGCACTGATGGACCCCGCACAGGCAACCAAGATTCCTGCTGCCCCCACCAGCCACTACTGGTATTGCGACAACAATGGCGAGGCTGCCGATGGTATGGCTTTCGTTGCAGTGTTCTCCACCGGCGAGGGCGTTGATTCCTACTACGCTATGAAGGGTGGCTCTGCCAACGGCTACAACGGCCACCAAGACAACGGCTCGTTTGTGTATGACTTCAAGGGTGTGCGCCTTGTAACCGACTTGGGCGCAGGCAACGAGGCTGCCTATGCCGAGGCTGCCGGTGCCGACTACCACAACTACTCTACCGGCTCGGCAAGGTGGACCTCCGCTTGGGCATACAGCAACTTGGCCCACAACGTGCCCAACTTCTATGAGGTTGGCGCAACCACCAAGCCCATTGCTGGCACCGATGGTATGACCACCCTCAACACCGAATGGGCCGACAGTCCTTGGGGTGCGAACGGCAAGAACTACACTCGTTGGAATATGGGTGGCGTCAATAGCGACAATGCTGCTCCCTATGTGAGCCGCATTGATGATGCCACAAGGCCTTTGGAGCGCGACTTCCAGTTTAATGCTGCCGGCCAGTTGAGCATCTGGGAGAAGTTTGACGTGCTAAAAGATTGCACCTACCGTTGGCAGTGTGTTGTTCCCAAGGAGATTGTCGTTCAGGCAATGGGTATTACCAACGTTAAACTCACTATGCCCGATGGCACCAGCCGCCGTCTGAAACTGACCACCAAGAACTGCTACCTCAATGGCGAGCAGATGAAGGTTAATACCAACGACAATCCCAAAATGGTTGCCTTTGTTGAGCCTCTGACCGGCGAGTTTGAGGGCTACCACGTGATTGGTTTCGAGGGTAACTTTGTACAGGGCGATGAGGTTAAACTCCACGTTTCCTTCCCCGAGAAATAGGTCCAAAGAGCAACTAACCCGATAAAACTTATATATTGCAATGAAAAAGTTTGTGAAATACATAGCAGTGTTGGGAGCCGCAATGGTGGCTTTCGCCTGCGTAAACGAACCCGCAGAGGAGATTGGTCCCGAGACCAATCTCCCCGCCGGTGCGGTGGTGTTTGAGGGCGTGGCAACCGACTGCTCACGCACTCTGCTCACACCCAATGCCGAAAATGGTGGCGTGTTGGCCACCACTTGGAAGAGTGCCGACCAAATCGGTATCTTCGAGACTCTCACCGAGAGTGCCAATGTTCTCTACACTCCCGCCGAGGAGGGCGCACAGGTACACTTTACCTCCACTTCGCCCATCTCGTGGAAAGACGAGAGTAGCGAGCACACTTTCTATGCCTACTATCCCTACGCTGCCGAGGCTGCCACTGTGGATGCAGTACCCTTTGCGGTGCCTGCCACCACCGATGGTTCGTTGGCCGAGGCTGCTGCTGCCGACCTGCTCTATGCTTCGGCCACCAGTGCAAAGGTTGAGAACTTGGGACTGAGTTTCGCCCACGCATTGGCAGTGTTGGAGGTGCGCCTTTCGACTGCTGATGGCACTCTGGCTGTGGAGAGTTTGGAGATTGTTGCCGAGGAGGGAGAGAAAATCAATGGCGAGGGCACTCTGAACCTCACCAACGGTGCGCTCACTCTCAGTAGCGGTAGCAACACCACGGTTGTGGAGGGCCCCGAGGTGATTTCGACCACCGCAACCACCCTCTATGTGCCCGTTACCCCGGGCCACGCAGGCAAGACCTTGGCCATTGTGCTCAATGGCGAGGAGATTTTCAAGAAGGCTGTGCCCGCAGCAGGTCTGCCCGCAGGCAGCCAAGCAGTGATTGCCATTGACGGGCTCGCAGGCGAGAGTGCCGATGACACTTCGGCTACCCCCACCGGCACCTTCGACTATGCCAAATTGGAGGCTGCGGCTCACCCCCGCTTGCTCATCAACGCAGACGACCTCAAAACCCTGAAAACCACCGTGCAGACCAATGCTGTGGCCAAACAATTCCACGAGACCATTTTGGCTCGTTGCGAGGAGATTTTGGGCGAGGGCGATTTGAGCAAGGCTTTAGTTTATAATCGTTTGACCGCCGTCAGCGAGAAGGCTTTGGAGCGTATTTTGTTCCTCTCCTATGGCTACCGAATGACCAATAAGGCCGAGTATCTCATTCAGGCCGAGAAGGACATCAACGCTGTGTGTGGTTGGACCGATTGGAATGGCGAGAACTGGATTATTGATGTGGCCGAACTGACCACCGCAGTGGCTTTGGGCTACGACTGGTTGCACTACGACCTGAATGCCACCACTCGTGAGGCTGCTTTGGAGGCACTGACCACCAACGCCGCCACCCTCACCTCCACCACCAACAACTCCACCAATGCCATCTGCAACTCGGCTGCCGTGTTGGCTGGTTTGGCCACCTACGAGAAGGGGAAGGCTGCTGCCGCTGCCCTCGTTGATGGTGCTGTGGCTGACAACCTTGCAAGTGGCTTTGTGCCCTACGGTAAAGACGGATTGGGCGGTTATGGTGAAGGCTACGACCACTGGGCACACTCGACCACCTATGAGGCCATCCTCATCACCGCCTTGGAGAAAATCTTTGAATCGGATGGTGGCCTCTATGCCGCAAATGCAGGTTTCGCCAAGAGTGCCGAGTGGGCTCTCTTTATGATTGGTACCTCGGGTAAGGTATTCAACTATGGCGATGCACAAGAGGAATGGGAGCCCAAGTTGCCCAACTGGTTCTTTGCTCGCAAGGAGAGCAACGTGGATTTGCTCTACAACGAGAAGCAACTCTATGACAAGGGTGCCTACAAGGAGAGTTTCAGCGAATTCCGCCTGCTGCCCACCATATTTGCTCTGATGGATGCAAGTCAGGCAACCGCCACTCCCGCTGCTCCCGCTGCAACCTTCTGGTATGCAAACAATGGCGATAGTCAGTTGGATACACCTGTGGCATTTGCCACCAATGCAACACACAAACTCTACCTTGCAGCCAAAGGTGGTCGTCCCAAGACCCACAATGGTCAGCAAGATGGTGGTTCATTTGTGTTGGACAAAAAAGGAGTGCGTTTGGTGTGCGACCTCGGAGGTGGCGATGCTGCCAAATATGCAAGCGAGGCTGGTGAGGAGTTTTATGACTACACCAACAAAGGCTCCAAGAGGTGGGATATTTTCCGCTATACAAGTCTTGCACACAATATTCCCAATTTCAGGAATCAAGATGCCACAACTCTTTCCAATGGTGATACTCAAGGTAAAGCCTTCTTGGATGGTGCTCCAACCTTCCAAGGCAGTAAGTGGACTTTGTATGCAGTAAATAGCGACAACTCTGCAAGTGGAGCTCACGTCGGCGTTGGCGAGAAGTATTACAGTTCACGTCAATATCAATTCTCTACAACCAGTGGTGCACCCAATGGTGCTGTGAATATTTATGACAGGTTTACTGTTATCAAGGATTGTACCTATCGTTGGCAAGTCGTTGTTCCCGAAGGAATCACCGTTACCCAAAGCAAAACAAACTTTAAGTTGACAAGTTCTTGTGGTACCATCACAAACCAAGAGATTAAGGCAATTACCAATTCTTGCACAGTAAATGGGACCAAAATGACTCTGAATACATCATCAGCCCCATTGACACTTACCACCTTCAAGAAGGAACTTACTGGTGAGTATGAGGGATATACCATCATCGGTTGGGAAGGAAACTTCAAAGCCGCGGATGAGGTGCAAGTATGCATTCAAGTTGTTAAATAACGTATTAAAGCGATGAAAAAACTATTTATCACCGCTCTGGCTATCTTCTCGCTTGCGTCCATCTCTTGTGTGGGGACGCAAAGCGGGGAGAAGAGTATGGAGCAAATCACCAAAGAGGTGATGGAGGTGGCTGCCGCACATTGCAAAAATATGGACGCCGCTCTTCCCGAGGGACGTTGTCCCCGAACTTTCGAGCGCAACCGTTTCGTACACACCGACATCTACTGGTGGTGCAGCGGCTTCTACCCCGGCTCGATGTGGTACATCTATGAGTACACCAAAGATGCGGAAATCAAGGCTCTGGCCGAAAAGCACACACTCAAACTCGACCCCCTGCAGTGGGTAACTACCGACCACGATGTGGGCTTCCAACTCTTTTGCAGCTATGGCAACGGCTACCGTCTGACCGGCAACGAGGACTATGTCCCCGTGCTCCGCAATGGCGCAAAGTCGCTCGCAAGCCGTTTCAACCCCACCATCGGCTCGCTCCGTAGTTGGGACTTCAAAAAAGAGCTGTGGGACTTCCCCGTTATCATCGACAATATGATGAACCTCGAACTCATTATGTGGGTGGCCAATCGTGATGGCGATGAGCAACTCAAACACGTTGCCAAAACCCACGCCAATACCACAATGAAAAACCACTTCCGCAGCGACTACAGCACCTATCACCTCGTGGACTACAATCCCAAAGATGGTAGCATCAACAAGAAACAAACAGTGCAAGGTTTCGCCGATGAGTCGAGGTGGGCTCGTGGTCAGGCTTGGGCACTCTATGGCTTCACAATGATGCATCGTATGACCGGAGAGCAAGCCTACCTCGAGCAGGCAACAAAGGTGGCCGAGATGATTCTGCCCTATCTCCCCGAGGACGGCATCCCCTACTGGGATTTCAACTCGCACGACATCCCCAACGACCTCCAAGATGCTTCGGCAGGTGCCATTATGGCTTCGGCTCTCATCGAGTTGAGCGGTTTCGTGCCCGAGCGTAGTGAGGCCTATCTCGCCGTGGCCGAAAGGCAGTTGCGCACACTCGCCTCCGATGAGTATCTCGCACAGCCCGGCACCAACAACAACTTCATTCTCCGCCACGGCGTGGGCCACAAGCCCGCAGGTGGCGAGGTGGATGTTCCTCTGACCTATGCCGACTACTACTTCTTGGAAGGCCTCCTGCGTTGGCAGGCCCTCGGTAGGGAGTAGGAACGCATAACGCAAAGCATTGCAGGCAATGGTGGTAACACACAAGGTTACCACCATTGTCAAACATAAAACCACACAAAACCTATCCTTATGAAGAAAATACTATTGGTACTTCTCGGAGTGGTGGCTCTCTGCCAAGGTGCAAGCGCACAACTCTACTATCAGGACAACATCAACCCCGACATCCTGCATCACACCGCCTGCACCCCCGTGGAGCGCCGTAATATTGTGATTCCCGATGTCAATGGTTACAAGGTCTTCAAAGCCGACCTCCACACCCACACGTTCTTCTCCGATGGACACCTCTCGCCCGATATGCGCATCCGAGAGGCGTGGATGGACGGACTCGATATTTTGGCCATCACTGACCACCTCGAATGGCGCAAGTTTGAGCCCGATATGATTAAGTTCTTGCGCGGTTATGTGCCCAAAGGTACCAAGCCGGTGAACTATGCCATAAGCAAGACCATTGCCGATGAAAATGGCATCAAAGTGGACCTCAACGCACCCTTCTATGGACTGCAAAAGAGTCTGAACTACTATGGTATTATGGTTATCCGAGGCATCGAAGTTACCCGCAGGCCCGAACTCTACGGACACTTCAATGCCCTCTTCACCAAAAACAACAATACCATCTACGATGACGACCCCGAAAAATCAATCCTCAACGCTCGCGCACAAGGAGCCATCATTATGCACAACCACCCCGGGTGGAAACGAGAGAGTTTGGAGATGCACGAGTTTGAGCAGAGGGTCTACGAAAAAGGGCTCATTGATGGCATCGAGATTATGAACACCAACGAGTTCTATCCCAAGGCTATTGATAGGGCCAAAAAATATGGGTTCTTTATGGCTTCCAGCACCGACATCCACAACACCACGGCAGACTTCTATCTCAACGGACAAATCCGCAACTTTACGATGATTTTGGCCAATGAGTGTACGGAAGAGGGTGTGCGTGAAGCGCTCGCTGAGCGCCGCACCATAGCCTACTCGTTTGGTACAATGGCAGGCGAGGAGTCGCTCCTGAAAGCACTCTTTGAGGCTTGTGTGAGTGCCGAGGATATCCTCGACAGGCCCGATGGCAAAAAACTCATAAGGCTTGTGAACAACTCTTCGCTCCCCTTTGTGCTCAAAGCCGAGGGCCAGCGAGAGATTACCCTCTCGCCGATGTCGCAGCAGAACCTTATGATTAAAGGCGACACAATGAACTTTACGGTGGAGAATATGTGGCACGGAGCCGACAGCAGGCTGAGTGTTTGCATTGTTCCACAAAAGAGATAGGAGCGCAGGGCAACACCACAACAGACAAAAAATGACCACGAAAAAGGAGCAGAATATGTCATTCTGTTCCTTTTTTTGTCGCAAGACCGAAGGCAATGGTGAAATTGGGGAGGAAGCGAGAAGCGTGAGTTTTTCAACAATATGTGGTTGATTTACTTTTTAATTTGTACCTTTGCCTACCTATGTGTGAACATAAATAGCGTAAAGGAACAACAATATGAAACTAAAACCACTATTTAACCTGTTGACAGCGGCCACCGTGTCGCTACTTTCGGCACTACTCTTTGTGCAATGCACACCAGCCCAAGAGTTCGCACTCGGCAATGGCTCTGCGGTAATTCCCCTTACCGTCAAGCAGGGCACCACAACCCACTTCCTGACAGACTACTATCCCCAGTGGGAGGGTGCAACAACTCTCGCTTGTGGCGACGAGCGTCTTCAACTGACTCCCCTTACCGACAATTTGGATCAGTTTAAAATCACCGCACAGGGCGGGCCACTCGTTTCGACTATTGACGTGTGGCACGACTGGAACAAACTCTCAATCGTTGTACTCGGTGGCGAGCGCGACACCGAGGGTAGTTATATGTCCTCAACCAAGGCCAAAAGGGGGACCATCACCATTGTTGCCTCCAAGCCCGTAACCGAGGCCGTGGCAATGTGGCAAAACGAGGTTATCGGCGATGTTAGGATAGATGGCAACACCATTGAGGTTACCATTCCGAGTGTGGCCAAGAAACACCAGCGTTCTGTGGTACGCATTTTTGCAGCATCGGCCGAGGGGCGTTTCAACGATGTGCTTTTGCCCTTGGAGTATGGCAAGGTGGTGGTGGATGCAAAGGATATTCGCCGTCAGGACTTCCAGTCGCAAATTCTCTACTCGCTGATGATTGACCGCTTCAAGAACGGCACCACCGCAAACGACTGGAAAATCAACTCGCCCGAGGTGTTGGACAAAGTGGACTATCAGGGTGGCGACATTGTGGGCATCACCCAGAAGATTGAGGAGGGCTTCTTTACCGACCTCGGTATCACCACCATTTGGATTTCGCCCATCACCCAAAACCCCTACGATGCGTGGGGCCAAAACCGCAACCCCGACACCAAGTTCTCCGGCTACCACGGCTATTGGCCCATCTTCAGCACCGTTATTGACAAGCGTTTCGGCACCGATGAGGAACTTCGCACAATGCTTGCCGAGGCTCACAAGGGCGATATGAACGTAATTCTCGACTATGTGGCCAACCACCTCCATATCAACTCCCCCGTGCTGAAAGAGCACCCCGACTGGACCACCGACCTTATGTTGCCCGATGGGCGCAAGAATATTGGCCTGTGGGATGGCGAAACACGCCTTACCACTTGGTTTGACGAGCACATCCCCACCCTCGACACTCGCCGCGAGGAGGTGTGCCAACCTATGACCGACTCGGCTCTCTACTGGGTGCGCAAGTTCGACTTCGATGGCTTCCGCCACGATGCTTGCAAACACATTCCTCTGAACTATTGGCGTATGCTCACCCACAAGATGAAGTCCTCTATGCCGGAGCGACAACTGTGGCAGATTGGCGAGACCTATGGCGATGTGGAACTCATTGGCTCCTATGTGAAGAGTGGGATGATTGACGCCCAGTTCGACTTCAACCTCTACCACACCTC
Source organism: Tidjanibacter sp. (assembly GCA_017396085.1). Lineage (GTDB taxonomy): Bacteria > Bacteroidota > Bacteroidia > Bacteroidales > Rikenellaceae > Tidjanibacter. The sequence goes on along the minus strand of JAFQNC010000018.1, from coordinate 80,426 downwards.
TCGCGATGTTATCGTTGATGAGAGTCGCTCGATGCGCGATATTGCCGGTGCTGTTGAGGAGGCCGAGGCCGCCTATGGCTCGCACCACACTATGGGTAACATCACCGGTAACCACGACAAGCCTCGCTTCTTGTCGTTGGCGGGTGGCGATATGTCGCTGTGGTGCCCCGATGACAAGGCCGAGGGTTGGCACCGCAAGGTTGGCGTGGGCGACAACGTAAAGGGCTATGCCCGCTTGTCGCTGATGAAGGCTATCATCTCCACGGTGCCGGGTGTTCCTTGTGTCTATCAGGGCGATGAGTATGGCATCCCCGGAGCCAACGACCCCGACAACCGCTATATGATGGAGTTTGAGGGCTACAACGAGTTCCAGCAGAAGGAACTTGCTGCCACCAAGGCTATGTTTAAGTACCGCCGTGCATCTATGCCGCTGATGTATGGCGACTATCGCACTCTCTATGTGAACGATGACGTATTTGTCTTCCTGCGCCACTATATGGGCCAGTGGGTGGTGGTTGCTCTCAACATACGCCCCGAGGCGCACACTGTGGAGGTCGCAATGCCCGCAATGGTTGAGGCCACGAGTGTCGAGGTAGCACTCTCTGCCGAGGGTGGCGAGGCCACTCTTGCAGGCGGTAACCTCAGCATCAACATTCCCGCCTACGGATATGTTATTGTGAACGAGTGAAAATCTATAACCGAGAATAAATCATCACTATGAAGAAATTGTTTACATTGGTCGCTCTCATTGCGACTTTGTTGATGGGTTGCACCGGCTGCAACAACGAAAGCGCACAGGCTTTTGACAAATTTAATTCTGTTGTCTATGAGCTCAATGTTCGTCAGGCCACCGAAGAGGGCACCTTTGCTGCTGCGGAGGCATACCTGCCCGAACTCAAAGCAATGGGTGTGGACATCGTGTGGCTTATGCCCATCAGCCCCATTGGTGTGGAGAGCCGCAAGGGTACCCTTGGCTCCTACTACTCCATCATTGACTACAAGGCCATCAACCCCGAGTTTGGCACAATGGAGGATTTCGACCACTTCGTTGCCACTGCTCACGACCTCGGCCTTAAAGTTATCATCGACTGGGTTGCCAACCACACCTCGCGCGATGCCAACTGGTGGAAAGAGGGCCACAAGGATTGGTATGTGATGGACGAGAAGACTAGCCTCCCCATTGTGGAGTACGACTGGACCGACATTGCAAAACTCAACTATAAGAACGAGGATATGCGTGCGGCAATGCTTGACGCTCTGAAGTTCTGGATTGAGAAGGGCGTTGATGGCTATCGTTGCGATGTTGCAATGAACGTGCCCGCCGACTTCTGGAAGGGCGCTTGGGAGGAAGTGCGCAAGATTAACCCCGATGTTTACCTCTTGGCCGAGGGCGAGGAGAGTTGGCTACACGAGGCCGGCTTTGATGCCACCTACGCTTGGGAACTCCACCACATCTTCAACGCTATGGCCAAGGGTGGTAGCGAGACCAAGAACGTGGCCGGCGATGGCACCATCAAGACCAACGCCAAGAGCGTTAAGGACCTCAAGGAGTACCTTGTTCGCGATGACGAGAAGTACCCCGCACCTGCAATGCGCCTGATGTTCACCTCCAACCACGATGAGAACTCGTGGGCAGGCACCGAGTTTGAGCGTATGGGCGATGCCCACAAGGCGTTTGCAGCCCTTACCTTTGTGCTGCCCAAGTCGCAACCCCTCATCTACACAGGTCAGGAGATTGCTCTGAACCGCCGCTTGCAGTTCTTCGAGAAGGACTCCGTGGTGGAGCTTGTCGATTTGGAGTATGGCAAGGAGTATCGCAACTTCTACCGCACCCTTTGCTCGTTCCGCCACGCCAACAAGGCTTTGGCTGCGGGCGAGAATGTAGCCCCCGTAGAGTTTGTTGAGGGCGTGGGCGAGAATGTCTTGGCTTTCACCCGCCAGAAGGAGGATAACACCGTTTTGTGCTTGTTCAACTTCTCGGCAGAGCCCACCACCGTTACTCTCACCGAGGCCGAGGCCGGCGACTACAAGTGCGCTTGTGGCAAGGCCAAAACCATCAAGGCCGGCGATGTTGTGGAACTCGCAGGCTGGGGCTTTATGCTTCTTGCAAAATAGGAAAAGCCTTCAACCGGAGCCCCCCACATTAACACTCCACCGCAAGAAGCCTATTGCCTATGGGTGGTGCTTGGGGTGGATGGCTGACGGCAGAGGTTACTCTTCGAGTGTGTTGGCGGAGGTGTAGGAGTCCCACTTGTCAAGCACTGCGCGGAAGTCGGCCGGAAGTTCGGAATCAAAGTAGACCTCCTGCTTGGTGGCGGGGTGGATGAAGCCCAAGCAACGTGCGTGCAGTGCGTGGCGGGGCATAAGTTCAAAGCAGTTCTCCACAAACTGCTTGTATTTGCTAAAAGTGGTGCCTTTCAGTATTCGGTCGCCCCCATAACGTTCATCGTTGAAGAGGGGGTGGCCGATGTGTTGCATATGTACACGGATTTGGTGCGTGCGGCCCGTTTCGAGTCGGCACTCTATGAGGGTAACATAACCATAGCGGCGGAGGACCTTGTAGTGCGTTACGGCGTGCTTACCGTAGTCGCCATTGGGATAGGCGGCCATATTCATCGGGTCGCTCTTGCTGCGCCCCACGTGTGCCACCACAGTGCCCTCGTCTTCCTCAAAGTTGCCCCACACAAGAGCCAAATAGCGGCGTGTGATGGTGTGCTCAAAGAATTGGTGTGCGAGGAATGCGTGTGCATACTCGGTTTTGGCCACCACAAGGAGTCCGGAGGTATTCTTGTCGATGCGGTGCACGAGGCCCGCACGGATGTCGCCCGAGCCATCCTTGAAGAGTTCGGTGCCTTGCAGATGGTAGGCGAGTGCATTCACAAGCGTGCCGTCCCAGTTGCCGTGTCCGGGGTGCACAACCATACCGGCCCTCTTGTTTACCAACAGGAGGTGCTCGTCTTCGTGTACGATTTCTATGGGGATGTCCTGCGGAACGAGTGTTGTATCCCTCTTGGGATAGGGCATAACGATGGAGATGCGCTCGAGGGGCTTGACCTTGTAACTGGACTTGACAGGCTTGCCATCCACGAGGATATTGCCACAATCGGCGGCGGCTTGGATGCGACTACGTGAGCAGGCCTCCATATGGGTGGCCAAATAGCGGTCTATGCGCATCAGCGACTGCCCCTTGTCCACGGTGAGTGCGAAGTGTTCATAGAGTTCTTCGCCATCCTCACTATCGGGGTCGCGTGGTGGGGGTGTGTAGTTGTCGAAAGCGTGTGATTTCATCCTGCCCTATTATTATCCTATTAGCCCTAATGTCCTTAAAGCCCTTAATGCCCTTAATGCCCTTAATGTCCTTAACGCCCTTAAAGTCCTTAAATTCCCATTCTCTGCCTTACTGCTCTATCGCCTTGAGCCACAGCGACACACTGCGCCCCATACGACCTTCGGTTTCGGGCAGTGGGTGCTGCTGATAGACCCTTGCGGCGTTTTGTGCGGCCATATCGAGTGCGCCCTCAAACTCCACCTCACCGAGGTTGAAGCCGTGGTCCCAAAGCATATTTTTGGCCTCACGGAGAGTCATCCCCATAAGGTCGGGCACGGGCTCGGAATGGTTGCCGCTACGCCCCACCACGAGAGTGATTTTGGAGCCTATGGGTGCCAGCACTGCCGAGTCGGCTTTCATTGGCTCGCCACGGAACTTTTGGTCGAGCACATAGTTGTTGGCTATGTCGTTCACATACTCCAAGCGGTCAATTTCCAAACCTGCGGCAAGCAGGTTGCTCTTGGCCTGACGGAGCGAGTAGCCCGCAACGTAGGGCACCTCCACCGATTTCTGCTTGGATGCGTTGATGGTAACGTAGATTTTGCGGCCGCTCTTGACTTTGTCTTTGCCTGCCGAGGGCCTCTGCTCGAGGATTACACCACCTGCATACATCGGCACATAGAGCGAGTCGTTCACAATGATTTGGAGCCTACCCTTGCGAGCCAATCCTTCGGCCTGCTCGAGGTTGCTGCCCACAAAGTTGGGCACATCTTTGTTGCTACCGTGTCGTGTGATGATGGCCAGCAGTATGTTGGCCACAAAGAGCACAATCACCAGCAGGCTCACTGCCACCACCACATTGCGCCCCAACGCACGTGCCACACTCTGTTCGGCCTTTGGCTTGCGTGCGGAGGAGGTATTGCGTGTTGTGCTTGCACCAACTTTGGTGCTCCTATTGCGGCCCGTAGCCGCTTGTTTGGGTCTATTTTCGCTCATTCTTGTTCAGTTCTATTTATTCAGCCCTTAATGTCCTTAAAGCCCTTAAAGCCCTTAAGGCCCTTAATTTTGAATTTTCAATTTTGAATTTTGAATTCCATTAGCTCTCTCCTATGAGTTTGCAAAGTCTTTCGCGGGCACGGTGTATTTGTGTCTTGACGGTGCCCAGCGGGAGCCCCAACTGCGTGGCTATCTCCTCGTAGGAGAGTTCACGCACAAAGCGCATCTCCACCATTTGGCGATACTTCTCCGGCAGGGCGGCCATACAACCCTCCACCTGCACCGAGTGCTGCTCGCTGATGATGCGCTCCTCGGGAGTCTGGTCGCCATCCACCGGCGACAAGGGCGAGGAACTGCGGGGCAGCGAGTCAAGCGAGAGGTCGTCCCTACGGCGGCGCACATAGTCAATGAAGTTGTTGCGTGCTATGGTGTATATCCACTGCCCGAAGGTAAACCTTGAATCGTACTTGGCGAGATTGACATAGACCTTCACAAAGGTCTCCTGCATCAGGTCCAAGGCGTCATCCACATTACCCCCCGTGCGCTGCAAGCAGACGTTGTAGATGCCATCGCGATAGCGTTTGAAGAGTGTTTCAAAGGCCACCGAGTCGCCATCGAGCGCAAAGGTTACAAGTTGTGCATCGGAGAGGATTATGTACTTTTCGATTTCCACGTGTACTTCGGGGCAAAAATTCGTTTCACATAGAGAGCCAACTCAATGGCGGGAGCCACAAGGTCGTAGAGCGGATAGACCGCCAACGAACACCTCTCGGAGAGCCTGCGGGCGGTGCGCAATGCCACCAACATTGCGGCTACCTCCCTAACCACCCACATACCGAGGGCCACATACCCTGCCACGGGTGGCAACAAGAGTGCCACACCCACCACCGAGAGCACAAACAGAGCCCTGCTCCAAAGTTCCACACCTCGGAGCCACTTGATGCGTGCCGAGTAGTGGCGGTGGAGCGGTGCGTGGGCAAGCCTCTGCTCCTTCCACCAGCCATAGCCTCCCCACACTCGCCGTGTCATCGTGGCGGGCCCACCGAGCACAAGTGAGGTGTTCTCACGTGTGGCAATCTTCGACACAAAGAGGTCGTCTTCGCCACTGTTGAGATTGAGGTGGTTGAAGCCTCGTGCGCCATAGTAGATACTCTTGGTGAAGCCCAAGTTGGAGAGTTCACCACGCCAAGGAGCCCCTGCCACAGCATCTGCTATCCACCCCGCCGAGAGGCACAGGTTTGCCACCCTCACCGAGCGACTCCACACCCCCTTGAAGGGTTGCAGAGAGGTGTAACCCAAGACCACATCGTGGCCCACAAACCCACGTGCCATCACCTCGGCCCAACGCTCCGAGCGCGGAGTGCAAGTGGGCAGGGTGAAGAGCAGGTGGTCGTAGCGTGCGGCCTTGATGCCCACATTGAGGGCCATCTTGGTGGATATGGGGAAGAGAGGGTCGGCCCTCATTATGGTAGACGAAAGACGTGGGTTGGTTATTTTCAGGAGTTTGATTTGCTCGGTAAAGTCCTCGTTGCCGGTTACGTTCACCAGCACCACCTCATAGGGCTTGTGCCTCTGTGCAAGGAGCACCGGTAGCGACTCTTCGAGAAAACGGAAGTCGGCCTCAAAGAGGGGAACAATTACACTGATGCCCACCTGCTCGGCCTCGGGCGAAGGTGCAGGGTTGCGATAGGAGGCTATGCGCCCCAGTCGGCCCACGATGAAATAGGCCTGCACGGCAAAGGCCACGAGCAACAGACCGAGCCCCACAAGACTCTGCCACAGGTAGCCCTCGGCCACAAAGTTGCTCCAAAACTCCATCCTTTCCATCGCTCTTATCGTTCAAACATTTGGCAAAGATAACAAAATGGAATTGAAAATTGGCAATTTTCAATTCCATTTCAATATCTTTGCGCTATGAAATTTACGCTTCAACAAACCGACCTCGCCACAAGCGCACGTGCAGGCCTCATCGAGACCGCACACGGCACCATACAGACACCCATATTTATGCCCGTGGGCACCGCCGCCACGGTCAAAGGAATTTTCCACCGCGACCTGCGCGATGATGTGGAGGCACAAATCATCCTCGCCAACACCTACCACCTCTATCTCCGCCCCGGTATGGAGATTATCGAGCGTGCCGGTGGCGTGCACAAGTTCAGCACGTGGGACCGCCCAATGCTTACCGATAGTGGTGGTTTTCAGGTCTTTTCGCTCGCCGCACGCCGCAAGATTACCGAGGAGGGCGTGCGCTTCAGTAGCCACATTGACGGCAGCAAACACATCTTCACCCCCGAGAATGTCATCGACACCGAGCGCACCATCGGTGCCGACATTATGATGGCCTTTGACGAGTGCCCCGATGGTAGGAGCGACTTCCGCTATGCGGCCCGCTCACTCGCAATGACCCAACGCTGGCTGGAGAGGTGCTTCAATCAGTATGAAAAAACGGCACCCAAGTATGGCTACCACCAGTCGCTCTTCCCCATCGTGCAGGGCTGCACCTACCCCGACCTGAGGGCTTCGGCTGCGGAGTTTGTCAAGCAGTTCAATGCCGATGGCTATGCCATTGGTGGCTTGGCTGTGGGCGAGCCCGCACCGGTGATGTATGAGATGATTGAGGTGGTGAACGCCATCCTGCCCACCGACCGCCCGAGGTACCTTATGGGCGTGGGCACACCTATAAATATATTGGAGGGCATCGAGCGAGGGGTTGATATGTTCGACTGCGTGATGCCCACCCGCAACGGGCGCAATGGTATGCTCTTCACCTCGGAGGGCATCATCAACATCCGCAACGAGAAGTGGAAAGACGACTTTTCGCCCATAGACCCCAATGGTAAGAGTTTTGTGGACACGCTCTACTCGAAAGCCTACCTGCGCCACTTGAGCGTGTCGGGTGAGATGATGGCCGCCCAGATTGCCTCACTGCACAACGTAGCGTTCTACTTGTGGCTTGTGGGCGAGGCGAGGAAACACATCCTTGCGGGCGACTTCAAACCGTGGAAAGAGGAGATGGTGGTCAAACTTGCCCGCAGGTTGTAGGGAGGAGTTCTTGGGGGAGCAGTGGTTGGAAGGCACGGGTATTAAAAAAGATACCCGAGAGTTTGTTGGCCTTCCTCTTTGTTCCGGGTAACAAAATCGTTACCCGTGAAGAAGTCGGGGCTTCCGAAGGTTGGGATGCGCACCGACCTGCCCACTATACAAAACAGGCAACGCCTGCGTCTTGCCACGACTGCTGTAGGCAGGCGGTTGGCATCTACCGCTCTTCTGCGCCAAAGGCGCTGCCTCTGCCGTTTGCTTTAAGGACCTTAAGGGCTTTAAGGGCTTTAAGGCCCCAGCTGCCCCAGTGGCCCCAGTCGCCTTGGTGCCGATTTTGAAAAAAAATGCCAAAAAGTAAATTTTTTTGTGATTTTTTTTGGAGGGAAAGATTTTTGCCTTATCTTTGCACCACGAAAAACGAGCTCGGTTCGTCTAGCTGGTCCAGGACGCAAGATTCTCATTCTTGAAATCATGGGTTCGAATCCCATACCGAGTACAACAAAAAGAGAGCCTCCGCATTTGCGGAGGTTTTTTTATGCACAAGGGCCCGTGAGTTCACTCACTGGGCCCTTGCTGCATAAAAAGGCATATCCCGCAAGGGAGATGTGGCTCTCTTTGTGTTGTGCAACTGCCCTGCGGCAGCGCAAGGGATGGACAAGCGGAGCGCAGTCAATCCCACAAAGCGAGTATACTCGCAAAAAACTAAACCACAAAAACGAAGTCCGCTGTCTTTTGACATCGGTGCTTACTGAATTTTGTTGTGCCACTGCCCCGCGGCAGCGCAAGGGATGGACAAGCGGAGCGCAGTCAATCCCAAAAAACAACTTCACTCACGGGCCCTTGTTGTCCTTAAACTCCCTACACGAAAGGCAGTTTGACCACCTCGGCTTTCAGAGGTCTTTCACGCACGATAACCGTCAGCACCGTGCCCACCGTGGCGTACTCCTTGGGCACGTAGCCGGTGCCGATGCCAACCTTCAAGCAAGGCGACATTGTACCCGACACAACGTTACCAATGGGCCTACCATCTGCATCGCCAATGGTGTAGCCCGCACGGGGAATACCCCTATCAATCAACTTCAAGCCCACGAGTTTACGCTCCAAGCCTCCGGCTTTGAGGGCCTCCATCTTCTCCCTGTCGATGAACTCCTTGCCATCCACAAACTTGGTAATCCACCCCAAGCCTGCCTCAATGGGCGAGGTGGTGTCGTCAATCTCGTGTCCATAGAGGCAGAAGCCTTTTTCCAAGCGGAGGGTATCACGTGCGCCCAGACCGATATTTTTCAGCCCGAACTCCTCGCCCACACGCCATATCTCCTCCCAAAGGCGGTCGGCGTCTTCGTTGGCGATGTAAATCTCGCAACCACCCGAGCCGGTGTAGCCGGTGGTGGAGAGAATGGCCTCGCAACCTGCCACCTTCAGTTTCTTGAAGGTGTAGTATGGCATATCCTCGATGGGCTCCTCACACATCTTCTGCACCATTTTCAGAGCCAAGGGACCCTGAATGGCGAGTTGGCAAATCTCGTCAGAGGCGTTGTAGAGTTGCTTGCCGTGGCCGGCCTCCATCCCATAGGCCACACCCTCGGCGCAGATGTGCGCCCAATCTTTGTCGGTGTTGGCGGCATTCACCACAAGGAGGTAGGTCTGCTCATCCACACGATAGACGAGCAGGTCGTCCACAATACCACCCTTACCGTTGGGCATACAGGAGTATTGCACCTTGCCATCGGTGAGTGCGGCCACGTTGTTGGTGGTGATGTGCTGCAAGAACTCCACAGCCTTGGGGCCCTTAACCCAAATTTCGCCCATATGGCTCACGTCAAAGACGCCCACAGCCTCACGCACCCAAAGGTGCTCGGCGTTAATACCTGTGAATTCGATGGGCATATTGTAGCCCGCAAAGGGGGCCATTTTTGCGCCTGCGGCGATGTGGTACTTGGTGAAGGGGGTGGTTTTGAGGTTTTCCATCGTTGAAGAAAGTTTTATGTTACGTATGATAGTTAGTTGCGTTTCGGGGCCATTGGCAAGCCAAAGATACAAAATTGCTCCGAAAAACACGAAAAATATCGCAAGAGATTACAATTTATAAGAAAAATAACTATTTTTGAGGGAAGATTAAAACCACCAAAGGAGCAAGAGATTCAAACCTAACATAAAAAACTATTTACTTAAAACCAAATTTCAGAACTATGAACGTCCAAAACTTAATGGCCGAGTTGGAGCGTAAGCACCCCGGCGAGAGCGAGTATTTGCAGGCAGTCAAAGAGGTGCTCGAGAGCATCGAGGAGGTCTACAACCAGCACCCCGAGTTTGAGAAAGCCAAAATCGTTGAGCGTATGGTTGAGCCCGACCGCATCTTCACCTTCCGTGTAACTTGGGTGGATGACAAGGGCGAGGTGCAGACCAACCTCGGTTATCGTGTTCAGTTCAATGCGGCCATCGGTCCCTACAAGGGCGGTCTTCGTTTCCACAAGGCAGTAAACCCCTCTATGCTGAAGTTCCTCGGCTTTGAGCAGACTTTCAAGAATGCCCTCACCACGCTGCCTATGGGTGGTGGTAAGGGTGGTTCGGACTTCGACCCCGTTGGTAAATCGGAGGCTGAGATTATGCGCTTCTGCCAAGCCTTTATGCTGGAGTTGTGGCACAACATTGGTGGCGACACCGATGTTCCCGCAGGAGATGTTGGCGTTGGTGGCAGGGAGATTGGCTACCTGTTTGGTATGTACACCAAACTCGCTCGTGAGTACAACGTGGGCGTGCTGACCGGCAAGGGCCAGAATTGGGGTGGCTCCATTCTCCGCCCCGAGGCTACCGGCTTTGGCGCTCTCTACTTCACCGAGCACGTGTTGGCAAAGGCCGGCAAGAACATCGTGGGTAAGACCATCGCTCTCTCGGGCTTTGGTAATGTGGCTTGGGGCGCAGCAACAAAGGCTACCGAGCTGGGTGGTAAGGTTATTGCCATCTCCGGTCCCGATGGTGTGTGCGAAATCCCCGATGGTATCACCAAGGAGATGATTGACTATATGCTTGTGATGCGTGCTTCCAACCGCAACAAGGTGGAGGATATGCACACCAAGTTCCCCGAGGCCACCAAGTTCACCGCAGGTAAGAAGGCTTGGAGCGTGAAGTGCGACATTGCACTGCCTTGCGCATTCCAGAATGAGCTCAACGGTGAGGATGCCAAAGAACTCCTTGCCAATGGCACTTGGTGCTGCTGCGAGGTGTCGAATATGGGTTGTACCCCCGAGGCTATTGCCGCTTTCCAGAATGCGGGCATACTCTTTGCCCCCGGCAAGGCTGTGAACGCCGGTGGTGTTGCCACTTCGGGCTTGGAGATGACCCAGAACGCTGCCCACTTGAGTTGGTCGGCACAGGAGGTAGACGACAAACTGCACTTCATTATGCAGAGCATCCACGAGCAGTGTGTGCGCTTTGGCCAGAGGGCTGATGGCACTGTGGACTACGTAAAGGGTGCCAACATTGCAGGCTTTATGAAGGTTGCTCAGGCAATGCTGGAGCAGGGTGTAATCTAATCGGACAAACACACCTGTTAAATAGTAAGAGAGCGGTTTGCGTGGGCAAACCGCTCTCTTGTTGTTTTACAAGGGGGGGGCTAATAGGTAAAACTACTGCCTCCGATGAACTCCCTGAGTAGAGAGGTGGGAGGTATCTCCTTTTCGTCAAACTCGCAGAAGTTGTCGAGGAATTTCAGCAACCTCTGTGCCTCACCATACTCCTCCACCGTGTCGGGCACGTTGTAGAGCAGAGGAACGATGTGGCGTTTGAGCACGGGGAGTTCATAGAAGAGCGATGAGTTGAACATCACATCGGCATTCTCCTGATAGGGGAAGATGTGTTTCTCCTCGCCTCGGCGCACACTCTGCCAGCGTTTGAGGGTGCTGGTGGCATCGGCACCACGGTAGGCATTATCACGCACAATGCGGCGTATGAGTCGGTTGTCGGTGGTGGCGATGCGCGAGAGGTCGTCCATTGAGATGGAGGTGAAGCAGGAGAGGTAGATTTTGAACTTGTAGTGGTCGGGCACCTCGGCCGTAAGGCGTGGGTTAAGGGCGTGTATGCCCTCCACCACCAACACCGAGCGGGGACCGAGGGTGAGGCGGTTGTCGTGCCACTGGCGGCGACCGGTGATGAAGTCGTAGCGGGGAATGTCCACACTCTCGCCCGCAAGCAGGCGCATCAGGTGGTCGTTGAAGGTGGCGATGTCGAGTGCGTCAATGGTCTCAAAGTCGTAGTCGCCATTCTCATCACGAGGGGTGTTTTCCCTATCGAGGAAGTAGTCGTCAAGCGAAATCATCACGGGCTCCAACCCCAAGATGCGCAACTGTATGCCGAGTCGCTTGGAGAAGGTTGTTTTGCCGCTGGAGGAGGGACCCGACACAAGGATAACCTTTGCGCCACGGGAGGTGTGCTCCTCGGCCACACGGTCGGCCACGCCTGCAAGTTTCTTCTCGTGGAAGGCCTCGGCAATCTTCACAAGGTCGCTACCATCGCCACCCACAATCTTGCGATTGAGTTGGCCCACGGTCGAAACACCCATAACATCCACCCAATGTTTGTACTCCTGAAAGACGTCAAACATCTTGTCCTGCGCCACCTGCGGTTCAAGAGTGTCGGGTGCAGTACGACAGGGCACAGCGATGTAGATGCCGTTGTAGTATGGTTTGAGGTCGTAGAGGTGGAGGTAGGAGGTGTTGGGGGCAAGGGCACCATAGAAGTAGCCCGCCATATCGTCAAGCGTGTAGACCGTAACGTAGAGATTGGGGCGTGAGGTGAGGATGGCCACCTTGTCCTCAAAGCCGAGGTTGCGGTAGATGTCTATGACCTCCTCACGCAGGAGTTTGTGGCGCACGATGGGGAGTTTGGCGGCAATGAGGGCATCCATTCGGGCCTTGATGGCGCCGATAACCTCGGGGGTAATCTCCACTCCCTCAATCTCGCAATAGAACCCCCTCGACACCGACTGCGTGATGCGGAAGCGGTGGTCGGGGTAGAGGTCGTGTACGGCCTTGTGGAGGGTGAGGAAGAGGGTGCGCTGGTAGACACGCACGCCCTCAAAGTGGCTGATGTCGATAAACTTCACCGTTACGGGCTCGGCTATGCGGTAGTCCAACTCGCGTATGGAGTTGTTCACATAGGCGGCAAGGAACGGAAGGCTCTCGGGGGTGCGCACACTCTGCGCCAAAGCACCAAGGGTGCTACCCCACTCCACCGACAAGGTGGTGTTGGTGTTCTCACACACAACTTTCACAGATGTATTCATAATCTCTCTACTTTCGTATGGTTGTTGGTTTTCAAAGTTACGAAAAAAAACGTATCTTCGCCAATGGTTTAGTCCATTTAGTTGATTTTTTAACGTAAACGTAAGATATTTTTGTATATGCAACGCAACAAAGTTCTTCTCTCCGTGTTGGTGTTGGTTGGTGCGCTGATGTCGGCTTGCGCCCCCCGCACCGAGAACATCATCATCATCTCCACCAGCGACATCCACTCCAAGGTGGATATGCTCCCACGCCTTGCCACACTCATCGGACAGGCCCACGCACAAGACACCGCACGTGTGTTCCTCGTGGACGCAGGCGACCGCTGGACAGGCAACCCCTTTGTGGATATGGCACCCCACGCCGGTAGGCCCATCATTGAGCAGATGAATCGCCTTGGCTACGATGTGGCCACCTATGGTAACCACGAATTTGATATGGGCCTCGACACGCTCCAAAAGCGTGTGGAGGATGCCGAATTCCCCCTCGTGTTGGCCAACGTGAACACGGGCGACACCCCTTGGCAGCAACCCAAGCCCTACGTCATAGAGCGTGCCGGAGGGGTTAAGGTTGGCTTCCTCGGACTTGTTACCAACTATGCGGGCGGACACCCCGATGGGGATGATGCAATCTTTGAGGGCACCGAGTTTTTCTCGCCCGAGTGGGCGGCCGAGAAGTATGGCAAGGAGTTGAGGAGAAAGTGCGATGTTATGGTTGTGCTCTCCCACTGCGGACTCGACCGAGATACCACCAATGTGGCTGCCGCCTTCCCTATGGCCGACCTCATCGTGAGCGGCCACACCCACGAGACCTACTCCGGCAAGGCCGGTGGTGTGGCTGTGGTGCAGGGCCTCAACAAGTTGCGCTTTGTGGGCCTCACGACCATTAAGGTCGTTGGTGGCAAGGTTGCCGACCTGCAAACCTCCTACATACCCCTGCCCACCGAGGAGGTGCAGAGCGTGAAGGATGAGGTGGAGGAGTACCGCAACGTGCCCTACCTCACCGAGGCCATTGGCACCCTCACCACCGATGCCGACAAGATGGGCCTTGCCCACCTGATGGCCGATGAGGGCCGCAGGGTGGCAGGCACCGACCTCGCCTTCTACCACATCGGTGGCACCCGACTGGGAGGCTTGAAGGCGGGCAGCGTGAGCCGTGCCGACATCTATGAGTTGGAGCCCTTCCAGAGTTTCTTGGTGGTTACCACAATGACCGCAGAGGATATTAAGGCGATGATTATCAACAAGTTCAACGACACCGCTAACCAAAAGGAGTCGCATCGCGTGGACCTCATACCTTCGGGTCTGAAATATACGATTTTGACAGACCAGAGTGGCGATGCCGTAGATGTTCGCCTGCACCCCGAGGTGCGCAAGGATGTCTACACGGTGGCCATTGCCGACTATATCTATGGCAACACGGTCTACGCCTACCCTCGCCGTGAGTCCACGGGTCGCACGGGCCTTGTTACGGACTATCTCATTGAGCGTCTTACCACTGCGCCCTACACTCCCGACAACACCCCAAGGGGTAAAATCGAAAGGCGATAGTCCCACCCCCATACAGGCACAACAGAAGCGGAAGACTTAAAAAGGTCTTCCGCTTCTCTTAGGTAATCCACCTTGGGAGGGGCAAGCTGGGTTCGAGCCCCGTGGACAAGTCGCAAAAAAAGCGGAAGACCTTTTCAAGTCTTCCGCCCCTTCGGTGATCCGCCTGGGGCTCGAACCCAGGACCCCAGCATTAAAAGTGCTGTGCTCTACCAGCTGAGCTAGCGAATCAACACACGCTTTCATTCAAAAGCGGTGCAAAGATAAGGCAAATTTCTTTTTCTGCAAATTCTTTGCGCTTTTTTTTATTTCAAATGCCCCATTATCAGCATTGAGGGGACACTCCCCACCGGTCCGACAATAGTCCTAACGCTGTTTTGTGCGGTAGTCGCAACTGAACTTACCCTTGGCCATAGCCGAGAGTTTGTTGCGGAGCAGAGTCTTGCGAAGGTTGCTCAAACGGTCAGTGAATACGTAGCCATCCAAGTGGTCATACTCGTGTTGCACAATGCGTGCAGGCCATCCCGTCAGGTGCTCTTCGTGCTCCACAAAGTCGAGGTCGAAGTAGCGCAGAGTAACCTCCTCGGGGCGGTAGACATCCTCGTGGATGCCCGGCACCGAGAGGCAACCCTCATTCATCAACACCTCCATATCGCTCTCCTCCACAATCTCGGGGTTGATGCACACCCTCTTGAAATCTTTGGCCGTGGGGTCCACATCCTCAAAGGGGGTGCCGTCTGCCACGAAGAGCCTGATGTCCTTGCCAATCTGCGGAGCAGCCAAGCCCACACCATTGGAGGCATACATCGTAGCAAACATATCCTCCACCAATTTGGCGAGTTCGGGGTAATCCTTGTCAATCTCCACACACTCCTTGCGCAACACGCCCGAGCCGTAGATGTAAATGGGATAAATCATAGTCTTTTATCGTTATATCTGTTTTGTATCTCTAATTCTGCTACAAGCCTTTGAGCCCGTGGTACTCTGCCGAGTCCATATAACTTTGCAGGATGATGGTTGCGCTGATTTTGTCCACCACAGCCTTGTCCCTGCGGGCCATTTTTTTCATTCCGCCGTCAATCATTGCCCTGTGGGCTATGACGGAGGTGAACCTCTCATCGTGCAACACCACCTGCTTTGTGGGGTACCTCTGGCGCAGTCGCTCCACAAAGGGCTCAATGGCCGCCCACGACTGGCTGGGCGCACCATTCATCTGCGTGGGTTTGCCCACCACAATAATATCAACCTCGTTTTGGGCAAAATATTGTGCCAACCACGCTTCAAGGGTTGCTGTGGGCACCGTGTCGAGCCCGCCTGCGATGATGCGCAGCGGGTCGCTCACTGCCACTCCCGTGCGTTTGAGCCCATAGTCTATTGCCAAAATTCGTCCCATCGGGTGTTTACATCGGTTATTAGTGAGTTTATACCATCGCGCCTTCATCATCGGCCACCTCCAACTCGCCGTGGAAGACCATTCGTGCGGGCCCCGTGAGGTAGATGTCGGTGTAGGTATTTGTGTCGTGGTTGCGAGCGAACTCCACCACAAGGTCGCCACCACGTGCAGCGAGGTCGAAGCGGCACACGGTGGGTTGGAGAGTGTGGCAGGTGGCGATGGCCGCAGCGGTGGCTCCTGTGCCACAAGCGAGCGTTTCGTCCTCCACTCCGCGCTCATAGGTGCGCAGAGAGAGCTTACCCTCGCCCAGCACCTCCACAAAGTTGATGTTGGCACCACCCGTGGGGGCGCATTTGGGGCCATAGCGCAGGGCCGAGCCCACGCCCACAACATCCATATCAAGCCCCTCCACGAAGCGCACCAAATGGGGTGAGCCCGTGTCAAGGAGAACATCGCCCTCCTTGTCCACGACCACTCTGTCCACATCGACCATTTGCAGGCGCACACGTGCGGTGTTGCCCTCACGGGAGAGTATCTCGGCCGTGTGCATACCGTCTACCGCCTCAAAGGTCTTGGTGTCGCCACCAATACCCAACAGGTCGGCAAACCAAGCGATACACCTACCGCCGTTGCCACACATTGTGGCCTCGGGCCCATCAGCATTGTAGTAGTGCATAGCAAAGTCGCAGGTGCCCGATTCGGTGAGCACCATTGCTCCATCGGCACCCACCCCCGTGCGGCGGCAGCAGATGGTGCGAATGAACTCCTTGCTCGGCCTGAAATTTGTACCCCTGCAATCGAGCAGCACAAAATCGTTGCCCGCTCCTTCGTATTTCCAAAAGTGTGTTTTCATCCAAAAAGGGCTCTTTGATTGACAAATATAGGGAAAGTTTTGTATATTTGTATGTTTAATTCCATTTTTCGACCACACAAGATGTCCATCAGTAGGCGCACATACTCCCTTGCGGGGTGCTTGTTGGCACTCTGTTTTTTGGTGGGTTGCAACATCAAGGGCTACCTGCCCGAGGGGGCCTATATGCTCACCAAGAATGTGGTCGAGGAGGACAAAAGCACCCCCCGCAACGAGCGCATTGCCGGCAGCGAGGTGAGCAAATACATTCGCCAACGCCCCTCGATGGACCTCTGGGGCATACGTGCGTGGCTCTACTGCCAAGCCGACACGGTGGGTGCCAAGTGGTGGGACAAGTTCCTGCGCAACGTGGGAGCCGAGCCAGTGATTCTCGACACCACCCAGACACGCCTGAGCGCAGCCAACATCGGGGCCTATGTTGCTTCAAGGGGCTTTTTCAATGCCGAGGAGGAGTATTCGTTCCGCCTCAACCCCAAGAATCAAACCGCCGAGATTACCTACACCACCTTCCAAGGCGAGCCCTATCGTATTGCAAAGGTTGAGAGTCAGATTAGCGATGATTTTATGGCCAAAGTGCTCGCCTCCGACACCACCTCGTTTGTACGCCCCGGGAACATACTCGACCTTGAAATGCTCGGCACCGAGCGCACACGCATTGCCGAGGTGTTGCGCAACAGGGGCTACTACGACTTCAGCGTGGCCGACATAGAGTTCCGAGTGGACACCACCATTGGCAAGCACCAAGCCAACCTCACGATGGTCATCGGTGGGCGCACCGTGGGCTACAACAGCCAAGGCCAACCCATTGAGGAGAATCACCCACTCTACCGTTTGGGCCGAATTAAGATTCTCCCCTCCTACGATGCCACACGTGCAGCAACCGACCCCGACTATCTGCTCTCGCTCGACACGATGAACTACAAGGGGTTGGAGATTGTCTACTCGGATGGCAAGCCCAACCTGCGCCCTTCGGTGTTGCGCAAGTTTGTGCGACTGCAACAGGGGGCTCTCTACAGCAATGCAAAGGTGAACTCCACCTATGACAACCTTATGGGTATGGACTACATCCGTAGTGCCAACATACTCTTCTCCCCCTCCACAGTCGCCCCCACGCCCATTACTCTCGTTGGCGACCACTGGAGCGACACGGCCGAGACCACCGAGGGCCTACTTGACTGTGAGATTAGGCTCACACCTGCCCAAAGGCAGAACTACAAGGTGGAGTTGGAGGCCTCCACCACGTCAAGTTTCTATGGGTTGGCGACCACCGTTGGTTACCAAAACCGCAACACCTTCCGAGGTGCCGAACTCTTTGATATGAGTTTTACCTTCGGCTATGAGTTTCTGAAGGTGGCCGACCCCTCGTTCAACCGCAACTCCATTGAGTTGGGAGGGCGTGTGGGTATCACCTTCCCGCAGTTCCTCTTCCCCGGCGACCTTGACCCCAACGGACGAATTCAGAATGCCAAGACAAGGCTTGAGTTCTCCATCAACGACCAAAACCGCCGCTACTACGACCGAGTCCTCTCCAACGTAACCTTTGGTTACACGTGGAGTTTCGGCTCGCTCTACCACTACTCCCTGCGCCCCTTTGACGTGAGCCTTGTGAAGATGAACCACGTGAGCCAGTCGTTCCTCGACAGGCTCCAAAACCCCTATTTGAGGGATAGTTACACCACCCAGATGATGGCGGGACTCTCGGGTAGTTTCCACTTTGGCGAACAGAACATCACCTCCAAGCGCGACTATGTGGACCTGAGGGTGAACATTGGCACCAGCGGAAATGTCCTTTCGGGCATCAACCACCTGCTGGGCAGCAGCAAGACCAACGGGCACTACACAATGTTCGGCATCCCCTATGCCCAATACATCCGCACCGACCTTTCGTGGGCCCAATCGTTGGAGGTTGGCGAGCACAGCAACTTTGTCTACCGCCTCTTTGGCGGCATAATCTACCCCTATGGCAACTCCCACCACGAGTCGCTACCGGCCGACCGACTCTTCTATGCGGGCGGTATCAACAGTATGCGTGGTTGGAGTGTGCGCACCATCGGCCCGGGCAGTTCGGCCGAGGTCCACAGTGGCTACCCCAGCCAATTCGGCAACCTCCGCTTGGAGGCCAATGCGGAGTTCAGATTCCCCATTTGGAGCATATTTGATGGTGCTGTATTTGTGGATGCGGGCAACGTGTGGTACACCCCCGACATCCACGGAGTGCCCGATGGTGCAGCCTTCCGCTTCGGCTCGTTTGTGCCACAGATAGCCCTTAATACGGGCCTTGGCCTAAGGCTCAACCTGAAGGTGCTTGTGTTGCGCCTCGATTGGGGCGTGCAACTCCACAACCCCAACAAGCCCGAGGGCGAGCGTTGGGTAATCGCCCATCCCAAGTGGAGCAATACCGCTCTCAATTTCGGTATCGGCTACCCGTTCTAACGGTCCTACTCGGCGCCGTTACTATTTCATTTGCAGAGTGTTGAATGGCACCGCAGGCAGGCCTGTGCCACCCACAAGATTGGGCGTGGCTGGGCGAGGTGCCCATCAGCAAGGAGGAGACTCTGGAGATTTTCACCTTTATGAGGGCTGCCAATATGAGTGGTGCCAAGGGTGGCAAAATCGTAACTATGGAGGAGGCTTGGAAGTCCGGACAAAAAGAGGCTAAAAAGCTGCTCAAAGCATACAAATAAAAGCAACACACGCATAGACAAAAACACATAGCGGGCGACCATAAGGAGGTCGCCCGCTATGCGTTTAACGAATGTTTTGCGGAAATGGTGCGTTTATAGCGGCCCAATAGTTACCACCTTGCGCCCACACTATTTGCCACACCTGCTCATTCTTTCTCTATTGGTTATCTCTTCTGATAGACCCTCACGAAGTCCACATACAACCTTGCTTCAGTGCCCTCACTCGGCAGTGCGGTGATACCCTCGGGTTGCAGTATGCCCGTGAAGTAGCCACCCACGGCGAGGTTGAAGAGGATGAAGTGGTCGTGGTGGAAGTAATGTCCTGCGGCCAACTCCCCGCCCTCGGTATTCTCAATGTTCAGCGAGAAATATGGCTCCACGTCGGGGTGCTTATCAATGTCCACATACATCTCTATTGCCCTCTCGCTCCACACCATCGTAAAGAGGTGGAATTCGCCATCCTGCAACGAATAGGGAGCGTTGGAGTGTTTGGCGTGGCTTGGGTGTTGCTTCTGGGCGTTGCGCACACCCCAATGGCAGGCGCCATTCATATAGGTTTCCTGGGTGTCCGTGGCAATACCCCTGACGTTACCCATCTCCAGGATGTCAATTTCGCCACAGCAAGGCCAGCCTATGGTGGGAAAATCATTGCCCAGCAGCCAGAATGCAGGCCAGAGTCCGTTGGCGGTCTTGGGCAACTTGATGTAGGCCTCCACCTTGCCGTGGGTGAAGGCTCTCTTGCCCATTGTATTGACACGCCCCGAGGTGAATTGTTTGCCCTTGTGTGGCTCCCTGCGGGCGGTGAGGGTCAGGCACCTGCGCCCACTCGTGGGCTCAATGGAGATGCCGACGTTCTCCTCGCAGTAGTACTGCAACTCGGCATTGCCACCACCACGGCCATTCACCTCAACATTCCACGCTCCACGGTCAAGGCTCTCCCCATCGAAGAGGTCCTCCCAAACAAGAACATAACCTCCCCTCTCGCCCGAGCCAACTTGCGACGGAAAGCGGTCGCCCTGCTTACTCTGGCCATAGGAGAGTGCTCCGCTCCACACCAGCGCTGCTCCAACCAAAAGTGAGCAAAAGAGAGTTTTCCTTGTTGCACGCATAAGCGGAGTGGTGTGTTTTAGGGTGCGTTTAGTCTATCGGTTGGGTGTTTGTTGGCAAGATTGGGCTACTTCTCGCTGCGGGTGCCAAAGAGTTTCTCAGCAATCTGCACAGCGTTGAGTGCTGCACCCTTGCGAATTTGGTCGGCCACGCACCAGAATGTCAGGCCGCAGGGGTTGGCAATATCCTCCCTGATGCGCCCCACAAACACGGGAGTGGTCTCGGCCACAAACAGCGGCATAGGGTACTTCTTCTCGGCGGGCACATCCTCAACCACCAAGCCCTCGCCTGCTGCCAGCGCAGCCTTGGCCTCCTCAACACTCACGGGCCTCTCAAACTCCACCCACACAGCCTCCGAGTGGGCCCTCGCTACGGGCACCCTCACGCAGGTTGCGCTCACAGCCACATCAGAGTGCATAATTTTTTGTGTCTCAAAATGCATTTTGAGTTCCTCCTTGGTGTAGTCGTTGTCGGTGAAGACATCAATGTGGGGGATAACATTACCGGCGAGTTGGTAGGCAAACTTGCTCACCGTGGGCTCCTCGCCCTTGACAATCTCCACATACTGCTGCTCCAACTCGGCAATACCCATTGCACCTGCACCGCTTGCAGCCTGATAGGTTGCCACGTGTACACGCTTGATGTGGGCCACCTTCTCCAGTGCAGCCAGCGCCACCACCATTTGTATGGTGGAGCAGTTGGGGTTGGCTATCACATTGCGGGGAGTGTTGTGTGCATCCTCGGGGTTTACCTCGGGCACCACCAGAGGCACATCCTCATCCATACGGAAAGCACTCGAATTATCAATCATAATGGTGCCGTGCTTGGTGATGGTCTTTTCAAACTCCTTGGAGGTGCCGCCACCGGCCGACACAAAGGCAACATCAATACCCTTGAAATCATCGTTGTGGGCGAGCAACTTCACGGTGTACTTCTTACCCCCAAACTCATACTCCCTGCCGGCACTCCTCTCGCTACCGAAGAGGTGCAACTCATCCACAGGGAAGTGCCTCTCCTGCAAAATCCTCAAAAACTCCTGTCCTACGGCGCCACTTGCACCAACAATTGCCACTTTCATCTTTTTTTCTTGTGTTTTTTATCTTTTTTCTTCGCAGCTTTTTGTAAAAAGCTGCACCAAAAACTTTTGGGCGATACTTGCGTATCGCTGTATTCCTATCGCTTGGTAAGGTGCCGACCACACCACTATCTAAATCGGCCTTAGGCCGTTGTAAAAAGGCGCACCAAAAACTTTTGGGCAATACTTACGTATCGCTGTATTCCATCGTTTGGTAAGGTGCGGACCACCCCACTATCTAAATCGGCCTTAGGCCGTTGTAAAAAGCTGCACCAAAAACTTTTGGGCGATACTTGCGTATCGCTATATTCTATCGTCTGTTAGAACACCAACTTTCAATCGGCCGCTAGAAAAACTCCTCTTCGTCATCAAAGACCACATCGTTGGGTTTCTCCTCCACCACGGGTTGTTCCTCACCATCGGTGGCTTCGGCCTCAACATCCTCAATGCTCACCGAGCCATCCCAGCAGTCGTACTCCTTGGCTCCCATTGGGCGGAAGAACTTATCCTCAACCGTAACCCCCAGTGTGCCATTTTGTTGCACCTTGCGGAGGAATTCGCCATAGATGGGCAGTGCGACCACCGAGCCCTCGCCCCTTGAAGAGAGGTGTACGCTCTGGTCCTCGCCACCAACCCACACGCCACCAACCAAGTTGGGCGCAACGCACATAAACCACGCATCCCTATTCTCCTGCGAGGTACCGGTCTTACCTCCGACCTCAACCTCGCCCTGACCATAGTCGCGAATGAGCCTACCGCCCGTACCTCGCTGTACCACCGTGCGCAACATATCAACCATAGTGTAGGCTGTGTGCTCGCTGATGGCCACGGTGCTGGTGGTGTTGAACTCGGCCAACACGTTGCCGTGGCGGTCCTCAATGCGGGTAACGAATATGGGCTCGGTGTAGACACCTCGGTTGGCAAAGGTGGAGTAGGCACCCACCATCTCAAAAAGCGACACATCGGGGGTGCCAAGGCAGATGGCGTTCACGGGGTCTATGTAACTCATAATGCCCATATTGTGGATGAAGTCGGCCACAGCCTCGGGCTGGTTTGCTTGTTTCATAATCCACGCCGAGTAGTTGTTGCGGCTGCGTGCCAAGCCCCACTTGAGGGGGTAGAGTTCGCCATCGTAGATGACCTTACCTGCCTCCTTGGGTGTCCACGCCTCGCCCGTGTAGGTTTCGATTGTTACGGGCAGGTTGGGCACCATAGTGCAGGGGTTGTAGCCGAGGTGGTCAAAGGCGAAGGTGTAGATGAAGGGCTTGATGGTGGAGCCCACCTGACGTTTGCCCTGCTTGGCCATATCGTACTTGAAGTAGCGGAAGTTGGGGCCGCCAACATAGGCCTTCACGTAGCCGTTGTGGGGGTCCATAGCCACCAGCGAAGCACGCATAATGCGCTTGTGGTGGAGGATGGAGTCGAGGGGAGTGATGAGGGTGTCCACCTCGCCCTTGTAGGTGAAGATTCGCATCTGCGTTTTGGTGCGGAAGGCCTCCTCAATGGCTACCTGCGAGTGGCCCGCATTGGACATCTCGCGGTAGCGGTCGGAGTAACGCACCGCACGTTTGATGATTTTGTCAATATCCTCCTGCTCCAAGTCGTTGAAGAGGACCTTGGTGGCACGGTATTGTGCATCCATTGCGGGCTGAATTTGGCCGGCGAGTTGTTTCTGCACAGCCTCCTCGGCATAGCGTTGCATTGTGCTATTGAGGGTGGTGTAGATTTTCAGACCATCACGATAGATGTTGTAGTTGGAGCCATCGGCCTTTTGGTTTTTCAGACACCATCCATAGAGGGGGTTGTTCTCCCACCTTTCGACCTCCTTTTCGTAGTCATACTTGGTGTAGAACATATTGCGGGTGGGCTTGGGAGAGGTCATCGTCAGGCGAATCATCTCTCGGAAGTAGGTGGCGAGGCCCTCGTTGTGGGAGGCTTGGGAGAATTTGAGTTCTATGGGCAGTGCTTTGAGCGAGTCGAGTTGTTCGGAGGTGATGTAGCCACCTGCCTCCATACGGCTCATCACCGTGTTGCGCCTTGCCAACGAGTTCTTGGGGTTGCGCACGGGGCTGTAGCGGGTGGGGGCATTGACCACGCCCACCAACACTGCGGCCTCCTGCACATTGATTTCGTGGGGCTCCTTGTCGAAGAAGGTCTTTGCGGCCGACTTGATACCGTAGGCATTGGAGCCGAAGAATACGGTGTTGAAGTACATTGCCACAATCTCGTTTTTGGTGTAGTTGTGCTCGAGTTTCACAGCCGTAATCCACTCTTTGAACTTGGCGATGACGAGTTTACCCGCACGTGCCACCTTGGATGAGTAGTGTGTGGTGTCGCGTGGGAAGAGGTTTTTGGCGAGTTGCTGTGTGATGGTGGAGCCACCGCCCTGCCCCCTGTCGCCCATAGCGATGGTGCGCACAGCCACACGTGCCAGCGAGATGAAGTCGATGCCGGAGTGGCTCTTGAAGCGTGCATCCTCGGTGGCGATGAGTGCAGCCACAAGCGAGGGCGAGAGTTCCTCGTAGTCCACGTAGGAGCGGTTTTGCACATAGTAGGAGCCGAGCAGCACTCCGTCCTCCGAGTAGATTTCGGTTGCGAGGTTGCTCTTGGGGTTTTCCAACTCCTCAAACGAGGGTAGTTTACCGAATGCGCCGGCGTTGGTCAGCAGCAGGAGGGTGATGACAGCCACGGTGGGTACCAACACGATGGTCCAGAACCACAGCGTAACCTTGCCTGCCTTACTCAAATCTTTGTATCTCTTCATAACCTAAATTTGTCTTTGTTCGTTGGGCCAAACAACAAAGTTGTTTTGCCTACCAAACGGCAAAGGTAGTGTTTTTTGTCTAAAAATTCACACTCACGCCCCCACTAATCACAGGTCGCCCCCAATGGAGTGCATCCTCATAGAGCGAAAGGCGGAGCGAGAGGTCGCCCTCGGAGGGCAGTCGGAACCACGAAGTGTCGAGGTAGAGGTCGCCACCGCAAGTGGCCATAAGCCCATAGGCCGAGCGACCAACCCCATTGAGCCCCCTCCACGTCATACCATCGGCAAAGAGCGAGAGCCTTATCCTCTTGAGCAACATCACACCACTAACACCCACATCGGGATAGCAGAGCGGGGTGGCATACTGCACCGAGAGGCCTGCATTGTCATCGGGCCAATAGGGGTAGGAGCCCACAAAGTGGTTAAAACCACGCGGTTGGGCCCACCCAAAGTCGAGCGAATATCCCACGGGGCCATCGCCCTCAATGCCCTGCCACGAAGCCTTCACCGTGAAGCCATCGTTGGCCCCAAAGCCCGGCAGAAGGGCACGAGCAAACACGCCCACGGTGGTTGGAGTATCGAAGCCCGCCAACATACGCCCCACGCCACCAATCACAGCCACACCCCAACGTGATTGCAGGTTGCGTACAGCCATTCGGGTGTAGGAATTCCATTGCAGGGTGGCGGCCACGGCGGTTGTTCCGGTGTGGTAGCGGTGCAGGTTGGGATTGTAGAGTCGCAGGTTGGCGTGTTGCAACTCCACCGAAGGGGTCAGCACCGAGGTCCAGTAGGAGTTGCGCACAATCACGGGAGCATAGGCACGCCCTGTGAGTGTCCACGAGGCTGCCGTGGGTTGTGGTGCGGAGATGTGGTCCGAGTCATCGTAGCCGGCCACATAGTCGCCATCCTTCATCACCACTCCTTGTGCCACGGTGGCGGCTGCCGAGCGGTTGCTCACCACAGCCCCCAACTCCAACTTCACGGGCAGGCCCACATATTTGAAATTGACCACTCCGCGGTGTTCCCCACCCCATCCGTAGCGATAGCCCACGGTGGTAAAGGCCGAGGAGAGGAGGTTTTGCGAGGTGGCACTCACCCCCACCCCCACATCGCCCAAGTCGCCCGACATAATCTGCTCGGGGCGGTAGTAGATTGGAGCCCACGAGTGGAAGTCCACAAGGTGGGCCGCCTTGCGGTAGGGTTTGGAGGGAGCCTTCTGCTCCGAGTGGCGGAGGTCGGCGGCGGTAAACTCCACGCCGTCTACACCAACCATTCCGTTCCACTTGTAGCGTGGCGGATTGACCACATTCTGCGGCACCTCTGCCCACGCCACCTCTTCACAATCAGACTCCACATCGCCCACCGCCAAGTGGTAACCCTCGGCATCGTAGACGGCAAGGGCTATGCGGCTCCCATCGGGCGAGGGTGCGCCATCAAAGGAGCCATAGCGTGAGGTCGTGAGCCTGTATTCCTTGCCCGTGGCAACATTCAGTGCGTGTACCTCATCGTAGCCGGAGGCGATGGAGCCAAAGTAGAGCACCCCATCCTGCACCCTCAGGTCGGAGAGCGAGGTGTGGGAGGCCTTGCGCACCACCTCCCTGCGCCACCCATCGGTGGGACACACGCGCTCAATGGCCATACCGCCCGATGCGGTGGTGAGGTAGTAGAGCCACTCGCCCTCGCCACAGAGTCCGTGTACCTCCACCCCTTCGGGCAGGGTCCACTCGCCCTCGATGCAGACCAGCGAGTAGGTGCCCTCAAAGTTGTAGCGCACAAAGGCTAGCGTTCCACCCCACTCCGCAGGGTAGAGGGCGTATGTATTCTTGTGCAACACCCTCTGCGGCTTGCCACCCCCGAGGGGGGCTTTGTACATCACCGAGCCCACCTGCTGGGCAAAGGAGGAGAGTTGCTGCATCTCGGTCCAGTAGAGTTCGCCACCCACAATAGCCGGAGGGGTGTTTACTGCACCGCAGCGTACAATGGTGCGCTCTGCACCCGTGGCCACATCCACGCTCACAAACCTCTTCGCCCTATCAAAATCCCCCTTGAGGGCCACAATGGTCGCCTTGTCAGCCCACAGCGGCCACTGGAGTGTGGTGTAGGGCGAGGTATGGTGTGAAGAAGGTTGCTGCACCCTGTGGGCACTATCCTCCCTTGCGGGCAGGGAGTCCCAATAGGTGTTCAAATTCTCAAATGTGGTGCGGAAGAGTTCCTCGGTGGAGTATCCGAGCCTGCGGCGCATAGCCCACTCGGTGGGTAGGAGTGTGTAGGGCTTGCGGGCCACATAATCGACCACATCGCCCCAAACATATCGCCCACCCAGTGTGTTGGCCATAGTAACGAGTTGGTAGCCAAGGTTGTAGTGCGAGGGGACATAGCGGTTGTAGGAGCCGCCAAACCACACATCGGGGTTATCATCACTGAGGATGTCGTGCCCCACGGCACGGTAGTGCATAGTGAAGGATGGTTGCACTCCGCGCCCAAAAGTCGCCGCCTGCGTTTCGGCATCGGTGGCATCGCCCTCAATCCACCAGAAGGGCATAAGTCCGCTGGTAAGCAACATCCACTGTTGGCCCAACAGCGGGCGCAAGGTCTTAATGAGGCCCCGATTGAGGGCCGAGTATTGGGCCGTGTGGCGGAATTCGTGCACCGAGAGTTGGCGCAACCACGTGAGGGCATAGCTATCGGTGGCGGGCATACCGGCCATCTCCACCCTCAAGGGGGCCCAAATGGAGAGTCCGTTGGAGGCACTGTTTTCGGTGTGGAGCACCACGGGAGCCGAGAGCAGAGTGCCCACGGGCAGGCCATAGCCGATGGTGTGGCTCACGGTGTCCAGATAGTGGAGCACACGGCGGGCGGAGTGGTCGAAGTAGTCGGGTGCCACCACCCTACGCTCCCCACTCTCATAGAGCCTCCAATGGATGTGGTCGGGCGAGGCACCGGTGTTGTAGAACTGCCCCACCGCCACCTGCGACCACAAGGCCACCACAAGGCCAAGGAATATCTGTTTCGCTGTGCTCTTCATCGCTCTACTTCCCCTCTCTCTCACGCTCCTGCCTTCTTGGCCTTGTAGCCCGCATCGAGCAGCAGTTGCAACACTCTCTCGCGGTGGTCGCCCTGAATGATAATCTCACCATCCTTGGCCGAGCCACCCACGCCACACTTGTTCTTCAACATTCGGGCAAGTTCCTTCAGGTCCTCCTCCGAGCCCACAAACCCACGCACGAGAGTAACCGTTTTACCCCCGCGGTGGCCCCTGTCGAGCCACACTCGCAGGTTTTGTCGGGAGGGCTCAAGGGTGGCCGCCTCCTCCGATGCGGAGTCGGTTGTGTAGTTGAAATCGGGGTTGGTGGAGAATACCACTCCGAGGCGTGCTTTCCAATCGTTGTCTGCCATTGCAAAATATGTTTGTGTTCTATTAGGACAAAGATAGAAATTTTTTCATACATTTGCATACGGCCTTATGACAAAACAGAGCAAACATACGGCAGTGCCGCACTCCGCACCCTCTGCCACCACCGCACCCTCACCAAGCGGGTGTCGCACCATTCGTGCCTTGGTGGAGGGCTATGAAGACGTTGCCTTCTGGCGCAGTATCTTCGACCCCTACGAGAGCGACAGCGTGCGGTTTGAGGTGAGCGTGCCCCAGCGTGAGGACCTCGCCAAGGGCAAAAAGACACTCCTCGGGCAGGCCGACAAATGCCACCCCGAACTGATTATGTGTATGGACAGCGACTTCGACTACCTCTTCGCCAACCAAACACACGATGCACGCATCATCAACTCCTCGCCCTACCTCTTCCACACCTATGTCTACTCCACCGAGAACTTCCTCTGCTATGCGCCCTCGTTGCACAACCTCTGTGTGAAGGCCACCAAAAACGATGCACACATCTTCGACTTTGAGGAGTTCTTCGCCGACTACTCCAAAGTCATCTACCCCACCTTTGTGTGGTATGCCTACTCGGCCCAAATATCCACACCCAACATCTTCACCCTCCAGCACTTCAAAAACACCGTGCGCTTGGGCTACCTCGACCTCGACCGCAACGGAGCCGACACCCTCGCTTGGTTGCACAAGCAGGTGGGACGCCGCTTGCAAACCCTTGAGCGCGAACACCCCACCATTGCAGCCCGCTTGGGCGACTTTGAGAGCCTGCTGCACAGGCGTGGCGTGAGCCCCGAGCAGACCTACCTCTTTATGCACGGCCACACCCTTATGGACAACGTGGTGAGTGTGGTGCTGGCGGCAGTGTGTCAGAGGCTGAAAAACCTCTCCACCACACGCATCAACTCCTCCAACCGCACGGGGTTGGTGTTGCAAAACGAGCTCAGCAACTACAACAACTCCCTCTGCAACGTGCGTGAAGCACTCCTCTTCAACGAGAACTACAAGGATTGCTTCCTCTACAAGAAGCTCCAAAAGGATATTGAGAACTTCCTGTCGCTCACCAAAACCGAGTAAGTTAATAATTTCCCCACGGCCCACTCGCCCAAACCCAACCACCCTGCCCCACACACAATTTATCACTCACCCCGAAGATGAAACAAACCACCCCGCCAACCGAGCCCAAGCAGGTGCTTGTCATACGCCTTACGGATGTGGCCAAAGCGGCCACGTGCGTACACGCACTGCGCGGACTCAAACGCGACTACCCCGACCTGCGCCTGACCGTACTGACCACCTCCGCCCTACGCCCTCTGTTCCGTGGCGTGGCAGGGCTGGAGTTTGTGCTGGCCGATGACGAGGCCTACAAGGGGCTCTTCGGAGGGTTACGCCTGTGGAGGCACATTCAGCGGCTACGCATTGGGATGGTGGCCGACTTGGAGGCCTCGCCACGCAGCCGTAGGTTACGTTTCTGCCTTACTCCGTGGCGCAGGCGTACCTCGGTCATCGTGCGTGGCAAGATTGAGCGCAAACTGCTCACCCGCAAGTTCCGCAAGGTGATGGTACAACTCACTCCCCTCTCGCAGCGTTCACGCGATGTGTTTGAACGCTTGGGGCTCCCATTCAGTATGCCCGCACCCGTGCGCAAAAGGCGTGCGAGCACCCCGCCACAAATTGCCACCATCCTCGCAGGCGAGAAGAAGGGGCGGTGGGTCGGCGTGGCACTCCTCTCGGCCCACAAGGGTAATTGCTACCCCATCGACCAATCGGCCGAACTGATAAAACAACTTGCCGCACGCTACGACAAGGTATTTGTGTTCGGCAGTGGCACCTATCAGAAGCAGTTCTGCGAGGGTATGGAGAGCCTTTTCCCCGCCGTGGTGTCGGTTGCAGAGCGGGCCTCGCTTGACGAGCAGATGGACCTCATTTCGGTGTTGGATGCGGTGGTTACGGTGGACCACCCCGTGTTGAGCCTTGCTTCGCTTGTGGGCACTCCTGCGGTGTCGGTGTGGGGTGCAACTCACCCATTCATAGAGT
Source organism: Tidjanibacter sp. (assembly GCA_017396085.1). Lineage (GTDB taxonomy): Bacteria > Bacteroidota > Bacteroidia > Bacteroidales > Rikenellaceae > Tidjanibacter. The sequence goes on along the minus strand of JAFQNC010000018.1, from coordinate 50,975 downwards.
CTTGCGGCTACGGCCAAGACCCCCGCTACACGGTGCAGTTGGACCTTCCGTGCAGGCCCTGTTCGGAGGGTGGTCGCAGGCCTTGCCTCTTTGGGCACTATGAGTGTATGACCCGCATCGGGCCCGAAATGGTGCTTGCAAAGTTACTTAAACTCTTCGGGCGATAAATTTTACCCATTATCTTTTATAACCAATAGAACACATTGACAATCAACACAATACGCCTAAAATTAACAAATTTAACACAACTTCCAATGTTAAATTATTATTAAAAAATTTTAATATGTTTGGAAGTTCGGCCAAAATGTCCTTATCTTTGCAGTGAAGTTTTAAGGTTCATTTAGGTTAGTAGTTTTAGGTTAGTAGAAACAGGGTTAGAAGTGATTCTGTCCCCTGTTTAGAAAAAAAGGTTGCCTTTTGATTAAAGGCGACCTTTTTTTATCTCCCTGACACACAGTCCTCAACAAAATTCCATTTCTAAAAAAAATCGGACCATACACAATAAGAAAACCGAAAAACTCGTTTGGTTTTCCGAGTTTTCTCGTTACCTTTGCGGCCACCTTTGGGGCACTCGCCACAAACCACGCCCCGAAGGAGAAAGCAGACAAACAATGAACAATACAAAAGAAAAAATCGTAAGCGTGGCCTCCGAGATGTTCGTCAAGGAGGGTATCAAGGCAGTGAGGATGGACGACATCGCCCATCGTTGCGGTATGTCCAAGCGCACGCTCTACGAACTGTTTACCGACCGCACCGAGCTCATATCCCTCGCCTTGCAGCACTACTTGGACTCGATGCACCGCCACGGCGAGGAGGCTGTGGTCAGGGCCGAGAACGCCTTCCACGCTGTGTGGTTGCGCTTCACACAGGTGGAGCCCGCACACAAACTCACCTCCAAGGTGCTCTTCCAGCTCAAGCGCTACTACCCGGAACTTGCCACCGATTTCATCATCCGTATGCACGAGGCTGTTGTGGCAAACATTTTGGACACTCTCAAGGTGGGAGTCGAAGAGGGGTTGGTGATGGGCTCGCTTGACCTGCACTTCTACTCGCGCGCGATGACTAATTATATTATAGGTCTGGACATCATTGAGGAGAACACAGCCTCCACGGGTTTGAATATTGATGACAACTCCATCCCCAATGCGGTGGTTCTCTTCTTGCGAGGCATTGCCACCGACAAGGGTCGCACATACATTGACAATAACTTTTTAAAACAACAATAAAGATTATGAAACGAACATTCACAGCAGGGCTTTGTGTGGTTGTGGGCATTGTCTGCTCCATTGCATCGGCAAGGGCGCAGGTGGTTACCCTCTCGCTTGACAAGGCTCTGGAGATTGCCCTGAGCGACAATCCAACGATTGTGGTATCGCAGTTGGAGATTGAGCGTCAGGATTGGGTTCGCAAGCAGACCATTGGTAGTCTGCTGCCCAACGTGTCGGTGCAGAGCCAGTACTCCTACAGCATTGTGAAGCAGGAGATGGCCAAGGGTCTTTCGTTTGGTGCCGACAACACCATCAACAATCAGGCTTCGCTCTCGTTGCCGCTCTATGCGCCCACCGTCTACGAGACGCTCAAAATGAACCGCACACAGATGGAGCAAGCGGTGGAGAGCGCACGCTCGTCTAAAATCAGCCTCACCAACGAGGTCAAGAAGGGATACTACAACATCCTGTTGGCCGAGCAGTCGCTGGAGGTGCTCAAGGAGAGCGAGAAGTCGATAGCCGAGACGGTGGCCAACACCGAGGCTATGTACAAGCAGGGGCTCGCCAGCGAGTATGACCTGCTGTCGGCTCAGGTGCAACTAAGCAACCTGCGCCCCAACATTGTGCAGACCGAAAACTCCATCAAAGCCAGCAAACTCCTTTTTAGGATGTACCTCGGCCTGCCTGCCGAAGTGGACTTTGTGTTGGAGGGCTCGCTGGACGACTTTGCCGATGAGGTGGCCGCAGCCACCGTGCCCACCGATAGTGTGGACCTCTCGGCCAATGCCGACCTGCGCTCGTTGGAGTTCCAAGCCAAGATGCTCGAGCATCAGCTCAAACTGACTAACGCCAGCCGCCTGCCCACCGTGGCAGCCTTCTCCACCTTCATCTACTCCGGTAACGACAACTCGATGAACTTCGGCGAGATTATTGGTGGCAGTATGGGAGGCCCCACTGCACCCACAACCAAGAAGGAGTGGTGGTGGCAGAACCCTCTGTCGGCCGGAGTGTCCATCAGCATACCCCTCTTTTCGGGTGGCCGCAACATCAACAAGGCCCACGAAATTCGCAACTCACTGCACCAACTCTCCCTCCAAAGGGACTACCTCACACAGAGTGTGAACGTGCAGGTGGAGAGCGCCTTCAACAACATCCTCGCAGCCAAGGAGAAGATGAACTCCAACGAGATTACGGTGCGTCAGGCGGGCAAGGCCTATGAGATTGCCCAAGTGCGCTACAATGCGGGCACGGGCACCATTTTGGAACTCAACTCCTCGGAGTTGTCGCTCACGCAGGCCAAACTGAACTACTCGCAAGCCATCTACGACTTTTTGGCCGCCCGTGCCGACTACGAAAAGGTCATCGGCAAAGGGTTTGAGAATTGAAAAAGTTGCGAGTAAGCGAGGGCAGAGGGTGCTTGCACACTTTGCCGAGCGAGAGCAACTAAAAGCCACCGAAGGTGGGTTAATTCAAAATTCAAAAGTCAAAATTCAAAATTTTGGTGTGCCTTCGGCACGGGTATCAGAAAAGATACCCGGGAATAAGAAGGGATAACCACAAGCGTTGGGTAGCACCACCAAGTACTCCTCCCCTACGATAGGGGAGGCTGGGAGGGGTGGTCGAAATTGCACTCGGCGGCCCCGCCGAGCAGCCCGAAGGGCGGGGGCGTCTGTTTTGAAAATTGAGAACATAGTAAATAATATATTTTTTTGACGTCAGAGATATTGACGTTAGACAGCAAAGTTTATGAAACGTAGTATTTTGATTGCAGTGGCCGCAGTGGCCACACTCGCCCTGACAAGTTGCTCGGGCGGAGCGAAGAAGACTCCCGCAGTGGAGAACGTGCTCACACAGCAGACAACCGTGCTGACCAAAACCACCCCCGTAGAGCGCATCAACGTGGCCCAAACCGTGGATTTCACAACCACCCTATTGCCCTACAAAAAAACCTTCATCACACCCCAAATGGCTCTCCGCATTGACGAGATTAGGGTTGATGTGGGCGACCACGTGAAGCAGGGACAACTCGTTGCCACGCTCGACCGCAACCAATACAACCAGACCTCCGCACAACTCAAAAATGCCAAGCAGAACTTGGCCCGTATGCGCAAAGTATACGAAGCCGGAGGTGTGAGTCAATCGCAGATTGACGAACTTGAGACCTCCGTTTCGGTTATGGAGGAGAACATCGCCAACTTGGAGCGCAACATCGAACTTCGTTCACCCATTGACGGTGTCATCACCGGTCGCTACAACGAGCCCGGCGACTTGTTCACAATGGGCGGTAATGCCGATGGTGGCGTGGGCGTGTTGCAGGTGATGCAAATCAACCGCCTGAAGGCCATCGTTGCCCTCTCGGAGCAGTACTACCCACAGGTCTACAAGGGTATGAAGGTGGCCGTGATGGCCGATGTCTACCCCGACAAAGTGTTTGAGGGCGAGGTGAACATCGTCTACCCCGCCATCAACGCCAATACCCACACCTTCAATGTGGAGGTGCTCGTACCCAATGGCAAGGAGATTTTGCGCCCGGGTATGTTTGCCCGCACGGAGTTCAATATGGGTAACCGCAGCAGCCTTGTGGTGCCCGATGTGGCTGTGCAGAAGCAGATGGGTGTGAACGACCGATATGTCTACGTCATCAAAGATGGCGTTGCCGAGCGCAAAGTGGTGAGCCTCGGTCGTCAGGTGGGCGACAAGGTGGAGGTGCTCAGCGGCCTTGCCGAGGGCGAGGAGGTTGCCATCACCGCACTCTCCAAACTCAAAGACGGCGCACAGGTGGAGGTTGTAAAATAGTGGTCCAACACGCACAGTACACTTCCCCCAACCCCCGAATTTAAGATACAGACAACTCAAAGAGTTTTATATAGAGAAATCAAGCAAAGATGAAAATATACGAAACCTCTGTTAGAAAGCCGATTTCCACCGCCCTAATCTTCGTGGCGGTGATTGTCTTCGGTCTTTTCTCGCTGAACAATCTGGCCATCGACCAGTTGCCCGAAATGGACCTTCCGGCCATCTCGGTGGTTACCACCTATCAGGGAGCCAATGCCGAGGATGTGGAAAACAACATCACAAGGCGCATTGAGGATGGTCTGAACACGGTGAGCAACCTCAAAGAGATAACCTCCAAGTCGAGCGATGGAGTGTCGCTCGTGTCGCTGGAGTTTGAGTGGGGTACCAACCTTGACGAAGCATCCAACGACATCCGCGATGCACTCGGCCGACTCACCGACTTTATGCCCGATGATGCCGAGGAGCCCATCCTCTTCCGCTTCAGTTCTTCAATGATGCCAATTATGTCGTTTGCCATCACTGCGGAGGAGAGTTACCCTGCGCTCAACAAGATTTTGGAGGAGCAGTTCTCCAACCGTTTGAGCCGCATTGACGGTGTGGGCTCGGTGAGCATTATGGGTGCCCCCGTGAGGGAGATTCAGGTGAACGTGGACCCTGTGAAACTCGAAGCCTATGGGCTCTCGGTGGAGCAGATTGGCGGTATCATCGCACAGGAGAACATCAACACCTCGGGCGGTACGCTCGACATCGGTAACCACACCTACAACATCAAAGCCGATGGCGAGTTCAACTCCTCCGATGACCTCAAAACCATCCTCATCAGCAACCTCGGTGGACAAGAGGTCTACCTTCAGGACATTGCCGAAATCAAAGATACCCTTGAGGAGGAGACCCTCGATGAGAGGCTCAACGGCCAAAAGGGTGTGAGGGTGATGATTCAGAAACAGTCGGGTGCCAACACTGTGAAGATTGTGGAGAAGGTCAAGAAGATGTTGCCCGAGATTGAGCGCAACCTCCCCTCTGACGTTACCATACACGTGTTGGGCGACTCCTCCAAGAACATCAAGGATAGTATCGACACGCTGACCGACACGGTGATGTTCGCCTTCTTGTTTGTGATTTTGGTGGTGCTCTTCTTCCTCGGCAGGTGGAGGGCAACGCTCATCATCTGTCTCACCATCCCCATCTCGCTGGTGGTGTCGTTCATCTACCTCCAACTCACCGGTGGTACGCTCAACATCATCTCGCTCTCCTCGCTCTCCATCGCCATCGGTATGGTTGTGGATGACGCCATTGTGGTGTTGGAGAACATCACCACCCACATTGAGCGAGGCAGCAAGCCCCGCGAGGCGGCCATCTATGGTACCAACGAGGTGTGGCTGTCGGTAATTGCCACCACACTGGTGGTTGTGGCCGTGTTCCTGCCCCTGACTATGGTGGAAGGTATGGCCGGTGTGATGTTCAAACAGCTCGGTTGGATTGTGTCGCTGGTGGTAACCACCTCCACCATCGCCGCCATATCGCTCACCCCTATGCTCTCGGCCAAGTTGCTCCGCATTGAGAACAACCAACACACCTACAAGGGACTGAGCATTGTCTACAAACCCATTGACCGCTTCCTCGGATGGCTCGATAGGGCCTACGAGAAGGTGCTCCGTTGGGCACTGCGCCACAAGAAGGTGGTGTTCTTTGCCCCGATGTTGCTGTTGGTGTTCGGTTTGTGGCTCTTTGCCACCAAGATACCCACCGAGTTTATGCCCAGCAGCGATGGCGACCAGATGAGCGCAACCGTAACCCTTGACCAAAACCTCAGCGTGGGCTACACCTCCGCCGTGGCACGCCGCATCGACTCCATCGTCTATGCCAAGTACCCCGAGGTGATACTGCTCTCCACCAGTGCGGGTTCTTCGAGCACCTCCAATGTGTTTGCCGCAATGAGCACCACGGGTAGCAACATCATCAACTACACCTTCCGACTGACCGACCCGCAGGATAGGGAGCGCACCGTCTTTGAGATTGCCGATGAGTTCCGTGCCGACCTCGCCACCATACCCGAAATCAAACGCTCCACGGTGAACGGTGGTGGCGGAATGATGGGTGGCGGCAGCTCGGTGCAGGTGCAGATTTTCGGCCACGACATTGAGCGCACCAACCAAATTGCAGCCGACCTCGTGGAGCAGTTCTCCCGCTTGGAGGGCGCAAGGGATGTGCGTGTGTCGAGGGACGATATGAGGCCCGAGTACAACGTGGAGTTCGACCGCAACCGCTTGGCCTACTACGGACTCAACTCCTCTACGGTGGCCACCGCCATACGTAACCGCATCAACGGTATGACCGCCTCCATCTATCGCGAGGACGGCGAGGAGTACTACATCAAGGTGCGCTACAACAAGGAGGACCGACTCTCGTTGGAGGACGTGGAGAACATCCTCGTCTACAACCAGCGTGGACAGGGTGTGAGGGTGCGCGACATCGGTAAGGTTACCGAGGTCTATGCACCGCCCACCATTGAGCGACAAAACCGCCAGAGGCTTGTTACAGTTACGGTGGCACTCGGTAACAACGTGCCACTGGGCGAAATGGTCGGCAGGGTGAATGGCGTGCTCGCCACCTACCCCCTGCCCGAGGATGTCTACACCACCATCGGTGGCGACTTTGAGGACCAGCAGGAGTCCTTCGCCGACATCGGTATGCTGTTGGTGCTCATCGTGCTGCTCGTCTACATCGTTATGGCCACCCAGTTTGAGTCGTTCATTATGCCCTTCATCATTATGTTCACCATCCTCTACGCACTACCCGGCTCGGCCATTGCGCTGTGGATAACCAACACCCCGTTGAGCCTTATGGCCCTGATTGCCATAGTGATGCTTGTGGGTATTGTGGTGAAGAACGGTATCGTGATGGTGGACTTCACCAACCTGCTCCGCGAGAGGGGTGTGGGAATGTACGATGCAGTGTTGCAGGCCGGCAAGAGCCGTCTGCGCCCCGTGTTGATGACCTCGCTCACCACCGTGCTCGGTATGCTTCCTATGGCGTTGGGCTTGGGTAATGGTGCCGAGTTGTGGCAGCCTATGGGTATCACCATCATCGGTGGTCTGACCTTCTCGTTGGTGCTCACCCTCGTGGCTGTGCCCATCCTCTACTACGTCTTTATGGGCCGTAGCGAGAAGGCCGCCGCACGCCGTCAGGCTCGCCGTCAGCGCAAATATGAGGAGAAAATGAAGGCTCTGGCCGAGAATAACAACCAATAAACCCCGCACACACACGCTACAAGTATGAAAGCACTATTTATATCCTACAATCAGGCGATGACCGAGCGCATCGCAGCAATGCTTGACGAACTCGACATTCGTGGCTACACCCTCTTCCCCCTCACCCACGGCCGTGGCTCCTACACGGGCGAGCCCCATATGGGCAGCCACACGTGGCCCGCAATGAACACCTCCATCCTTGCGGTGGTAGACGACAGCAAGGTGGAGCCCGCAATGGAGGCCCTGCGTGCCATCGACAAAGATACCCAACTGCAAGGTATGAGGGCCTTTGTGTGGAACGTGGAAGCGGAAATGTAATTCAGAATTCAAAATTCAGAATTCAAAATTACATAGGTGCCTAGCCACAGAATGAAATTAACCCCCGCCAAGTTCATATCTGGCGGGGGTTAATTCGTAAAACTCGGGCCCCTCTCAAAGAGCCCTTTATTGTCAATATGCGCTCGTGGCCAGTCTAAAACTCTATGCCGATACCTATCGTGGGCCAATTGTTGGTTATTGTGGTTTTCTTCTGCACCGAGTAGATGGCTTGGGCCGAATAGCCAAAATTGAGCGAGAAGGTCTTGAACAAGTCAATGCTGAACTCGGCCGTGGCAAAGGCCCCCGCTCCGATGTTGGCGAGATTGAAAACACCTCCTGCCTTAATTCGGAATGCGGGCGACAGGAAGAAATCGAAAAGCCTGTATTTCGCATCCACGTAGACGGGAATATAGGGACCTCCGAGGGAGAAATGATAGGTTGTCGTGTTGTCCACCTTTTCCGCCTGCACATCCACGGGGTAGTATCCCATACCTGCGCCAAGGCCCAAAAACAGGTGGTTGTTCACCTTGTGGCCGTGGGTGTAGGAGACCTCTCCTTGTAACAAAATAGTTCGCAAATCAAACGAACTCCAAACCTCCTTCTCCTGTGCGTGCAGCAATGTTGTTGTGGAAAGCATCATTGCCAACACTACAAAAAATACTCTTTTCATACTCTATTTTTTTGGTTGACATTGAATGAACGAATGGAATACTTTTCGGCATTGTGCCACAGTATTCCACTGCAAATATACACACAATACAATACAATACAATACAAATTGAAGAAAATTTGCGGTAAAATGGTAAAAACCAAATGATTTTCAATTTTCAATTTTCGCAAATTCAAAATTACTTTTTTCTTTTGGGGAGATTAGGCGAAAAAGAAGACACGCAAAGTTGTTCAAAATCAATAATTTTGCATTTTGAATTTTGCATTTTGAATTTTATTTGTATCTTTGCGGGCCGTAGTGGTGTAAAAGCCACTCGGAAAAGAGAACTAAATTATTAACAACTAAACTTTTACGCACAATGTCTGTAAAAATTCGTTTGGCACGCCACGGTAAGAAAGGCTACGCCTTCTACCACATCGTTGCCGCAGATAGCAGGGCGCCACGCGATGGTAAGTTCATCGAAAAACTTGGTACTTACAACCCTAATACCAATCCTGCTACAATCGAGTTGAATGCCGATAGGGCACTCGACTGGTTGCAGAAAGGCGCACAACCCACTGATACTTGCCGTGCAATCCTCTCCTACAAGGGCGTTTTGTACAAAAAACACCTCCTTGGTGGTGTAGCCAAAGGCGCATTTGACGAGGCTACCGCAGAGGCTAAGTTCAACAAGTGGATGGACGAGAAGAACGCTAAAATCGCTGCCAAGAGCGGTAAGATTGCTGCCGACAAGGCCGCCGCTCACAAAGCCGCTATCGCAGAGGAGGCCAAAACCAAAGAGGCTATCGCTGCAAAAGTAGCCGAGAAGAAGGCTGCCGCTGCTGCCGCCGCCGCTGAGGCTGCTGCTGAGGAGGCAAGCGAGGAGACCGCAACCGAGGAGGAGGCATAGTCAAGAAGCCCCCACACCAAGGTTTGGTACAACAGTTTGAAGGAAGAGAGGGAGTTTTTGCAACGATAGAGGAGTATTTATCAGGCCAAATGCTCACAGGGCACAAGGCCGACAGAGAAGACCACAATGAAAGAGTTTGCAGTAGCCAAAGTCGGTAAGAGTTTCGGCACCCACGGTGAACTCACATTGAACCTCTACGACACTTTTCCTTCGGACTTCTCAACAGAGGAACCGCTGTTTGTCTATGTGGACAAATTGGTGGTTCCTCTCTTTTTTGACCATTTCGAGCGCAGGGGCAAGAGCGGTGCCGTGGTGAGGTTTGCCGACCTCGACACCTCCTACCGAGCCGCCGAACTCATCGGCAAGGAGCTGCTGCTGGGCTTTGAGGAGCCCGAAGAGGAGCGCACCTTTGAGGAGGAGGATGAACTCTATTTGGAGGACTTCGTGGGCTTTGTGGCCACCTTTGAGGGTAGCGAACTGAGGGGCGAGATTGTCGATTTTGAGGATGATGAGTGGAACCCGCTCTTCTACATCAACATTGAGTCGAGGGAGGTGATTGTGCCCGCTGTGGATGATTTCATCGTGGAGTACTCCCCCACCGAGCGCACGGTCCACTTCGACCTGCCCGAGGGGCTGCTCGACCTGAATTAGAAAAATACAAGTACGAAGAATACTTTGGCGAGGGGTGTGACCTACATTGGGGGCACACTCCTTTTATTTTTTAGAAGTTGTACGATTGTTGCATTGGGATGGGGCACTATGAGAGAACGAACTTTTTGTATCATCAAACCCGATGCGATGCTTGCACGTCAGGAGGGTAAGATTATTGACGCCCTGCTGGGGGCGGGCTTTGATATTGTGCAGATGCGCTTGGTGCGGCTCGATAGGGCCACGGCGGAGCGTTTCTATGAGGTCCACCGAGGGAAACCTTTTTGGAGCGAACTGGTGGAACTGATGACCTCGGGACCGATTGTGGCAATGGTGCTGGAGGGAGAGAATGGAGTTGCGGCCCTGCGCAGGCTTGTCGGCGCAACCAACCCACGACAGGCGGAGAGGGGCACACTACGCAGACGCTTTGGTACCTCAACCACCCGCAATGCGCTGCACGCAGCCGACTCGGCCGGTAATGCAGCGGTGGAGAGTTCACTCTTTTTCGCTCCCGAGGAGATGGAATGACTGGTGCACCCATCGGTTTACCCAAGATTTACTCCCGAGGGAACGATGGTGTGGGCCACATACTCACCCCGATGTAATAAGGGTGTGGGGAGTACATACCCACCCCGAGGAAACAATGGAGCCACACACTCACCCCGCTGGACAGCGAAAATGTATGCCGGTAGATTTGCCCCGACTTTTGCCATAAAGAGAGCCTGCAACTCTCAGCCACACAAAATTAAAAGTCAATTTTGCATTTTGAATTTTGCATTTTGAATTTTATGTGTATCTTTGCAGGCCGAAAGGAGGAATAAACGGGAGTTTGTTTCAACCTTGACCGATGGAGAGATGCCGGAGTGGTCGATCGGGGCGGTCTCGAAAACCGTTATACCTTCGGGTATCCAGGGTTCGAATCCCTGTCTCTCCGCTGAAAAGAGGCTTTAACAAGTTGTAAATCAACAAGTTAGAGCCTCTTTTGTATTCTTAATAAGCCGAAAGTTAAGCCATAAAAGATGGAGATATGGCTATTTTTTACGCCTCTGTATGTGGACGTCTTTGAGTAATTCGGGCTTTTTTGCTAACAGCCTATCCAATTTCTCACGATTGAAAAACCACTTACCTCCTGCACTATACTGTGCACCATTTTCCTGTAATAACTTACTATTGATTACAGCCTGTGCCAAAGTGCTACCAATGTGCAGATACTTTGCAAGCCCCTTTACGCCTCTAATTACCTCTTCTAATTCGGTTAAATTGGATGTAGATATTTCTACCTTTTCCTGCTCCGCCACATCAACTTGCTCTTGTGAAGGGAGGGGTGGGTTGGAAAAAACTTCTTTGGCTACTTTGAGATTGGCTATTGCCTGACGGACATTGTACACATAACTACCTCCCGACTCGCGACTTTCCATATTTTCGTGTCCAAAAGACAAGTATTGAGTGTTTTCTGCAATAGCCCTATCAATTGCTTCAATCAGTGGAGCATAGGTAGCCCTTACAGCGATGTCGTTATAGTTGCTTTCGGAAAACACCTTCCTGTTTATCCTATCAACCAATGTTCCAAGTTCTAATGGTGTTGCCAATACTATCACATCTATTATTTCCATACCCATATATCTTTTGCATTTTCAGCAAACTTACTCATTATTTGCCTATTCTGCAAAGATTATTGGGATTATCCTAAAAATCCAGCATATCATACACACCCGCAATCTCCTCTGCCTTCAAACCGAGATACCTTCGTGTAATCTCAGTTGAGGAGTGTGAAAATATCTCCGACAACTTAATCAGTGCCTTCTCTGCATCAGCACCCGCAAGTTCGACAATGTGTCTACCAAAAGTCTTGCGGTGGCTGTGCGAGGAGTAATGCTTGATAGAGAGGTGGTATCTCTTTCGATACTCTTTGAGGCGCATATTCACCCACTCTCTACTCCAAACCTTACCCAAGCGATTACTAATGAAGATGCACTCACTCAGTTCGGGAGAGTTCAGGGCTTGGTAGCAATCCTCTATGTGTTTGCCGAGAGCCTTGTTTATCTTGATTGTCCTACGCTTGCCCGTTTTCTGCTCGTGGAGCACAAGTTCTTCCTTGCCGACAATATCCTGCCAACGCAACCTTAACTCATCACCGATGCGTAATCCCCACATCGACTGCGTAGCCACCAATAGGCTCATACGATAATCACCATCCCTGTACAGCCTATGTACCAAACTCACCATCTCCTCCCACTGCAACGCATCGGCAGTAGTTGTCTGTCCTTTCAGTGCCATTTTTCTTTTATTTATATATGTGTGTTGATAAAAGTAAAACTACTTTTTATTAACCCCATTGATAATCAATCACTTTTTACTTTTCTACAAAGTAAAAGTCCCTCACAGCCTCTTTGTAGTTATCCACTCTTTCCACCATTCCATCAATTACATTGACAAGGCAGTCTGCATAAACCATATCCTCGGTTCTGCCATCTTCCAAACACACCTCAAACAAGTCAAGCCCATCGTTGTAAACCACCTCAACTCTACCTTTGTACTTGAAGCCATCCACGAGGAACGAAAGCCCTCTATCTTCGGGCAGTGCAGTGGGGCAGTGAAAGCCCCACGAAAACACTATCATCAACTGACTGCGAAGTATCTGCAAAATGTACTCTGCCATAGCCACCTTGATTACTCCCAAGAGATAAGTTTCTCGTAGCGGAATGAACGCCACTTGTTTGAACTATCGGTGTCTAAATCTATAAATGCGACTACATTGCGGGCATCCGAGCAATAACCATTGCCATTTACAAACTGTCCTGCATAACTTGGAGTAGTTGTTGCGTGGCGTGTGGTGATGGTGCCATCCTTCTTCAAAAAGGTAATCTTAACGATACGCTTTGCAAGTTCTGCTTTCAATGCTTTGATTGATGCAGTAAGCATACCTGTTGCGAAAGCATCATTAGTTCTGTGAGCGATAACCATTGCTCGGTGAGCATCAAGGTTGTTCATTGCGATAATTGCCGTTGTTCCCATAGTTGTAAGATTTTTTATTACACCTTATACTTTTTTCTAATACCAATATGCGGGCTTTTTCCAACCTTCGAGTTCGTACCACTTCTCCAATGCTGCAATTCTGTCCCTGCCGAAGCCCTGAATCTTCTTGCCTGTTGCAACTTCCCAAATCCCCCATCCGCAAGCCGAGCGACTAACTTGATATTTCCTTTTGTTTGCCATATCCTTAACTCCTTTTGTTGATACAAATATACTGCTTATATTTAATATGCGCAACTTTTGGGGCAAGAAAATAATGCTTTTTTTGAAAATTAGCACTTTTTTGAGCATTTGAGAGGATTTTTTCGTATATTTGCGTGAATAACTCTATGGAAATGGAAACTACAAAGCAGAAAAGAACGATTGTCCACCTCGAATTGGAGGGCAAGCACTACTATTACGGCAACCTCAAAGCCCTGTGCGATTCGTGGGATAAGGAGGATATTGGCGTTGCATACAACTATTTGAAGAACTACGGCATTGATGAGGAACACCCCTACATCGGCAAGAAGTGCATCATCCGCAAGGGCACCATCATCACATCACCACATAGCAAATAACCTATACTTATGGCATACGAGCAGACATTCAAGAATATAGATGACATCCTTTTTACGGAAGAGGGGTGCAGTAGTGAGTTGGACTACATTGAGCAGAAGTCGTGGGTGCTTTTCTTGAAGTATCTTGACGATTTGGAGAAAACCCGCCAGATGGAGGCTTTGCTCAAAGACAAGAGTTATACCCCCATAATTGCAGAGGGCTATCGTTGGAACGATTGGGCTATGCCTCGTACCGCAACGGGTGAGTATGACACTCACAATGCTCTTGTGGGTGATGATTTGATTGAGTTTGTCAATCTCAAACTTTTCCCATACCTCAGAAAGTTTAGCGGAGGAAGTGGTGTTGAATCGAAAATAGGTGTCATATTCAACGCTATCAGCAACAAGATTGCATCGGGCTACAATCTCAGGGATGTATTGGAGCAGGTTGATACCTTGAAGTTTCAAACCTCTGAGCAACGCCACGAACTCACTTTCCTCTACGAGAGTTCACTGAATAAGATGGGTAATGCAGGGCGTAATGGTGGACAATACTATACTCCCCGCCCACTTATCCGCAAAATCGTGGAGATTGTCAATCCTGAGATTGGCAAGACGGTTTACGATGGTGCTTGTGGTTCTGCGGGCTTCCTTTGCGAGGCTTATACCTATATGCACGAGAAGGTTAAGAGGACTGCCGATGAGAGCACCCTGCAAACATCCACATTCTATGGCAAGGAGTTGAAGGGACTTGCCTACATCATTGCGATTATGAATATGATTCTGCACGGTATTGAGAGCCCTAATATCATCCGCACCAACACCCTTACTGAGAACCTTGCCGATGTGCAGGAGAAAGATAGGTTTGACTACATATTGGCAAATCCTCCCTTCGGTGCAAAGGAACGCCCCGAAGTGCAGGAGAACTTCCCCATCAGGACGGGCGAAACTGCATACCTATTCTTGCAGCACTTCATTAAGTATCTTCGTGCAGGAGGCTCGGCAGGTATCGTTATCAAGAACACCTTTTTGAGCAATACCGACAATGCTTCTATTGCTTTGCGTAAGAAACTATTGGAGGAGTGCAACCTGCATACTGTTCTCGACTTACCTGCAAAGGTTTTTCAGGCGGGTGTAAAGACTGTGGTGCTCTTCTTCAAGAAGGGCGAACCAACACGAAAAGTGTGGTTCTATCAACTCACACCTTCCCGCACATTGGGTAAGACTAATCCCCTCAATGAGGATGATTTGCAGGAGTTTGTGGAGTTGCAGAGGACAAAGGCAGAGAGCGCAAACTCTTGGAGTGTGGATGTTGCCTCGCTTGATGAGAACTACGACTTGTCGGTTAAGAACCCCAATAAGGTTGAGGTTGTTGATGAGCGCACCCCTCAGGACATTGCCGAGGAGATTAAGGCACTCAATGAGGATAGTATGCGACTGTTGGATGAGATAATGAATTTATTTTAAGATAATATATTATGGTTGATAAGACATTTAATTTTTATTGTGATGAGAGTACCCATCTTGAAAACGATGGGCATCCATATATGATATATGGTTATGTTAGCATTGCATCTAATCAGATTAAAATGGCAAAGGAACAAATTAAAGCCATTAAAGCAAAGCATAACTTTGAAGGAGAACTCAAATGGACTAATGTCCACGAGAAAACATATCCTATGTATAAGGAGATTGTTGATTATTTCTTTATGACAGATATGAATTTTAGGGCTGTTATTGTGAAAAAATCGCAGATTGACAACACAAGAGAAGATTACACATTTAATGACTTTTATTTCAGAATGTACTTTCAACTCCTACATCACGACATCAATTTGGAGAACAAGTATAATGTGTATTTTGATATAAAAGACACTTGCAGCCAAAAGAAACTACACAAACTTCAAGATATATTGAAATGGAATGCTGCTATTGAGAACTTTCAATTTATTCGTTCACACGAAAGTTCGTTTATGCAAATATGCGATGTTCTTATGGGAGCGATAAATTATAATTTAAGAAAAGAGGCAGGGGATATTGAGGGAAAAGTTGTTGCCAAGAACAAAATAGTAGAACAAATTAAGGAGCATACAAATATCTCTCTAAGGTGTACTTCACCATTATTTGCCAAAAAGTTTAATCTGTTTTTCATTTCACTCAATAGGTAGATATGCCATTTAATTTGTTAAAACGCTACCCCGACTTATTAGAGTTGGCTCATCTTTCAAATAGCGAAAGGTTGGAATCTCTGCGTAGAATTTTTGACAGAGATATAGCCAACAATGATGGATTTTCTTATGAGGGTAGAAAAATATATCCCATCAAAACCGATGGAGAGGAGGATATGAATAGAGAATTTCGTCATCTAATCACAGAAAGTGTGATGGATGAGGAATCTAATCGTTCTGTCAGAGTCTATGATGCTCATAGAGCCGAGCGACTCCATTGGATTAAACCCCACATAGAAAGAGCAATATCAGATAGTGTTATAGAGGTGTTTAGTGTTGTAGAGCGAGATGTAGCGCATCATCAGGACATTGTTCGTACATACATCTACAATAAAACCCGCAAATATGTAATAGTTCTTGAACCGCAACGCCGAAATGGGAACACTTATTACCTGTTGACTGCTTACTATTTGAATCGGGACTATGGTGAAAAGGCTATTAAGAAGAAAATGAAGAAACGATTGGAGGAGATATTGTAAAAGACGCAGGGCTCGATATGTGTCTTGACATACCGAGCCCCGAAACTCCTTTCGTTTACGAATGAGCGTTGCAAAGATATAACTTTTTTTGGCTATGTGCAAATTTTGTGCAAAAAATGTTTTCTAAAATTTTGGAAATACGATTATTTTGCTATGAATTTCGTGTGAAATAATGCTGTAATAGACTATGACTACTGAAACCCAAATACTGCAAGAACTTGTTGAGGCGGTGAGCCGTCCCGATTGGTGGGCTATTGGCATCACTGCGGTTAATGCCCTTTTCTTGGGGTGGTTGGCTTGGAGGCAATATCAACTCCAAAAGCGACAAACCAAACTCCAAGAGCAGCAAGTCCGTCAGCAGGAGTATGCCATTTATAGCCAACTCTATAAGTTGTTGAAGGTGGCTGACAATAAAATAGACTTCTTCTTGGATGATATACGCAATTCTATTGCACTTGCTCCTTATAGCACCCTCGTAGCATACGAGCGACAATTGCAGGAAACCAAAACCCTGTTGGATGAACTATTGAACAGTAAATTGGATTTTGAAATAAAATTCTCCAAAGACTTTTTTGATGTTTCAAATTATCAAAGGATATTGACACATATGCAATTTATTCTTGGACAAATGAATGAATTGGCAAAAAGTGGAGAAATAAAGTTCAAGGCTTATTCCACAACCTTTGACACTGACAATGATGCCGACATCGCTTGTGTTAATCACATTATTGCTTGCATCACCAACATAAATGTTATCAATGCTCACAGAAATGCTCTTCTTGATTTTGTCAATCAAAAGAAGGAACTGCGTGCCAATGGCAATGATATTTTGGCAAAAATCCGTGAACGCTGTAAAGTTGAATAATATTAGATGTTTTAGAGATGATAGGAACAATTGCATCGGTGGTTGCAGCAATCGCAGCAGTTGCAACTCTTGTTTTCACCATTGGTACAAGTAGATGGTGGGCTATGTGGCGCACAGGACACATCAATCGTCAAATACGATATATTGATGATTATCAACAGATGAAGTATGGCTACCACAAAACTCTTCTTCATCCTGCAATGACAAAAATGGATATGAAGAAAGCAAAACTCCTTGCCAAAAGAGAAAGATTAAGCAGATACTTGTAAGATTATGAAACAAGGTTGGGAAATAAAGAAACTCGGAGAGGTTTGTGATATAATAAATGGGAAAAATCAGAAATCAGTTGAGTGTACTGATGGTGATTACCCCATTTATGGTAGCGGAGGCATAATGGGTTATGCTTCACATTTTTTATGCAATGCAGGAACAACCATAATTGGCAGAAAAGGTACTATCAATAAGCCTATATATGTTGAAGAACCCTTTTGGAATGTAGACACAGCATTTGGACTTCAACCTAAAAACACATTAAACAGCAAACTACTACATTACTTTTGCCTTTATTTTGATTTTCTTAAACTCAACAAAGGAACAACCATTCCAAGTCTTGTCAAAGCAGATTTGTTGCAAATAGATATTCCTATCCCTTCGTTGGCGGAGCAGGAGAGGATTGTGGAGGTGCTGGATAGGGAGTTTGAGAGGATTGATGCGATGAAGGCTAATGCAGAGCATAATCTCCAACACGCAAAAGACTTATTCCAAGCAGCCCTCCACCAAGAACTCCAACCAAAAGAGGGATGGTATATCTCAACTTTGCAAGAAATGTTAAAGCTGACAAGTGGAGATAATTTGACGGCGAAATCTATAATTAACGGCGACTACCCCGTTTATGGAGGTAATGGAATTATGGGTTATCACAATCAGTACAATCTTGATGGAATAAATGTCATCGTAGGTCGTGTTGGTGCCCTCTGTGGCAATGTAAGACTTGTTGAGGGCAAGATATGGTATACAGATAATGCATTCCTTGTTCACGACAAGAAAAATATATTTTACTTGCCATTTTTAACATACGAATTGCAAAACGCTAATTTGCGACAGTATGCTACACAAGCGGCACAACCTGTTGTATCGAATGCTTCAATGAAAGATGTCGTATTGGCAGTACCACCATCAATTAAAGAGCAAGAAGGAATTGTCGCCCGCCTCGAAGAACTTAATGAGCGTTGCAAAGCACTCGAAGAAAACTACAAAAAGACAATCGCCTTGTGCGATGATATGAAACAAGCACTACTACGAAAAGCATTTAACGGAGAACTATAATGAGTACGGAACTAATCATAACCATAGGGCTTGCTGTTGTAGGATGGATTATAGCCATTTGGCAGACAATAGATAAGCGCAAACATAGTAAAGAAGAGGCTATCAGGCAGCGCAAGTTTGAGGCTTACAGCCGTTTTATGGTTAAGTGCGACACCTTGTTTGCCAAGATAAGGAAAACACCCCAAGAAGTGATTGGCGAGATGGTGGTGGACTCCGTAAAAGCGTTGGCAAATAGGGAAGCAACATCCGAACAAGTTGCCGAGGTGGTGATAGGAAAAGGGTTAGTAAAGATGCTCAAAGACATTACAGAGCCTATGTATGAAATCAACTCTGAATTATCATCGCTCAAATTGGTTGCATCCCAAGAAATGCTCGCCCTAATTGAAGAGTTGCAGGATTTGAGTGATGGGCTCTACAAGGATTTCGACTTAATTATCTCACAACTAACCGACAAAAATGGGCAAGAGGTGCTCAATAGGTTGGAGGAACATTGTGGCAAGAGCCGAGCGCAGCGTTGTGCAGAGTTGGAGGATGCCATTTTGAAACTGATGAGGAAAGAACTCGGACAAGACGAATAAGAAACAAACATCATAAGACTATGAACGAGAGTCAAACACGATTGGAGAAGATTGATGTTGCCCTACACACAAGCGGTTGGGGCAAGGTAGAGGACAGCCGTATGTTGGTGGAGTATCAAATCACCAATGGCAGGATAAGCCGAACCACTGCTCCCAAGCCTCTCAAAGCCGATTATATACTCGCCTACAAGGGTGCAAAACTCGCTGTGGTGGAGGCTAAGAGCGATGAGAAGGATGTGTCGGAGGGTGTGCCCCAAGCAAAACTCTACGCAGAGATGATGGGGCTCCGTTTTGCCTACGCAACCAATGGCGACAAAATCTACTTTATGGATATGCAGACGGGTGAGGAGCACGATGTGGACTGTTTTCCCACCCCCGATGAATTATGGGCAATGACTTTCGGTGATGTGGATGAGTGGAGGGACAAGTTCTACAATCAACCATATCATTCCAACGG
Source organism: Tidjanibacter sp. (assembly GCA_017396085.1). Classification (GTDB taxonomy): domain Bacteria; phylum Bacteroidota; class Bacteroidia; order Bacteroidales; family Rikenellaceae; genus Tidjanibacter. Next base: position 31,690 of record JAFQNC010000018.1, on the reverse strand, counting down.
CACAAAAACCCCACGCTATTATCAAGAAATAGCCATAAATAGGACTTTGGAGGCTATCGCAAAGGGCAAAAAACGCATCCTCCTGACTCTCGCTACGGGTGCGGGCAAAACCTTTATTGCCTTCCAAATCGCTTGGAAACTATTTCAAACCAAGTGGAATGTGGCAAAAACAGGCAACCGCCCACGCATCCTATTCCTTGCCGACAGAAATGTGCTCGCAAGTCAGGCTCTCAATGATTTTAGCGGTTTCCAAAGCGATGCCCTCGTGCGTGTGTCGCCCAAGTCAATAGAGAAGAAAGGCTCCGTACCCACCAACGGTTCGGTATTCTTCACCATCTTCCAAACTTTTATGACTGACAACGGAAAGGAGTATAGGTTTGGTGAGTACCCCCCAAGACTTCTTTGACTTGGTGATTGTGGATGAGTGCCACAGAGGAGGCGCAAACGATGAGAGCGAATGGAGAGGCATTTTGGAGTATTTCAGTAGTGCAGTGCAAATCGAACTCACTGCCACCCCACAACGAAAGGGTAATGTGGATACATACAAATACTTCGGCTCGCCCGTATATCAGTACTCGTTGAAGCAAGGTATTGCAGATGGTTTCCTCACCCCCTTCCGCCACTGCAAGATGCAAAGCACGATTGATGACTACATCTACACCCCCGATGATGAAATCCTATCGGGTGAGGTTGAAGTGGGCAAAGTGTACAAAGAAGATGATTTCTACAAAGGCGACATCACAATTAAACAGCGTGATTTTGCACGAGTGAAGGAGTTTATGAGCCACATAAACCCCGAAGAAAAAACACTTGTGTTCTGCGCCACACAAAACCACGCAACACAAATAAGGGATATGATTAACCAAATACATCACGGGCATCCCCTCTATGCAGTGAGAGTTGCTGCCAATGACAGCACTACGGGAGATATGTATCTCAAAGAGTTCCAAGACAATGAGAAAACAATCCCCACTATTCTTACAACCTCTCGAAAGTTATCAACAGGAGTGGATGCACGCAATGTCCGCAACATTGTTCTGCTCCGTCCTGTCAAATCAATGATTGAGTTTAAGCAGATTATCGGCAGGGGAACACGACTCTTTGAAGGTAAATACTACTTCACAATCTACGACTTTGTGAAGGCATACGAGAAGTTCCAAGATGACGAGTGGGATGGTGAGCCCGTATGCCCCAAGTGCGGAAACGAGCCTTGTACTTGCGAACCCGAAACTCCACAAGGTGGCGGAGATAAGACTCCTCCTTCGCCAGAGGTTAAGGTGTGTAAGAAGTGCGGACAGCATCCCTGCATCTGCCCCAAACCCGTATGTCGCAAGTGTGGCAAGCGTCCTTGCGAGTGTCCCAAGCCCGAAAAATTGGAGATTAGGCTCTCGGATGGCAAAGTACGCAAAATCAAGTTTATACAATCGGATATGTTTTGGGGTGCCGATGGCAAACCTGTGGCAGCCGAGGAGTTCCTGGATGGTATGTTTGGGCGTATGCCTGAGTTCTTCGAGAGCGCAAAGGACTTGGAAACTAAGTGGGCTAACCCACAAACAAGGGAGGCTCTGTTGGAGAAGATGCAGGATGCAGGTTATGGCAAAGATGTCCTCCTGCAAGTGAGAACACTCGTTGATGCAGAAGATTCCGACTTGCTCGATGTGTTGGAGTTCATAGCATACAACATAGAGCCAATCGAGCGTAAGGTTAGAGTTGAGAAAACTGCACAGTATGTGGCGACACTGACTCCTCAACAGCAAGAGTTTGTCAATTACATCATCGCACTCTACATCAGAGAGGGTGTAGAAGAACTCGGTAGTGATAAACTGCCCGAAATTATCAATATGAAGTACGGTAGTATTCAAGACGGTGTGGGTGTGCTTGGAGGCTTGGATGTTGCAAAAGCAACCTTCTACAACTTCCAAAAGAGTTTGTATTTGTAGGTATGGCAACCTCAACATTCAAAATATACAGCATTGAAGGCATTGATTATGATGCAGTGATAGCCAAGTATCGCCAACTCTGTGAGGAGGGTGAGAGGGAGATTGATGCAAGTAGTGTCAGTGTCTATGGTGGTGATGTGAGGTATGTTCAGGTGAGAAAACCACGAAAGCCCTTGAAGGATGATGCCCGCATCCTCAACAAAGCCATATACCTTGTCCATACCATTGCCTATCGACAATCAACCAACCAAGAAGAGGGTGTAGAGGGTGCAAGCCTACAAATGTCTGTTCTTCAAAAGGTATTGGGAGAAGATGTTTATGAGTTGCTGCGAGTATTAAAAGAATGTGGCTATATTTCAATATACGCAATATATGTTATTGGTAAATCATCAAGGCACTACAAGGTAAATGGCTCCATTATAACAGAAGAGTGCTCTAACTTCACCATCTACAAGTATATCGCCAAGACAAAGGAACTGTTGAAGGAGGCTGTTTATGCCCGCCTGACGGCTCCTGAGTTCAAGGCTCTGTATGGTGAAAACTTTGCTGAAAGATATATTAAGAATCTTAATCTATTCAAAATTAGGAATATAAAAGGATTTGAAAAGTTTGTAAATGAACAAATTAAACAGAATCCCGATGTAATACCCTATTACAATTTCCTTAAAGAGTCTTTTAAGAGTGATTTGAAGATTTATTCTATTGATGGGAATAATAGGATATACCATATTCTTACTTCTTTGAAAAGAGAATTAAAAGAATATATAAATATAAGATTTTCAATAGATTGTAGAAACAGTCATCCTTTATTGTTTAATTATTTTATATTTTATTCTAAGGGAATATCTATTGATTTATCTTATTTAATTTCTTCTATTTTATTTAATTATTCTATTCATAATTCTAATAACTATTATGATATAGAAAAACTTTGTAATATATTGATTGAAAACAATATAGACAAATCAATCATTGCAAAGTTTACTGACGATGAGTTGCTGTACATCTACAAGACTACTACGGGTAGGTTTTGGGATGACATACTTCAAGCCCACAGCGATTACGATAGAGCGGAGATTAAGGAGAAGATGTTTGCAGAGGTATTTTACTCTAAGACTTCTCGGATTGCGTGGAAGGAGTTTGCAAAAGACTTCCAAGAGCAGTATCCCAATGTGTATAGCCTTATTCTAAGATGGAAGGAGCCTCTGAAACACGAGGACTTGCAGTCTTGTTTGCTTGCCCGTAAAAAGGCGGTACAGGTAAACGAGGCAACATATATGGACAGTCAAGAAACTGCCCTGCCTAATGTAATGATGGACTTGGAGAGCGAGATATTCCGTGAAGTTCTGAAATCTCTATACAGAAAGAGGATACCTTGTGTTCACATCCACGATGCCGTTGTGATTCCTGATACCCGTGCTCGGGTAGATGTAGATAAGGTTGAATCGGTGATGCGTGATGTGTATAAGAAATTTGGATTACACCCAACATTCTCGGTTGATACCTACTAACAACAATGCCCCGACACTGAGTCGAGGCATTTTCTATTGTTGGGCATTAGGTGCATTGGGGACACTTTTCCAATAGTCCGTAAGCCCTTTTGAAATGTTCTGTTTGTGAGTAGTACTCTTACACCTGCCCCTTAATTTTGCCGAGATTTTCTGCTTTGTGGTGTCCGACAATTCTCTTTGTTTTCTCTTGTATTCCATACCTTTATATATTTTATTATAAATAGTTTGGAAACTTCAAAAAGTATGGTAGGTTCGTTTTTTTACATCGAAAAAAACAGGGAAAATCATCGAAAGCAACAAGGTGTAGCCTTTTATGCTTACCCCTCAGCCTATAATTTAAGGGGGATTACAGTTATAACACCTTACCAATCAAGGAGTAGCCCCTATCTTTGATGATTTGGTAGCCACATTACAAAGGTGGTAACCCTATTTGTCGAGTGCATCAATTACCTGCTTTACTCCTGCCCTTGTCTTGGCAATGTATGGTTTCATTGCTGCCACCTCACTATGGCTTGTGATTTGGCTAATCAAATCCAAAGAGGCTCCCATCTGTGCTGCAAGGGTGATAAATGTCCTGCGGGCAGTATGGCTACATAAATCACTCTTAGGTGTTTTCACCACGATTTTCTCGTTAAGACGATAATGATAACCTATCCACTCACCCTGTAAATCGGCTAATTTGCCTATCTCTTTGAGGTGGTTGTTGTACTTTTGGTTGCTGATAAGCGGAAAAACAACTCCCTTCGGGTATTTGTATGGCATATACTTCTCGTAAATCTCAATAGCAATCTTTGAGAGAGGATACCTAACTCTGTCATCATCCTTTTCGGTTAGAATGTCAATATCGTAGCCATCCTCTGTTTTGATAATGTTGTCGTGTTTAAGGGCAGACACATCGCTATATCTCAGTGCTGTAAAGCATTGAAATATGAAAGCATCTCTTACTATGTCTATTGTACTGAATGGTTCAAGCGTAAGATTATAGATAGCCTCAACCTCCGACTTCTCCAAGTATTTGACTGCAATCTTGTTCTTGGGGAGTTTAGGAGAATAACCAAAATACTCTTCGTGTATACGATAGTTTTTGCTTTGCGCCCACTTTATGAACTGTTTGAAGTAAGATAGCCTCTTGTCAAGCGTGTCGTTGAGCATAGTCTGGGAAAGATGCACCTTCAATCCATCCATAGTTGATGCAGATAAGTCAGCAAAGGTAATGTTAGGCTTATACTCTTTTACCAAAGCCATTAGACGAGTAAACGCCTCCTTCATTGACTTGTTCCACCCCCTCTGTGAACTTTGCTCCTTGATAAACTTGTCGAAAAGATAGAAAAACTCATCACTTAATTCTCCCTGTGAACGCTTAAACTTGTAGTTGTGTCGCTCCTTTAAGTCTGCAAGTGATGCAGGTTGTGAACGAAATGCAGCACTATTGAAGTAGTTATCAACAAAAACCTCTTGCTGCCTGAGTAGTTCATTGAGTGCGGTGTATGCCATACCATTCACCTTGCTACCGTGCTTTATGCAGTTTCGCTTATTATCCCACTTGGATTTTTCACAAGAAATACCCGTATATAAATTAACTCTTTTTCCGCCAAATGACACACGAATAAGAACGGGGCAAGACTCCTCCTTCGAGGAGATATGGCGACAAGTGGTGCGATTGTACTTCATTGACTTTTGGTGTTTGTTTATTCAAATGTAAAGGTAAAAACAAATACCGAATAAGCCAAAAAATAAGCCAATAATCTGCAAAACACACCAAAATTACGCAAAATACAAAACAAAAAACTAATTAAATATCAATAATTTACACATTACAACAAAAATATGCAAAATGTATGATTTAATCCCTGTCTCTCCGCAAACTAACGAAACAAAAAGGTGTCGAATGTTCGACACCTTTTGTTGTATAGGCCTGTGGGGTGAGCTTGCTCAAAACCACAGGCCTATATAACAAAAGTGGGCTGCGCAGCAGACCTTTGTTTCGTTAGTTTGCAAGGGCCCCTGCGGCGAGCAGAAAGGGATGGGCAAGCGCAGCGTAGCCAATCCCCCAAGAGAGCGGGGACAAAAAAGCGACTTTGCCTATGGCAATGTATGGCATTTGCTTTTGTGCAAGGGCCCTGCGGATGCCAACGGGCACTCCGAGTATAGACTTTGCTCTACAAGGAGTGTCAGGGGATGGGCAAGCGCAGCAGAGCGACGTAATCCCGCAAGAGCCCGCAAGCAGAAAGACAAGCGCAGCGCAGCCAATCCCTGCCCCTCATTTTTATTTTGCCAGTGGTTTTGGCCCGAAAGTTGCGTTTGTTGTGGGCGTTTAACCTTACCAACCAAAAACCTACAACAATCCTATGGAACAGAAAACGATGCGCAAGTGGCGTTGCAAGAAGTGCAAGTATGTCTACGACCCTGCGGTTGGCGACCCCAAGCACGGCATCCCTGCCGACACCCCCTTTGAGCAACTGCCACCAAATTGGAAGTGCCCCCTCTGTGGCGCACCCAAGAGCGACTTTGAGCCACTCTAACCACGTGGCCCACCAACAAAAGCAGAAGGCTCGGAGCAAAACTCCGAGCCTTCTGCTTTTCTCACGACTGCCATAGTGGGGTATTGCGAACTATCCACCAAACCACATAGAGCACCAAGTAAAACCCTATCGCAACAGGGTGGTGAACTATGGGTTTTATGGCTAACGCAAACCGACTCTTTGAAAAGGCCGCATAAGTAACTGCCACCAAGTATGGTATGGCAAGGAACAAAAAAGGATTGAGCATAAAAGCCTCTTCCACCCTGCCATTCAATAGGGCGTGTGCGGCTCTTTGCCCACCACACGAAGGACAATCATACCCCGTGAGTGTCTTGAATGCACACTTTGGTGCAAAACGAGATGTGGCGGGGTTAAAAACCGCATAGGCTCCCAACACCGCCAAACTCGCAATCAATACTACAACAACAGTCTTTCTTCGATACATTTAGTAGTCAAGTCCCACAGCGAATACGCCAAGAACAACCACAAAAAGAATATACAAGGCCCAAAAAACAAGCGCAGCAATAGCCGAGATTTTGGACCACCTCTTGGCCTCATTGGCTGCGTGAATGGCCTCCTCGTGGTGGCCTGCAAGCCAATACTTATCCACCTTTGCCGCATTCACAATTGCAGGTATGCCGAAAGGCCAGCAGCAAAGCAGGGTAGAAAGAATAGCCCACACGAGATTGTTGTCAGGAGCCATTTGTTGGTTTTGCGTGGGTTGTGAGTTGATGTTAGAGTTTTCCATAATTAAAGTTTTGATTTGTTTTATTGTGTGTTTATTAGAGGTCGTTCATTGCTTGTTGTTCAACAGCATTGGTGTTTATTCCATCAAAGTATCGTAGTCTGACATAACAACTACTTACACCATTGTGGTCAATAGACAATTCAATATCGCCTTTGTCGGTCCTGAAAATAGTATACCAAGTGCAACTATCAAATTTAAGTTTATGCAAACGGTCCCCATCGTTCCTTGGTGCATACCCTTGAAATTCTTCCACGCAATCATCATATCTGCCATACTTTTGAGAGAGCATAGATTTAAGTCGCTCGTAGGTATTGTTCAGAGTACTCCAGTCATCTGCTTCGGGGAATATAACACCTATCATATTGACCACATCAAGAGATTTGAGGGTGCTTACACCAACAAGGCAGCCTCTATAGCCAGCAAAATCTCCCGAAAGGAGTGCCATCCCGTCTTGCTTGCCAATGTAGCTAAAACCTGCATCTCGCATCTTGTCAACATATTCGCTTAATGTACCATCAATGGGTACTCCTTTGAATGTCAGGTGTTCCGATTGTGCAAAAGCGCAGAGTGTGAGCATTGCACAAAAGAGGGTTGTGAGTAGTTTTTTCATAACGTTTGGTATTTTGGTTAAACAAAAAAAGCGTGCACCATACCTGCACGCCATCAAGGGCTACCACACCCTTACATCTCTACAGGTTAGTACACGCAAAGCGCAACTCACCTAATGAGATGTACAAAAGCCTTTCCAAATCAATGTGGTAGTTCGATGGCGATTAGGCTGTATGTCGTTACAAATGTAAAAATATATTTTGGAATACACAAAAAACAAGCGAAGGCTCGGAGCAAAACTCCGAGCCTTCTGCTTTGTGTGCGTTACTCCGCAGGAGAGCAATCGACTATTTCTCCAACTTGGGACCGGCAGCAACGAGTGCCTTACCCTCCTCATTGGTGGTGAACTTCGAGAAGTTCTTGATGAAGCGACCAGCCAAGTCCTCAGCCTTCACGGTCCACTCCTCCTCGGTAGCGTAGGTGTCGCGGGGGTCCAAAATTGCGGGGTTTACGCCGGGCAACTCGGTGGGCACGGTGAAGTTGAAGTAGGGAATCTGCTTGGTGGGAGCGTTGTCGATGGAGCCATCCAAGATAGCATCAATGATGCCGCGGGTGTCCTTAATCGAGATACGCTTGCCGGTACCATTCCAACCGGTGTTCACAAGGTAGGCGGTTGCGCCCGAAGCCTGCATCCTCTTCACGAGTTCCTCGCCATACTTGGTGGGGTGCAGCGACAAGAAGGCAGCACCGAAGCAAGCCGAGAAGGTGGGGGTGGGCTCGGTGATACCACGCTCGGTACCAGCGAGTTTGGCGGTAAAGCCCGAGAGGAAGTAGTATTTGGTCTGCTCGGGAGTCAGCACCGACACGGGAGGCAGCACACCAAATGCATCGGCCGACAGGAAGATAACCTTCTTGGCAGCGGGAGCCTTCGAGATGGGCTTCACGATGTTGTTGATGTGGTAGATGGGGTACGATACGCGGGTGTTCTCGGTAACGCTCTTGTCGGCGAAGTCGCAGTGGCCATTGGCATCAACGGTTACGTTCTCCAAGAGTGCATCGCGGCGGATGGCGTTCCAGATGTCGGGCTCGCTCTCCTTGTCGAGGTTGATAACCTTGGCGTAGCAGCCGCCCTCAAAGTTGAACACGCCCTCGTCATCCCAGCCGTGCTCGTCATCACCGATGAGCTGACGTTTGGGGTCGGTCGAAAGGGTGGTCTTACCGGTACCCGAAAGGCCGAAGAAAATGGCGGTCTCGCCCTTCTCGTTGGTGTTGGCCGAGCAGTGCATCGAAGCGATGCCCTTCAAGGGAAGGAGGTAGTTCATATAGGAGAACATACCCTTCTTCATCTCGCCACCATACCAAGTGTTGATGATAACCTGAACCTTCTCGGTGAGGTTGAACACAACGGCGGTCTCGCTGTTGAGGCCGAGCTCTTTGTAGTTCTCAACTTTTGCCTTCGAGGCGTTGAGTACCACGAAGTCGGGCTCGCCATAGTTTGCCAACTCCTCCTCGGTGGGGCGGATGAACATATTTTTCACAAAGTGAGCCTGCCAAGCCACCTCCATAATGAAGCGGATTTTCAGGCGGGTGTTCTCGTTTGCACCGCAGAAGGTATCCATAACGTAGAGTTTCTTGTTGGAGAGTTGCTTGGTGGCAATCTTCTTGAGCTCCTTCCAAGCCTCGGGAGTTACGGGCTTGTTGTCGTTCTTGTACTCCTCCGAGGTCCACCATACGGTGTTCTCCGAGGTCTCGTCCTTAACGAAGAATTTGTCTTTGGGCGAGCGGCCGGTGTAGATACCGGTCATTACGTTCACAGCGCCTGTCTCGGTGAGTTGGCCTTTCTCGTAACCTTCAAGGTTGGGATTGGTCTCATCCTCAAACAGTTGCTCATAGGAGGGATTGTAGATAACTTCGGCACCCTCAATGCCATACTTTTTCAAATCCAAAGTAGCCATAGTGTGTTGCTTTGTTTGTTTTATTTTGTTGATTGTTTGTTGTTTTTGAATTAAATCTAACTAACCGGTCGCAAAGGTAATACCTTTATTGTTATTTGAAAAACAGCCAGTGTGAATTTAATATTAAATTTTTTTCACTATCTTTATGGCACTAAACCACAAGTGATGCCAAACTCATCCTCCATATATCTCCACATACCTTTTTGCAAACGCCTTTGCGGCTATTGCGACTTCCCCAAGACGATGGCTTTGGGGCGCAAGGGCGAGGTGCTTGCGGCGATGGGCGAGGAGGTGGTCCGCAGGAGTGCGGAGTTGGAGGGTACGGTGCTGAAAACCATCTACTTTGGTGGTGGCACCCCCTCGGTGTGTGAGCCCGAAGAGTTGGGTGCGCTGTTGGAGAAAATCGCCACCGCCGTGGACTGCACTGCGGTGGAGGAGATAACGGTGGAGGCCAACCCCGATGACCTCACGGAGGAGTACCTGCGAGGGCTCAGGCGGGTGGGTGTAAGCCGATTGAGCATAGGCATACAATCGTTTCGCAATGAGGACCTTAGGATGATGAACCGCCGCCACGATGCAGCAGGGGCAGTGAGGTCCGTGGAGAGTGCCCGCAGGGCGGGTTTCGACAATATCTCCATCGACCTCATCTACGGCCTTCCCACCCTCACCTTGGAGCAGTGGGAGGAGAATGTGCAGAAGGCCATAGAACTCAATGTGGAGCACATTTCGGCCTACTGCCTCACCATTGAGGAGAACACCCTCTTTGGTAAACGAGGGGTGCAGGTGGCAGCGGAAGAGGTTGTTGAGCAAGAGTATGCTGCAATGTGCAGGTTGCTGCACGAGGCGAGCTACGAGCACTACGAGATTTCCAACTTTGCCCGCCCCGGTCGCCGCTCACGCCACAACGGAGCCTACTGGCGAGGCACCCCCTACCTCGGTATCGGCCCGGGTGCCCACTCCTACGATGGAGGGCACCTGCGCAGTTGGAATTCGCCCACCATTGGGGCCTACCTTGCAGGCACTGCGGCAGAGAGCGAAGTGCTCTCGGAGGAGGAACTCTACGAGGAGTATGTAATGGTCCGCTTGCGCACTTGTGAGGGCGTGAGCCTCAATGAGATAGCCACCAAGTTTGGCACCGCCAAGGCGGAAGAATTCGCCCATCGGGCGCAACGATTTATCCACGATGGAGTGCTTCTCCAAAGGGGTACAAATATTGCTTTTGCCGAGGGGGCGTGGCTCGTTTCGGATGGCGTAACGGCCGAGTTTTTTGATTGATTTGGAGCCTGATTTCAGGGCGTAATTGGGGAGTGATTTGGGTTGATTTAGATGCTCTTCTTCGGACAATTTGCGCCCAATTCGGAGAGGTCGGCTGCGTTACCAAATCGTTAATTATTAAAAAAATTTAAAAACCATATAAATAAATATGGTAAACTTCGGAAATTTGATTACTTTTGTGTCGAATTTCCACCATAAGGTGGAGTGAAAAAGAAAAAACGAACAAACAAAATAATCACAAAAAACTAAAGGGCTTGCAGCCGAGAGGTGCATAAGCGTCCGAGGAGGGGCCAATGAATAGGGCACCGCGGCACAAGGGCAGGCCGAAAAGATTAGGTATGAAAAACGAAACTGTACAAAGACCGGACTACCTGTTTGAGGTTAGTTGGGAGGTTTGCAACAAAGTTGGCGGTATCCACACCGTGGTGGCCACCAAAGCACAGACCGTAGTAAAAGAGTTGGGCGACAAGTATATTTTGATTGGTCCCGACATCAACCGCGAGGGTGCAAACCCCGAGTTTGAGGAAGACCTGAATATGTTGCGCGAGTGGAGGCAGGTGCTCTACTCGGAGGGCTACCGTGTGAGGGTTGGCCGTTGGCGCATTGAGGGCAGCCCTGTGGTGGTGTTGGTGGACTTCAACTCGCTCTTTGCCCGCAAGGACGACATCTTGAAATTCCTCTGGGAGGAGTACAAGGTAGACAGCATCAGTGGCCAGTGGGACTACATCGAGCCCGTGATTTTTGGTTTTGCCGCAGGTAAGGTTATCGAGAGCTACATCAACAACTTCTGCTCCTCGACCGACCGCACCGTGGCTCACTTCCACGAGTGGATGACCGCAAGTGGCGGCCTCTACCTGCGCACGGCTTCGCCCTACACCGCAACCGTGTTCAGCACCCACGCAACCGTTATGGGCCGCTGCATTGCAGGCAACGGACTTCCCCTTTATAGTGGTCTTGGTACTTTCAATGCCGATGACTTTGCACGCCAGTTCAACGTGGTGGCCAAACACTCGTTGGAGAAGGTGGCTGCCCGCAACCACGATGCATTCTGTACCGTGAGCCGCATTACCGCCAAGGAGTGTAAGTATCTGCTTGGCTCGGAGGTAGATGTTGTTACCCCCAATGGCTTTGAGGACAACTTCGTGGCCAAAGGCAAAGAGAGCGAGGCTCTGCGCAAGGAGTCGCGCAAGAAGATGATTGAGGTTGCCGAGGCTTGCTTCGGTAAGAAATACGACAAGGAGCCCCTGATTGTGGGCACTTCGGGCCGCTATGAGTTCAAGAACAAGGGTCTTGATGTGTTCATTCAGGCTCTCAAGCAGGTTGCTGCCAATCTGACCGATGGCAGGGAGGTGCTGGCCATCATCACTGTGCCCGCGGGCAACGAGGGTCCTCGCCGCGACCTGATGGCCCACTTGGCCGACAGCAACAACCCCATTGATGCAAATGCCTATCCTTGCACCACCCACTACCTCTCCAATCAGGAGGGCGACCCCATTGTGAGGGCCATAGCGGGTAGCAAACTTATGGAGGCCGACTCGAAGGTGAAGGTGCTCTTCGTGCCCAGCTACTTGCAGGGTAACGATGGTATCTTCGGTAAGACCTACTACGACCTGTTGGCAGGTATGGACCTCACCGTGTTTGCATCCTACTACGAGCCTTGGGGCTACACCCCGCTGGAGAGCGTAGCATTCTCGGTGCCCACCATCACAACCACATTGGCCGGCTTTGGCAAGTGGGTGGATGACTTGGGTGGCCGCCACAAGGGTGTAACGGTGATTACTCGCAACGACAGCAACGATGCCTTTGTTGCCGACTCCATTGCCGAGACCATTGAGCGTTTTGCCACTATGGGTGCAAAGGAGTATGCCGAGACCCGCACTTCGGCCTATGAGATTTCGCGCACCGCACTGTGGCACAACCTCTTTGAGCACTACGCCGAGGCCTATGGCGTGGCTCTGGACAAGGTTATCACCCGCACCAACAAGGCTGTCTACGATGGCGGCTCGGTAAACGAGCAGGTGAACTTCGTGCGCCAGCAGTTGGTGAGCAGCACTCCCAACTGGAGCCGTGTGATGGTTGAGAAGAGCCTTCCCAAGAGCCTTCGCGCACTGGAGGCACTCTCGAAAAACCTCTGGTGGAGTTGGACTTTGGGAGCCCACGAGCTCTTTGAGTATATTGACGCCGAGTTGTGGGCTGAGTGCTTGAAGAACCCCATCGCCTTCCTCGACAAACTCCCCTACCAAAGGGTTAAGGAGTTGGAGCAGGACAAGGCGTTCCTCGCCAAGTTGGCCGATGTGTATGGCCAGTTTGAGGACTATATGAGCAAGAAGGCCGAGGCCAAGGGTCCCAAGATTGCCTACTTCAGTATGGAGTACGGTCTGCACTCCTCGTTGAAGATTTACTCGGGTGGTCTGGGTATCCTCGCCGGCGACTACATCAAGGAGGCTTCGGATAAGAACGTACCTATGGTTGCCGTGGGTCTGCTCTACCGCTACGGCTACTTCACACAAAAACTCTCTGCCCAAGGCGCACAAGAGGCCGCCTACGAGGCACAGAACTTCTACAAACTCCCCATTTCGCCCGCAAGGGATGAGGTGGGCAACTGGTGTACGGTGAACGTGGCACTGCCCGGCCGTGTGGTTACCGCCCGCATTTGGAAGTGCGAGGTGGGCCGCACAGACCTCTACCTGCTTGACACCGACCACGAGCTCAACCTCGATGAGGATAGGAGCATCACCCACCACCTCTATGGTGGCGACTGGGAGAACCGTCTTAAACAGGAGTTGTTGCTCGGCGTTGGCGGTATCAGGGCTCTGAATGCACTCGGTATCAAGAGCGATGTTTACCACTGCAACGAGGGCCACGCTGCCTTCATCGGCTTGGAGCGCATCCACAACTACATTGCCGGCAAGAACCTCTCGTTCAGCGAGGCTTTGGAGGTTGTTCGTTCCTCTTCGCTCTACACTACCCACACTCCCGTGCCCGCAGGCCACGATGCCTTCCCCGAGCAGATGATTCGCCAGTATATGTCGCACTACCCCGAGAGGCTCGGCATCACTTGGGAGCAGTTCATCAACCTCGGTAAGACAAGGCCCAACGACCCCAACGAGAAGTTCTCGATGAGTTTCCTCGCTTGCAACCTCTCTCAGGAGGTTAATGGTGTGAGCTGGTTGCACGGAGAGGTGAGCAAGGACATCTTGGGTGATATGTGGCCCGGCTACTTCAAGGATGAACTCCACATCGGCTATGTTACCAATGGTGTTCACTTCCCCACTTGGACCGCATCCATTCTGCGTAAACTCTATGCAAAATACTTTGCCGAGGGCTTCAACGACTATCAGTATAACATCCCCGCTTGGCAGAAAGTTTACAACATTCCCGATGAGGAGCTTTGGCAGGCACGCCTTACGCTGAAAGACCGCCTGTTCAAGACCGTGGGCAAGATTGTGAGCGACAACTCGAAGGCTGCCCTCTCTTCGCCCCGCCAGATGGTGGCCGTGAAGGAGAACTTCAAGCCTGAGGTGCTGACCATCGGTTTTGCCCGTAGGTTTGCCACCTACAAACGTGCCCACCTGTTGTTCACCAACTTGGAGCGTTTGTCGGCATTGGTAAACAACCCCGAGCGTCCCGTACAGTTTGTGTTTGCAGGTAAGGCTCACCCGAAGGATATTCCCGGACAGGAGCTCATCAAGCGCATCGTGGAGGTGTCGGCAATGCCCGAGTTTGTGGGTAAGATTCTCTTCCTGCCCAACTACGATATGGACCTCTCGAGGAAGATGGTTCAAGGCGTGGATGTTTGGTTGAACACACCTACCCGTCCTTTGGAGGCTTCGGGTACCAGTGGTGAGAAGGCAGTGATGAACGGCGTGATGCAGTTCAGCGTACTTGACGGCTGGTGGGTTGAGGGCTACAAGGAGGGTGCAGGTTGGATGCTGCCTATGGAGCGCACCTACACCGACCAGAGGTTCCAAGACGAACTTGACGCCGAGATGATTTACCGCACCATCGAGGAGCAGATTGTTCCTCTCTACTACGACAATCGCAACGAGAAGGGTATGCCTGTTGGTTGGATTGCAAGTATGAAGAAGTGCGTGGCCGACATCGCCTCCAACTTCACCACCAACCGTATGATTACCGACTACGAGGAGAGGTTCTATGCCCCCTTGTATGAGCGCAACAAACGCCTCGTGAAGAACGACTACCTGTTGGCTCGCGAGATTGCCGCTTGGAAGCGCAGGGTGAGTGCCGGTTGGGACAAGGTGCGTGTGCTCGGCACCCAGCAGGCCGATATGGGCAAGCAGCCCTTCGTTGTGGGTGGCAAGTACCGCTTTGAGGTAACTCTTGACGTGGATGGCCTCAAACCCGAGGACATTGGCGTAGAGTTGCTGCTGGCCAGCCAGATTGAGAAGGGCCACGATGTGAAGATTGCCGGCAAGTTTGAGTTGAAGGTGGTCAGCACCGAGGGCTCGAAGGTGGTCTACGCAGTGGAGGCTCCGATGGAGCACACCGGCTCGTATGACATCGCACTGAGGGTGTTCCCGAAGAACGAGAATTTGCCCCACCGTATGGACTTCGCTCTGGTTAAGTGGGCCTAAGGAAGTCCCCGTGTGGAACACAAGATGTGGAAGTGGGCTGCGCATAGCAAGGTGCACAAGAGCGTAGCCCCGCTTCCGAGAAGAATAAAGGACAAAAAATCAGGAAGGGTTGGTTGTTCGGCCGAGGAAGGGGCGAACAACCTTCGCCGTATAGATAACTGAGGTAAAAGCGTGAAAAAAAGAACATAAACCGAAAAACAGATAACCTAATACAACAACCTACCTAAAAAAAGTTTTATCAGAAGAAAGAGAGAGTAATATGGCAGTACTTACATTTGACAAGAACAGTTTGGGTAACTTGGAGTATTCGCTCCAAAGAGAGGTTCTCTCGACCAACCGCACGGGAGGTTATATGAGTACCACCATAGTCTGTTGTAATACGCGTAAGTATCACGGACTGATGGTTTGCCCAATTCGAGAGGGGGAGGACAAGAGTTATGTGCTTCTCTCGTCACTTGACGAGACGGTCATTCAGCACGGCCAACCCTTCAACCTCGCATTGCACCGCTTCCCCGGCATCTATGAACCGAGGGGCCACAAGTACATCGTAGACTTCGAGTACAGCCCCACCCCAACGCTACTCTACCGCGTGGGTGGCGTGTTGCTGAAGAAGGAGATTTTGTGGCGACAGCACACCAGCCACTCGAGGCTCTTTGTGCGCTACACTCTGCTTGACGCACGCAGCGAAACAACTCTGCGCCTGCGCCCATTCTTGGCCTTCAGGGAGAAACACGCTCTGAGCAAGGCCAATATGTATGCCAACGGCCATTCGTGGGATGTTAAGGGCGGCGTGAAGTGCAGGCTCTATGAGGAGTTCCCCTACCTCTATATGCAGTGCTCCGACCCCACGGCAGAGTTTGTGGCAGCCCCCGATTGGTACTACGACTTTGAGTATGCCGAGGAGGCCAAGCGTGGCTACGACTGCCACGAGGACCTGATGACCACGGGCTACTTTGAGGTAAAACTCAAAAAAGACAAGCCCCTGATTTTCTCGGCCTCGTTGGAGGAGATTGACCCCGAGATGTTGCACGCAGCCTTCGAGAAGGAGCTCTCGGAGCGCAATGGCAAGACCGACTTCCTGTCGATGTTGCGCCACTCGGCCCACCAGTTTGTGGTGCGCTCGGGCGGCAGGAGCGAGGTTGTTGCCGGCTATCCTTGGTTTGGCAGGTGGGGAAGGGACACCTTTGTGTCGCTGCCCGGTATCACCTTGGCACAGGGCGATGTGCAGGCTTGCTTGGATGTACTCGACACAATGACCGGCGAGATGAAAGATGGTTTGTTCCCCAACGTGGGCGATGCCTACAACTCGGTAGATGCACCTCTGTGGTTTGTGTGGACCCTCCAACAGCTGGAGGAGCACTTGGGCCGCAAGAAGGTGTGGGAGCGCTATGGCAAGTATGTTAAGGATGTGTTGGAGGCCTACCGCAGGGGTATTGGCGATGTTGTGAGAGTTCACGACAACGGCCTTGTGTGGGCTTCGCACCCGCAGTATGCAATCACTTGGATGGACGCCTGCGTAGACGGCAAGCCCGTAACCCCGAGGACCGGCTATCAGGTGGAGATTAACGCCCTGTGGTACAACGCTGTGTGCTACGCACTGGATTGCGCCAAGGCAGCCAAGGACAAAGAGTTTGTGGCCGAGTGGAAGGAGCTGCCCGAGAAGACCAAAGTGAGCTTCTTGGAGAAATTCTGGTTGCAGGATGGCTACTTGGCCGACTATGTGGATGGCGAGGGTGCCAACACCTTCATCCGTCCCAACCAGATTATCGCCTGCTCGATGAACTACAAAATGCTTTCGCTCGTGCAGCAGGAGGCCGTGGCAGATGTGGTTAAGCGACACCTGCTCACCCCCAAAGGTCTGCGCAGCCTCTCGCCCCGCAACCCGCTCTACAAGGGCCGCTATGGTGGCAGCCAGAGGGATAGGGATGAGGCCTACCACCAAGGTACCGTGTGGGTGTGGCCGCTGGAGCACTACGTGAAGGCTAAGTTTGACGTGCAGGGCGAAGGCTTCCTCTACAAAGCGGAGGAAATCTTGGAGAACTTCGAGGAGGATATGAGCCAAAACGGCATAGGCTCCATCTCGGAGATTTACGAGGCCGACCCGCCACACGAGGCCCGAGGTTCCATCTCGCAGGCTTGGAGTGTGGGTGCAGTATTGAGGATTGCACAGATGATAAAGAAGTACAAAAAAGCAAAATAGAGTCGCTATATGAGAGTTTTAATGTTCGGATGGGAGTTTCCTCCCCACATTGCAGGTGGTCTTGGTACGGCTTGCTATGGTCTGACTCGTGGTCTGGCCCGCAACGGTGTGGAGGTGATTTTTGTGGTCCCGAAGGCCTATGGCGATGAGGACCAGAGGTTTATCAGAGTTGTCAATGCGAGCGATGTGGATGCCATCTATCGCAGCGGAGATGCCGACAGCGACATCTGGCGACACGTTAAGTTTATGGAGATTAACTCCAATATGGTACCCTACATTTCGCCCGAGCAGTGGGAGCAGGAGCGCAGCCGCAGTGAGAAGGTTGGCACTCTGCACCACGATGGCGATGTGTGGAGAGAGCGCTACAACTTCTCCGGAAAGTATGGCGCCAACCTGTTGGAGGAGGTTGCAAGGTATGCAGTGGTGGCACGTCAGGTGGCCATTGAGTTGGAGGGGCAGTTTGATGTTATCCACGCCCACGACTGGCTCACCTACTACGCCGGAATTGCCGCCAAAGAGGTGTCGGGCAAACCGCTGGTGGTGCATATGCACGCCACGGAGTTCGACCGCAGTGGCGAGAATATCAACACGCAGACCTACGCCATTGAGCGTGGAGGTATGGAGGCTGCCGACTTGGTTATGGCGGTGAGCAACCTCACACGTAATATTGTTATCAACAAGTATGGAATTCCGGCCGAGAAGGTTATGACCGTTCACAACGCTGTGCGCTTCGCCGAGGGCAACCAAGAGGAAGAGGAGCGTGGCGTGAAGGACAAGATTGTTACCTTCCTCGGACGTATCACCTACCAGAAGGGCCCCGACTACTTCGTGGAGGCGGCCGCCAAGGTGCTCAAGAGGACCAAGAATGTGAGGTTTGTGATGGCAGGTAGTGGCGATATGATGAACCACGTTATCCGCCGTGTGGCAAGGCTCGGCATTGCCGACAAGTTCCACTTCACAGGCTTCCTTCGCGGTGCCGATGTGCAGAAGATGTTTGCGCTGAGCGATGTCTATGTGATGCCTTCGGTGAGCGAGCCCTTTGGTATTTCGCCTTTGGAGGCTATGAAGTCCAACGTGCCCACCATCATCAGCAAGCAATCGGGTGTGGCCGAGGTGCTGGACTACGCCGTGAAGGTGGACTACTGGGATGTAGACGCAATGGCCGATGCCATCTATGGTCTGGTTACCTACCCCGCCTTGGGCGAACTCTTCGCTCGCAAGGGCTTGGAGGAGGTTACGGGCCTCAAATGGAACAACGCCGCAGCCAAAATCAAAGAGGGATATGAGCGAGTAATCAGGGAGCAGGAGGCCAAACAACAGTAGGCCACTCCGAATTTCCCCAACGAATTGCGCAACTCGCACACCTTCCAACGGATAATAACAATATTTAGCAAAAAAGAGAAAAACACACAAAAAGATATGAAAACAGTTTGTTTGTACTTTCAGGTTCATCAACCATTGAGGCTCAAGACATACAGGTTTTTCAATATGGGCAAAGACCACAATTACCTTGATGTTAGTGCCAACCGTTCCATTATGCAGCGCGTGGCAGCCGAGTGCTACCTGCCAATGAACAACCTCCTTCTGAAACTCATCCGAGAGAACGAAGGTCGTTTCAAAGTAACCTTCTCCATCTCGGGCCTTGCCATTGAGCAGTTCCGTAGTTACACCCCCGATGTGCTCGACAGCTTCCGCGAGTTGGCCAAGACGGGCTGTGTGGAATTCCTCGCCGAGACCTACTCCCACTCGCTCTCTTCGCTCATTTCGCCCGAGGAGTTCAAGAAAGAGGTGGAGGCCCACACCGCACTGATGCAGAGCGAGTTTGGCTACACCCCCACCTCGTTCCGCAACACCGAGCTCATCTACTCCGACTCCATTGGCGAGCAGGTGGCCGCAATGGGCTTCAGGGCTATGCTGGCCGAGGGTGCCCGCCACGTGTTGGGTTGGAAGAGCCCCAACTTCGTCTATGCCAACGCACTCGACCAGAAGTTGCGCCTGCTGTTGCGTAACTACAAACTCTCCGATGACATCGCCTTCCGCTTCTCCAACCAAGGTTGGGGCGAGTGGCCTCTGACTGCCGACAAGTATGCAGGTTGGATTGCTGACGACAACACCAACGGCGAGGTTATCAACCTCTTTATGGACTACGAGACCTTTGGTGAGCACCAAAAGGCCGCTTCGGGTATCTTCGGCTTCGTGGAGGCTCTGCCCGCCGCAATGCTCTCCACCGGTAAGATTGAGTTTGCAACCGTAACCGAGAGTGCTGCTGCCCACCAGCCCACAGGCGTTCTCTACTGCCTCCACCCGATGTCGTGGGCAGACGAGGAGAGGGACATCACCGCTTGGCTCGGTAACGAACTCCAGAACGAGGCTTTCCGAAAACTCTACGGCTTGCAGGAGAAGGTCAATGCGCTCAACTCCAAAGATTTCAACTACGTTTGGAACTTTATGAAGGCCTCCGACCACTTCTACTATATGGCAACCAAGTGGTTCTCCGATGGCGATGTACACAGCTACTTCAACCCCTACGATTCGGCCTACTCGGCATTCATCAACTATATGAACGTGTTGAGCGACTTCGACATCGAACTCGAGAAGGCACTGGCCGAGCAGGGCACCGAGGTTAGCCCCAAGGCAGAGGAGCCCGCTCCCAAAAAGGCAGTAAAGGCAGCAGCCCCCAAGAAGGCCACGGCTCCCAAGAAGGCCACCGCTACCAAGAAAGCCCCTGCCACCAAGAAGGCGGCCGCTGCAAAGAAGTAGCCGACCGGAAAACGAGAGGGTAACACCCCACCCCGTAAAATCAAAGCGAGGAGGATGACCACAGTGGTCATCCTCCTCGCTTATTATATAATAGGTGCCCGCTAATAGAGCAGAGAGTAAAGAGTAAAGAGTAAAGAGTAATTAGTAAATACTTTTTCTATCGCTCCTATCTTCCTATCGCTCCTATAACCTCCCCGCCCAAGAATTATCTTCTCGCTCTTCTGGTGCGAATTTCGCGCTTGGAGTAGAGCCCTTGCGGCTCGGCAGGGGTGGCGTTCTCCACAGGCCAAAGGGCACCCTTGGTGTCGTAGGAGCCCACCATATCGAAGTCGAGTTGCTTCAGCCTCAGGTCGGCACTCTTAACCTTGATGCGCACCCTATCGCCCAGCACAAACTTGCGCCCCGTGCGACTACCAATGGCGGCATACTCCTCCTCATCAAAGTAGAAGAACTCCTGTCCCAAATCACGCAACGAAACCATACCCTCAATGTGGGTATCCTCCAACTCCACAAAAATACCCCAGTCGGTAACTCCACTGATGGAGCCCTCAAACTCCTCGCCAATGCGCTCGGTCATAAACTCCACCATCTTGTACTTCACCGAAGCCCTCTCGGCCTCGGCAGCCCTCACCTCCATATCGCTGGAGTGTTCGCACAGCTCGTCTATGGCCTCCTTGTCCACCGAGTTGCCACCCTCGAGGTAGTGGGCCAGCAGGCGGTGTACCATCATATCGGGATAGCGGCGAATGGGCGATGTGAAATGGGAGTAGAAGGGGAACGCAAGGCCGTAGTGGCCGAGGTTCTCGGTGCTGTAATATGCCTTCTGCATTGTGCGCACGGCCAGTATGGATACCACGTTCTCCTCGCTCTTGCCCTTGATTTGGCCCATCAGCGAGTTGAGTTGCTGGGCCACGGCCTTGCCACGGCGGGCATCAAAGTAGTAACCAAATTTGAGTATGAAGTTGGCAAAGCGGTCGAGTTTTTCGGGGTCGGGCTTTTCGTGCACACGGTAGACAAAGGTCTTGGCCTCACCCTTTTTGTTTTTCTTCTCGCCCACGAAGGCAGCCACAGTGCGGTTGGCCAGCAGCATAAACTCCTCAATGAGTTGGTTGGCCTCCTTCTGCACCTTGAAGTAAACCCCCAAAGGCTTGCCTTGTGCATCAAGGCGGAACTTGGCCTCCTCACGCTCAAAGGCTATGGAGCCTGCGGCAAACCTCTCGGAGCGCAACTTGCGAGCCAGAGAGTTGAGTGTGAGTATTTCGGCCTTGTAGTCGCCCTCGGCACCCTCAATAATCTCCTGCGCCTCCTCGTAGGTGAAGCGGCGGTTGGAGCAGATGACGGTGCGACCAATCCAGTGGCGCACTATGTTGGCCTCGGAGTCCATCTCAAAGACCACCGAGAAGCAGAGTTTCTCCTCGTTGGGGCGGAGCGAACAGAGCCCATTAGAGAGCCTCTCGGGCAACATCGGGATGGTGCGGTCCACGAGGTAGACACTTGTAGCCCTCTCCCTTGCCTCCTGCTCCACCAGCGAGCCCTCGGTTACGTAGTGGGTAACATCGGCAATGTGTACACCCACCTCATAGAGTCCCTCGCCAAGGGTACGGAACGAAAGCGCATCGTCAAAGTCCTTGGCATCGGCAGGGTCTATGGTGAAGGTGGGCACGCTGCGCATATCCCTCCTGCGCTCCACCTCGGCTGCGCTGATTTTGTCGCTTATGCGGTTGGCAGCCTCATTGACCTCCTCGGGGAAGTTGTAGGGGAGGTTGAACTCGGCGAGTATGGCGTGCATCTCGGCATTGTTGTCGCCCTCCTGCCCAAGTATGTCGATAATCCTACCCGTGGGGCACTTGCTCTCGGGCAGCCAGTGGTCCACCGCCACCACCACACGGTCGCCATCGTGGAGCCTCTTGGCCTCGGCGGTGTCGATGAAGATGTCCACGGGCATATTCTTGGATGTTATGCGCACAAAGGCGTGGGTGCGTGTTTTCTCCACGGTGCCCACATAGTTGCGCTCGGCACGAGCCACCACCTCCACGATTTGCCCCTCGGGGTCGCCCGAAGAACGGCGGCGGGTGATGGCCACCTTCACGGTGTCGCCATCAAGGGCACGTGCGGTGTTTCGCTTGTCCACGAAGATGTCCTTGTCCACACCCTCCACCACCACGTAGGCACTACCCGATGCAAGCATCTGCACGATGCCCGTGAGCGAAGGCAGGGCCTTGGCGGCCAAGCGGAACGTGGACGAGGCGGTCTGCTCCACCACCCCCTGCTCCACCATCTGTCGGATGATTTCTTTGGTCTGATAACGCCCCTCTCGGTCGGCCCCACCGCTCTGTGCGGCGAGTGTTTTGAGGGCGAACTTACGGCTTGGAAAAGCCCTGAATAGTTGCATAATTATGGCAGCACGGTCCCTGTGTGTGCCTCTTGCGGAGCCCTTTGCCCCTGCTTTGGTGGCACCCTTTGCGCCACGCCTCTTGTCTTTCTTTGACATCATTTCCTCAATTAAATCCGCCCCAAAGGTACTAAAAAGGGGCCAAACCTCTCTCCCACAGCCACAAAATTAACGTAATGGTAAATTGCGGGCACCGCCTATTGGTGTGTGTTACCCTCGGCACCTTAAAGCGCTTAGACTCATTAAGCACCCTGACATTCCCTCAATGACCACCGGTAGATGGTAACCGCCAAGCCGGAGAAAAAATATTTTTTTGCAAAAATGATTTTGTTTTTTGAAAAATGTGCTTATCTTTGCAGTCCGAAAACGGTAGACAAATTCCCCAGTGACCGTTTCGGATAGTTCGGGGTGTAGCTCAGCCCGGTTAGAGTACACGTCTGGGGGGCGTGGTGTCGCTAGTTCGAATCTAGTCACCCCGACAAAGTTTAGCACAAAAGCCTGCAAGAAATTGCGGGCTTTTGTTTTTGTCCCCACCCAAGCGAAGATTGCTTGCAAGCAGAGCGATGGTGGGGCGAAAACAAAAGGGGGCGGCTCTGCCGCTTTGGGATAAACTTTGTGCAACCCATAAAAGGGAAACGTGAAAGGCGTGAGCGAGGCAGACCGGCGTCTGCCGAGTAGCCAATCTAGTCACCCCGACAAAACAAAGCAAAAGCCTTCAATCGAAAGATTGGAGGCTTTTGTGTTATAAAGCCCGCTTGTGCTTGCACGTTTGCGGGCTTTGTGGCACAAAAGTCCTTGCTTGCAAGGATGGACTTTTGCTTTGTTTGGGAGCCCCAACCTACGCTCACCGAGCGAAAAGCCACCTTGCGTGGCTCGTAGCGAGGTAATCTAGTCTGCCCCAAACTATAAATAACATAGTTTTGTTTCAATCTTGTTTTTGTGGAAAGTTTAGGGGAGATTTGCGGAACATTGGCGATACTATTATTGAGTGTTGTTCGTTTTGCGGAAATTATTTTTATATTTGTGGAGTCGAAAGGCTTTATGCCCATAGACTACATATTTTGAAAGTGTTTTCGCACTGTCCTTATGTGAAAATGTGGAAGTTTTCGGAAGTAAAGGATGGACGAACAGCACTCATTCCTTGTATATATGCCATTGGTGTACCCACACCAATCGTGTATCATACACAGGTGTGGGGCATTGTATCGTTTATTTTACTTCGGGTATTCCACAACCTTCACATAGATAAACGAAAAACAACTCCACACTTTCTTTTTATAATAACCGCACATTTGGAGTTGGTGGGCAAATTAACATACTTATAATTATGAAAAATAGACTACTAACAACATTGATTGTTCTAACAGGAGTTTTTGCCCACTCTTATGCTCAGATAAACGTTAGAACAGAAGGTGAAACAGCACAAGCTCAACAAGAAGAAATCGTGTATGATAGTTTGTCGAATTTCAATTTTGGTTATAAATTCTTCAATAAAGAATACCAAACGGAACACACCGCATTAGAGAATGTCAAGAAGTATTATGAACCATATATAGGACAATGTATATATTTTCGACCCTTACCACAAGAAGCGGGGTATAGGAGTAGTGAAGATGCGAAAAGGGACAAACTTAGAGGACGATACTTCACTATTGATGGATTCGAATACAAGGTGCATTGTGTATCTTATTCTTCAAAGTGGCGTTTGAATAAAGTCGTATTCAAATTGAGGGATGAAAACAAGAAGAAATACAAATGGGAATTGGACTGCGCTTTACCAACTCGTTGCGCAGACTTTTCATACAAAGATGTTCTTCATGTTGGGTATTATGAAAAACTTAAACAACAATTTGTGGGAAAATCATTTATATACACAGACAGAGTTGAACACATTCTATTATACTCATCCATTAGAGATACAAAAACAGACGAAAGTGTTGATCTGCAAGAAGGAGAGGAGTGGAAATGTGTTGATATACAGCTGGTTGATAGTGGGTATTCTATGCCCTTATGTGCAATTCTTTCTGATTCTAACGGGAGAGAAATAATGGTTATAATAGAGAATTCGACGCCTTCTATTTCAGAGGTTATAAAAGTGACATCCATACCACGTTTTATGGAAAAAAGCGAATTTGTAAAGTGGTCCGATTCCTTGATTGAAAAATATGGTTTGGAGAATGCGTTGGCTATTATATGTCGAGATGTTAAGGTTGGTATGACTGAGCAGATGTGTATAGAGGCTTGGGGAGAACCAAAGAAAAAGAATACAACTTTTATAGAAGGTGTCGTATCCGAGCAGTGGGTGTATGGTTCAGGTTTATATCTTTATTTTGATAATGGTATTTTAACCACTATTCAGGGTTAAAACAACTTTATAAACATCTTTCAATACATAGAATATACAATGAAGGAGAAACTTGAAAAGGTAAACAAATATATCCAAGAATTTCACAAATGCGGAATGTTGCAGGAGTTCTTGGGTATGGAGGATAGTTTTGAGCTTGCAGTTTTGTGTCAATATAAAAATGACAAAGGTATTTTGGTGCGTTGCCCACATCAATGGCGAGTTCATCATAGTGCGATGAATAATATTTTGGAGAAACTGAATGGGCAAAAGGAGCGCATCGCAAGCGCTCGAGATTTCGAGGAACTTTACAAAATTATCGAAGAAAACCGAGTGCCCGACATTGGCGACTTGACCATATATGATATTGCTGTACGTTTAGGATATTTGCAAATTCCCAAAGTTTTACCACAAAAATTTGTATATATTCATGCCGGAGCAAGAGAGGGTGCGAAGGCATTGTATCAACGCGGACTAATCAAAACCAAACCCTCTGCGATAATGAGTTTGCAAGACTTTGAAATATTGATGCCATTAAAGAACATAGATAGGAGGCATCACCACATACCAGAGTTTGCTACATACTCAATGATAATAGAGAATTTTCTCTGCGTAAATAAATTATTGATTTACCAACCTTAAATATCTACTTGTTTGTCAATTTATTACATCAAAATTTAAGAGTATTGCCGAATCACTATCGCATACAATTTGCATACAAAATCGGAGATTTCGGGAAAATAGTAATGCAGAAATACCACAACAAAATTTTCTGTTGCAGTAGGCGATTATTTCTGTTTTCTTTCGCCTCTGACACCACAAAGGTATAAAAATAATGCTGACGAAAAGAGAAGTTGCAATGATTCCTTTTTTCGCCAGCATATTTTATGCTGTCAATGTACGAATAAGTTTAGTCCGTTTTGGGTATATAGTCAATGGGGTAAACTAAACTTCTTGGTAATTCCCTCCTCGAAGTTGTTAATTTGTGCCAGCAATTTATCATCCAATTACAATCCTAATAATTGTAAATTTTCTAATCTTTCATATAAGTCATTCAACCTCGAAATAGGCTATTTATGTTAAACATAGTTTTTATCAATCTACCATCTATATTGCATTTCAGATTCTATTATTTTTATTCTATCAAGATTTTTGACTTTATCATAGAGATAGCTTATTAAAGAAGCCTTGACTCTCTCTTTATCCGCACAAGGACCAATGATTATCTGCTCTAAACATTGAATGTCTATCTGTCGTCCAATATAGGGTATTATCATATTATTAGCACTCCTATATTCGATTTTAGTATTCTGACATGGCTTTGCAATACACCTTACTTCATTTTCATATTGATATCCATAATGCTTAATAAATGGCATCTCATCCCTAAAAGTTAACCGAACAGAATCGTAAACTAAATCGCACACATTAGATTGCTCTATTTCGTCTCGATTCTTGTACAGCGATTGCCACCTATCCCTTATTCTCAGATATAAAGCTTTGTATTCTTCGTCAAGGAATGTATTGTAGCAACACTTTTTTATTTCCAATCCCTCGGTTTGTAGCAGACGATACTCATTAAACCCTAATGCAATACCTTGCCCATTACGACCATATGTATTCCACATCGGGAGATTATCTCTATTTTGTGACAGAGATATTACATATGGCATGCCCCAATGAATCTTATCGGGAATAGTAGAATACACTTGAGCCATAACATCTTGGTGATGCATCTCTTCAGAACTATATATCTTATTGGATAGCCTTTCCCGAAAGGGTATATCTAATTCTTTTTCAACCCCCGACAGAGCCTCTCTACATATTTCTCTTCCTAATTTGAACTCCGTTGGGTCATTTAAATACATGGAATGAGTTGCCCACATGGTAATTTTCTGATTCGCTTTTGTGCAATTTCCGAAGATTCCCATAAAGGCATCAATGGATGTATAGTGATATAGCAGACTCATGGTATCTGTATTCATTTAAAACCTAAATATGCTTCCTTTCCATATTAGGATTATATCGTTTGAAAATCTTAATCATTAGTTCATAATCACTCTGACTCATTCCTGCTGGATATGTCCCATCGGATTGATTATATCATAATAGTTTTCTAATAAAATCAATCAAATGCTCTATTTCTAATCTGCAACTATAGTATCTATGATGTTTACGGAGAATTCTAATATTCTCTAATTCTTTCTTGTGTCTACGACAATTTTCAATAAACTCGTCCTCTTTCCATGTCTCTGATTCCTCAAAAAAGTCAAGGACAGTCAAACTATTAAATTCCATAAACATATCAAATGTGTTTTAATACCTTTGCGTAAGATGGAATTTTATTTGTTTTTCCTTTTATTACGCCAAGCCAGATAGTGTTTCTTGAAATCGAGGAAGCCGTCATGTGATCCTTGTAACTTTGAGGACATCTCAATGTGATTCATATGGCTCTCCTCATCTTCAAATTGGCATTTGTTCTCCCATTCCCATACTAAACCATCAGCAAAATCCTCGTATGGTTTCCAAAATAGGCGAGATAATTTGTCAGCTCGTCTATTAACAATTTTGGCGTATTCGTAGATCTTAGACATAATATTTTTTTCTGACAAAGTTAAGAGCCAAATACCGCATTTTGCAAATTTTCACCCCATTGATTTTTCGACACTTTATTTACACTTTTTGAAAAGATGCGCCACAACTATCTACAACAAGATTTTTATGCAATCGTTGCCATTTTGAATTTGATACCACTTAACTAAAATCAAAATTGTCTAAAGGGTTAAACTCTTTCGTTGCCCGTTTGGGGAAGCGTGGCAGCGGTATACCTTGTCGTTCAGCCATAACCTTTTCTACTAAATCATCTGGAAGATTATTGAAAAAGTAAGCACGCTCCTCGTCATGCTGTGTCGCAGCACGCTTAAACTTTTTCCAAAACTCTGTTTCTTCCATCTCCAATGTTTGAGATGGCTGTGAGTCCAACTTATAACAGATTGTAGTGCTTACCAATTCACGCTGCTTGTTATAATTTTGAATGGTTCCGCATAATAATCCAGTATTTGTCTCATTGTCAATCTCTGCAATTCTCCTAACGATATTTCGGCTATCTCTTATGGCAGCATTACTATTTAGATTAGTCATCAAATACAATTTGTCTTTGGCTCGTGTAAGAGCCACATATAGACACCTACGTTCTTCCTCTATGTCATCTTCTGAAGTAGCCTTATGTGAAGGAAATATTCCAGGCATTACACTAACAACATAACAGATGTCTGCCTCCAAACCTTTAGCAGAGTGGATAGTTGAGATAACGACTTTGTCATTGTCATCCTCAGCAGCTAAAACCTTTGACAACTCTGCAATAGGATCAAGTATGTATTCCGTAATAAATGATGACAAGTTGTTAGATTGTTTTGCTACCAATTTAAGGGCATCAAAATCTTTTTTACGATCTTCCCAACTCCATTGTTCCGATTTATAAAGACGAGATAAGGTTTTATCAAGTCGCTTAACAGCAACAGATATAGCCTCTTCTGGGGAGTGATCTAATGGGATTAGCTCTTCTAATAATTTATACGAGGTGTCGTCTTTTATTCCAGATGATTTTACAATTTCTACACATTCTTGCAATGTCGAGTATGCAAACATCTTTTCAATAAGCGACGATGCCATAACATCGCCAACTCCCTGCCACAATTTCAAGTATCTCATCCATGCTAATTCATCCCTAAAATTTGCAATGATACGTAATGCCGAAACGACATCTCTAACATGGCGTGTGCGCAATAGACCTGTACCACCATAAACAATACACGGAATTTTTTTGCTTATACAAGCAGCCTCCACCTTTCTTGTCCCAAGTATAGTTCGTGATAACACCATGTGGCTCTTATAACATAATCCATCCGCAATATTGCTCAATATATTATCAGTAATAAACTCCGCTTCTTCCCAATCGTTATTAATAAATTGCATTATGGGTTTTTGCCCTTTGCCCCTATGAGCAAATAAATGTTTATCATAATTCAAAGGAGATTCGTCTAATAGCCAATTCGATAAATCAAGAATCTCTTGTGTTGAACGATAATTCTCTTCGAGTTTATATACATCTGAGTTAGGTACCCTATCAACAAAAGAGTGAATACTCTTAAAATCGGCTCCACGGAAAGCATAAATACTTTGTGCATCATCCCCTACACAGAACAGATGACAATTCTCCATAAAAGATTCAAGAAGCATCCATTGCAGAGGGTTAGTATCTTGCATCTCGTCAATGAGAATGTGGTCGTATAAAGAAGAAACAAAGGCTTTCAACTCTATATTTTGTTTCAATATAGAAGCTACTGCCATCAACATATCATCATAGTCAATGTAGTGACGAGAACGCTTGTACTCAATATAAGCTCTAATTACGGGTTCTATTAATTCTTTTATTCTCCTTACATTAATATCTACCAACTCCCCACTTTGCATAGGATACAACTTCATCTTTATTGCTGTGGATAGATTTTGCCTTGTATTTACTGCATATGAATAAATATCAGAAAGTTGGCTGCCTTTTATTTGTTCTTTACCTACTTGTATTTTCTTTTTGTTGTATAGATTACCTATTGCAATACTAATTGCAGATTCTCTATCTTCCTCGTCTATACAACTATATCCCTCTAATCCAAATGCACTACCATAACGAGTGATTAAATCCATACACCAAGAATGAAAGGTTGAACCTGAAACTTGTTTTGCTTCGGTCATTTTAGAACCCTCTATTTTAATACGATTGGCTATCTCTTGTGCTGATTTCTTGGTAAACGATAAAATTTTGATTCTTGTTGGTTGTACACCTGTTGAGATAAGGTGTAATGCACGCGCTATAATTGTTCGTGTTTTACCTGTGCCTGCACCTGCTAACACGAGCAGATGTTTACCATTATATGTTGCAGCAGCTAATTGTTCTTTATTCAAATTATCAAAATCCATAATCTTCTTTCGAATAGCAATATTGTAAAGGTCCTATCACCTACAAAGGTACTAAAAAATCGTGATAAAAGCTCTACAAAAGCTAATTATCACGATTTGAAGAAGTATTACAACTTCATCCCTCTGCTCTTCTTTGGCTGAATAGGCTGTCGGATTGATTGTCGGAGTTTATCATATTGCTCGCTGAACCATTGGCTGAGGGGTATTCGATTTGCGGTTAGGGTTAGTCGCCTGTCATTATCTCGCAGAATTTGTAAAGGGGTCTTCTCCGTAGCAAACCACTGGTTATGCTCCGAGGAGAATAGTCGCCCTGTAAAGTTCACGATCCTACCCTTAATCAGCTCGGCAAACTCCATAGCCGAAAGTCCGATTTGCTTGGCAAGGCGTTCCAATCTTAGGAGATGAGCAAAATCGGGATACCAACGATGAGCGGTATTGATTATCGAATTAAGGATGTTGGTCTCCTCCTTATGCTCGGCCTCTTTTGCTTCGAGAGCCTTGCGATGCTCGTTGTCCTTATTCATCATTGCCCTACTATGCTCCACCTCCATTTGCTTGATGTTGGATTGCAGTTGTTCGATGGTCTCGTCTCGGATAGCTATTTCATCCCGTAAATCCTCATTCTTGCGTTCCAACGATTTCATCTTACTGCTGCCGAAAAGAGAACTTACTCCGCTTGCAAGAGCTGTGGCAGCATCGGTGGCCACGCTTTTGAGTTTGTCGGTGCGTATCTCCGATTTCACCTGTTTGAGCTCTCGTTCGGCAAGATCTATCTGGTGTTCCTTGTGCTGTCGCTCTGCCTCGATGCGTTCAAGCTCTGCACGCTGCTTCTCGATGATAAAGTCGTTACGCTCCAAATGCTCCTTGCCCGTCTCTGTTTTGGATTGTCCTCGCTCCATTGATAGAATCTCGGATGCCAATGTTTGCATTTGCATCATATCATCATCGTTGAGTTTGCGGCTCTTTCCCGTTTCGTGGTCCATCCAATCGAATACGATATGAGCGTGGTAGTTGGGTTTGAACCAACGACCACCGATTTGAAAACTCTCCTTATCGTCTGGGGGTGGCTTTCCACCGAGCCAATGCCCCTCGTCTTTGTGCAAGAAGATTTGTAGCGGTGTGATGCCCCAACGCTGTTGGCACTCCTCGCCAAATCTGCGAACATCCTCCAATGTGGTGTCGGACTTGATGAGCAGTACACCCTCACGAATGGGTGAGCATCCTGCCACCTTGATAATCTTGCCACTCTTGGTTTTGCGTTCTCGCTCTTTCTCCTGCATCGCTCGCCCTGTCTTAGCCTTTACCATCTGCTTGATGTTATCGTAATGCGTCTGTAAGTCATAGTCGCCAAAGTGAGGATTTATCCAATACGCCTCATCCATCACCAAAAGTGCCTTTCCACCTGCTGACAGCTCATATGCCTTTTCAAAGGCGGTCTCCAGCATTTTGGTGCAGAGTCTCTCCGCCTCAGCCTTCTCCCCGTCAGTCATGCAGAACGCAAATTTAAAGTTCTTCTCCGTCGGAATCAGATGAATCTGTGGAACCGTTTCCAGAACAGCCAATTCGCCCGATCGGTCAGT
Source organism: Tidjanibacter sp. (assembly GCA_017396085.1). Lineage (GTDB taxonomy): Bacteria > Bacteroidota > Bacteroidia > Bacteroidales > Rikenellaceae > Tidjanibacter. Next base: position 342 of record JAFQNC010000018.1, on the reverse strand, counting down.
CTTCAAAAACCGAACGATAATTACAGGGAGACCTGTGCCGGCTGCACGTACCGCCAGACCGATGGCGGCAGTGGTCTTTCCTTTTCCGTAGCCGTGATAAATATGTAGTAAACCCTTCATACTTTACTTCCTCCATACATGCAAATCATCTACACACATACGATCTATACTCAATCCTCAGCCTTCTTGGCTCCGTAAAACGAATACTCCCCGTACCGGGTAGTTCCGTTATAGTCGATCTTACGCATACCATTCCCCGTCAGTGCACACTGGATCAGCTTTTTGGTCAGATCCGGTACGTCCTCCCTGGACAGGGCCTCATCGGTGTCCATCCAGAGCACC
>JAFQNC010000017.1 GCA_017396085.1 Tidjanibacter sp. | reverse complement strand
TAGTAATTAGTAATTAGTAATTAGTAAATATTTTCCTGCGCTTTGGGTAGCACTGCCAAGTACTCCTCCCCTACGACAGGGGAGGTCGGGAGGGGCAGGCGTTGCCTGTTTTGTGTAGTTGGCAGGTCGGCACACTCCCCAACCTTGCGATGCCATCCAACCACGTCCCCCTCTAAGTTAGAGGGGGTGCCCGAAGGGCGGGGGCGTCTGTTTTGGAAAGGGCAAGAAAGAGCAGAAAGGGCAGGAAAGGGAAAACTCACTAAAGGCCCTAAGGCCATTAAGGTCCTAAAGGCCCTTAAAGCCATTGCTATTTACTAATTACTCTTTACTAACTACTCTTTTTTTATTAGCGCACCGATGAAAATAGGTATCATATCCGACCTGCACGGCACCTTTGACGACCACTTGGCAAAATTCCTTGCCGAGGTGGACGAGGTGTGGTGTGCGGGCGACATCGGTGGCGAGGGCGAGGTGCTGACGCAGTTGCGGGCTATGGGTAAGCCCGTGGTGGCGGTCTTTGGCAACATCGACAACCACACCCTGCGGCTCACCTACCCCGAGTGGCAATGCTTTGAGCGTGAGGGCGCAAGGGTGCTGATGACCCACATCGGCTTCCGTGGTGGCCGACCTCTGCCCGCTGTTGCGGCCCGCCTGCGCTCGTTGCGACCGAAGATTTTTGTCTGCGGCCACAGCCACATCTTGCGCATCTACTACGACCGCACCTACGGAGTGCTCTGCATCAACCCGGGTGCTGCGGGGTGCTATGGTTTCCACAGAGTGCGCACCGCTGTGCGCTTCGACCTCGTTGGGGGCGAGCCCTCCAACCTTGAGGTGTGGGAACGAAAAAGAGGATGAAAGAGAATTGAGAATTGAAAATTGAAAATTGAAAATTGACAAACCCCTCTGCCTAACGGCACCTCCCCTAACTTAGGGGAGGAGTGGTCGTAGGTCCCCCTCTAAGTCCTCCTCCCCTACGATAGGGGAGGTCGGGAGGGGTGGTCGAAATTGCGCTCGGCGGCCTCGCCGAGCAGGGGGTGCCACGGAGTGGCGGGGGCGTCTGTTTCGGGTAGGACCACTAAGGACCTTAAAGTCCTTAAGGCCCCTTAAGGCAGACGGCATACAGCGCCTTTGGCGCAGAGGAGCGGTTGATGCCAACCGCCTACCTCACGGCAGTCGTGGCAAGACGCAAGCGTTGCTTGTTTTGTGCAGTGGGCAAGGATGGTGGTAAAAGAGGGAGAAAAAAACGAGCGGAGGCTCCACGAATTGTGGAGCCTCCGCCTTTGTTATCCGACCGCATAGTAGAGCGGTCGGTGTCGCAATTGCAGACTATTTCACTTTCTTGTAGAGAACAACCTCGTAAGTCTTAACGGTCTTACCGGTCTCCTCATCCAACTTCTGATTCTGCTTGATGTAAGTCATAAAGATCTCGCCCTTGGTGTTCTTCTGCATATAGGTGGGGTTACCATTGTAGGAACCCTCGCCGAGGTCAGCAGGATAGGTCCAAGTCTGAGTGTCGGGATCGATGGTTACAAGCTTAGTGGTCTCGGTCTTGCCAGAGTAGTATGCCAAAACGGGAGCACCATTATCGTCGAACTCAAAGTCGAACGAAGCATCGCTGCCCTGATTGTCCTGAATGGGCGAATAAACCCTCTCCAACTTGTCGCCTGCGAGTTTGAAGAGCTGCAAGTACCAAGTACCGGAGCCATAAACCTTCTCGCCAAGGGCGAAGTAAACATCACCATTAGCAAAGCCCTTCATAGTACCAAAGTAGGTTGCAATCTCGTCAACCCTGGGATCCATCTTGTACTCGTTCACAACGCAAGTCCAAGCACCGGCCGAGTATTTGTAAACCGAAGTGGTCTTCTCGTTCTGGTTAGCACACATCAGATAGAGGTCGTTGCCGGCAACAGCCAAACGGTTGAGGTAGGTCATCTGTGCAGCATCACGGCCACCAACGGTACCAACGTGGCTCCAAGCGGTACCATCCCACATACCAACGTGCAAACCACGTTTCACAACACCATAGTCTGCGATGTCGGCATTTGCAGTTGTAGCAGCAAAGAGTTTGCCATCAGGAGTAACCTCAACGGGGGTACGCCATTTGCTCAAACCGGTGTGTTTGTCCATCTCACCCTGTACACCAATCATCTTCCAAGCAGTACCGTCGTACATCATAACGGTCAGTTTGCTCGAAACAGCGTTGTCTGTATACATAGCATATACCTTGCCACCACGTGCAGCCAAGGTGATGTAGGTTGCACGTTTAGCCGAGAATGCGGGCTCACCAACGGTTACGAGTTTGCTGCCATCCCACTTCTTAACGGTCAGGCGGTCGTCGGTAACATCATTTACGGTGCTTGTCTCGGTGTGAGCGATGTAGAGGTCGCCGGTAACGGGGTCGATATCCATTGCATACTCCGCACGGGGAAGCTCAGCAATCGAAGCAACTTTTGCCCACGACTCACCGTAGGTGTCCTTCACAATCTTAACAACATACTTGGTCTCAATGCCTGCTTTCTCATCGGTAACAGTGATGTCAATGGGGAACGAGCAGTCAACGTTGCCTTTCCATACATAAGCGGTGGGAGCAGCCTCCTCGCCCTCTGCGGGAGCAGCGGGCTCCTGCAAAGTTGCAAGCTCACCGTTCATAGTAACAACGTCGTCCATAGTAGCCTCAACGGTCAGAGTGTAGGTCTGGTTGGCATCGCCGGTGAAACCTACGGTCATTGTCGAAGCAATCGAAATGGGCTCAACATCGGCAGTGAGTTTACCATTGTTATCGGCAGCAGCAAAAACCACTTTCGACAACTCTGCGATACCATCGGTGGTACCGGCAGTGATGGTGTACTCCTTCTCTACCAGACACATCTGGTCAACCACTTTCAGCACAACAGGCTCGGTGAGGTCAACCATCCAGTCACCACTTTCAATGGGAGCATCAACAACCGTTGCAACGTCGTCCTGACTCAAAGTGAAGGTGGGAACAAGTTTGGTAACCTCAACACCCTCGGGAAGAGCAACAAGGATGGTACCCTCTACATTGTTGATTACAGCACCATAGTTGCGAGTGAGCTCCAACTCGGGGTTAGCCTCTGCGGTGATTACAAACGAGGTAACTTCCGCTTTGCCATCGGTCTCGGGCTCTTTGGGGCCACAAGAACACATCAGTGCACTAACGGCACCAATGAGAAGAGCAATGTGTAAAAACTTTTTCATCTCTTTTTCGTTTTAATTAGTTAGACTTGTGTTTTGTTTGTTTATTGTTAAAATGTGTGATTTACTTCTTGGTGAATACATAGCTACTACGCAGGTGGTCGGGGCCAAGAAAGCCGATGTAGAACTCGCCAATGTTGCTCTCCACGCTCTTCAGCGCAAAGGTCACGGTGTTGTCCTTGGTGGCATCGAAGTTCTCCGACTTCTTAAATTGCACCCTCACGGGCAGTTCGTAGGTGCCCGGTTTGAACGTGAGAGGGCTCTTGGTGGTGGACTGAATGACAAAGTCCACGCCCTCCTTCAAGCCATCGCCCACGATAACGTCGTAGTGCACCACAATGGGCTCGGTGAACTTCTTGCAACTCAAGTTCACAAACAACTCCTTGGTGAGGGTTGCTTGTGAGCCGATGTCAGCCTTGCTGCCACCCGCCTCATCACCTATGTACACAAAAGGTTTGTCGAGTGGTTGTGGCTCCTCGTAGCAGCCCCACAGTGCAGTGGCCGCCAACACAATCATCGCTATTTTCACTATCTTTTTCATAATTCTCTATTCCTTACTCTTTGACGTTAGACGTTAGACATTGGACGTTAGACCCTATTCCGTGGCATAGCCATCGTTTTGTTCCATCGCATCGTTGGTATCCATCTCGGTCTGGCAGATGGGCAACACGAAACGGTAGTCGGGCCACGAGAGGTTCTTCATCGCAGAGGTGGCTGTTGCACCCCTCTCAAGGTCGTGCCCCAAGCGGGTGATGTCAAAGAGGCGGTGGCCCTCCATATTGAGTTCCCTCACCCTCTCGTTCTCAATAATCTGCAAGAGTTCCTCGGCATCCTTGTAGGTGAGGGTTATCTCCTCCACCTTCTTGCCCAGAGCCCTCGCTTGCAGTGCCTTGATGTCGTTGGCTGCCCCCTCCAAGTCGGGTGTAGCCTTGCGGCACAAAGCCTCGGCGTGGATGAGGTACATCTCCGAGCCACGCAACACAAAGAGGTCGGTGCGGCGGTTGCGCTCATCGGTGATGCTCTTGTAGGCGCAATACTTACAGAATGCGTTATAGTTGCCCGGCCTCATCTCGGTCTCCACACTCTCAGGGGTGTAGACAAGCAGTTCCTTGCGCACATCGCCCTCCTCAAAGAGGTCCAACAATTTCTTCGCAGGCTCCACCTTGATGGTACGGCTGGGGTCGCACAGAGAGTTCATCGAGCTGCTCAAATCGTAGAAATTCAGGCGGAAGATGGTCTCACTACCCACCTCCGAAGCCGCATCGCGGAACATCGTAACATACTTATCGTGGGGTGTGAGCGTAATCTCGCCCATAACCTCCTCGGACATCTTGGCGGCGTTCTCCCAATCGCCTTTGTGCAGATACACCCTTGCTTTGAGTGCCTTGCAAGCCAGCGCATTTGCAAAGTAAACACTCTCGGGTTTCTGGCTATTGGCAAATATGGCAATCGACGCATCGAGATCTTTGAGCACCTGCTCGTAGGTCTGTGCCACCGTCGAGCGAGCAATCACATCTTCAAAGCCCGGCACCCACGTCACCACGGGCACTCCGAGGTGCGAAGCGTCGGGGGTGTAAATATAGGAGTGACCATAGACTTGGCAGAGGTCGAAGGTAACGAGTGCACGCACAAACAGTGCTTGTGCGAAAATCATATCAATCTCGGCCTTATACTGTGGGTAGCTCTCATAGAGCGGTTCGCCATAGTAGAGTATATTGTTGGCGTTGGAGATAACATCGTAGCCCTTGCGCCACACGTTACGCGGGAAGCCTGCATCGTCGGCAGGAACACTCAGGTAGTCGAAGATACGAATGGTCTGCTCGTTGGCATTGAGGCGTACCAAATCGACCATGTCGCCCATAATCTCCGGATAGCGCACATACTCGTCGTCGTAGAACTCGGCCAACGTACGGTGCAATCCCCTACCCGCAGCACGCAGACCGTCCATCTCGGCAAAGAATGTCTCAATGGTACTCTTACCGATGGTTGGCACCTCCAAGAAGCTCTCGCAACTGCTCAACGACAAAGTCGCCGAGAGTGCCAACACCATAAATATATTTTTAATATTCCTTTTCATATTCTCTCTGTTTACATTAGTTAGGGGGTTAGAAGGTCAGCGACAACTCGGCGGAGAAGGTGCGCGAACGTCCTGCACGGCCAAATGCGTAGTTCTGGTAGGAGTTCTTATAGGGCGAGTAGCCCGGAGTCCAGATGTATGGGTTGTCGGCCAGCAGAGTGACATTTGCACCCCTGACGCCTAACCTGTTGCACACTCTCTTGGGCACTGTGTAGGTCAACGACACGGTCTTAATCTGCACATTGGTACGGTCGTAGAGGAAGCGGGTGGAGCCCATCGAACCGAGAGCGTCGTTGTCGTTGACAATCTTCGGGTTGATAGACAAATCGCCCGGCTCACGCCAGTGTTCCATAGCATTCACAGAGGCGTTCTCCGAGATGGCCTCGTTACCATCGTCGATACCAATCGAGGAGCACATATCGTAACCGCCCAACTGATAGTTGGCCTGAATACGCAGCGAGAAGTTCTTGTAGCGCAAGGTATTGATAATACCACCCTCCAATATGGGCACTTTCGAGTAGTCGGGGTTGATTACACGGTTATCGTAGGAGAACGTGAAGGTGAGGTTACCATTCTTGTCGTACCACATTGGCCTACCTGTTGCGGGGTCCACACCTGCCCAGCGTACCAGCCACCAGTGGTTCTTACTTGCGCCCTCCATCCACACGGTGTCGAAGAAGCCTGTGTGATTACCCTTGTAGAGTTTCACAATGAGGTTGTCGTTATGCGAGCCGTTGATATCGGTACGCCACTCGAAGTCGGGAGTCTGAACATTCACGGTCGAGAGGGTGAACTCCATACCGAGGTTCTGAATCTCGCCCACGTTGCGGGTTACGCCGTTGTCGGTAATTACCATCGAAACGCGTCCGTCGTAGAGGAGGTTGTCGGTGTACTTCTCGTAGCCCTCCACCTCCAAGGTAATCCTATCCAGCAGGGTTATCATCACACCCACATTGGTGGTGCGGGTATTCTCCCACGAGAGGCCGGGGTTGGGCACCTTCGAGATTGTTGCACCCATTGAGCCACCATAGGTGTTACCATCGCCATAGGCGTAGGAGCCCAATGCCGAGCTGGTATCCACACGCGAGTTACCGCTATTACCATAGGAGCCTTTGAATTTGAGCAACGTGATGACGCTCTTGTCGAACCAGGGCTCGTTGTGCATATTCCACGAAAGGCCGATAGCCGAGAAGTCGCCAAAGCGAGCATACTTGCTAAACGAGCTATATCCCTGCTTACGAGCCGTCAGCGTGAGATAGTAACGCTGGTCGTAGGAGTAGGAGAATTGTCCGAGGTAGGACAACGAACGGGTATATTTCATGTTGGACGAGCCGTCGATGGAGGAGCCATCTGCATAGGCAATCTCTTTGATGAAGTCGTTGGCAAATCCGCGACCCGTAACATACATTTGGCGATACTCCTTGTGTACGAACTCGATAGCTGCCAGAGCACCCACTTTGTGTTTACCGAAGGTGCGGTTAAAGTTCATACGGTTGATGGAGTTGGCTGTGAGCGAGAATACCGCTGCCCTGCGCGAGTAACCATTCAGGCCACTCTCCGACATACCATCGAGGGTATTACGCGAGTCGTAGATAGCCTCTGCGGTGGAGGTGTAGCTTGCACCATTCTGTGAGGTGAAGGTGAGTCCCTTGATGGGCTCCCACTCCAAACGTACGTTGGCATCACCACTGAAAGTTTTCTGGTTATTGTCGCTATACATTCTGTTGGGCACCTCATTGGAGTGGAACTTTGACTTGTAGAGTTCATACTCGCCCGTCACGGCATTCTTCCTATAATAGTAGTTATACAACTTGGGGGTTACGCCATCCTCCTCAAATGGGGTGTAGATAGGCAACTCCGTGAGGGTATAAAGGCCGTTGGCTGCGAAGAGTTCGTTGTTGTTGTAGGAGCCCGAGAGGTTGAAGTTCAGGCGCACGGTGCGGCTGAGTTTGTAGTCACTCTTACTACGCAACGAGATACGCTCCTGCATATCGCCAATGGTGGTGGAGTTCTGTTTGAAGTAGCTACCCGACACATAATTGGTCACGTCCTTACTACCGCCACTTGCCGAAAGATTCACCTGAGTGGTCTGGCCAATGCCATTATATACGTCGAACCAATCGGTGTCCACACCTGTATATTTAGTAAATTCGTTGTCACGATAGGGGAAGTTTTCGGGTTTCTCGCCCGAGTTCACCCACGCCTCCATAGCGTACTCCTTCCACTGCTCGGCATTCATATATTTGATGCGTGTTGCATTATCAAGCGAGGAGATGCCGTACCTCAACGCAACGTTCAGGCGGGTTTTCTGACTGCGGCCCTGCTTGGTCGTCACGAGAATTACGCCATTAGCACCATCGGCACCATAGAGTGCGGTGGTGGCTGCATCCTTGAGCACCGTCATCGACTCGATATCGTCGGGGTTGATAAACGACAGAGGACTCACAGTGGTCGATGTACCAGCCACACTGGTCTTGTCGCCCGTGTAGATGGGCACACCGTCCACAATCCACAGAGGCTCGCTCGAAGCACTGAGCGACGCATCACCACGGATACGGGTACTATACCTCACACGGGTAGCGTCCGAGCCTTGCTCGATACTCACACCCGGCACAAGGCCCGCCAACATATTGTCAATTCGTGCAGCAGGCATTTGCACCAGTGACTCGGAATTTACCTGAAAGGCCGAACCTGTCAGGTCGGAGCGTTTCTGCACCACGCCATAGCCGGTGGTGATTTCAATCTCCTCCATCACCGTTGCGCCACCCAGCATAGCCACATCAATGGTGGTACGCTTACCGATGGTGATTTCTTGGTCATCCATACCCATATAGGAGTAGACCAGCACAGTCTGGTCGGTGGCTCCCTTCACTTTGATGACATACTCGCCATTCCTGCCCGAAGCAATACCCGTTTGGGCATCCTTGACCATAACGGTGGCACCCACAAGGCCCTCGCCCGTGGAGCCATCCACGATGCGACCTTTGATGGTGCGCTCCCCTTGTGCATAGGCCGAAGTGAGCGACACTGCAAGTGCCATTACCATTGCCAACACAACTCTGAGTCCAAATTTCTTCATATACTTTGTGTGTCTAATTATTCAACATCAATGATGCCCCCAAAAGGCAACACTCCCCCAGCCCAAACGGCCCTACTTATCGAGTTTGTTTTCAATCGTCCTCAGCAGGGTCTGGTAGTGGGTTTTGGTGATACCCGAAGCACGCTGTGCAGCCCTTTCAAGGAGCGACTTGGTGCGCAGAATCTCACCATAGAAGTAGGTTTGACTCTCATCCACCACCTCCACTTTCACATTACCCTGCATACCATAGCCTGCGGGGCCAAAACCAACCTCTGCTTCGTCTGCACCGGTCAGCAGTGCCGCCACAGCACCTGTGCCCTGCTCACTCTCCACCTTGCGGAACTCCTCTGCATAGCGTTCCACCACCCCACTCTCGTCCAAGCCAAAAGCGATAATGTGGTCCACCGAGGGCACATAGGCCTCCTCCGCCAGCGAAGTAAGGCTTGCCGAAGTGAAGGAAGGGCTCTTGGTACCCGCACCGAGCAGTGTGTTTACCCAAATGCGCTGTTTCATCCTATCGTGCTCGCCAAGGGCCTTACCGGCCTGCGTGGGTTTCCACACCCAATCACGACACTCCTCAATCCAATCCTCCAACGTGAAAGCCTCGCCATCGGCCGCAATGTGCGAGCAGAAGATGGTCGGCTTGTAGGTGCCGAAGAGAGCAACCGTGTGGTTGAAAGCCACCACATCGGCCCTTGATGTGCGCAGGCGGAACATATCGGTCAGTTCCTCGTTCTCAATCCACTCGCAGTCGTCAATCTGCTTCATTGCCCACCTCAGTGCCTTGCGCTGGTAGTCGGCCGACACGGGCACAGCCCTCTGCGAGGCTTCGGCAGCGTGGGTGGAGGTAAGGTAGATACCGCCCACATTGAGCAGCACAGCCTCCACGTAGCGGTTGTATTGTTTCACGAGGGCATTGTAGAGCCCCTCACGGTATTTGCCATAGGTATCAACCTCATCGCCAATCCACTCGTCTAAGTGGGCCACGATGTAGCGCAGGTTCTGCACGCCATACTGCGAAGCCTGCACGGGGTCATCACTCAAATCCTCCTCAATGGCGCTGGGGTCCATACGTTTGCTCTGCTGGCGACCATAGCGATAGGTCCTATCGCCCGCTTTGGCAGCCACCCACTGCTCCAACACTTCCGCCTCGGCCCACATATCCTCGGCCTCGGGCACAGGCTTGTAGGCATACTCCACAAGCCAATAGTCGTAGGCACCCAAGTCGGGAGGAGTGAGTTTCACGCCCTTATCCTCGGGCTGGGCGACATAGTTGAACCTTGCATAGTCCATAATACTCGGTGTGGTACCATACTGTTGGGTGTACTCCACACTGCGCAACGACTCCACGGGCACCGCAGCCGAAGCCGCCATATTGTGCATAAAGCCCAAGCAGTGGCCCACCTCGTGTGCCAACACATAGGCCCACGACTCATCCCTCACCTCGGGGTCGAGGCGCAGGCTGCGCACCCTCTCATCAACCTGTGCGGTCTGCACAAAACGCCACGAGTGGAGCGTCTCCACAACATCGCTATAAACAATAACCGATGCGTTGATAATCTCGCCCGAGCGGGGGTCTACCCACGAGGGGCCCATAGCATTGGCGGTGGTTGAAGGCAACCAACGTATGCAGGAGTATTTGAGGTTGTCGGGGTCAAACTGCGGGTCATCCTTCGGATAGTCCAGCACCCTCACAACATCCTTAAAACCAATCTTCTCAAAGGCTTTGTTCCACCTCTCGATACCCGTTTTGGCTGCACCGCGCAGTTCAGCAGGGAAGGCATCGTCCAAGTAGAACACAATGGGTTTCTTCGGCTCCACCAACTCGCCCCTCACGTAGGCCTCTGCATCGGCGGGCTCCACCCTCCAACGGTGAATTACCGAGTAGGTGTCGCTCTGCTCCGTGGGAGCGTCAAAGGAGGTGCGGTTGGAGAGGAATATACCAACCCTCGAATCGGCCACCCTTGGGCGGGCAGGCTCCTCGGGCAACAACAATATGGTGCGGGTGGCCAACACAGTGGTCGGCGCATCCTTCTTGAGCGTCAGCAGGCCCAACACCGTCTGCGTAACCTTGCACGAGAGGTAGGAGCGGATGCTCACATTGTCCTCAAAAGACTTCGCCTCGCCCAAGTGGAAGAGGGCGTCATTCCAAGTGGCCTTCGTAACAATGCCACCGGAGGACTTGTTGGGGATTGGCGAGAGCCCATCCATAGTGCTCTTCAACAGAGGGGTGAGTTCAAAGACGGTTGCGGTGCTGTCGGGAGTTTGGCAAGCAGTCTTGAACTTCATCAACACGGGGTCCAGATTATTCCTCCTCATTGCCTCGGCCATAGCCTCGGAGGGCTTGTGGTCGGGAATGATATTTACCTGCGTGAGGTAGACCATTGTGTCAATCTTCACAAAGCGGCAGTGGAGAGGTTTTTGGGGCTTGTAGCCCACCGAGCCCACACCCGCATCGCTAATCTCGCTGATGGTGGTGGCCACGAGCACATCCCTGCCGAAGAGCGCATTGTCCATCTCGGCATAAATCTTTTGGCCCACCGTGTGGAGAGTCATAAAATCGCCCTCGGCGGTAAGACACTTAGTCTTGTCGCCAAAGAGTTTTTCATATTTGGACTTTGATTTAGCCCCCGCTGCCTCAACCACTGTGGTGTCTGCACCCTTTTTCTTTGCTTTCTTACCAAAAGGCCAAATTGAAGCCTCTGCATTTGCAGACGAAAAAGCCAACATAAAGGTTGCCAACAACCCGATTTTCAGATATTTCTTCATAACCTTACCCGTTAGAGTTTGCTTTCCCCATCAAACCGACAGCCTGCAACTGCCACATAACCCTTAGGGGAACACTACCTATTGTGGAAACAAATATAGTGAAATAAGTGTAGAGTTGTCCTTATTTTGTTAAAAAAATGTAGCAATGCGCAATTTTCCCACCAATGTAACACATTCTACCGAGGCCGTAGAGAGCAATGGAATTCAAAATTCAGAATTGACAAAACGTTGTTTTGTCTAAAATGCTCCCGCTCGGCACAGGCGTTGCCTGTTTTGTGTAGATATTGGGGTTGCACTCTTTCGAGCCTTTGGATGCCAGCACGCAGCCTTTGCGCTCGCTTACTCGCATTTGCCAAAATTCAAAATTTCCCCCTCAGCAAAGTACTCCTCCCCTACGATAGGGGAGGCTGGGAGGGGTGGTCGAAATTGCGCTCGGCGGCCCCGCCGAGCAGGAGGTGCCGTTAGGCGGAGGGGTTTGTGAAGAGCAGAAAGGGCTGAAAGGGCAGAAAGGGACTCTAAAGGCTTTAAGGGCTCTAAGGGCTTTAAAGCCCTTAAAAAGACGTTAGACGTTGGACTAAAAAAATGCACAGAGCGGAGGGAATTTTGTGCCAGCGTCAGAATGACGCTTTCCCCATTTTGGCGGTAGTTCTACCAAACGTTTGAAAGCAGTAAAAATGCAGAGAGCAGGATGAATGCAAGGAATACAAGAAAACTCCCTCCGCAGTTTACCAACGTAAATGAGGAGGGAGTTTGTCGCAGTATGACGAAGCAGTCGCCTGCTATTCTGTATTTTGAAAAATGCACAGAGCGAGGGGAATTTTGTGCCAAACAAGAAAGCGGACCCGCAGTTTGCTTACGCAAATGAGGAGCCCGCTTATCGCAGCGCGGTGCAAAATTCACCCGCTATTGTGCATTTTTTACAAAAAGTTGGGGATACCTCACGGTATCCCCAACCCCCCAACTTAAAATACTGATTATGAAAGAATCACTAAAACAACAATAGACGCTCCAACGGAACACCCACCGCTGTTTTATGACACAAAAATAGTAAAAAAATGTGTCGCTCCAAACATTTTCCAAGAAATTTAGAGTATTTTTGTGGAAAGATATGAAAAGTAGGGCCCAGAGGCCCGCACAGCGAGTGTAGAATTTGCTGTATGAGTATATTATATAAGGTGTTAGAGAATGGATATTAAGGAGTATAACCCCTCGGCTGTGGGCACAGCCAACGGCAACTATTTCGGTATGCCCTTCACGGCAGAAGAGTCGGCACTTGTGTTGGTGTCGGTGCCGTGGGGAGTAACGGCCTCCTATGGCGGTGGTCAGGAGGAGGGGCCCGATGCGATTATCGGGGCTTCGGTGCAACTCGATTTCTACGATGAGGTGAGCCCCAACGAGTGGCGCAAGGGCATTGGCACGGTACCCATCGACTACTCCATTCAGGACCGCAGCAAACTGCTCCGTGGCGAGGCCCGCAGGGTGATTGAGTTCTTGGAGAAGGGTGGCGATGTGGAGCGCAACGGACGTATGGCGGCCCGCCTTGGCAGAGTGAATACCGCCTCGGCCGAACTCAACCGAGAGGTCTATGAGTGTACCGCAGAGTGGCTGGCGAAGGGTAAGTTGGTGGGCCTTGTGGGAGGCGACCACAGCGTGCCACTGGGCTACATCAAGGCTTTGGGCGAGAAATATGGCCCACTGGGCGTGCTGCACATTGACGCCCACTGCGACCTCAGGGAGGCATACGAGGGCTTCACCTACTCCCACGCATCCATTATGTACAACGTGTTGCAGGAGGTGCCGCAGGTGGAGCGACTTGTGCAGGTGGGCATCAGGGACTACTGCGATGAGGAGGTTGCCTTGGCCGAGAGTGAGGAGCGTGTGGTGCAGTTCAGCGACCACAGTTTGGCGACTGCGAAGTTTGAGGGGACAACGTGGGCAGCACAGTGCGAGAAGATTGTGTCGAGCCTGCCGCAGAGGGTCTATGTGAGTTTTGACATTGACGGACTCTCGCCCGACAACTGCCCCCACACGGGCACTCCCGTGCCGGGCGGGCTCGGCTTCAACGAGGCGGTCTACCTGCTCGACAGCGTGGTGCGCAGCGGCAGGAGGATTGTCGGTTTCGACCTCGTGGAGGTGGCTCCGAGTGGCGAGGGAGATGAGTGGGATGCCAACGTGGGAGCCCGAATGTTGTTTAAATTGTGTGGGTTGATACTAAAATCCAATTAAAATAGTTATATTTGCGACCGATTGCGAAAAAACCAATACAATAATTAACCAAATAAATGTTTATCAAGACGATGAAAAAAGCACTTGTAATTTTGGCCTCCGTAGCAATGGTTTGCTCGTTGGCTTCTTGCGGTGGCGGTCGTGCAATGAAGAACGATGTAGACACCCTTTCGTATGCTTTGGGTACCGACTTCGGTGGCTCGCTGGCACAGCTTGTTGGCTCGTTGGAGGACGAGTTGGATATGAAACTCTTCTACAAAGGCGTTGAGGACGCATTGGCAGAGAAGCAGGTAATGGACCGCGAGAGCGCATTCGCTTTCTTGCGCGAGTACTTCAACGTGGTTGCTCCCCAGAAGGCTTTGGAGAAATCGCAGGCCTACCTTGCTGAGATTGAGAAGGGTAAGAACGTGAAGAAGACCGAGAGTGGTCTTTTGTATGAGATTGTACGCGAGGGTAACCCCGACAAGAAGGCTGTGAACGATGCCGACCAAGTTAAGGTTATGTATGAGGGTAAGCTCAAAAATGGCAAAGTGTTTGACTCTTCCTACGAGCGTGGCGACACCATCACTTTTGCACTCAATCAGGTCATCAAAGGCTGGAGCGAGGGTATGAAACTCGTTGGCGAGGGTGGTGAGATTAAGTTGTGGATTCCCTCGGAGCTGGGCTACGGTATGAGGGCTCCCCAGCAGATTGGCCCCAACCAAGCTCTTGCATTCACCGTGGAGTTGGTGGAGGTTATCCCCGCCGAGGTTGAGGAGAAATAGTTCCCCGAATAACCGCACGGATTATGGACCGGACTACGATGGTAGTTCGGTCTTTTTTTGTACTCTAAACTATTGGATATTACATCTTTATTGAGTATTTTTGCAAAATAGAGAAAGGGATATTGGATGCGTATGGTAACTTACGACAATCCCAATTAAAGCCAACATTTATGAAGAAGTCCATAATCACGACCATCTTGTTTATTGGTTTTACATCTTGCATTGATACTGGACCGGACTGGCACAATATTACTATTCCCTCATTTGTCTATGACTATCGAGAGTTGAATGAAAGTGTTGAGTGGCGGTTTAATCCCAACGAATTGAGATTGGAATATACTATGCCTTGGGGGAGTAGCAAAGTGGTCGCAACACTCGGAATACTTAATGAAAAATATGCCACTCAAGCACGTCAGGAGGCACATCGCAGGTTGAGTAATAAACACGGAGATTGTGAATATAACCACACCTACACATGCGAACATAGTATCAACCTTTTTGTAGATTACAACCGCCCGACTGCATACAGCGATGATTTTGTGGAGATACGCATATCAAGCAATGCCGACTACAACGAAACTCATCCAGTGGGATATTCTTTGGCCGACATAACCACCTTCACGGGTTATTCCTACGAAGAATACATCAACAGTGGATACACATTTGTCAATGAAAGGTTGTATGGCACACCGTTATACCATAGCAGGGACATTCACAAAAGAGTAAGCAAACTGACAATTGCCGACCTAACGTTGTTGGCAAACCACACCTTCTCGGATATCAAGGGGCCATCTTATCCACAAAACATATTTGATTTTGCCCTCACTTTTGAAGAGCCTCCCACATTGGCTCAACAGCACACGTTGGAGATTGTTTTTGTGTCGGATGAGGGTAAGGAGTTTCGTTTCAATGTAGACGTTGATTTTTCACAGGTGGCCACCGAGGTTGAGGAGGAGAAATAGTCTTCTGCCGAACAACTGCACGGATTATGGACCGGACTACGATGGTAGTTCGGTCTTTTTTTGTACTCTAAACTATTGGATATTACATCTTTATTGAGTATTTTTGCAAAATAGGGAAAGGGATATTGGATGCGTATGGTAACCTACGACAAACCAAATGCCCAATAGGCAAAACTTTACGCTTTATTATGAGAAAATTTGCAACACACCTTATCTTGGTATCGGCAATGGTGGTCGGGCTCTATGGCTGTTGGCGAGAGCCGCAACCCCATTTGGGCGTGGTGTTTGCCGAAACTTTCATACAAAGATATGTGGATTTAGTCAATACCTGTTGGGAGTTCGACCGCAGCACCAACACCCTCTATATGGCCGTGGCAGATAGCAGTATTGATGGCCCCGAATATGGCGACTGTGCTCATTGGATGTCCTGTTTGTGTTGTTGGGAGCCCGACTGCCAAAGAGAACTATGCGTGCGGCATAGGCAATTGAGCAAAAAGAACAACGACACATCCTACAACAGGATGATTGAAAAGATGGAACAATTCGACACCGCCGCCATCGGATACAATTTTACGAAAATTGAAATTACCAGCAATGCGGACTTTGACGAAAATCACCAGACAGGAACGCCTCTATCTGACATTGTAACGATGGAGTGTAACACCTATAAGCCCTACATCAATAGCAACTATTTCGAGGAAACACACCCACCGTTTTATCAGAATTTGGCCTCCAAATGCACGGTAATAAACAAAAGACTGTGTGATTTTACGCTACCAGACTTATCGGTACTGACGGTCAAGTATTTTAGGCAAAAGAAAATAAATCACTGCGTTCTAAACCACGACTTTAAGTTTACTTTTGAAACCACTCCCACATTGGCGCAACAGCACACGTTGGAGATTGTTTTTGTGTCGGATGAGGGTAAGGAGTTTCGCTTCAATGTAGACGTTGATTTTTCACAGGTGGCCACCGAGGTTGAGGAGGAGAAATAGTCTTCTGCCGAACAACCGCAAGGTTTGCAACCGAACTACAAATGTGGTTCGGTTGCTTTTTTTGTGCCAAAATTGTACATATTTTCATCCAAGGAGAACAACGAGAGGATAAATTCACTACTTTCGCCGCCGAAAACAACAACACAACAACACAGACCATATTTTAGGAACAAGCGGAAGGTGCAAGCCAAGCCGCACGCTTTGTGTGTGCCTCTCCGCACAGTCTTTAACCAAACTTATGCAAAACAAAAGTAATACAATGAAGAACTATACTTTTCTGAGTTTGTTCAAAAAATACGCCTCGGCAAGTTTCTGGCTCATTGCAGCCACCGTGTTGGCCCTCATTTGTGCCAACGTACCGGGGTTGAAAGAGTGGTACTTCGACCTGTGGAGCAAGCCCATCTCGTTGTCGTTTGGCGATTTCAACTTCTTCAGCCACGGAGGCCACCCGATGACTTTTGCCACCTTCATCAACGACTTCCTGATGGCTCTCTTCTTCCTCTCGGTTGGTTTGGAGATTAAGAGGGAGATTCTCGTGGGCGAACTTTCGTCTATCAAGAAGGCAATTCTTCCCATCATCGGTGCTTGTGGCGGTATGCTCATCCCCGTGGTGTTGTTTGCCCTCTCGTGCCCCTCGGATGCAGGTATGATGCGCGGTATGGCCATCCCGATGGCTACCGACATCGCCTTCTCGCTGGGTGTGTTGGCTATGTTCGGCAAGAGGGTGCCGCTGAGTTTGAAAGTATTTCTGACCACCCTTGCCGTGGCTGATGACTTGGGCGGTATCATTGTAATTGCCCTGTGCTACACCTCGGAGATTAGTTGGGCCTATATGGCCTTGGCGCTGCTCTGCATTGTGGTGATGATTATCGGCAACCGCTTCAAGGTTATGAGCAAGACTTTCTACCTCGTAGCGGGCGTGGTGCTGTGGTTTGCAATGCTCAATTCGGGTATTCACGCCACCATCTCGGGTGTTATTGCCGCCTTCTGCATCCCCGCAAGTCTGAGCAAGGGCTCGCAGTACTACATTGAGCGCATCCGCAACAACATCAACGAATTCCCCGTAACGGAAGTTACCGACAAGAAGAGTGTGGTGGTGCTCACCAACGACCAAATTCAGACTCTGAAGAGTATCGAGTCGGCCTCCGACCACCTCATCAGCCCCCTGCAAAAGTTGGAAGACGACCTGAAGGAGTTCATCAACTACATCATCCTTCCCGTGTTTGCTTTCGCCAATGCGGGTGTAGACCTGAGTGGTTTCCAGATTACCGACCTCTTCTCGGGCGTGAGTCTGGCAGTAATGTTGGGTTTGGTTGTGGGCAAATTCGTGGGCGTATTCTCGTTCTCGTGGTTGGCCATCAAGTTGAAGATTGCCTCGATGCCTTCGGGTAGCGATTGGAAAGCATTTGCGAGCGTGTGTATGCTCTGCGGTATTGGCTTCACGGTGTCGATGTTCATTGCCGACCTCTCCTACTCGCCTCTGGGTGCCGATGGCAGGGCTATACTCGACAGTGCCAAACTCGGCATCCTCTGTGGTACGATTGTTTCGGCCGTACTGGGTGCCATACTGCTAAAGCGCAACCTGCCCAAGGCAGAGGAAAAATAGCCTACTACACAAATACATAGCACTCCAAGCGAGTGCATACAAAAGCCGCCTTGCCAAACCGTGCAAGGCGGCTTTTGTCATACATTTGTCCAAAACAATTCAACAAATTCAATGTTATATAGAACAAAATCGAAATATCGTATTGTACAAATTTAGTATTTTTGCAATGTGAAAGGGTGTCCAAACGCCTCTTGCGGGCGACACTCAAACCGAATTGCAACCTAAATTGAGTATGAGAATAGACAAAATCACCCAATCGGCCCTCTTGGCAGGCGCAGTGGTGGCCCCGAGTGTGGTGGCTGCCGCCACCTCTTCCCCCGCCGTAGCACCCAAAGAGCAACGCCCCAACATCATCCTCATTATGACCGACCAGCAGACCGCCTCGGCAATGAGTTGTGCGGGCAACACCGACCTTCGCACCCCCGCAATGGATGCGTTGGCCGAGGATGGCGTGAGGCTCGAAAGGGCCTACTGCCCCTTCCCGCTGAGTGGTCCTTGCAGGGCCTCGCTGATGACGGGTCTGATGCCCACCGAGATTGGTGCTACCGACAATGGCGTGGAGCCCAACGAGGAGGCTATGAGCCAAAGTATCGGCTACCTGATGAGGGATGCGGGCTACGAAACGATGTATGCCGGCAAGTGGCACGCCAGCGAGGTAAACCTGCCCGAGGAGGGACGTGGTTTCAAGAAGGTATGCAATATGGACGACCGCACAATGGTTGAGAACATCGCAGGCGCCCTGAAGGAGCGCAACGAAGAAAAACCCCTCTTCCTTGTGGCCTCTTTCTTGGACCCCCACGAGATTTGTGAGTTTGCACGCCGCCAAACCCTCCCCTATGGCGAGGTGGAGTTGCCACGCACCGAGGAGTGTCCCAATCTACCTGTGAATTTCCAAAAATCGACATACGAGCCCGAGGCCATCGGGTTGCGCAAGGCTGCCCACCCTCGCTCCCACCCCACCGCCCTCTACACCGAGGACGATTGGAGGGAGTACCTCTGGGCCTACTACCGCCTCACCGAGCGTGTGGATGCCCACATCGGAGCCCTCGTGGAGTTGCTCAAAGCCGAAGGGCTCTACGACACCTCGCTCATCCTCTTTTGTAGCGACCACGGCGATGGTGCTGCCTCCCACCAATGGAACCAAAAGTGGATATTGCAGGAGGAGTGTGTAAATGTTCCTCTCATCGTGAAGGCCCCCAAGAGCGACCGCAAGGCTCTGAGGGGTGCAACCAACAGCGTGGCCCTCTCCAACATCGGTTTGGACATCGTGAAGACCATCTGCGACTATGGTGGCGTGGAGTTGAACGAGCAGAAGTATAGGGGTAAGTCGTTGCGTGGAGTGCTCCACCAGCAGGAGGCCCCATTGCACGAGGAGGTATTCATCGAAACATTCCTCTCGGAGGTGAACGTGAGGGGTTGGGCCATCGTGGAGGGCAAATACAAGTATGTGCTCTACAACCACTTCCAAAACCGCGAGCAACTCTTCGATATGGAGAGCGACCGTGGGGAGATGGTAAACCTCGCCGTGGAGTCCAAGCACAAAGGCACCATCGCCCGATTGAGGGAGAAGATGTACCAGTGGGGCCTGCACACCGGCGACAAGCAACTCGTCCGCGCCCTTGAGCCTTTGGTTAAAGAGTAATTAGTAAAGAGTAATTAGTAAATATTTTCCACTGCGCTTGGGAGTACCACCAAGTACCCATCTCCTAACTTCGAGAAGGAGTGGGAGTAGGTCCCCCTCTAAGTTAGAGGGGGTGCCCGAAGGGCGGGGGCGTCTGTTTGGAAAGAGCAGAAAGAGTAAAGAGTAATTTGTAATTAGCAAATATTTTTGGTGGTGATTCCCAAACGGTTATGGTTATCACCCACAACCATAGAGTACATTTTTTAATACCCAATAATAAAAACGTGCCGAAGGCACACCACAATTTTCAATTTTCCATTGTCAATTTTCAATTTGAACGATATGAATACAAAACTTCTTACCGGTGTTGGTGTGGCTCTGCCAATGGCAGCAGCACTCACGGGATGCGCAGAGAAGGCTCCCGAAAGGCCCAACATCATCATTATGATGACCGATGACCACACGTGCAGGGCACTGAGTTGCTACGACCGCACGCTGATGCACACCCCCAACCTCGACCGCTTGGCCGAAGAGGGTATGCTCTTCGAGAACTGCTATGTGGCCAATGCCATATCGGGCCCATCAAGGGCTTGTATCCTCACGGGTAAATACAGCCACGTGAATGGTTTTACCGACAACTCGCGCACCTTCGATGGCGACCAACAGACCTTCCCCAAGTTGCTCCAAGAGAATGGCTATCAGACCGCAGTGATTGGTAAGTGGCACCTCAACAGCGAGCCTCAGGGTTTCGACTACTGGAGCATACTCATCGGTCAGGGCGAGTACTATGCGCCCCAATTCTGGCAGCAGGATGGTGTGGTGGTCGAGGAGGGCTACGTTACGGACATCATCACCGACAAGGCCATTGATTTCATCGACCGCAGCGACAAGGATAGGCCCTTTGCGATGCTCTACTACCACAAGGCACCCCACCGCAACTGGATGCCCGCACAGCGACACCTCGGTATGTACAACGACCACACCTTCCCCGAGCCCGCCACCTTGTTGGACGACTACGCGGGACGTGGCACCGCTGCCCGTGAGCAAGAGATGGAGATAGGCACCCATATGTGGCCCGAATGGGACCTCAAAGTGATGACCAACGAGCAACTCTCGGCCGACTACAACTTGGGCGACTGGAGCAACGCCAATGTGGCCGATGTGAGCCGTGCCAACGACCACCGCGCTTCGGTGGAGCAGTTCAAGGCCGCTTGGGACCGTATGACTCCCGAGGAGAAGGAGCGTTGGGGCGAGGCCTACGCAGGGCGCATCGAGGAGTGGAATGCAATGAAGGAGACGGCCAGCGAGGAGGAAATTGTCCGCTGGAAGTATCAGCAATATATGAGGGACTACTGTGCCGTAATCAAGGCCGTGGATGAGAACGTGGGCCGACTGCTGGACCACTTGGAGAGTATTGGCGAGTTGGACAACACCATCATCATCTACACCTCCGACCAAGGTTTCTTCCTCGGCGAGCACGGTTGGTTCGACAAGAGGTTTATGTATGAGGAGTGCCACCGCACACCCCTGATGGTACGCTACCCCAAGGCTATCAAGAAGGGCGTCAGGACCAAAGCACTCGCTATGAACATCGACTTTGCCCCCACCCTGCTTGAATTTGCGGGTGTGGAGGTGCCCGAGGATATTCAGGGCCGCTCGTTGGTGCCCGTGCTTACCTCACGCAAGGGTGCCGTGCCCGAAGATTGGCGCAAGGCGGTCTACTACCACTACTACGAGTACCCCTCGTGGCACTCGGTGAAGAGGCACTACGGTATTCGCACCGCCGACTACAAACTCATCCACTTCTACAACGATGTAGACGAGTGGGAACTCTACGACCTGCGAGAGGGCGTGCAAGGTGAGATGACCAACGTCTACGACCACCCCGACTACGCCGCCACAAGGGCCGAATTGCACACCCTGCTCCAAGAGGTGCAAGCCGAGTGTGGCGACACCGACCCCACCGAGCAGGAGTTTGAGTGGTTCAAGGGAGCAGGAAGCCTTTGAAAATTGAAAATGGAAAATTGAAAATGGAAAATTGAGGGCAGAAAGAGCAGAAAGGGCAGAAAGGGAAATAAGAGAGTGTAGAGAGGTTAAGGAATTGCAAGTGCATTATCCCTAAATTCCCTAAACTCCCTAAAAAAACGCAAAAACGCTAAGAGGGCATATCGTGGAGGAAATTTTGTGCCAAACAAGAAGACGACTCCGCAGTTTGCTTATTGCAAATGAGGAAGTCGGCTATCGCAGAGCGGTGCAAAATTTACCCACGAGATGCACTCGATTAGAAAAACTATAACTAATATGGACAGGAGAGATTTTTTGAAGAAATCGGGCTGGACAGTGCTTGGTCTGGCCGCCACAGGCTCGGTGCTCGGAGTTGCAGGTTGCAATGGCCAGAGCGAGAGCGGTAAGTATGTTAGGGCCGTACCGGCAGAACTCAAAAAGATGCTCGAAGGGCTCGGAGAAATGAAGGTTTGGTGGGGTGATGTACACAACCACTGCAACATAACCTATGGCCACGGCGACCTCGGCGATGCCATCGCTGCCGCTCGTGAGCAACTGGACTTTGTGTCGATTACTCCCCACGCTCTGTGGCCCGACATCCCCGGCAAGGGCGACCCGAGGTTGGAGTGGGTGATTGAGTACCACGAGAGCGCATTCCGCAGGTTGAGGGCCGGCGGCTGGGAGCCCTACGTTAAGGCTCTGCGTGAGGCCAACGTGCCCGAGAAATTCCTCACCTTCACCTCCTACGAGTGCCACTCGATGAAACACGGCGACCACGTGGCCCTCTGCTACGACTACGACACGCCCCTGTTTGAGTGCAAGTCGGTGCCCGACCTCAAACGCAAACTCAAACCCTACAAGGCATTCGTTACACCCCACCATATGGGCTACATCACCGGCTTCAGGGGCTACAACTGGGATGCCTTCAAGCAGGACGAGCAGAGCCCCTTTGTGGAGATGTACTCCCGCCACGGTTTGGCCGAGAACGACCAAGGCGATATGGACTACCTGCACGATATGGGCCCACGCACTTGGGAGGGCTCGGTGCAGTATGGTCTGGACCAAGGCCACAAGTTTGGTCTGATGTGCTCCACCGACCAGCACGCAGGCTACCCGGGTAGTTATGGCGATGGCCGCATCGGTGTGTTGTGCGACAGGCTCGACAAGGAGTCGCTTTGGAACGCTATGGGCTCAAGGCACGTGTGTGGTGCCACGGGCGACAAGATTAAGATTGACTTCCGCATCAATGGTGCAATGATGGGCGATGTTACAAGTGGCAACAGCAGGGAGATTTATGTGGCTGTGGAGGCTATGAACCACATCGACTATGTGGACATCATCAAGAATGGCCAGTGCCTCTCTCGCCTGAGCGCACCCCACACGGTGGTTAGGCCCGCAGAGAAGACCATCAGGGCCAAGGTGAAGATTGACTTTGGCTGGAATAGGGAGGAGGAGTATGTACACTGGCAGGGCCGCTTGCGCCTGTCGGAGGGCACCCTCAACGGAGTGCAACCCTGCTTCCGTGGTGCAGCCTTCACCTCGCCCCAACCGGGTGAGCCCGAGTTCCGCACGAGGGTAAACCGACTCCTCAATACCACCGACAAGAGCGTGGATATTGACCTCTACTCCACCAAGAACCCCAACACCACCACCCCCGCAACACAGGGCGTGGTGCTGGACGTAACAATGCCTCTGAATGGTAAGATTGTGGCCGAGGTGAACGGGCAGAAGTTTGCCTACACGCTGGAGGAGTTGCTGGAGGGTAGCAAGGCCCACTTTATGAGGGGTTGGCTGAGCGAGGCTGTGCAGTTCCACAGGGCCGCACCCGAGACAACCTTTGCCGTGGGCGAGGTGCTGACCGACAACGCACCCGAGAAGGATACCGATTATTATTACGTGCGCGTGCGACAGCGCAACGGCCAGTGGGCTTGGAGTTCGCCAATCTGGGTGGAGAAGAGTTGAGAATTCAAAATTCAAAATTCAAAATTAAGGGAAGAAATGGAAAACTCACTAAAGTCCTTAAGGACCTTAAAGACCTTAAGGTCCCTAAAGGCCCTATCCGCCCCAGAAGGCGCAGATATTAAAAAAGATACCCGTGAGTAGCAAAGGGCAGAAAGGGCAGAAAAGAAATTGATAGTTGAGAATTGAAAATTGAGAAGCAAATGACAGCAGCAAAACAACGCCACGCCATCGGCATTGACCTCGGTGGCACAACAATCAAATATGCGCTCATCAGCGACTGCGGAGAGTTTCTCTTTGAGGGCATTGCCGACACCCCCGCAACGGAGGGTGCCGAGGCGGTGCTGAAGGCTTTGTGCCGTGTGGCAGATGAGTGTGTGGCCGAGGCCGCCAATAGGGGCATCTCGGTGGAGGGTATCGGCATTGGCACCCCCGGAATTATCTCGCCCGATGGGCAGAGCGTGCTCGGTGGTGCGGAGAACATCGAGGGGTGGGAAAATGTGAACGTGGGCGCAAGGCTCACGGCCCACACGGGACTGTTCACCCTGCTCGGCAACGATGCCAACCTTATGGCCCTTGGCGAAACGCTCTACGGAGCGGCCGCAGGGGCCGAGGATGTGGTTTTCCTCACCGTGGGCACCGGCATTGGTGGCGGAGTGCTCATAGGTGGCAATTTGCAGGGCGGCTGGCAAGGCCGAGGTATGGAGTTGGGCCACGTGGTGCTTGTGGCCGGTGGCGAGAGGTGCGCTTGTGGTGCGGTGGGGTGTTTGGAACACTACGCCTCGACCTCGGCACTTGTGCGCCGCTATGCCGAGCGCAAGGGCATAGCCCCCGAGCAGACCAATGGGCGACAGATTGTGGCCCACTACCACGAGGGCGAGCCCGAAGCCATTGCCACGCTGGAGGAGCATTGGGAGTGGCTCGGTCAGGGCATACGCAGTTTCATCAACATCTTTGCACCGCAGAAGGTTGTGGTCGGAGGTGGCATTTCGGAGGCGGGAGAGTTCTACTTTGAGGGCCTGCGCCGCCACACTGCCGCCAATGTTATGGATGTGTGTGGAGCCCACACGGAGATTGTGGCCGCACTGCTTGGCAATCAGGCCGGCTCACTCGGTGCTGCGGGCATCATTTTTCAACGCAAAGCATAAAAAAAACGGACACTTCAATACTT
Source organism: Tidjanibacter sp. (assembly GCA_017396085.1). GTDB lineage: Bacteria > Bacteroidota > Bacteroidia > Bacteroidales > Rikenellaceae > Tidjanibacter. Next base: position 11,390 of record JAFQNC010000017.1, on the reverse strand, counting down.
TAACACATTATACATTACCAACCAATCATTAACAACAAACAATTAAAAAACAATGAGTTACAAAAAACCCGTAGGGGGGGGTGAGATTTACACCGCCCCCACAATTCAGACCATCGACCTTGCCGTAGAGCAGGGCATTGCAATTTCCACCCCCGAATTTGATGACGTCACTTGGTGGGGCGAAGATGTAGTAGAGTAAGTTTAACCCAAAACAAAAGAGAGAGAAAAACGATGAAAAAGTTTAGCACAATCGCAATCCTCGCACTGATGTTTGTGGGTTGCAACAACAATTTTGACACTGTGGAGCCCACCGTGAAGGGCACCCCTATGACCATTGTGGCCACCACCGCCGATGAGGCTGCCGAGGGCCGTACCGCCCTTAACACCGCCGATGGCAAAACCGTGGTGTGGAAAACAGACGACAAACTTGGCGTGTTCTGCGAGTACAACGGCGCCGCTGTGGGCAGCGGTTACCAAAACGAGTTCACACTTGCTTCGGGCGATGGCTCCGCAAGTGGCGAGTTTAGTGGCACAATCGCAGGCCTTGACGATGTGGAAACCAACGTTGAGGGCAAATATCTGCGCTACCACGCCTACTATCCTATGACCGCAGAGAATGCTGCAAAGAAGAAATTTGCACTCGTTGGCACCCTTGAAGCAGAGCAGTCCTACGATGTTACTGCCGTGTACAACGATATGAGCGCCAATGATGTGATGATTGGCAAATATCTGACCGGCACTAAGGAGGAGACCACCATTCCTCTGACCTTTGAGCACGTCTTTGCGATGATGAACTTTGAGATTAGCAGCGCCGAGGCTCTCACCGTGAACAGGGTGGAGATGATTGCTCCCGAGGGTGTTTTCTTGAGCGGTCCCTACACTTTGCAAGCCAACAAAGACCTCGTACAAGGCACTAACCCCACCTTCGCAAGTGGCAATGTAAGTGTTGGTGTGAACGTTGCGAATGGTCAGATTGCCGCAGGTGGCAAGATTACCGCTCGCTTGATTTTCAACCGCTGGGCTGCAACCAATGGTCAGGAACTCACCGTGAAAGTCTACACCGACAAGGGTACACAGGTCATCACCAAAACTGCCGCCGACTTCTCCGGCAAGAACAACTGGGGTCTGCGCCTTGCTCTTGACACCGAGACTATGGAGCCCGTTATTGTGGACAACTATGTTGAAGGAATGCATCAGCTTGGCACAGGTCAATACACCAACTATCTTACCGATGCTGGAACCTACTGTGTAATGGAGGGTGGTTATACTTGCAGTAAAACTACTTACCAAAACAAAACTAACGAGGATATAACAATCATCGGTCGCTACACAGAAAATGGTGTACCACAGCAAACTGCAAACATGACCATCACTCCTAATTCGAATACAGATAGTAATGTAGGTAACAACAATTTCGTTATCAAAGACTTGATTTGGATAGGTACTATGAGTGGCGAGAGCCAAGTATTCCGAATGAGTAAGGCACAAGCCGATGTCAATAGTGTAACCATCGAGAACTGTATTATTGATGGCCAAAATCTTGAAAAAATAGTGCTGATATTCTGCAACGACAGCGGCACCATTGGCACCTATGGTGCCAAATGTGTCAAGAACATTGTAGTGAGGAACTGTAAGTTCATCAACATAGCCAACAACCTCATCGCAAGCTTTGCACAGGATAGTGCTGCAAATATTGAGAGCTTTACTTTCGAGAACAACGTGATTGAAACCACCAGAGCACAAACCACGGTTGAGAGTTTCTTCAGTTATAATGAGGGACACTCAATCACTGTTTCCTACGCGGGTTCGACCGTTGTTAATACCGAGGCTGCAACCTTGTCGCTCAAGTGGGCAACTGAGGAGATTTAGTCATTGAGTAGAAAAATGTGTAAAGCCCTCTCTGCCAAGTAGGTTAGGCACCAACAAGGCAGAGAAAACGCAAGCGAGCCGACAACCTTGTGTGGTTGTCGGCTCGTTTGCGTTTTCCCAAAAGGCCCAAAGGGCTTTAAGGGCTTTAAAGCCTTTAAGGGCATTAAGGGCATTAAGGGCTTTAAGGCCCCTAAGGGCAGACGGAAGACAGCGCCTTTGGCGCAGAATAAGCGGTAGATGCCAGCCGCCTGCCTTGCGCCAATCAAAAAAAATTCTCAATTCTCAATTCTCAACTCTCAATTCTTTTACATATATTTGTAGGTTGGAAAATTTGTAGCAACAAAAAACAAACGATATACAAACACTCAAAAACAAACCTAACGACTATGTGTAGAGTACTCATCATCGGTGCAGGCGGCGTGGGAACTGTCGTAGCACACAAGGTGGCTGCCAACCCCGTGTTCTCGGAGATTATGTTGGCAAGCCGCACAAAAAGTAAATGCGACCAAATCGCTGCTGCCATCGGTGGCAACCGCATCCAAACCGCAAAGGTGGATGCCGACAGCGTGGCCGAACTCTGCGAACTGATGCGTTCCTTCCGCCCCGACATCGTAATCAATGTGGCTCTCCCCTATCAGGACCTCACCATTATGGACGCCTGCTTGGAGTGTGGCGTGAACTACCTCGACACCGCCAACTATGAGCCCCTCGATGAGGCTCACTTTGAGTACTCGTGGCAGTGGGCCTACCGCGAAAGGTTTGAGAAAGCAGGACTCACCGCCATCCTCGGTTGCGGCTTCGACCCCGGTGTGAGCGCAATATTCACCGCCTATGCCGCAAAGCACCACTTTGACGAAATACACTACCTCGACATCGTGGACTGCAACGCCGGTAACCACGGCAAGGCCTTCGCAACCAACTTCAACCCCGAAATCAACATCCGCGAAATCACCCAAAAGGGCCGCTACTGGGAGAATGGCGAGTGGGTAACCACCGGCTCGCTCGAAATACACAAAACACTCAACTACCCCAACATCGGCCCAAGGGAGAGTTATCTCCTCTACCACGAAGAGTTGGAGAGCCTCGTAATCAACTACCCCACAATCAAGAGGGCAAGGTTCTGGATGACCTTCGGGCAGGAGTATCTCACACACCTGCGCGTGATTCAGGACATCGGTATGGCTCGCATCGACCCCATTATGTACAACGGTATGGAGATTGTGCCCATCCAATTCCTCAAAGCAGTGTTGCCCGACCCCAAAACACTCGGTGAGAACTACCACGGCGAGACCTCCATCGGTTGTCGCATCAGGGGTATCAAGGACGGCAAAGAGAAGACATACTACATCTACAACAACTGCGACCACGCCGCCGCCTACAAGGAGACCGGCACACAGGCCGTAAGTTACACCACGGGCGTGCCCGCAGCCCTCGGTGCTGCAATGTTTGCCAAGGGCCTCTGGGTGAAACCCGGTGTACACAACGTGGAGGAGTTCGACCCCGACCCATTCTTGGCCGAACTCGGACCTCAGGGCCTGCCTTGGGTTGAGTTGCACGATGTGGACCTTGAGCTGTAGGGCTCGTACAAGAGGGTAAAGAGTAAAGAGTAATTAGTAAAGAATAATTAGTAAATACTTTTCTATGCTTTGGGAGCACCACCCAAAGTACTCCTCCCCTACGACCACTCCTCTCCTAACTTGGGAGAGGACAATTTTGGCAAATGCGAGTAAGCGAGCGCAAAGGCTGCTTGCAGACTCTGCAGAGCGGGAGCATTTTAGACAAAACAACGTTTTGTCAATTTTGAATTGTGAATTTTGAATTTTGAATTACGTTAGTGTTGTTCCTTCGCCCTGCTACGTGCTGGAAGAGGCGGAGTTGATGAAAAATATGGCCGTGATTGACCGCGTGAGGCGTGAGGCCGAGGTGGAGATTATCGTGGCACTCAAGGCGTGCGCAATGTGGAGCATATTCCCCACCCTGCGGCAGCACTCCGATGGGGCCACGGCAAGTTCGCTCGCCGAGGCAAGGCTCGTCTATGAGGAATATGGCCAGAGGGCGCACACCTATGCACCCGTCTACTCCGAGGTGGAGTGGGAGGAGATTATGAGTTACAGCGACTACATAACCTTCAACTCCCTCGGTCAGTGGAACCGCTTTGCCCCACAGGCAATGCTGAGGGGTATTTCGTGCGGTCTGCGCATCAACCACGAGTACTCCACCGTGGAGACCGACATCTACAATCCCGCATCGCCCACAAGCCGCCTCGGTGTGAGGGCCGAAACACTCGCCACTCTCCCCAATGGGCTACCCGAGGGCATTGAGGGACTGCACTTCCACTCGCTCTGCGAGAGCGATGCCGAGGACCTCGTGGCTACCCTTGAGGTGGTGGAGGCCAAGTTCGGGCACCTGCTCGACCGCATCAAGTGGCTCAATATGGGCGGTGGCCACCTGATGACCCGCAAGGGCTACAATGTGGACCTGCTCATCGGCACCCTCAAAGAGTTCAAACAACGCCACCCCAACCTGCGCATAATCCTTGAGCCGGGGAGTGCCTTCACTTGGCGCACGGGTACGCTTGTGGCCACCGTGGAGGACATCGTGGAGGGCGGTGGCGAGAAAACCGCTGTGATGAACGTCTCTTTTGCGTGCCATATGCCCGACTGCTTGGAGATGCCCTACAAGCCCGCCATAGTGGGTGCCCACGACCCACAGGAGGGCGAAGAGAGGTGGCGCATCGGTGGTAACAGTTGCTTGGCCGGCGACTGGGTTGGCCATTGGGCCTTTGACAAGGCTCCGCAGGTGGGCGACCGACTGGTGTTTGAGGATATGATTCACTACACGATGGTCAAGACCACGATGTTCAACGGAGTGTCGCACCCCGCCATTGCCATTGCCCACGAAGACGGGCAGGTGGAGGTTGTGCGCCGCTTCGGATATGAGGACTACAAAAACCGTATGGGATAGAGGGAATTGAAAATTGAAAATTGAGAATTGAGAATTGAGAATTGAGGCTGCTTGCTGGCATCCAAAGGCCACAAAGAGTGCAGACCTGACATCTACACAGAACAGGCAACGCCTGCAAAGCAGGAGCATTTTAGAGCAAACAAAGTTTGGTCAATTGAAAATTAAAAAATAAAACTCTGCGCCAACGGCGCACCTTAATTTTCCATTTTCAATTTTCCATTTTCAATTAAAAAAGACGTTAGACCATTAAGTATGATGAAGATTGCAATTCCGACAAGAGAGGGCCGTGTGGATGACCACTTTGGCCATTGCGACCACTACACCATTTTTGCCATTGAGGATGGAGCCATTGTCGGCTCCGAAACGCTCCCCTCGCCACAGGGTTGTGGGTGCAAGAGCGGCATCGCCTCGGTTTTGGCCGAGATGGGCGTGGAGGTTATGCTGGCAGGTAATATGGGCCAAGGTGCCAAGAATGTGCTGGAGCGCAACGGCATCAGGGTTGTGAGGGGCTGTGCGGGCAACGTGGAGGTGCTTGTGCAGACCTACCTGAAGGGCTTTGTGTTCGACAACGGCCAAGCGTGCGACCACCACGACTGCGGGCACCATTAGGTGCAACCGACAACCACACGACCACGACACCATTAGTTGCGACCAACCGCCATACCTTTGGCTACCGTGGGGGTGTGCGAAAGAACCAAAAACAAAAAAAATCGCAAAAAGGCTTGCAGAGAAGAAAAAAGTTCGTATATTTGCACTCGCAATTCGGCTCCGTAGCTTAATTGAATAGAGCATTTGACTACGGATCAAAAGGTTACAGGTTTGAGTCCTGTCGGAGTCACGAAGGGTTGGTAGCAATACCAACCCTTTTTGTTTTGTGTCGCCACACTCTCACTTCCCCACAAAAACAACAAAATTCGCCACACTGCACTAAATTTTCAAAAATTACGTTACCTTTGTGGGATATATGGCCATCCCTATGGGATGGCGCACACACAACAAAACACCTTACACCACACCGATGAAACACTTTAAGTCGCTCATAATCGCCCTCCTCGCAGCACTCACAATGACCGCCTGCGCCGAAGGTCCCGAAACACCCGATGTGTCGTTTGCCTACTCGACATACAGTTACACCGAAGGCTACGATGGTTGCTATGTGGCTGTCTACCAAATGGAAAGTCCCTACCAGTGGCCCGTGGAGATAACCCTGCGTGGCGAGGTTATTGAGGGCAAGAGCAACACCGGAGCAGAGTTTGGTTGGGCCGACATCGTGGAGTTTGAGATTGACGATGAGCAGCCCGAGTACACCGTACGCAACATCGACAACAAGACCTTTGAAATTTCGGGCGCGAAGGTTACCTACTCCGAGTACAACAAGAAAATATTCTTCAAGAGCAAACCCAACGATTTCTTGCAGAGCGAGACCATCCGCATCAAATTCACCATCACGGCTGTCAGCGGCTCCACCATCGGTAGCAGCAACACCACAACCGTAACCATCGTGGATGACGAGAAGGCTCCGCTCATCAAGACCGGCTACTACAAGACCGACTACACCCCCTTGGCCGATGCAGCCAATTCCAAGGCAGGCTCCTTCTACTTGCGACTCTACAAGACCGACAAGTATGAGTATGTGGCCACCGGTTGGTTTGGGCTCTCCCGCCCCCGACTCGTGGGCACCTTTGACCCCAAGGAGCAGACCCTCACCTTTGACGGCACCGACTACGACCACCTCCAGTGGTTCAGCAAAGACGAGGAGGCCGAAAATCGCATAAGCGCCTTTGAGAACGACACCCTCTGGGCCTACTCGGCAGAGAACAAGGTCATCAAGCAGGTGCTCAAGTTCTACGGTAGCGGTACCTCGGGCAAGGAGCCAATCGTGATAAAGACCGACAAGATTGAGGAGAACGCTTCGGGCTTCCTCGTGGAGATTACGGGCAAGTGCGGTTGGGACATTTGGAACTTCGATGCCGCAAGTGGCAAAGTAACATCCGCAGTGGGCACGTGGGATGGTATGGACCGCTCCACCAAGATGACTCACTCCTCCACCGACTATGAGGTGCAGACCCAAAGCCGTAGCGAGGCCTCCGGCTCCCCCACCCCGTTTGCACAGTGGACTCTCTCCGAAATTGTGGAGCAATAGTAATTGAGGCCACAAACCGAGAGGCAGAAGAAAAAGAATCGTTAGAGAGAAAAACAAGCAACACAAAGACGACAACACACTTATATGAAAAAGATTATCATATCGGCACTATTCATCTTGACAGCCCTCTGCTCGGCCGAGGCACAAAGTGGCAAGAGCGCAAAAGAGATACGTCAGCAATACTTCGTGTGTGGCCCGCGCATCGGCCTTTCGAGCCCCTCGCAGCACGCACTGACCAACACCGCAGAGATTAACTCCCTGCTCAATGGAGTGAATGCAGGCGTGCAACTCGGTGGCTACCTGCGTGGTATGTTGCCCATCAAGAAGTCGGGCGTGGTGCTCTATGCACAGTTGGATGCCGTGTGGGCTATGGATTGGTACATCGGTCAGAACTCCAACGCTTTGGCAGGTTGTTTCAATTTCCCGCTGATTGTGGGTGGAGGCTACAAGTTCTCCAACGGACTCTACCTGCGTGGTGGTTGGGGCCCAACGTGGACAGGCAACATATTCACCACTGCCAACCTCCCCTTCAAGGACACCGACAACGCCTATCAGAACGCTGTGGCCGATATGCTCGACAGGGACCCTTGGGGCCACGTAGCAGAGATTGGTGTGGACTGGAAGGAGTGGACCATCGACCTGCGTTACCACAACCAATTCCGCTCCATCGACTACACCCGCATCGCCGATGATGTGCGCTTCATCTCGTGGGGCCTCACCGTGGGCTATCGTTTCTAATTGCCAAACCCTATATTTAGCCTAAAAATCAACAATGGGAGAGCTGTTGGAAATATTAGGTTGCTTCTTGGTTGTTTTATTCTCTTGCGCCCTAATCACAAGGAAGGGTGGGTTGCGCAAATTTCGTTTGTTTACCATCACCCCTATCTTTTGTTTTCTCATTCCGCAGTTAACCACCACCCCTAACAACAATGGTCAGAAACCCCAAATTGTGAGAACTGCATTTGAGTATAGAGTTCTCCGAGATAAGTTGTATTCAAAATTGCTTGAATCCAATAATATATTGGATGAAGACTCCTTATTTACAGAACTGGACAAAGCAAGGACAGCCGAGAAAGAAAGACAGACCATTGCCACACAGCGAAGCCAAGAGGCATTAGCCAACCCTGTGAGTAAGGACCTTTTCAAAAAGTCCCACCTCAACACCGCAAAGCGGCTAATCAAATATGTTAAGCAAGAAGAATATGACCGCTTCGAATCTTGCCTCAACAGCGTTTCGCTCCCCAAAGGTACACATCTAAAAGTTAGACTGTGCGAAGAGAATGGCTTTGGGGATAGTAGCGAACTCTACGTGGAACTACCCGACGGAGAAAAGGATTTCCATATTTTCAGGCAACTGGCGATAAAACCTTCAAGCAGTGGTGCTTGGCAAACCTACCTACTCCTCTCGCTTGAGTCGGTACTTCCGATGTATTGGCACGCTTATTACGGAGAAAGAACCTATATATTCAACGAAGCCGACCTGCCAAACTCACCCAAAATGCAAGCGATTATTACGCCAATGCTGCGGTAGTTGACAGCATACGAAACAAAAAAATCGACCTAACCCCCACAATCATTGGCAAGGGAGATATCTATTATGTTACTTGCTGCTACTGGAGTCCGTTTGCCGGTTTAATCCGCGAGTGTATGGAGGTCATTTTTAAGGATGGGAAAGTCTATGATGTACACCGGTTCACCTTGGAGGTACTACACGAATACCGGTGCGGCGTTACGTTTTAGCCACAAACACAAAGGGAGATGCGCAGTGCATCTCCCTTTATTGTATATTGTAGGTATACCACATTACTTTACGCCATTGAGCGCCTTCGCCCTCTCCATTCGCTCCTTGGCGTAAGGCAGTGTGATGCGGAATTCGCTCACTCCTGTGGTGGGGAGTTCAAACATCGCATCGGTCATAATGGCCTCGCAAATGCTCCTCAAACCCCTCGCACCAAGGCGGAACTCCTGAGCCTTGCTCACGATGTAGTCCAACACATCGTCATCAAAGACAATCTTCACGCCGTCCAACTCGAGGAGCCTCTCATACTGCTTGATGATGGAGTTCTTGGGCTCGGTGAGTATCTGGCGCAAAGCCTCCTTATCAAGCGGCTGGAGGTAGGTCAGCACAGGCATACGGCCCACCAACTCGGGAATGAGTCCAAACGAGCGGAGGTCCTGCGGAGTGATGTACTGCATCAGGTTCTTGCGGTCCACGTGGAGCGCAGCCCCCTGATTGAAACCCACAACCCTTGTGTTGAGCCTCTGGGCAATCTTCTTGTCGATGCCGTCAAAAGCACCACCGCACACAAAGAGGATATTGTTGGTATTAACCTGCACAAACTTTTGGTCGGGGTGCTTGCGGCCTCCCTGAGGAGGTACATTGACCACCGTACCCTCCAAAATCTTCAGCAGAGCCTGCTGCACACCCTCGCCACTCACATCGCGAGTGATGGAGGGATTGTCGCTCTTGCGGGCAATCTTGTCCACCTCGTCAATGAAAACAATGCCCCTCTCGGCCTGCTCCACGTTGTAGTCGGCCACCTGCAACAAGCGTGAGAGAATACTCTCCACATCCTCGCCCACATAGCCCGCCTCGGTAAGCACCGTGGCATCCACAATCGCAAAGGGGACCTTCAGCAGGCGGGCAATGGTGCGGGCCAGCAGGGTCTTACCCGTGCCCGTTTCGCCCACCATAATGATGTTGGACTTCTCAATCTCCACCTCATCGTTCACCACCTTGTCCACACCCTTTGAGAGGATGCGTTTGTAGTGGTTGTAGACCGCCACCGAAAGTGTCTTTTTGGCGGCATCCTGACCAATCACATAGCGGTCCAGAAACTCCTTAATCTCGGTCGGCTTGGGCACATCCTCCCTACGCAGGGTGGGTACATTCTTGGCCGACTTTTTCTTCTTGGCCTCCTGCTGCTCCTGCAACACATCATAGCCCCTCTCCACGCACTCATCGCAGATGGTCGCCCCATTCATACCCGAAAAAAGCATACCTACCTCCGAGGCACTGCGGCCGCAGAATGAGCAGCAATCGTAGCCGCCACGCTTATGTCCGTTGTTGTTATCTCCTTTTGCCATATTCTATCTTTTGCTATTCTCGGCAGTTCTACCTAATCTTACGGCTTACAATCACCTCGTCAATGAGTCCATACTCCTTGGCCTCGGCAGCCCTCATCCAATAGTCCCTGTCGGCATCGGCCTCAATGCGCTCAAAGGGCTGGCCGGAGTGGTGTGCCAAAATCTCATAGAGTTCCTGCTTGTATTTGAGAATCTCCCTTGCGGTAATTTCAATGTCGGAGGCTTGTCCCTGCACACCACCCAAGGGCTGGTGTATCATCACCCTGCTGTGGGGCAGAGCCGAGCGTTTACCCTTCGCACCCGCCGTGAGCAGCACAGCACCCATACTTGCAGCCATACCGGTGCAGATGGTCGCCACATCGGGAGCCACAAGTTGCATTGTGTCGTAGATACCAAGGCCGGCCGACACACTACCACCGGGGCTGTTGATGTAGATTTGGATGTCCCTCTCGGGGTCGGTGGTTTCAAGGAAGAGCAACTGCGCCTCGATGATGTTGGCAACATCATCGTCTATGGGAGCCCCAAGGAATATGATGCGGTCCATCATCAACCTCGAAAAGACATCCATCTGGGCCATATTCAACTTGCGCTCCTCAATCACCGTGGGCGACACGTAGGCATCGGTCAGCGACTGGTACCTGTGCAGGTCAAGCGAAGAGATACCCTGCGAGAGGGCAAATTTCTGGAATTCGTTTTTCATACGTTATATGTGTGTTTCGTACTCTTTCAAATAGCAAACCTCGCACCAAGCGCAGGGTTTCATCTCCCAAAGGTACAAATTTTTGCGCTATTATGCAAAAAGGAAGTAGCAGAGGGCAGGAAGGGGAATTGAAAATTGAAAATGGAAAATTGAGAATTCGGCACGGGTATTAAAACAGATACCCGTGAGTAGTAGAGGGTAGAAAAGGGACATTAAGGCCTTTAAGGTCTTTAAGGTCTTTAAGGCCCTTAAGGCCCTTAAAAAGACGTTGGACGTTAGACATCAGCCCCCAAAAAAAAAGAAGCAAAAGAAGAGAGGAATTTCAAGGCTTGCGAAGAAGGCGGCTCCGCAGTTTGCTAACGCAAATGAGGAAGCCGCCATCAAGCGTAACGAAGAAATTACCTCTTATTTTGCCTTCTTGGAGAGGATTTTGTTGAGCTCGGCAATAGTAACACTCTTGTTGGAAACTTTCACCAAAGGAGTAACAGCCTCGATAACCTTCTGCTCGTAAACCTTCTCAATGAGCTTGTTGGCCTCCTCCTTGTTGGAGAGAATCTGCTGTGCGTAGTTCGACAACATCTCCTCGGCCACGTTCATCATACCATACTGGGCAAACTGGGCAGCAGC
>JAFQNC010000016.1 GCA_017396085.1 Tidjanibacter sp. | reverse complement strand
TAGCATTACTATTTTCCCAGAATCTCCGATTTTGTATGCAAATTGTATGTTATAAAATTATATTACAATCATAAAATATACAAGTAATAAATTGATAGTTAAGTAGATATTTAAGATTGGTGAACCTTAGGTTAATTTACATTTAGTAAACTGCGGAGGGAGTTTTCTTGTATTCCTTGCATTTGCCTCGCACTTTGCGTTTTTTATTTCTGCCTAACGTTAGATAGTGCTCCGACCAAATGGGGGAAGCGTCATTCTGACGCCCTTGCATTCATCTCGTTCTCTGCGTTTTTTACTTCTTTCAAACGTCAGATAGCACCCCACCCAAAGACCACAAAACGGCCTGTGGCCACTTTCAAACGTCAGATAGCGCTACGAGTAGAAAAGGGAAAAGCGTCATTCTGACGCCTACAATTTGTCGAGGCAGGTGCGGATGAGGGCTGAGCACTCCACAATCTCCTGCTCGCTGATGGTCAGCGGGGGCGAAATGCGGAAGGCACTCTCGCAGAAGAGGAAGCAGTCGCTCAGTATGCCCGCCTCAATGAAGAGGTCCAGCAGGCGGAAGTAGGCTTCGCTACTACCCAACTCCACCGCCAACAGCAGACCGCAGCGTCTAATCTCCACCACCTTCGGGTGGTCGGCCAGTAGTCTTTCAAACAGAGCACCCTTTTGTTCGGCCTGCCCCACGAGGTTGTGTTCCTCAAGGTAGTTCATTGCCGCAAGGCCCGCAGCACAGCACACGGGGTGTCCACCAAAGGTTGTGATGTGGCCCAGCACGGGGTTGTGTGTCAGCAGGTTCATTGTATCGTGGTCGCTCACGAAGGCACCCAGTGGCATACCTCCACCAAGAGCCTTGGCTAAGCAGACAATGTCGGGTGTAACGCCAAACTTCACGCACGCAAACATCTCGCCGCTACGTCCGAAGCCCATTTGTATCTCGTCAAAAATGAGTTTTGCACCCACCTCCGTACACCTCGCGCGGAGTGCCTTGAGGTAGCCTTCGGCAGGCACCACCACACCCGCTTCGCCCTGCACGGGCTCCACCAACACACCTGCGGTGCGGGTGGTGATGTGTTGCAGGTCCTCAAAGTTGTTGAACCTGAGGTGGCGCACATCGGGCAGCAGTGGGCGGAAGGCGTAGTTCCAATCCTCGCCACCCATAAGGCTCATTGCTCCGTGGGTGGAGCCGTGGTAGGCGTTGCGCATACCGATGAGTTCCGTGCGCCCTGTGGCCCTCTTGGCCAACTTGAGCGCACCCTCCACCGCCTCGGCTCCCGAGGAGAGGAAGTAGACACTGTCGAGTGGTGCGGGCAGCGCCTCGGCAATCTTGCGTGCATACTCCACCTGAGGCCTTTCGACCACCTCGCCATAGACCATAATGTGCATATAGTCCCTCGCTTGGGCGCACACTGCATCCACCACTGCGGGGTTGCCGTGGCCCACATTGCTCACCGACACGCCCGAGATGAGGTCGTAGTAGGGCTTACCCTCGGGGGTGTAGAAAAAGACTCCCTCGGCCCGAGCCACCTCAATAAGTTGGGGTGTGGGCGAGGTTTGACCAATATGCTGAAGAAATTGTTTGCGTAGGATAGACATATATAGAAATTGAGAATTGAGAATTGAGAAATGAGAATTGAGAATTTTTGGTCTTATGCCACCAAAACCTATATATCTGCGAATCGTTTGCGCAGGATGAGTTCATCATCCTTCACGCTCTCTCGTGCCCAGCGGTAGAGGAGTTCGGCCTGCTCGTTCTCCGAGAGTCGCCAATCGACATCGCTACGGTGCAACTTCTCCACCATCCCCTGAATGAGTATGGCCGCACAAGCCGACACGTTGAGGCTCTCCACAAAGCCATACATCGGAATCTTCACAAACTGGTCGGCCACAGCCATAATCTCCTCCGAGATACCTTGCTTTTCGGTGCCAAAGACGATGCAGAACTTGCCAGCCCCAACATCGAAACTCTCGGGTGTGGTGTCGTCAGTGTGGGGTGTGGCTGCCACAATGCGGTAGCCCTCGCCCTTGAGGTGGGCCACGGCCTCGGCCGTGGAGCCATAGCGCCGAATATCAACCCATTTGTCGGTGCCACGCACGATGTGCAGGTTGGCCTGAAAGCCACACAAAAACTCAATGGCGTGGAGTTCCTGCACCCCAAAAGCCTCGCAGTGGCGCACCAGTGCACTGGCATTTTGGGGATGGAAGGTGTTTTCGGCACACACGGTCATATAGCGGGTGCGGTTGGCCACCACCCTCTGCATCGTGGCAAACCGCTCGGGGAGCATAAACTCCGCAAGGTAGTTGGTGCGCTCGCGGTACCATTCGGTTGGTCGCCTATCTGTATTTGCCATCGTCATCGAGTATTTTGAGGTAACTTTCGTAGCGGCTGTAGGAAATCTCCCCGCGCTCCACTGCCTCCACCACAGCGCAGTGTGGCTCGTGGGTGTGGGTGCAGTTGTAGAAGCGGCACCCCTTGCTCAGGCGCATCATCTCGGGGAAGTAGTGGTACAACTCCTCGGGTTTGATGTCTATCAGGCCGAAGCCACGGATACCCGGGGTGTCGATGATGCGACCACCAAAGGAGAGAGGGTAGACGTGGGAGAAAGTGGTGGTGTGTTTACCTTGCAGGTGGGCCTCGGAAATCTCGCCCGTCTTGGCCGCAGCCGAGGGCTCAATGGCGTTCACGAGGGTGGATTTGCCCACGCCCGAGTTGCCACTGAAGAGGGTTGTCTTGCCTTGTAGCAACTCCACAACCTCATCCACGCCCTCGCCCGTGAGGGCCGAGCACTCAATGATGCGGTAGCCGGCGGAGGTGTAGACGTGTCGGAATTCGGCAAGTTTTTCGGGTTCGTTGCGTGCGGTGTCAATCTTGTTGAGGATAATCACTGCGGGCACCTTGTAGGCCTCGCACGTAACGAGGAAGCGGTCCACAAACTCGGGAGCCGTAACGGGTGCGGCTATGGTAACCACCACCGCAGCACAGTCCACGTTGGCAGCAATGATGTGCGACTCCTTGGAGAGGTTGGAGGCGCGGCGGATGATGTAGTTGCGCCTCGGCTCTATGGCCACAATCATACCCTCGCCCGCCTCGGTGAACTCCACCTGCACGCAGTCGCCCACCACCACAGGGGAGGTGGAACGCACTCCTTTGAGGCGCAATCGCCCACGGGTACGGCAGTCGTGGATGGTACCCTCAATCTCCACCTTGTACCAACTGCCCGTGCTCTCTATTACTATGCCTTGTTGTGTCATATCACTTGCTTCATATTAGAGCGATTGTGTGGATACCACCTCGGGGGTGCTGCTCTCTTCATCGTGTGGGGCGAGTTTGAACGAGTCGCTCTCCTCAATGGCCTCCTTGACATCCAGCAGGTAGGGGAACACAAAGTCGGAGATGGCCTGCACGGGGCCCACCAGCAGCGACTCTTCCATAACCTTCGGCTCCACCCACTCGGTGGCTTCGTTGATGCGCTCGAAGAGTCCAAGCAGTAGCGATGCAACCAGCGCATACTCCACCACGGAGAGGGCCGCACCGCCCAAGCGGTTGATGATACCGAGCCCTGTGGCTTTCAGTATGGCCGCAGCAATTCTGCCTGCCAAGCCTGCCACCAGCACCGCCACGAGGAACACAATAACATAGGCAACAATTTCGTTGAGTTCAACGCCAATCCACTCGCCAAGTTTGGCTCCGAATTTGAAGGCCAACCAAGCACCGAGCAACACGCCCACGATACCGCACAGTTGGGCGATGATGCCTTTGCGAAAGCCTTGTATGGCCCCAAGAGCCAACACAATGGCCAAGATAATATCCAGAATATTCATAAGTCTATGTTAGAGTTGTTTGATTTCCTGCCCCAAAATTTTCCGAAATGTAGGTAATTTTTTACCTTTGTGCAAATGAAAACCGACAAAGCAACGATGAAACGTCTTCTTCTTACCCTCTCTCTGCTGCTTTGCGCAGTGGTTTGTGGTACCACAGAGAGCCTCGCAAGGGAGAGTTACAACATATCGCGAGATTGGAAATTCTTTACCCACAGCGAAAACCAATCGCAAATCATCAACCTTCCACATCAGTGGAACCTTGATGCACTCGGAGGTCGCACCGAATACTTCCGAGGCAACGGTAACTATATGCGCTACATTGACGCCAAGCCCGAGTGGAAGGATAAGAGAGTTTTTATCCGCTTTGGCGCAGCCAATTTGGTGGCCGACCTGCTCATCAATGGACGCTATGTGGGGCGACACAAGGGTGGTAATGAGGCCTTTGTGTTTGAGATTGGCCCATATCTCCACTACGATGGGCGCGACCTCGTGTGGGTGGTGGTGGACAACGCCACCAACCTCGATGTTATGCCCACCGCCGGTAACCATATATCCTACGGAGGACTCTATCGTGAGGCCGAAATCATAGTGCAGGAGTCCACCCACATAGCCCTCGGACATTATGGCTCGCAGGGCGTGTTTGTACACCCCAAGAAGGTGTCGGCCGAGAAGGTTGAGGGCGAAGTGGAGGTGAAGGTGTGCAGCGATGCGGTGGTGAGCGCAATGGTGCAACTCAAAGTGCTTGCGCCCGATGGGACCGAGGTGCTCTCGGCTGTGCAGAGGGTGCGCACAATCAATGGCACCACCGGTACGTTCATACCCTTTGAAATCACCCAACCCCAACTGTGGGATGGTGTCCACAGCCCCTCGCTCTACAAATTTGAGGTGTCGCTCTCCTCGGCGGGTGCACTCAAAGACAACATCACCGTGCAGAGTGGTTTTCGCAACTATGAGGTTGGCTCTGAGGGCTTTGTGCTCAATGGTCGCCCCTATCCCATACGTGGCGTGCTGCTCCACAGGGACCGCCCCCTTAGTGGTACGGCTGTGAGCGAGCAGGAGGTGATGGAGGACATAGCCATAGCCAAGGAGATGGGTGCCAACGCTATCCGTGTGGTTGGTGGCTCCCACCACCCCTCCTTCTATGCCATCTGCGACAGGGAGGGCCTGATGGTCATCAACGACCTTCCGCTGATTGGCACCACCACCCTCAACGGTAAGGGCTTTTTCAACACGGAGGCCTTCAGAGAAAACGGCAAGGAGCAACTCTCCGAGATGATATACCAACACTTCAACCACCCCTCGGTGATTGTGTGGAACCTCTTTTCGGAACTCGAACTGCGTGGCGAAAACCCCGTGGGCTACATCCGTGAACTTCACTCGCTGGCCAAACGACTCGACCCGCAGCGTTTCACTTGTGGTTGGAGCAATCAAGACGGAGAGATTAACTTCATCACGGACCTCATCGTTTGGAGCCACTCCTATGGTTGGAGCGAGGGCCTTCCCTCCGACATCACCGTGTGGCAGGAGCAACTCCACGCCAATCCCGAGTGGAGGACACTCCACAGTGGTGTGAGTTTCAAGTGCGGAGGGAGCATTTTCCACCAGAGCGACCTGCTCGAAAAACCACTCGCCACGGGCACTTGGCACCCCGAGAGGTGGCAGACCCATTTCCACGAAACCTACCTTGGAGCACTCCGTGGCGACACCCTCTTCTGGGGACTCTTTGTGGATTGCCTCTTCGACTATGTGGCCACCGAAACGGCCCGCTCGGCAGGTGGCGTGAGCGATATGGGTGTGGTGTCGTTCAACCGACAGGTGCGCAAGGATGCCTTCTACCTCTACAAAGGTGCTTGGAACGAGGAAGATGAGTTTATCCACTTGGCCGAAAAGAGGTGGAGCCGCCGTGCCGACACGCTGCAACAAATCAAGGTCTACACCAACCTGCCCGAGGTGGAACTCACCATTGACGGCAAATTCCTCGGCAGTCAGGAAAATACTACGGGTGTTGTGGTGTGGTCGGATGTGGTGCTGCAACGTGGCACCAACCACATTGAGGTATCTTCGCGTGGTCTGACCGACAATGTCTACATAGAGATACCCTACAACACCTCGGGAGATTTGTAGGCGGGTAAGATGTTAGCCATCAGTTGTTTATAGGTTGTGGAGGGGTGGGCTTACAGTTGGCCCTCGTTGAAAAGATAGTCCACAATGGAGAGGTTCTCCTCAAAGGGAGTGCGCTCCGAAAAGACCTGCCAATAGGTGGGCAGCGGGGGGCGATTGGGTAGGCTTGCGGGGCCGAGGAATGGGTGGTTGCGAAGGTCCTCATCGGTGGGGGAGGCCACAATGTAGTGCTCCGAGTAGCGAATGGGCTCCGTTATGCCCGCAATGCCACGCACAACTTCAACGAGTTCTCGGTTGAAGTCGTAGAGAAAATCATATTTTTTTGTGAAAAAGGGCTCCAGTCGGTCGGCAAAGTAGTCGTAGTAGGGCGAAGACTTGTAGGCCGAGCGCAGGGCCACAGCGTGTTGGTGTTGCCAACGCTTGGAGTAGTCGAGGCGCATATCCTTGACCGCCTTTTTGTGTATGCTGGCACCCTTGACCACGTTGGCCGTCAGAGCCATACGCCCCGTGGCGGTGGCAATCTCGGTGCGGTTGCGGCAGGTCTGCTTGACGTAGTGCTCGCCCACGTCTACCACGGCATCGGGTGAGAGCACCTCACGCCACCACTCCTGCGAGCCAAGATATGCAAGCGGTAGAATTTTCATTTCCTGTTTTTTCCTCCAATTACTTACTATTTTAGTGCGTGGGCTTGTGCTGCCGCTCTATTTGGGCTCGCTCCAGCGGCCATCGGCCTTGATGAGTTCAATAAGGCGGTCAATGGCCTCGGCTTGGGGCACGTTGCGCTCCACGAGGGTTTTGCCACGGTAGAGCGATATGCGGTCGGGCAGGCCGCCCACGTAGCCATAGTCGGCATCGGCCATCTCGCCCGGACCATTCACAATGCAGCCCATAACGCCAATCTTCAGCCCCACAAGGTGGGAGGTGCGGGCCTTGATGGCTGCAAGGGTGGTTTCGATGTCGTAGAGGGTGCGCCCACACGAAGGGCAGGCGATATATTCGGTGCGGGAGATGCGCACACGGGCGGCTTGCAGGATGAGCAGAGCCACCTCGTCAATCTGCTCCTGCGAGAAGTTGTCGTTGCGCAGGTCGAGGCCATCGGCCAGCGAGTCGATGAACATCACACCACAATCGGCTGCGGCCTCAATGGCAAACTGCTCAAAATTGGCAGTGGTGTAGTGGCGGCGCAGGATGGTGGGTTTGTCGGTAGGGTAGTCGGAGGCAAGGAGTTTGCTCCTCCACTCCTGCACGGGCAGGTCGCTGGTGGCCTCCACCACGTTGTAGCCTCCACGCTCCTCCTCGGCCACCTCGCTCCACAGCACAGGCGCACCGGCAAAGGGGCGAGCCACATACTCATAGGGCGAAAAACGACTCTCCTCCACGGCTGCAAACTCCACGGCGGTATTGCGCCCCTCGTAGTGGGCTACGAGTGCTTGGGCGGCAGGAATTTCGTTCTCGGGGGCCTCGGTGAGCGACACACGAATGGTGTCGCCAATGCCATCGGCCAGCAGGGCACCAATGCCCACGGCCGACTTCACACGCCCCTCCACGTGGTTGCCCGCCTCGGTAACGCCGAGGTGGATGGGGTAGTGGAGCCCCTCCTCGTTCATAGCCTTCACAAGCAGGCGGTAGGCGTAGACCATAACCCTCACGTTGCTCGATTTGAGCGACACCACCACGTTGTGGAAGTCGAGTTCACGACAGCGGCGCAGGAATTCCATAGCCGAGGCGGCCATACCCTCGGGGGTGTCGCCATAGAGGTCAAAAATCTTCTTTGCCAGCGAGCCGTGATTTACCCCGATGCGCAGAGCCACACCACGCTCTCGGCAGAGGTCAATGAGCTCCTCAAAGCGGCCCCCACGGTCGTTGTAGTTACCGGGGTTGATGCGCACCTTGTCGGCGGTGGTGGCAGCCACAGCAGCCACGGCGGGCAGGAAGTGAACATCGGCCACCAGAGCCACATCGGGCCACTTTGCTCTCACCTGCTCCCCAATGGGGCCGAGGTTGAGGGCATCCTTTTCGTTTGGGGTGGTGAGCCTAACGATGCGTCCGCCGGCTGCGGCAATGCGGTCGATTTGTGCCACGCTTGCCTCGGTGTCAGTGGTCAGTGTGTTGGTCATAGTTTGCACCACCACGGGGTTGCCGCCCCCGATTTTGTGCCCTCCAACCTGTGCGCAGAGGGTTTCTCGGCGGGCATAGGAGGTGAGTGATTTGCAATAGTTGGTCATTTTTCCTCTATTTTTAGGCAAATATAACGCAAATAAACCGTATATTTGCCTTATGCGAGCCGATATGGACATAAAATTTTTGAGTGGGGTGGGCGAAAAGCGTGCCCAACTGCTCGCTACGGAGGCGGGCATACGCACCGTGGGCGACCTGTTGCACTACTACCCACACCGCTACATTGACCGCACCAAGGTCTTCCGCATCGGCTCCCTCACCGAGGAGCAGAGCAATGTCCACGTGCAACTGCGTGGGCGCATCACGGGCTTTGCCTACCTCGGCGAAGGACCCAAGAAGCGACTCTCCGTGAGTCTCTCCGATGGGAGCGGTGTGGCCGAACTGATTTGGTTTCAGCGCACCACGTGGATAGAGAAACAGTTGGAGGTCGGCAGGGAGTATATGGTGTTGGGCAAGCCCACCTTCTTCCGTGGCGAGGTGAGCATCGTACACCCCGAGATTGAACTGGTGGAAAAATTCCTCTCGCGCGGTAACCTCGGTATGCAGGGAGTCTACTCCACCACCGAAAAACTCACCGCCATAGGGCTCGGTAGCAAGGGTATCTACAATCTGGTGTGTACCCTCTGGGAGCACGCAAAGGGGCACATTGCCGAGACGCTGCCCGAACAGGTAATTCGCCAGTGCAACCTGCTGCCACGTGCCGAGGCCCTGCAAAACATACACTTCCCCTCCTCCCATCAGATGCTCCAGAGGGCCATATATAGGCTCAAATTTGAGGAACTCTTCGGGGTGCAACTCGGCATATTGAGTGTGAAGGCGGGGCGCACCACGTTGCAGAATGGTTTTATGTTCCCACGTGTGGGCGAGATGTTCCGCGACTTCTACGAAAACCACCTCCCCTTCGCCCTCACCGGTGCGCAGAAGAGGGTAATCAAAGAGATTCGCCGCGACACCACCTCGGGCCACCAGATGAATCGCCTCTTGCAGGGCGATGTGGGTAGTGGCAAAACCCTCGTGGCACTGATGTCGATGTTGCTGGCTGCCGACAACGGTTTTCAGTCGTGTATGATGGCACCCACCGAAATTCTTGCACGTCAGCACCACGCCTCCATCTCCAAAATGCTCGCAGGTACCCCCGCCGAGGGGCGTGTGGCGGTGCTCACAGGCTCTACCAAGACACGCGAGCGCAGGGAGATTTTGGAACGTACCCTCTCGGGTGAGGTGCTCATTCTTGTGGGCACCCACGCACTGATTGAGGACAGGGTGCAGTTTGACAACCTCGGCCTTGTGGTTATAGACGAGCAGCACCGCTTCGGTGTGGACCAGAGGGCAAAACTGTGGACCAAGAACCGGCAGACACCACACATCCTCGTGATGACCGCCACACCCATACCCCGCACCCTTGCGATGACACTCTATGGCGACCTCGATGTGTCGGTGATTGACGAAATGCCCGCAGGGCGCAAACCCATAAAGACATACCACTTCAAGGAGGAGATGAGGCTCAAGCTCTTCGGTTTTATGAAGAGCGAGATTGCCAAAGGTAGGCAGGTCTATGTGGTCTACCCGCTCATCAAGGAGTCGGAAGCCCTTGATTATCAAAACCTCTACGATGGGTTTGACAACATTGTGCAGGAGTTTCCCCTGCCGGAGTACAAGGTGGGCGTAATTCACGGCAAGATGCCACCCGAGGACAAGGCCGAGTCGATGAAGCTCTTTGCCGAGGGGGTGAACCACATACTTGTGGCCACCAGCGTTATTGAGGTGGGCGTGGATGTACCCAACGCCACGGTGATGGTTATTGAGAGTGCCGAGAGGTTCGGACTCTCGCAGTTGCACCAGTTGCGTGGCAGGGTGGGGCGTGGTGGCAACCAAAGCTACTGTGTGCTGATGAGTGGCGACAAACTCTCGCGCGATGCCGAAGCAAGGCTTGCCGCAATGGTGGAGACAAACGATGGCTTCCGCCTCTCCGAACTCGACTTGCGACTGCGAGGTGCGGGCGATGTGAACGGCACAAGGCAGAGTGGCGAGGCCATAGACCTTCAGATTGCATCCCTCTCCACCGATGGCCAGATACTCGAACAGGCAAGGCTCATAGCCTCGGCACTGCTTGATGATGACCCCAACCTCTCGCAACCCCAAAACGCCAAATTGGCTGCCCTGCGGGATAGGTACAAGCCCAAAACCAACATAGATTATGGTATGATTTCGTAGAAAAGCACTATATTTGCACTCAATCACATTTTTTTGGAACACAACACTACACACACTATGGCAAAGTACGAAGAGGATTACGACAAATATGAGGATGACGAGCTGGATGAGTTGGACTACGACACCAACGCCTCCAAGCAGCAGGATATAGAGAAAACACTCAAAGGCTACAAGGTTATCATCATCTGCCTTGTGGCTGTGTTGGCACTCATCACCTTCCAACACTTCCGCCTGACCGCCGACCTCAAGCAGGAATTCCGCATCGAGCGAGATACGCTGAACAATCAAATCAATGGTCTGATTACCGAAATTGACCAAATCAACCTGCGTAACGACTCGGTGAGCAACGAGTTGCGTATGAACATTGCAGCCGAGCGCAACAAGGCCGACTCGCTGATGGCAAAGCTCAAAAAGGAGCGCAATATGAATAGGGAGAAGTTGCGTAAGTATGAGAAGGAACTCGGCACTCTGCGCACTGTGATGCGCCGCTATGTGCACCAAATCGACTCGCTCAACACCCTCAATAAAAAACTCGCAGCCGAGAATGTGGGCTACCGCAAGAGGGTGGCAGCCGAGACCTCACGTGCCAACATTGCCGAGGAGGCCGCACAAGACCTGCGTAACAAAATCAAGAAGGGCGCCATCGTGAAGGCCCGCAATGTGCAACTCGGAGCCTACAACACGGGTGGTACAAACGTAACCCGTGCCAGCCGTGCTTCCAAGTTCAAGACCGACCTCACACTGACCGCCAATGAACTCACCATTCCCGGTCAGAGGAAGATTTATGTGCGCATCATCGGTCCCGATGGGGCGGTGTTGTCGGGAGGTGCCGACTGCATTATGGAGTTTGAGGGTGATGTTATCAGCTACTCGGCTGAGAGGGAGATTGACTACAACGGTCAGGACCTTGATGTGAGCATCTACTACTCCAACGAAAACCTCACTAGTGGTGTCTATACCGCCGAGGTCTATATGGACGGCTACAAGATTGGCACTGCCGAGGTATCGTTGCGATAGGGCGGGGGCTGTTGGCCGCTGTTAGCCATTAGCAGTTAGCAGTTAGCCATTAGCCGTCTTGGAGAAAAAAATATTTACTAATTACTCTTTACTAATTACTCTTTTTTTGGAGGGGAACTATGACCAAACCGATAATAAAGAAGTGGGCACTATGGGCCATTGTGGTGGGCCTTGTGGTGGTGGACCAAGTGGTGAAATTCTCCGTTAAGACCACAATGACACTCGGAGAGAGCCACAATGTGTTGGGCGATTGGTTTCGCTGGTGCTTTGTGGAGAACGAGGGCGCAGCCTTCGGTATGTCGCTCGGTGGCGAGTATGGCAAGTTGGCGCTGAGCCTCTTCCGCATTGTCGCCATCGGTACGCTCGTGTGGTTTGTCTGCCACCTGCGCAAGCAGAAGGCACCCAACGGGGTGATTGTGGGCTTTGCGATGATACTCGCAGGTGCGGTGGGCAATATGATTGACAGCGCATTCTATGGAGTGATTTTCTCCGAATCGACCTTCACCAGTGTGGCACAACTCCTGCCCGAAGCGGGTGGTTATGCGCCCCTGCTGCACGGCAAGGTGGTCGATATGCTCTACTTCCCGCTTTTCCACTGGCCGGAGTGGATGCCGCTGATTGGTGGCGACCTCTTCTTCTCGCCGGTGTTCAACTTCGCCGACAGTTACATCACCATTGCGGTCTTCTACCTGCTTATTTTCCACTGGAAATACTTCAAGTAGGCGCACCCCGCACGTAGACCATATTTATATACCCTACTATGGCACAACAAGAGAACAAAAATATAAACACGCTAATCGTGGGAGTGGGCCTCATTGGAGGCTCATTTGCTTTGTCGCTCCGAGAGCACGGCTACACGGGCCGCATCGTGGGTGTTGAGGCCTCGGCCGACCACGCCCGCAGGGCTGTGGAGTTGGGGCTTGTGGACGAGGTGGTGAGCCTTGAAGAGGGTGTTGCCGTGGCCGACCTTGTGGTGTTGGCAACCCCTGTGGACACCCTTCCGCAACTCGCCGTGAAGGTGCTCAACAGCGTTGGGCCCCACCAAACCGTGATAGACGTGGGCTCCACCAAGGAGGAACTATGCGAGATGATTTCCCACCACACCAACCGAGGCCGTTTTGTGGCCACCCACCCAATGTGGGGTACGGAGTATAGCGGTCCCGAGGCTGCCCAGAGGGAGGCCTTTGTGGGGCGCAATGTGGTCGTGTGTGAGGAGGAGAGGAGCGATAGGGATGCACTCGCACTTGTGGAGCAGATATATGCCGACTTCGGTATGCCCATAGTGCGTATGGGAGCCGAGGAGCACGACCTCCACACCGCCTATGTGTCGCACATCTCCCACATCACCTCCTTTGCTTTGGCCCTCACGGTGTTGGAGAAAGAGAGAGAGGAGCAACACATTTTCGACCTTGCGGGTGGTGGTTTCGAGAGCACTGTGAGGTTGGCAAAGAGTTCGGCCCGCACGTGGGTGCCCATCCTTATGCGCAACAAATACAATGTGCTCGATGTGTTGAGGGAGCACATTCACCAACTCCAAGTGATACGCAAGCAGATTGAGCGTGATGATGTTGAGGGACTTGCGGAGTCCATCGGCAAGGCCAACAGCATCCAGAGGATAATCAAGTAGGGAGGGTGTGGGTAGCGTGAGCATCACTTCTGCCCACCATCGGAAACAAAAAGCCTCTGCGTTTGCAGAGGCTTTGGTTTGCGGAAAGAGAGGGATTCGAACCCCCGGAACATCGCTGTTCAACGGTTTTCAAGACCGCCGCATTCGACCACTCTGCCATCTTTCCAATCGGATGCGCACCGCAGGCTCGGCCCGCAAATGCACATTGCCGCAAAAATATGATAGTCGGGGCTTCCCCCTGTTTTGCGCTGCAAAGGTAGTGTAATTTTTAACTTTTGCAAAATTTACTACCCTTACTATCAGCATACGACAAAAAAACTTGTAGTCAATCACAATAAACCTACTACTATGAAACACAAACTTACTCTCGTGGCACTGATGGCCTTGCTCGCTATGGTGGCCTGCAATCCACGCCCCAAAGTTGCCACCTATCTCGACCCCAACGCCCCCGTTGAGGAGAGGGTGGAGGATGCGCTGGCACGTATGACCATCGAGGAAAAAATCGCAATCATCCACGCACAGTCCAAGTTCTCCTCGCCGGGTGTCCGTCGCCTCGGCATACACGAACTGTGGTGTACCGATGGCCCCCACGGTATTCGTCCCGATGTCTTTTGGGATAAGTGGGACCAAGCGGGATGTACCAACGACTCTTGTGTGGCCTACCCCGCACTCACTGCGCTTGCCGCAACGTGGAATCGCGAGGCTTCGGCACTCTATGGCAAGAGCATTGGCGAGGAGGCTCGTTACAGGGAGAAGGATGTGCTGCTCGGTCCGGGTGTGAACATCTATCGTAGCCCTCTCAATGGCCGCAACTTTGAGTATATGGGCGAGGACCCCTATCTGGCTGCCCAGATGGTGGTGCCCTATGTGCAGGAGGTGCAGAAAAATGGCGTGGCTGCCTGCGTGAAGCACTACGCTCTGAACAATCAGGAGGCATATCGCCACCACACCGAGCCGGTGCTCGACGACCGCACCCTCTACGAAATCTATCTGCCCGCATTCAAGGCCGCCGTGGTGGAGGGTGGCAGTTGGTCCATAATGGGTGCCTACAACTACTTCGAGGGCCAGCACGCCTGCCACAACGACCGCCTGCTCAACCAAATCCTCAAGCAGGAGTGGGGCTTCGATGGGGCGGTAATATCCGATTGGGGCGGCACTCACGACACCGAGGAGGCCATATACAACGGACTCGACCTCGAGTTTGGCACTTGGACCAACGGTCTCACGCAGGGCTACGCAAACGCCTACGATAGCTACTATCTTGCACAGCCCTACCTCAAGAAAATTCGTGAGGGTGAGGTGGGTACCGAGGAACTTGATGACAAGGCCCGCCGAGTGCTGAGGCTTATTTTCCGCACCGCAATGAATGCCAACAAGCCCTATGGCTCGCTTGTGTCGGAGGCCCACATTGAGGCCGCACGCCAGATTGGTGAGGAGGGCGTGGTGCTGCTCAAAAACGACAACCACACGCTCCCCATTGACCTCTCCACCAAGCCACGCATCGCCGTTGTGGGCGAGAACGCCATCAAGATGATGACCGTGGGTGGTGGCTCCTCATCGCTCAAGGTTGCTGCCGAGGTGTCGCCCCTCGATGGTCTGCGCAAGGCAGTTGGCGAGAGTGGCGAGGTGCTCTATGCGCGTGGCTATGTGGGCGATGTGAACACACAATACAATGGCGTTGTCGCTGCACAAGACCTCCACGATGACCGCTCGGAGGACGAACTTATTGCCGAGGCGGTGGCTTTGGCCAAAGAGTGCGATTGGGTGGTGATGTTTGGTGGTCTGAACAAGGCCTCACATCAGGATTGCGAAAATAGCGACCGCTTCGGACTCGAACTCCCCTATGCCCAAAACCGACTCATTGAGGCTCTGGCGGCGGTGAACGATAGGGTTGTCTACGTGAACATCTCGGGCAACGCTGTGGCAATGCCCTGGGTGGAGAGCGTACCCGCCATTGTGCAGGGTTGGTATCTCGGCTCGGAGGCAGGCAACTCAATCGCCAACGTGTTGGTGGGCAACGTGAGCCCCAGCGGAAAATTGCCCTTCACCTTCCCCGTGAGGCTCGAGGACAATGCAGCCCACTCGGTGGGTGAGTATGGTGGCAAGGGCAAGGTGCACTATGCCGAGAGCATCCTCGTGGGCTACCGCTGGCACGAGACCAAAAATATCGCCCCCCTGTTTGCCTTCGGCCACGGACTCTCCTACACCACCTTTGAATACACCAACGCCTCCCTCTCTTCAAAGAGCATCAGGGAGGGCGGTCGTGTGTGGGCCGAGGTTACGGTTACCAACAGTGGCGACCGCGATGGTGCCGAGGTGGTACAACTCTATGTTGGCGACAACGAGGCCAGCGTGCTGCGCCCCGTAAAGGAGCTCAAGGGTTTCCAAAAGGTGTGGTTGCGTGCCGGCGAAAGTAAGAGGGTGAAGATTGAGGTCCCCTATGAGGCTCTCTGTTTCTTCGATGACAAGGCCCACGCTTGGCGTGCCGAGAAGGGTGCCTTCACAATCTCACTCGGCAGTGCCTCGGACGACATCCGAGCCACTCTGCCCCTGCGCCTGAGGTAGGGAGTAGGTCTGACTTCAAACAAAAAGTAGGGTGTGTCTGCAGTAGACACACCCTACTTTCTGTTTGGTAGACTCGACGGCGCAGGCCTATGCCTCCACGTAGGTAATCCAGCCGTGGGGGTCCTCCGTGCGGCCATATTGGATGTCCTGCAACAAGGTGTAGAGTTTCACACTCCAAGGACCTGCCTCGGTGCCATACTCAACATACTCCTCCGTCTTGGGGTCGTAGATGCGGCCGATGGGCGAAATCACAGCAGCCGTGCCACAAGCACCAACCTCCTCAAAGGTGGGCAACTCCTCCACGGGAATTTTCCTGTTCTCCACCCTCAGACCGAGGTCCTCGGCCAGCGTGCGCAACGACATATTGGTAATCGAAGGCAGCACCGAGAGGGAGTCGGGCGTGATGTAGGCACCATCCTTAATGCCGAAGAAGTTGGCGGCACCAAACTCGTCAATATACTTCTTCTCGCTGGGGTCCAGATAGAGGCAGTTGGCAAAACCGGCGGCGTGGGCCCTTGAACCGGAGCCGATGGAGGCGGCATAGTTACCACCCACCTTGGTGTGGCCCGTACCACGAGGTGCAGCCCTATCGTAGGTGCGCTCCAAAGTTACGGTGATGGGCTTGAAACCCTCCTTGAAGTAGGGACCCACGGGGGTTACGAACACGATGAAAGTGTACTCGGTGGACTCCTTCACACCCACCTGTGCTCCTGTGCCGATAAGCAGCGGGCGCAGGTAGAGCGAAGCCCCCGTGCCGTAGGGAGGAATGTACTCTGCGTTGGCCTTAATGGCCTTCACGCACATCTCCTCAAAGAGTTCAACGCTGGGTACCTGCATCTTCAGATACTCGCCCGAGCGTTGCATACGTTTGGCGTTCTCCTCCAAGCGGAAGATGCGCACCTTGCCATCCACGCCACGGAAAGCTTTGAGGCCCTCAAAGACCTCTTGACCATAGTGTAGGCAGGTGGCGGCCATATGGATGGGGAGATATTCGCTGTCGCTAATCTCCACCTTGCCCCAAGCGCCATCTTTCCACACGCAGCGCACGTTGTAGTCGGTCTTGACGTAACTAAAACCGAGTTCTTGCCATTTAATCTCTTTCATCTCTTTTGTAGTAGTATATAGGTTTTAAGGTTTTTCGGTTATTGCCCCATCCGACACTCCTCTCTACGGGGAGGGGTAAGAGCCTGCTCGTGTGGGCCGCAAACTATCCCACCTGCGAGCCGTTGGGCACCTTGTCGGTGGGGGCCAGCAGGGTGAGGCGACCGGTTGCATCGGCCGACATCAAAATCATACCCTGCGAGGTGATACCCTTGAGTTCCCTCGGCAGCAAGTTCACAAGCACCAAAATCTGCCTGCCCACCAACTCCTCGGGGGTGTAGTACTCGGCAATGCCCGACACGATGGTGCGGGTGTCGATGCCGGTGTCCACCGTCAGTTTGAGGAGTTTCTTGGTCTTGGCGACCTTCTCGGCAGCCACCACGGTCGATACCCTGATGTCCATCTTGCCGAAGTCGTCAAAGGTTACGCTCTCCTTCTGCTCGGGCACCTCGGCGTTGGCTGCGAGGTTGGCAGCCTTGGCATCTGCAAGTTTCTTCACCTGACGCTCAATCACCTCGTCTTCAATCTTCTCGAAGAGCAACTCGGCCTTGCCGATGGTGTGTCCTGCGGGCACAATGTCGGTGCGACCAATCATATCCCACTGGAGCCTATCCACCGCCAGCATAGTGGTGATTTTCTCTGCGCTGAAAGGCATAAAGGGCTCAATGGCCACTGCGGTGTTGGCCACGATTTGCAGAGCCACGTTGAGGATGGTTTTAACCCTCTCGGGGTCGGTCTTAACCACCTTCCAAGGCTCGGTGTCGGCCAAGTACTTGTTGCCCAAGCGGGCTATGTTCATCGCCTCTTTGAGAGCCTCACGGAAGCGGTAGGTTTCGATGTTCTCCTCCAAAGCAACCTTGATTTTGGGCAACTCGGCAAGGATTTCTTTGTCGTAGTCGGTGGGTTCGCCGGCCTCGGGTACCACACCACCATAGTACTTGTGGGTGAGCACCAAAGCACGGTTTACGAAGTTACCCAACACGGCCACAAGTTCGTTGTTGTTGCGGGCCTGATAGTCCTTCCAAGTGAAGTCGTTGTCTTTGGTCTCGGGAGCGTTGGCGCAGAGCACATACCTGAGCACGTCCTGCTTGCCGGGCATCTCCTCAAGGTACTCATTGAGCCACACAGCCCAATTTTTGGAGGTGGAGATTTTGTCGCCCTCGAGGTTAAGGAATTCATTGGCGGGCACATTCTCGGGCAGGATGTAGTCGCCGTGGGCCATCAGCATTGTGGGGAACACGATGCAGTGGAAGACGATGTTGTCCTTGCCGATGAAGTGTACCATCTTGGTGTCCTCGCTCTTCCAATACT
Source organism: Tidjanibacter sp. (assembly GCA_017396085.1). Lineage (GTDB taxonomy): Bacteria > Bacteroidota > Bacteroidia > Bacteroidales > Rikenellaceae > Tidjanibacter. Next base: position 5,289 of record JAFQNC010000016.1, on the reverse strand, counting down.
TCTCCCAATCGGGGGTGAGGTCTTTGGTGGCGGAGATGTAGCCGATGGGGGCGTCAAACCACACATAGAGCACCTTGCCCTCGGCACCCTCCACGGGCACGGGGATACCCCAGTTGAGGTCGCGGCTCACGGCTCTGGGCTGGAGGCCCATATCGAGCCACGATTTGCACTGACCATAGACGTTGGTTTTCCACTCCTTGTGGCCCTCCAAAATCCACTCACGCAGTTTGCCCTCATACCTATCCAGTGGCAGATACCAGTGGGTGGTCTCCTTCATCACGGGAGCCGAGCCGGAAATCATACTCTTGGGGTTGATAAGGTCGGTAGGGTTGAGTGTGGAGCCACACTTCTCGCACTGGTCGCCGTAGGCACCCTCACTCTGGCAGTGGGGGCAGGTGCCGGTGATGTAGCGGTCGGCGAGGAAGGTTTTGGCCTCCTCATCGTAGTACTGCTGCGAGGTGGCCTCGGTGAAGACACCCTTCTCGTGGAGGGTGCGGAAAAACTCCGAGGCGGTTTGGTAGTGGGTGGGTGAGGTTGTGCGCGAGTAGATGTCAAACGAAATGCCAAGGCCCTCGAAGGAGCGCTTGATGATGTCGTTGTACTTATCCACCACATCCTGTGGGGTTACACCCTCCTTGCGTGCTTTGATGGTGATGGGCACACCGTGCTCATCGCTACCGCACACCCACACTACATCTTTGCCCCTCAGGCGCAGGTAGCGCACATAGATGTCCGAGGGCACATAGACGCCTGCCAAGTGGCCGATGTGTACGGGGCCGTTGGCATAGGGAAGTGCCGATGTTACCAAATATCTCTTGTACTCTTTCTTTGTTTCCATTGTCTGATGTATGTAGTTTTTTCTTGTTTCTTACTCTGATTTTTTTCTCCGCTGCCACCACCCGATTATTGGTTGCTAACGGCTAATGGCTAAACAAGGCTGTCGTTGTTGTGTTTGACCGGTTTGATTTCCCCCGTCTTTTTGGGCATTTTGTACTTGTCGAAGCCCTCGCCATAGACACCCATAACGTTGGCCACCGAGATGAAGGCCTTGGGGTCCACGCTCTTGATACTGCGCATCATCATACCCATCTCGCTCCTGCGGCAGATGAGCATCACCACCTTCACAGGCTGCTTGGAGTACCAACCGGTGCCATCGAGGATGGTGGCACCACGGCCGAGTTGCATCGTAATCATATCGGCAATTTTGGCGTAGTCCTTCGAGAAGACGAAGAGTTGCAACGACTGCTTGTTACCCGACAGCACAAGGTCGCTGGTGTAGCCAAACACGGCCGTAACGATGAAACCATAGATGGTGGTAGCCCAGTCGTGGAAGATGAAGTAGGAGGCTCCGATGATGAAGATGTCCACAACCACAACCACCTGACTATAACTCACATTGTAGAACTTGCAGACAATCATCGCAATGAGGTCGCTACCTCCGGTACTGCCGCCTACAAGCAAGCAGGTGGCAATGCCAATGCCGGAGAGGGCACCGCCGAGGATTGACGACAGCAGGCGGTCATCGGCCAAGCCGAGCACGTTGGCATCGGGTGGCAACAGCTCCTGAAACAGAGTCATCATCAGCGAGGTTACCACAATGGCATAGATGGTCTTGATGCCGAACTTGGCCCCGAGCAACACCACGCATATTCCGAGGAATATGGCATTGAAGATGATGAATGTAACGCCAATAGGCACACCTCCGTTGGCTCCACCGGTCATATAGTAGACCAGCAGGGAGAAACCTGTGGCACCACCGCCCACACCATCGGCAGGCATAATCACACCTGTCCACGAAAAGGAGTAGAGGGCTACGCCGAGGGTGATGATAACAAAGTCCCTAACCAACTTTGCCGCATCATTGAATTTTGATTTCGCAATTGTCATTACGCTCCAATAATATTATTTCGTATTTCGTCCACGAAGGTACGCATTTTTCTCCCGTTTTTTCATATTTTTGTCTAAATTATTCAATCAAATTTGCATCCAAAGGTGGAAAATCTTTATGCCGACATAGTTGTGCCCCTCGCTTTGAGGCCTTTGACCTTCGCCATAGCCCCCGATATGGCCGACCTTTTTGCGGTTGGCAGTGGGGTGGAGGTCCCCATCGGGAACAAAATCTACACCGGCATAATCAAGCGCATACACACCGTAAGGCCACCCTACAAGAAGATTCGCGAGGTTATGGGCGTGGTGCGAAGCGAGCCCCTCGCCTCGGCCGAGCAACTCGCTCTGTGGAAGTGGATTGCCGACTACTATATGTGCACCGAGGGTGAGGTTATGAGGGCCGCTCTGCCCTCGCTCCTGAAGCCCTCCGCCGCCACTGACGACCTCTTTGCCGAGAGGGTGTTCTCGTTGGGCGAGGTGCAATACTTGTCGCTTGCTCCCTCGTTGCGTAGCGAGGAGGCTCTCTCGGAGGCTCTTGATGCGTTGCTACCCCGCCGCAAGGCCCGATATGCCGCAATGATGGAGTTTTTTGAGGTGGCCGGCACCGACCGTCTTGATGCCGAGGTGCCCCGCAAGGCACTTGCGGCCTCCACACCCATCGTGAACCACCTCATTGAGGATGGGTTGTTGGTCTCCACCCTCTACGAGCGCACCCCGCAGCACTACTTCGCATCGCTCCAGCGCAGGCGCAGCCTCTCCGAGGCCCAACAGCAGGCCCTCGACAAACTGCACAGCGAACTCGCTCGCCACAACACCGTGTTGCTCCACGGAGTTACGGGCAGTGGCAAGACCGAACTCTACATATCCCTTGCGGCCCAAGCCCTTGAAGAAGGTCGCTCGGTGCTCTATTTGGTGCCTGAATTGGCCCTCACCGAACACCTCATCGGCCGCCTGTCGGAGGCCTTTGAGGGCGACCTCACCGTCTACCACTCCCACCTCACCCCACGTGCCCGCACGGAGGTCTACATCAAACTTTCGCGCAGTGAGGGTGGCCACATTGTGGTGGGTACTCGCTCGGCGGTACTGTTGCCATTGGCAAACCTCGGCCTTGTGATTGTAGACGAGGAGCACGACCGCAGCTACAAGCAGGAGGATTGCGCCCCACGTTTCTCGGCCCGCGATACGGCCGTGTGGATGGCAAGCAACCTCGGTGCCAAAACGGTGCTCGGAAGTGCCACGCCCTCGTTGGAGAGTTTTCAGAATGCACGCATCGGAAAATATGGCTACGTGCCCCTCGGGGAACGCTATGGCGAGGGTCAGTTGCCTTGGGTGATGATTTCCGACACCATACGTAGTGCCAAGCGAGGCGAGCGCCGAGGGCACATCAACAAGGAGTTGGCCGATGAGATAGGCGCAGCCATAGCCGAAGGACGGCAGGTTATGTTGTTCCAAAACAGGCGTGGCTTTGCCCCCTACATAGAGTGTCCCGACTGCGGGTGGAGTGGCAGGTGCCCCAAGTGTGGCGTAACCCTCACATTCTACAAGAGCGACCGCAAGATGCGTTGCAACCTCTGCGGCTACACCTCCACAGCCCCCACCAAGTGCCCCTCGTGCCACACCGCCGAGCCTCAACCGCAAGGTTTTGGTACCGAAAAAATTGAGGAGGCTGTGCAGGAGTTGTTCCCCACGGCAAGGGTGTCAAGGCTCGATGGCGACACCGCCTCTTCGGGTGGGCGTATGCGCTCCATCATCAATAGTTTTGAGAGTGGTCAGACCGATATTCTCGTTGGCACAACTCTGATAACCAAGGGCTTCGACTTTGAGGGTGTGTCGGTCGTTGGTGTGCTCAATGCCGACAATCTGCTCTCCCGCCCCGACTTCCGTGCCGATGAGCGCACCTTCCAAACGCTGGTACAGATTGCGGGCCGTGCGGGGCGCAAGGACGACCGTGGGCGCACAATCATACAAACTTCACAGCCCGAGAATACAACCATACGTCAGGCCGCACGTGGCGACTACTACGCTATGTTTTGCAGTCAGATGCGCGACCGAGAGGCCTTCGGCTATCCGCCCTTCGCCCGATTGGTGGTGTTGTCGCTCAAATACAACTCCTACGACTTATTGCTCCACGGAGCCCGCAGGTTGGCCTCTCGCTTGAAAGAACTCATTGGTCCCGAGGCCGTTACCGATGCCCACATCCCGCCCGTTGGGCGCACGGCCGAAAACTTCTTTATGGAGATTGTGGTGCGCATTGAGCGAGGTCGCTCTCCCTCGGAGGTCAAGAGTCTTATCCGTGAGGCCCTTGTGGAGTTTGCTCGCGACAAGGTGGTAAGGCGTATTGCGGTGGCGGTGAATGTAGACCCGCAGTAGCGGAAAAATAGTGGGGCGTTGTGTGTGTCTATGAAAAATCTCTTTAGCGACCTTATCGGACTCTTTGTGCCTCGGGTGTGTCCCGTGTGTGGGGCTATGCTCCTTGAGGGCGAGAGCCACGTGTGTACCCACTGCAAACTAACAGCACCACTCACAGGCTATTCCCACGATGTGGACAACTCGCTCTACCGCACCTTTTGGGGCATAGTTCCCGTGGAGCGAGCCTCCGCACTCATCTATTTCCCCTCCACCGAAAGCGGTTGGCGCAGGGCCATACACAACTTCAAATATCGCGGTCATTGGCGCACGGCACGTAGTTTTGGCGAGTGGGTGGGCCACGACCTCCTCGCCGGCGAACTCTTCCACGGGGTGGATGTGGTGGTGCCCATACCTCTGCATCCGCGCAAGAAGTTGCGCCGTGGCTACAATCAGTCCGACTACATTGCGGAGGGTATCGCCTCGGTGTTGGGCGTGCCCACCTCCATAGGCAACGTGGTGCGCACGCGCCACAATCCCAGTCAAACGCTCACACGCAGTTCGGAGCGTTGGGACAATGTGAGGGAGATTTTTGCGGTGCGCCACCCCGAGAGGCTTGCGGGCAAGCACATCCTGCTGGTAGACGATGTTTTCACCACGGGAGCAACCATCTCCTCTTGCGCCCTTGCCATCCTGCGCAGCGTGCCCGATGTGCGTATCAGTGTCGCCACCCTCGCCACCGCACATAGAGATTAGTTTTCAGTCATCAGTTTTCAGTTTTCGGTTGTCAGTTGTCAGTTTTCAGTCGGACAGACGCCCCCGCCCTTCGGGCACCCCCTCTAACTTAGAGGGGGACGTGGTTGGAAGGCATCGCAAGATTGGAAAGCGTGCCGACCTAACATCTACACAAAACAGGCAACGCCTGCCCCTCCCAGCCTCCCCTATCGTAGGGGAGGGGTACTCAAGGGAGGAGTGGTTGGATGGCACGGGTAACAAAATCGTTACCCGAAATAAACTGCGCCGCAGGCACCTTAATTAACCCACCTTCGGTGGCTT
>JAFQNC010000015.1 GCA_017396085.1 Tidjanibacter sp. | reverse complement strand
GTGTGCGATATATCATCCGGCGTAGGCTGTCTGTGTTGCTTATTCGTTTTGTGGGCAGCCAAGGCCTGAGTACGGGATAAGTTAATGCAGTGGCCTGCGCTTTTTTTATGGACTTATCTGGTAACAAAGAGTTGTTGGATAGATATTTGGTTGCCTTCTTCGCATCGCGCACAGCACCGCCTGAGGCACTTGACCTCGCCAAGCGGTGGGCGCACGAAATTGCTCAAACTGATAAGATTGTAATTAGCGGCTTTCACTCTCCAATCGAGCGGGCTGTGCTTGATATTTTGCTCTCTGACGGCTGTTCTGTCGTGGTCGCATTGGGGCGTTCCCTATACCGCAAAATCCCAACGCACTTGCAATCGGCTTATGATAACAATAGGGTGCTTTTTGTATCGTTCCGCGACTACTCACGCCCCTCATTTTCCAACTCTCAAACCCGTAATTGGCTCACCGCAGACCTTGCCTCGGAGATTATTTTTGCCCCTTTTGCTCCCGCCAGCCAACTCTCAACGCTCCATTTTACCTTCAATGGCGGTGCCACTCCCTGCCACATTCTTCAATAGAACGCCAATCTCACCCACGTTTTTTTTGCTTATTCCTTGGGGTAGGGGCCATAATGTGCCAAGAATTTGCTAACTTTGTCGGGAGAAGAGAGTTTTTCTCCCCCAAACGATACCGCTATGACAAAGTCGAAGAAAAAGAAAAACACCCCTCCGGGGCCGCCGTGGAGGGTTTGTAGGGTGGTTGGCTACATTACGGCCTGCGACCCGGGCATACTCACCACCTCGGACTACCCGAAGGAGTACGACCGTGTGGACCTGAAGGTTGGAATGAATTTGTGCGGCCACTGCTCCGACCTGCCCAAGGTGCAACTGAAGGCCGTGGGCCCCGACCACATTGTTGTTCGCTGCTCCGGTGTTACCCACCGCATCAACACGGGCGATAGCCTCGACACACCTCGTATGGGCTTGAGTTATGCCTACTCGGAGGCCACCATTGCGTTGGTGAAGTAGCCCCCTCCTTGTGCGCCCAATGGTGCCACACACACAGATACAACGAGTCCGACCTTTGCGGGTCGGACTCGTTATGTTTTTCCTCCATCAATTTCCTTCTCTACTACTTGGCTTCAATGACCAGCGTGGCGGGCTTGCGTGAGGCCTCCAACGACACGTAGAGCAATCCGGGGTAGGGGCTTTCGGTGTGCAGGGGCTTGCCGTTGAGGGTGGCTTGGTAGGTGTGGTCGGGGTTCAGGCAGGCCACAATGGCCACCTTCTTGCCGACCGCATCCTTGTCGAAGCGCACGGTGGCGGTGTAGTGGCTCTCCTCTGCCGAGAATACTCCGTTTTCCACGCCCACATCAAAACCCGTGGTCAGTGTTCCCTTGCAGAAGTAGGAGTGGTACCAGCACGCCATTGGTGAGGAGAGGCCGGAGAAGTTGTGCCAACCGGCACCGCGGCCAGAGGAGATGATGAAGTGTTCGGGGCTGTTGTAACTCTCGCTGCACTCCACATTCCAAGCCTTCAGGGCGGTGAAGGCAATCTGGTGTGCCTTGTCGGTGAGGTTGTTGTCCAACATCGCCTTCCAGAGCATCATCTGGTGGGGAATCCACACCGAGCCGTTCCAGTAGCCTGCGTGGTCGTAGTAGGATGCGCTTTGGTCCACGGTGGAGATACCCACCGAGGTCCAGAGGTGCTTGGGGGAGAAGATGTTGTCCACCAAGCGTGTGGTTTGCTCGGGAGTGCAGATGCCTGCCACGAGGGGCGACACGCCATCGAGCCCTTGGTTGAAATTACTCCCATCGGCGGCACGATAGAGCCCCGTGGGGGTGCCCTCCTCGTTGTGCATCACATAGCTGAAGTAGCCACTCTCCTCATCCCAAGCGTGTGTCAGTATGGCGGCTTTGAGGGCATTTATTTCGCGGGTGTAGTGTACCACATCGCTCTTTTTGCCGAGCCTTTCGGCCTGCATACGCAAAATCTTGGCTGCACGCAGATAGTAGGCCGAGGATACCATTGGGGCAACCGAGGGATAGAGATGGGTGTTGCTACGCAACTCGTGCTGTGGGGGATAGTCGTCCCAACCGCCCGAGGAGTAGAAGTAGTCCCACGTGCGTATCAACCCCGAGGGCATACGGGTGGTGGAGTGGGGGTGGTTACCCACCATAAAGTCGTAGTACCTCTTCAGACGCTCATAGAGGAACTCTGCCGACTCCTTGTCGTAGGCGGAGGAGTTGTTCAGTTCGGCCCAAGCGAAGAATTGCATCGGTAGGGGAGTGCCGTGATGAATGAAAGCCGACTGGGCTCCCTGCTCGGTGGTGTAGGCACGTATGGTCTCAAAGGCCTTGGTGGGGCTGATGTGTGCCAATGCCCACGAAATACACCCCAAATCCCACGTGTAGAGGCTATTCCAATTCTTGCCCGGTGTGAAGTGCCTGATGTAGTTGCCTTGGGTGTAGACGGGGTAGACCACGTTGGTCAGCAGTGTGGCCTCAAGGAGTTGCTCGCCGAGTGCATACTCTGCCGCTTGGGGCAGGAATTTGCGCTGCGGGGCGGCACTCTTTGAGCTGTGTGCTTCGGCCACCACGGCGGCCTCGTTGAGGTTGAAGTGCTTCAGAGCGGCCTCCACCTCCCCACGCTCGCCTGTGGCCAAGAGGTTGTAGATGGTCTTGGTGCTGTGGGGCGATAGTACGATGGGCCTCTGGAAGGCCGACACGAAGTGGCCCTTGTTGTCGCCATTGAAGTATTTGGGCGGATGACGGTGCACCCCTCGGCGCATAAAGACGTCAAGTTCCCCATTGGCGAACTCCCTCACCTCGCTATCCTTGTAGTTCCACGCCACTCCGTAGTGGTTGTCGGTGCCCTCATATTTTGCGATGAAATAGCCTTCGCTCTTGTGCAGCGTGGGGCGATGATGGATGGGGGCTCCTTCCACCTCCACCTTGGCGAGAGCATCTGCCGTGCCCACCACCACTGCATCAATAACCACGGGGCAACCGCCACCCAACGACTCAATGAGCAACTGCCCACTCTTTGGCAACTCCACACCCAACTGCACCAACTCAAAGCGACCACTGCCGAGTAGGCTTACCTGCTGTCCGGCAACCTCCAAGGAGCACTCTGCACCTTTGGGGACCTTGCACCTCAGTGCTACCATTCGGGGCTCGCTGCTGCCACTGCCAACCTCGCCAAAGTGGTAGGCAACCTTGTCGCCTTTGTTCTCGCCAAAGGCCGACAGCACACTGCCACTCAACGCATTGGCATCCCTCTTTTCGCCTCTGCGCCACCCGTCATAGACAAGCGCATAGTCGTGCCTTCTTACGGCGGGCTCAAAGAGCGAGTAGTCGCATCCGTAGAGCACCACTGCTTGCTCGGCCCCACGCAGGGCAACAATGGGATACTCCTCGGCACAGGCGAGTGAGGCCACGTTTTGGAGCAGTAGGTTTTGGTTTGCGGAGGTGTTGTTCACACACTCCATCTCCACGAGTACCCTCTGACTGTCGAGCAAATGGTAGGTAACGTCTACATAGACCCTGTCCTTCCACTCCAACTCATAACGATAGGTTATTTGCGTCATCTCGGGGGTGCAACGCCACGGGTGGTAGCCCGACTCATAGAGCACATTGGGCACCATATAACTCCTGCGATAGTAGCCGGGCATAACGGAAAAATCTACCATCACGCCCGAGCCGAGGTCGGCAATGTGCGAAATGCCTGCATAACGCTTGGAGTAGGGCCCCCAATTATGGAGCGACTCCACATCGTGTGAGTTGCTAAGGAGTGAGCGTGGAATAACCCCTTGCGCCCCGACACCGAGTATCGGGAGCGCAAAGAGTATGGTTGCCAACAGAGTTTTCTTGTTCATAGGGGTGGGGTGGCAAAAAGTTTTTGTGTGAAAAAGCAGGCTGTTTTGCTCTCTACGGCCTGTTTTGGGCTCGTTTAGTCGGTTTTGAGCTGGAGGTTGTCCTGCTCGGTAAAGTCGGGCCTTTGGGCCATTTGCTCGCCATTGATAACCACATTGTCAAAGACCACGTTGCGGGTGTTTTTGAGCATATAGGGCACGGGGCACTCTTTGAGTTCCACATTGGAGAGGTGGATGTTGCGCATCTCGTAGCCCTCGATACCCACGGCATAGAAACCACACTCGGCCGACTTGTTGCCCACCACGTTGCTAATCTCAAAGTTCTCAAAGATTGTGGGGTAGAAACCACCCCTTGCACCGTGATAGTTGGTCTCGAAGCGGATGAAGGCGGTCTTGACGAAGTCGCACAGGATGTTGTTCACCCACACGTTGCGGATGAAACCACCACGGTCGAGGTTGGACTTGAAGTAGATGCCGCTGTAACAACGGTCGATAACCACGTCATACATATAGACATTCTCCACACCTGCGGCCATCTCGCTACCGATACACAAGCCGTTGCAACGCGACTTGAAGTGGCAGTTGCGGATTACGATGTTGGCGGTCTTTTGACCGATGCGCCAAGCGTCTTGGTCGCGACCTGCTTTGATGGCGATGGCGTCATCGCCGGTGGTGAAGGTACAATCCTCAATGAGTACATTGGTGGTGTACTCGGGGTCGCAACCATCGTTGTTGAGATTCCAGCTGTTGATTTCCACGCCCCTGACGGTTACGTTGTCGCAGAACACGGGGTGGATAACCCAATAGGGGCTGTCGAGCAGGGTTACACCCTCAATGAGGACATTTTTGCAACCGAAGGGCTGCACCATACTTGGGGGCATAATGGACTCTGCGCCGAAGTAACGCTCCCTTACGGGCACTTGGTCGATACCCATCTGACGCAGCGTGCCCTGCATAGCGGAACGCTGTGGGCGGAACTTGGCAAACCCGTTTTTGGCCCTTCCGTTGAGCGTGCCCTTACCGGTCAGAGCGATGTTGTTGCAGTGGTAGGCGTAGACGAGGGGGGAGTAGTTGAACATCTCGGTACCCTCCCACACGGTCAGCACTGCGGGCAGATAGTCGGTGGTTTTTTCGCTGAAAAGGATTGTTGCTCCCTCCGACACGTGGAGGTTTACGTTGCTTTTCAGTATGATGGAGCCGTTGCAGGCCCACACACCTGCGGGCACAACCACACGACCGCCACCCTCATCACTACACTTTGTGATGGCATCGTTGATGGCCTTGCGCGAGTCCACGAGGCTGTCGGCCACCGCACCGAAGTCCACAATGTTGTAGTCCACATCGGGGAAGGTGGGTGCTTTGATGGTTTTGAGAATCTCTTTGGCTCCCTGCGGGATGTTGTCGGACGTGCCACCACAGGCGGCCAAACCGAGAGCGAGGGCCAAGAGAACGAATATTTGTTTCTTCATATCTTGCGTTTCTTTGTTTTGATGGTTTTCTTGTGTTGTTTGCGGGATGAAAGGGGTTTTCTACTCAATCTCCCAATCATCGGTGCGGAACGGCAACACGGGCAGCTCCCACATATTGTGCAGATTGGCAAACACCACATTGTCGTAGAGATACCTCACAGCCACGATGTCCTTAACCTCGGGGCACGAGAGTGCGATTTTGCGCTCTTGGGAGAGGATTTTCACATTTGCGGGGTAGAACACCCTATCCTCGCCTGCCACCACAAAGCCACTTACGGGGCCTTTGGTGGAGAAACCGCCTCGACAGTTGGTGAACGAGAGGACCACCTCTCCATTGTCCCTGTGCTCCATACCCACAAAGCGTGGGCTTTCGCCCTCAATGCCGGGCACCTTGTAGGTCTTTTGGAGTGCCAACATTGCGAGCCTTTGCCCCACCTCTTTTTTGCGTGAGGGGTGAATAACCTTTGTTTCGTAGGGCTTCAGAAGGTCCACGGTGGAGGCCATACCGCTGTTGGGAATCATATCGAGCGAGAGCCTTTGCTGCTCACGCAACATATAGCCTTTGTACTCCTTGTGTGGAGTGTAGTCATAGGGGGCAATCTCCACAAAGTAGAATGGCAACTCTCCCAAGCCCCACAAATCTCTCCAATGGGCCACCATTGCGCTCTGATAGCGGGCATAGTTGTGGTACTCCTTCACATCGGAGCAGCCCTGATACCAGAGGAACCCTTTGATGGTGTAGTGTCGCAGTGGGTGGAGCATACCGTTGTACATAACCATAGGCCTTCCGTTGCCACGTTTTTCGTTGGCTGCGTGCTTGTCCACATCCTTGTAGCCCAACTCGTTTAGGAGTTCTTTGGGCATCCACCCTGCGGCGTGTGAGCCGCCCCAACTACAAGTAATCACGCCCACGGGGATGTTCAACACACGATTGAGTTGCAGAGCAAAGGTGTAGGCGGTTGCGGAGAAGAGTTGCGCATTGAGCGGGTTGCACTCCATCCACCTTCCGTCTACCTTCTCTTGTGGTGTGAGTGCGGCACGCTTGCTGATAAGGGCCACCCTCACGGTTTTGTTTTCGCCACTGTTGAGAATCATCTCTACGCCACCCTCCACGGGCTGACTTGTGTAGCCTTTCAGGGGCATAAACATATTGGACTGGCCGGAGCAAAACCACACCTCTCCGATGAGTACGTTTTCAATCACGATGGGGGTGTTTTTGTCTTCCTGCACACTGATGGTGTAGGGGGTGTTGGAGGCCTTTGGTGTGGCCACTTTCACCATCCACTCGCCTTCGGTGGAGGTTTGGGTGGTGTAGACCTGCTTGCTCCACGAGGGCCTGATGGTGATTTTGCTACCAGCCTCGGCATATCCCCAGAGGGTTGCATCCGATTGCTGTTGTAGCACCATATTGCTGCTCATAATGTCGGGCAGTCGTACCTCTGCGGTGGCGCACAGGAGCGAGCCGAGCACCATCAACACTGCAAAGAGAAATCGTTTCATTCTTGGGTTGTTTGTTTCGGTTGCTTCAAATAAGGAGGGGACAGCGGTAGCCCATTGCCCCCTCCTCGGTCAATTATGCGTGTGTGTAATAGAGTTATCCTATTTTATTTTTGTACAACGTATAGGATTACCCCTTTGTACCTGACCTTGCGAAGCTGCTTTCTTTGCGGCTTCAATAGCGAAGGAGTAGGGCATATTGATGTTTTTGGTGTTGTTATAGTTTGCAGCCCAATAGTAACCGGAGAAACCTGCATTGGTAAGTTGTCCTGCATTACGATAACCTGTTGCAGGATAGTAGGACGAACCACTTGCCGCTGAATCAGTAGCAGAGAAAGTATAACCATTTACATCTGCTGCATCCTTGGTGTAGTCATTGTATGAATTTGTTTTATTGGCCCAACCGTTGTTGGAGGTCGAAATTCGATAACCGCCAGGACAAGGGTCATAGACAGTTTTAGCACCGCTTGAACTCCACAAAGCCTTAACTTCTGCAAGAGTGAGGTTGTAGGCCCAAGTGTTAGTACCTGCACCAGCAGTATCACCTGCAACTTTCTCTGCGTTGTAGTGTACGAAGGTTGTGGGATTTTTGGTGATAAATGCCAAATCATCGCTACCCAAAGTGGTGTTTCTAACCGACTTGAAAGTTACTTCAAATTTGGGGTTGATTACATATTTTTGGGTGTGGTCAACAAAAATAGTTGCTTCCTTTCCAGCAGTGGTAGAGCCGATGGTGCCTGCACCGGGGAATGGGTCTTTGCGGCCCCACTGGTAGTAGAAACCATAGGAGTTCACATTCTTTGCCTCGTTGGAAGTTGCACCAAGGTTGCAACCTGCAAATTCCCAAGCACTCTCACGAACGATGTGTGTGGTGTGGAAAATTTCGGGCTCGGTGAGCAACCACAAGTGCCAGCTCCACACAATCTCGCCACTGTCGTTGGTGGCTGCAATAATCACATTGCCCTTTGCGTTGGGTTTCACGCGGAAGAAGATGTTGTTGCCGCTCATACTAACGCTGTACACGGGCACATCTGCCTCGGTGAACGAGGTTGCGCTCTGCTCGCCGGTAGCCCACAGCCAGTCGGCAGCGGTAATGCCGGAGAGAGTGAAGGAGGTGTTGCTCTGCAAAGGACGGTCGCAAGCGAACTTGTACATACCGCCATTGGGGATGATGTAGCAGTTGGCCCTACCGCCATCGGCAACGAGGTCATACGACTTGGCGGCAGCGTAGTTGGTGTCAATGCTGGCGCCGAGTTGGTCCCTGCGGGCAATCCATTTCTCAATCTGGTTGAAAGTGAAGGTGTACTTGGTCTGTGCCTCCAACTTCTTGGGAGCAACATAGAAGGTGATTTGCTGACCATTGGTCAAAAGCAACACAAACTCCCAAGTGGTGGTACCATCGGTGAGTGCGGGGTTGATAGCCACCCAAGCATTCTGCTGTGCGCTCATCACTGCGTCCTCGCCAAAGTTGATGGTGAGGGTCTTACCTGCGGCCTCGTCTACGGGAGCGATAGTCTGCTCTTTGAGGTTGGCGGTAACATCGCCCACAATGCTCACGGGAGCGTTGATGGTGAGCGACTTGATGATGCCATCCGACCAAATGCTGGTGCTGCCATCAATCACGATGTTTACGAATGCCAAGGGGTGAGTGAAGGTTGCCTTGTACTCCTCGCCTTTGGTGAGGGTTTTGGAGGCAAGCATAAAGTCGCTCACGCCAACAAGGTCGTTGATACTCTTGGCCTGCTCCACGGTCGAAGGAATGGTCAGAGCCACGCTCTCCACGTTATCGCCATAGCCCTCGGCATAGGGATATACAGCATAGAAACCGAAACTCTCAGCCTCGGGCTCGGTAGCATCGCCACTGAAGGTTGCAACGGTTGCACCCTCGGCCGACTCGCTCCAAGCAAGGGGTGCGTTGCTGCTACCACCCTCAAGCCAAGCACTAATCTTGTCAGTGGTACTCCAAGCAATCTTGCTATCCTCGTCTACACTTGTACGGCTAATCTCGTCAATGGTTGCGCTGATGCGGAAGTTGCCCTGTGCAGGCTGCTGACCTTCGGGCTCCACAAAGTCCAAATCGTTGTTTGCGCACGACATTGCAAAACCTCCGGCCAGCAATGCCATCATATAGATAGAAATCTTTTTCATTGTTTGGTTCCTCCTTTCGTTTGTTAGTTTTCCTCGTCCAAAAAGTCCAGACCGAAGCCCTCGCCTCCGTCCATAATGATTGTTTCGCCCGAAATGGCAATGCCATTTTCAAGCCTAATTTCGGCCACCTCCATAAGTGGCTCTTGGTAGATTTGTTTTCTCATAATGTTGTTTTTTAGGTTTGTGTTTGTAAATGAATTTTATGTTTTGTTGTACTTGTTGTTTTTCTTCTTTACATTGGCCCCTTGTGCCCTATCGTTCCATTTCGTAGGCAAACAGTAGCAGTGCGCCGTCAGCGAAACTCTCGCCCTCGGTGATGGGCCTTGCATAGTAGTAGTCCCTCTCGCCGATGCAGGTGCCGGCACACACGTTGCCGAGTGTTATGCGCTCGCCGTTGCCACCTCGCAGGCTGTGGGTTTGCACGCCCTCCCAAGCTCTGCGGGCCGCCTTGCGCCACTTGCTGCCTTTGAGTAGCCCCAGTCGCTCGCCCTTGGCCATTGCGTAGCCAAACATCACCGTGGCCGAACTCTCAATGTAGTTGCCACGTGCGGTGTCGCTCGGGCGTGCAGGGAGCTGATACCAATGGCCGGTGGCCTTGTCCTGCAACTTGTGCAGGGTTTGCATCATACCCACATACATATCCTTGACCTCCTTGTAGTTGGGGTGGTCGGTGGGCAACACCTCCAACAAATCGACCAAAGCCATCGCAATCCAACCATTGCCACGGCCCCAATACTCCGTGTTGCGTTGCAGGTGGTTGGAATTCCACAAGAACTCACAGCAATCGTCTTGATAGTAGTAGTTGGTGGCCGACCAACCGTGATACCAGAGGTTTGTTTTCGTGTTGCGCAACTTCTCGGCGTGGCCTAAGACCTCGCGCACACAATCCTCCAAGTAGAAACTCTTGCCTGTGGTTTGGTACATCTCCAAGAGGTAGATGGAGAGCATATAGACCGTGTCGTCCCACAACTCAACCCTCGTGGGACGGTGCGAGGAGGCTTTGCGCTCCCAACGGCGTATGCGCTTGTAGGCCTTGTAGACCTCATCCGCCTTGGCCTGAAAGAAAGGGTCGGAGGGGCACACTCTGGCCATAAAAGCCACGCCCACACCCGAAGCAATAGCATTGGGGTGGAGACCATACTTGCGGTCGGCATTGGTGCGCATAGCCACCGCTACCCACTCCTCAATGGGCCCTTGCAGGTCGCTACGCACCTCATAGACCTCCGTGAGGGCTTTCAGCACCACAGCATCTCGCCAATTCCACACATACCTCTCGGCCGCAACGCCATCGGTGATGACACTCGCCAAGATGTGGTCGGCAGCACTGCGGGGCACCACAGCACTACCCTGTGCGGAGAGTCGGTCCACACATCCGAGGACCGACATCCCCACGCAAAGCAGCATTTTTATGATTTGTATCGCTTTCATCCTTAGTGCTCAATTACTCCTGTGTTTACTCCTCCACGTTGCTGTCGAAGAAGCGGAAGCCCGCGTAGTTGCTCTTGCCGGCAGAGAA
The DNA here is from genome assembly GCA_017396085.1 of Tidjanibacter sp. GTDB lineage: Bacteria > Bacteroidota > Bacteroidia > Bacteroidales > Rikenellaceae > Tidjanibacter. The sequence goes on along the minus strand of JAFQNC010000015.1, from coordinate 10,443 downwards.
TATATCAATGTTCAGAGCCTCGCGCGTACCGTTGTGGAAGAACTGCTCGGCACCACGCTGACTGCGGCAACCACGGAGCACCTTGGAGAGGGTGCTGGCAGGGCCTGCCTCCTTGTAGGTTGCATAGTAGTTGCGCACCCAGAACGAGGAGGTCCACTCCTGAGCATTACCACTCATATCATACAGACCGAGCTGGTTGGGCTGTTTGGTGCCGACCTCGGCCACATCGGGAGTGTTGTAGACTGCCACATCGGCCAGAGTGTTGCTACCGCTGAAACGGAACATCTCCACCGAGGGGTCATTTGAGTAGACATTACCACGTGCAGCATTCTCCCACTGTGCCTCGTTGGGCAGGAAACCGCCATAGAAGACGCAGAACTCGTTTGCGCCATACCAAGTTACACCAACGGCGGGCTTGTTGGCATTCTCCTCGGCCACGCTCCAAGTGTTGGTTGCGCTGTCGTAGGTAATCATCGTTGCGCCTTCGTCAATGTACAACAACGCCTTACCCTTGTATTCGCCATCCTTAACGGTTGCGCTCTTGTAGAAGTTGAGGAACTCCACATAGTCGGCATTGGTTACCTCATATTTGGCCACTCGGTAGGGCTTCAAACCAACCACCTTTGAGGGGATTGTGTAGGTGGTGTGTCCCGACTTGAATGACGAGAGCAGACCATCCCTTGCAGCGGCATAGATAGCCTCGTTTTCGGTGTCGCTCGGGTCGCCCAACCAACCGATGTAGAACTCGGCAGGAGGCACAACCGTAACCATATTGCCACCGCAGTCGTAACTCTTTACCCTCACTTTCAGGGCGGGCGAGTAGTTGATGCCGGCCTCGTTCTGGGCCCAAGCACGCACATAGAGGGTGAGGTTGGGACGCAGACCTTCGATGGTGTGGCTGAACTCGCCACTGAGAGTTATGGAACTATCCTCGGTTGTGGGCAGAGCGTTGGACTCCGACCAGCATAAACCATAGCCACTAACGGTGCCGTTGGGTTTGATGATTTGCGAACTTACCTTGATGGTGGTGTAGGAGTTCTCTTCCAGCACCACGGTGCCAATTTCGGTTGGGATGTCGTTCTTGGTCTGGAACGAAATTTCCTCCGAGTAGGCCACACCATAGGCGGTGGATGCATAGGCCTTCACGTAGTAGGTGGTGCCATAGTTGAGGCCGGTAGCCCTACCACTCATATCATCGGTAATGTTGTCCAACTTCATCCTCACCACACTCTCGCTTTCGCTTTCCAGACTCACGCCCTCGGTGGTGTCGTAGACAAAACCACACTCTGCGATGGGGTAGTCGCCACGATAGAGGATTGTCGCTTTGAGGGTAGCCTCGGTAGAGGTGATAGCCTCGGCGGGAGCGATTGCAAGGTTAGCCAACTGGAAGTCGCTGGTGGTAAAGGTTTTGAGGTCGCCATAGATAACCTCACCGTTTTTCATCACCGCAAAGGCTTTCATATAGTACTGGGTTGTGGGCGAGAGTTCGTGTGTTTTGGCCGAGAACTCTCCCTCGCCACGTACCACCGACACACACTTGTCCTCATAGGTAACCTGCTCCGAAAGGCCGAAGCAGACACCCCTTGAGAGCATATTGGTAACACCACCGGTGGTCCTGCCGTGGAGCACTACCGTGGAACGTGTAATATCCGTTGCATCGAGTGTCTCCACCACGGGCAACGCCGCATCCTCTTGCTCGAGGCTCTCGCAACCTACTGCCATAATCAGCGGCAGCAACAGTGCGGCATATTTCATCATCTTCATCATCTTCATCATCGTTTAGAAGTGGGCTGTTTAGAGATTAGATTTTTCAAAAATAGGACCCGAGATGTCCTCTCCATTAACCGAGAAGTGGACACCCTTGGGGTCGGTACCACCAATCAAGCGAGTCTGCTCATAGCCCCAGAACTCGGTGTTGTCGGTGCTGGGGGAACTGACCGTAACGGCCTGCGGGAATTTCTTGCGAATGAGCCTACCCTCCACACCGAGGTCGCCATCGGGGGTGGTTACACACACGTTGAGGTTTGTGCCATCGTCTACCACGGTGCAGGGAGCGTCAATGACTGCTTGACGCAAGGCAGCAAACTCTTCATCGGTGTCGATGCCGCTGTCGGCCCTCCACCACATAGCCACCGTGCCGCGCTGCCACTTGGTGGGGGTACCTGTGGAGAGGTCGGTGGTGATGCGCATTGCATTGCCATAGGTGGAGAACACCTGCGTGCCATCGGTATCGATGCAGAGTTTTGGCACTGCTGTGTTGCCTTGTACGTTTTGGGTGTAGAGATAGCGGAGCGACACCACCACATCCTCCACACGGATGAAGAAGGTGTAGTTCTCAGCTGCGGGTAGCACTTTGGTGCCAAGGCTCAGCCAATCCTCATAGCGAGTGTTACCCATCCACACCTCGTCAATGTAGTTGGAGGGGAGTAGCACGTGCGACTGCAACACCTTGGTGTCGTTACGCTCGCTGCCATCGCCCGACATTACCACCACAAACTCGTTGCCTCTCTGAGCCCTGCCGAGTGCATACTTTTGCAGGTGGCGTGCCACGCCGGCGCCACCAATTTTGGCCTTGCCGTAGGGGTCCTGACGGCCATCGAGGTAGTGTACCACGTTGATGATACTCTTGCGTTTGTCGCTGGTCAGGAAGATGGTCATCGTCTTTTCGTTGGCATTACCCGTGTAGGGACGGCCTGTGGAACTGATGTTGAACTTCTTGTCGTAGTAGCCGATGGCGTTCATATCCTCATCCTCGCCCCACTTGTAGCACACCGTGCGGGGGTAAGTGTCGTTGATAGTGCGAGCCTGCTCGGTGGGCTCCCAGATGGCCAAGGTGTTGAAGAAGTAGGTGCCCCAACCTTTGATGAGACCACCCATAATGTTGTCTATCTTACCACCGCTGGCACCCTTGTAGTAGCAGCGCGACTGCACACCGCCGAGGGTCATTGCGGGGGTGAAGTAGTTGGCGAACATCATAGCCGAGAGATACTCCAAGGCGAGGTTAGCCTCGTGGTGAATCTCCTCGTTCTTCACATATTTTGCGATGTAGCCCAAACACTCGGCCTGTACACCGGTGTAGGTGGGGCTGTTGTGCTCGTGGATACCGTTAGCCTTTGTGTAGGCCCACCAAGTGCGGAACATCTTGTAGCCCTCTTCGGCCAATGCAGCGGGCTCCATCTTCTTGCTCTTACCCCAAGTGCGGTCGGAGGGAAGGTTCTCACCGAGGGCAATCAAATTCCAAGTCTTCATCAGATAGATGTTGCTGTATGTTACTGCAATGTCGGTGTAGTCCACACAGGCATACACGGCATAGTCGAGGAACTCGTCCAAGAGGGCTTTGTTTTCCTCGTTGAGAGTGTCCCAATAGAGCATCTTCAGCAACGAAGCCAATTGGAGCGAGAACTGCACATTGTTGCGGTCGGTGTAGGTGCCTGCCACATAGCGTGAGTTTTGCCCATAGTAGGGGTCGCCTTCGGTGCGCACTTGCGTGTTTGCGAGGTTGGTCAGGCCCACCTTAATATACTTTTGGTCCCACCCGAGGTCGCACGCTTCAAGCAGAAACTGGAGTATGTTCCAAGTGTCCAATCCAGCCTCGTTGGCTTTGACCGTAGCCCAAAGGTTGTCCAAATAGGGGTTGATGCTCATACCCGGTTCATCCTTTTCGGCAGGGAGTACAAATCGGTCCTCCTGACAACTCGACAAGGGGAGTGTGAAGACCAAACAAAATAGTATGCTTAAAAGTTTTTTCATATTGCTCTGTCTGTAATACTTTTCTCTTTCTTGTGTCTATTACCCACTGCGGGCGTGTTAGTTCTCCCAACCGGGAGCCTGCACGATGGAGGGGTTTTGGTCTATTTCGATTTGTGGCACTGCATACCTCCAATTTCGGGGTGTGAAGGCACGTGTACCTGCTTTTGATTGTATGGGGCTACCCTGATAGCCGATGATGGTGTGGTTCATACTCTCGTAGTCATACGAGGGGTCGTGTGCATACCACCTCTGGTGGTCGGCAAAGAGGAAACCTTCACCTGCGAGTTCATAGACACGCTCGTTGCGGATGAGCTGACGCACAGCCTCCTGACCGCCACGCTTCACGGCGGGCATACCCACCCTTGCCCTGATTTGGTCAAGTTGAGCATAGACCTTGTTGCTGGGACCGGTAGACTCGTTGATGGCCTCGGCATAGAGCAACATCACATCGGCCCAACGGATGAGAGGTACATCGGTGGGGGAGTGGCGGCGGATGGTTGTTTCGTTGCCGGTGTTGCAGAACTTACGCCACATATAGTGGTCGTTGAAACCGTTGTCGGCCCTCAGACAGGGGTAGGGTGTGGTGTTGGTGTCGTAACTGATGCGATACTGATAGGTTACGTTGTCCTTACCCACAAACAGTGCCCACGGGCGGATAATGCTTGCCTCCAAACGAGGGTCGCGCTTGGCGAAGAGGTCGTTTACGGCCTTTTCGCTGCCCCACGAGAAGCCGGGGTAGGCATTCCACGAGAAGGTTGAACCATCCTTGTTGAGGTATGCATCGGCCAGATAGATGGTGGGGATGGAGGTGTTGGTACCGGAGCAGTTTGCCGAGCGGTTGTTGTAGAGGATGTCGATGTAACTGCCCGAGCCATAGGTGTCGAGGCAACTGATAACAAAGACATATTCGTTGTTGTTCTCGCCTGCGAGGGTAAACATCTCTGCGTAGTCATCGTGCAGAGCATAGGGCTCCTCGGCGTTTTCATTGTCCTCCATCATCTGCTCAAAGACCTCCACTGCTTTCTCATACTGGTCGGCATAGAGGTAGACCTTACCCAACATTGCCAGTGCTGCGGCACGATTGGCACGTCCCTTTTCGCTGGAACGCCAAGGCAGGTGCTCGGCGGCCCACGAGAGGTCCTCAATCATCAGTGCACGCACATCAGCGGGGGTTGAACGCCCTTTGAAAGCGTTGTCATACTCCGGCATTTTGTCGTAGAGAGGAATACCGATGTCATCGGTTTTGTGTCCGCTGTAGAAGGTGAGCAGGTCGAAGTAGTAGAATGCCCTCAGGAAGCGAACTTCGGCCAAGTAGGTGTCCCTCACCTCCTCGTTCATCTCCACATTGGGGATGTTTTCAATGGCGAGGTTGGCATACTGAACGCCAAGATAGTCGGCCTGCCATTTGGTTGAAAAGACTGCATAACCGGTGGTGGCGGTGTTGTAGCAGAAATAACGCTGTCCCAACTCGTCAAAACCGGAGGCCATAAGGAAGGCATACTGGGTGTAGGCGTCAGTCAGGGCGTTGCGCGCGTAGCTACCCTTCTTGGTCATTGCGCTGTAGGTGGCCGTAACACCGAGGTCTACGTGCTCCTCGGTTTTCCACATACCGTTGGAGCCAATGCCATCAACGGGATAGGTATCCAGAAAGTCGGAGCAAGCAAAGCACACGGCAGCGATGCCCGACAACAGAATAAGTTTCTTAATAGTTTTCATATCGTTTTTTCTCCTTTCTCTGTCTATCTTCGGTTTAGAATGTCATACTCACGCCAACCATAAAGCGTTTCATATTGGGATAGTTGCTTGTGCTGCCGGTCTCGGGGTCGAGGCCCTCAAAGGCAGTCAGCGTAAAGAGGTTTTCGCCTGTGAGATAGAGTCGTGCGCGTGATACCAGTGGTTTGAGCCACCTTTCGGGCAGGGTGTAGCCGATGGTAAGGTTGCGCAACTTCAAGTAGGAGCCGTCCTGCAACCAGTAGTCGTTGGAGACGGTGTTGCGTCCGCCATCATCGGTGGTGAGTGCGGGGATTGTGCTGTCCTGATTGGTAATGCTCCACGCATCAAGGAATTTGGTGTTGATGGCCGAGCCGTTGCGGATTACGTTGGTGTACCAAGTGCCGTTGAGATACTGCTTCACACCTGCCACTCCGCTGAAGAGGGTGGAGAAGTCGAAGCCTTTCCATTCAAAGGCCAAGTTCAGACCAAAGAAGTGTTTGGGTGTGGAGGTGCCCTTGATTACTCGGTCATCATCGTTGATGATTTTGTATCCCTTCTCGCCGGGTTGCTGTTGGTCTTTGTAGATGAAGTCGCCGGGGTGGGGAGTGGAGGGGTAGAATACATATCCATCGGCCAACATACGGTCGATTTTCTCCTGTGTGGCGATACACTCAACCTCCCTCACATAGTAGCTCCAAATGCTGTAACCTTCGAGCAAAATCTTTTGTCCCGAGTAGGCGGCCACATCGCCTTGGTATTTGAGCACCTTGTTGGTGATGTAGGAGTAGTTGCCCGAGATAGAGTAGCGCAGGTCGCCGATTTTGTCGCTCCAAGCGGCCTCCACCTCCACACCTCGGTTGCGCACAGCGCCCACGTTACGCACGGGGGCTGTCATATCGCCCAACACATAGGGGATGGTGGTTCGCACCAAGATGTCGTTGGTCTGCTTGTCGAAGAGGTCCACCGACACATTCAGACGGTTGTGGGCGAGTCCGAAGTCCACACCGAGGTTGGCCATAGTGGTGGTTTCCCACTTGAGGTCGGTGTTCACGATTGCGGAGATACCCGCACCGGTTACGGCGGTGTCGCCAAAGACATATTGCTTGCGCTGATAGAGCAACTGGGTTGCATAGTCGCCCACGGCGTTGTTACCCAACTGGCCCCACGAGGCCCTCACTTTGAGGTTGTCCACCCACTCGGCATCCTCCATAAAACTCTCCTCCGAGAGTCTCCACGCTGCTGAGAACGAGGGGAAGTAGCCCCAGCGGTTGCCCTTTGCAAACCTCGAAGAGCCATCGGCACGCATATTGGCCTCCAAGATGTAGCGACCTTTGTAGTCGTAGTTTACCCTTCCGAAGAACGACATCACGGCGTTGTCGGTGGAGGTACCTGTGATTTTGGAGGGGGTTGTGGCAGCGTTGAGCACGGGGGTGTCGGAACTCAACACGTCAAGTGCCTGAATGTAACTATTGTGTGAGTAGTTGTACTCTTGGTTGTAGCCTGCCGTCATCGAGAGGTTGTGTGTGTCGTTGTCGGGCAGGATGTCCCACTGGAGGTAACTCTCGCCAATGAGCGAGTGGTTACGAGCATAGGTCTCCGAGAGTTGGTGGGAGGTGGTACCGATTTGTACCAGAATGGCGTCTTTCTTGAAATCCCAGTAGTTGATGTCGGTGTAGTTCATTTGCAACGTGTGGGAATAGCCGCCAGCCACTGCAAAGTTGGAGATGAGTTTCAGCGAGGGTGTGAACTCAATCTCAAAGCCCAACTTGCCACTTGCTTTTGTGGTGTTGGTTGTCTTGTCGTAGGATGCGAGTGCGGCGAAGATGTTGCCTGCCTGCACATTACCACCCGGAGCCCACTCACCACCGAAGCGGCCATCGGGGTGTACAGGCAACGTACCGGGAGAGGAGTTGCCCAACGAGGACATCGTGGTTGAAACGTCAATACCCGTTTGTACTCCGTGGAAACCGTTCATAATCAGACTCACCTTGAGCCAATCGGTAACTTTGGAGGATATGTTTGCACGGAGGCTGTAACGGTCGTAGTTGGTCTTTTGGATTGTACCGTTGTTGCCGAGGTAGCCGATGGAGAGCAGGTAGTTGGTAGCCTGATTGCCACCCGAAGCCTGCACGTTGTGCTCTTGAATGGTTGCGGGTTTGAAGGTTACGTCAAACCAGTCGGTATTGGGGTAGATGATTGGGTCGGTTTTGGAGTTCTCGGCCCACTCCTTGATGATGGAGGTGGTAAACGGAGCCACATTACCTGCGTTGAGCGAGGCGGTGTTGATGGTCTGCATATAGGTAACGTAGTCGCTCACCACGTCAATGGGTACAGCCACCTTTTGCACACCTGCTCGGCCGTTGTAGCTGACTTTCGACTTGCCGCTTTGGCCACTTTTGGTAGTAATCAGGATGACACCGTTTGCGGCCCTTGAACCATATATGGCCGATGAGGCGGCGTCTTTGAGGATGGACATTGTGGCCACATCGTTGGTGTTCACATCGTCCATAGTGCCGATGATACCGTCAATTACCACCAACGGTGCGGAGTTGTTGAGCGTGCCGACACCACGAATGGTTACGGCTGCTGCATCGGCTCCGGGCTCGCCTGAGGATTGGGTGGCCAGCACACCTGCCGAAACACCCTGCAAGCCTGCCGAGAGATTGGTGAGGGCTCGTTTCTCACCTGCCTCCTCAAAGTTCACGGAGGCTACCGAGCCAGAGAGGTTGGCCTTCTTTTGGGTGCCATAGGCGACCACAACCACCTCGTCCATAACGCTGGTCGATTCCTTCAACACAACGTTAATCTCGGTGCGATTGCCCACTTGGAGTGATTGGTCCTCGCAACCGAGGTAGGAGAATGTTACAATATCGTTGGTACTCTTGACGCTTAGCGTGTAGGAGCCGTCAATGTAGGTGGTGGTACCGATGGTGGTGCCCTCCACAAAGACACTTGCGCCAATGATGGGGTTGCCACTTGAGTCGGTAACTACACCCTTGATTGTCAGTTGGTTAGAAACCTTACTGGGGGGGGTGATTTTCCTTGCCCCTATTGCCCTTTTCGACAAGGTTACCTGCTTGTCGGCCGAGATTGAGTAGTCAATCCCCAGACCCTCAAAAAGGCTGTCGAGGATTTGGGAGATGCTCTGACCGCTTGCCTCAATGCTCACGAGCTTGTCCATATTGGGCAGTTCGCTGCTGTAGAAGAAACTGTATCCACTCTGCTTCTCCACCTCCACCAAAGCCTCTTTCAAGGTTGTTCTGCTCACACTCACCGAGAGTTGTGCCGAGGCCGAGGCCGCAAAGCATACAACTGCCACTGCGAGAGCAAACAGACGTGTGGTAAATTTGCTGTTCATAGAAAAAAGTTGTTATGTGTTTTGTTAGTTTTGTTTTGAAAATACGATGTTGTTACCCTGCAAACGGTAGGTTACGGGCGAGGACTCCACAATCAAAGAGAGTATGTTGTGCAGGTCGTTGTTGCGCACCAAACCGTGATATTTGTAGGAGGTTATCTGCTCGTTGTCAAACTCAATCTCCACGTCATACATTCTCTCCAGCAGGAGTGCCACCTGTGCGAGCGTTTCGCCCTTGAAAACGACCTCATTGCGCAACCAAGGCACTGCGTGCTCGGCATTTTCCACGGGTGTCATCTTCAGGGTGCGGTTGTTGCGGTCGAAGGTGGAGTTGGTGTTGGGCGAGATGATGAGGGCTTGCTCCTCGGTGGCGGTTTTGATTTTACCCTCCACAAGGGTAGCCACAATGTTGCTCTCGTCATCGTAGGCTCTCACGTTGAACTTGGTGCCCAAGGCGGTAATTTCCACCTCGTTGGTCCTTACGATGAATGGTATTTTCTCGTTGCGTGCAACCTCAAAATAGGCCTCACCGCTGAGGGTGAGGGTGCGCTCCTTGGAGTTGAAGGATGAGGTGTAGGTGAGTTGGCTTTCCGAGTTGAGCCTCACACGACTTCCATCGGGCAACACCACGGAGGATTGCTCGCCCTTGTCGGCCACCACCACAAAGGTCTGCTCCATAATGTTGTTTTGAGCCACCTTGTAGCCCACCAGTGCGGCCACAAGCAGCAGACACACTGCCGCTGCCACGCTCCACAGGGTGAGCATAGTGCGGCGTGAGTCGTGCCTCTTGAAATCCTCAAGGGCCGACACGCGGCTCATAATGTCGTTGTGCATACGTTGGCGTTGCTCATCGGCCAAGGGGATGTGTTCGGCCTCCCAGTGCGAGCGACTGTAGGCGTCAAAAACTTGTGCACCCTCCTTGCCGGAGAGCGCATCGAGGGCTTGGTTCTCCTCCTGCGTGGAGTGTCCCTCGTATAGTTTGTCGAGCATCTCGAAATATTCCTGCATTTTGTCCATAACAAATATAAATACCCACGAGAAGGAGTTTTCCTTACACGTGGGTAACTTTTTTTGTTTCTATTTGAGGAAGATTTCCCTTTTTCGCAGTGGAACACCCGCCACAAGTGGGGGCGTTATAGATAGGGTGCGAGTTTGCGGCGCATTGCGGCCGTAACCCTTCCGAGTTGTGTCTCCACAGTTTTGACCGAGATGCCGAGTGCTTGTGCAATTTCGGCATTGGTCATATTCTGCTCGCTACTCAGGAGGTAGATTTTACGCCTTACTTCGGGCAGCGTGGCCACCACCTTCTGCATCTCCTGTCGCAACATACTCACGTTCACATCGCAGAGGGTGTAGTTGATTGCTCCCTCGGCCGAGCGGGCCACAAAGTCGGCATAGCGTGTGGCGGAGAGTCGGCGGCGTGTTTCGTTGTAGGTTGCATTGCGAGCCACCACATAGAGGTAGGCGGCAAAATTGTCCTCTGGGCGGAGTCGTGCGTGATGCTCCCAAACCTTCATAAAACAATACTGCGTGATGTCCTCGGCTGTGGTTTGGTTGTGTGTCATTGAGAGCACATACCCATAGACCCTATCGACATATTTCTGATAGAGTGCCGAAAAGGCTTG
>JAFQNC010000014.1 GCA_017396085.1 Tidjanibacter sp. | reverse complement strand
GGCCAGTGCTCCCTATCCTTTTGGTAGCCGCACCGATATGAGGAACATTCAGGCCGGTGGTCTTGGCGTTAGCTACGGTTACTACTTCAAACTGAACACCTACTGGGGTATCGACTGCACCGTAGGTATGGGTGCTGCTCTCGGCCGCTACGAGGGTCGTGCTGACGGTTGGACCGTTCTTCCCTTGCCCCGCGCACAGGTTGCTTTCAGCTACAAGTTCTAATCTGACCTAACACGGATTAAGATATGAGTGAGGCTCCGCGATTGTGGAGCCTCACTTTTTTTGCCTAATTGAGTCTACTGGGCCTATTATGCCGACTGGGCCGACTATGAGTGATAGGAGTGGTCGGGAGGCACGGGTAACAAAAAGAGCAGAGGACTGGGTCCTCTGCTCGCAGGGAAGAAAGTAGGTTTTGTGGCAAATGTACTACTCCTCTTCCTATTGCACTCCTCACAAAGTGTCTGCTGCGGGTGTTGTGTTTGTGGTTGGCACTCCGGCACACCCAACCTCCAACTCTTTTATGGTCGCTACTCTTTGTTGTCTTCCTCTGCAATGAGGTTTTGGTAGTCCTCCATTGAGCGGGCAATCACATCACGTGCAACATCGGCTCCGTAGATGCTCACAAACCTCATTCGTGAGGTGTGCTCTCCGGGGATGTCCTTGTAGGTGGTGAAGTAGTGGATGAGCCTACGCACGATGCGGGTGGGGAGTTGTTCGATGTCGGTCATCTCGCCATAGATGGCATCGTTCATCAGCACAGCGATAATCTTGTCATCGGCCTGATTGTGGTCGAGCAGGCGCAAACCGCCGATGGGCCTTGCACGCACAATGATGTCGCCGTGGGTTACGTCCTTCTCGGTGAGCACACAGATGTCCAACGGGTCGCCATCGCCCTCCACATCGAACCTTGCGAGAGCCTTGTTGGTCAGTTCTGCCATCTTCTCGGCGCAGTAGGTGCGTGGCAGGAAGCCGTAGAGCGAGGGTACGATGTTGGAGAACTTCTGCGGGCGGTCCACTTGCAGGTAGCCTGTGGCCTTATCCACTTCATACTTTACGGTGTCGGTGGGTACAATCTCAATAAAAGCCCTCACCTCATCGGGAGTCCCCGGGTCAATACCGTGCCAAGGGTGGGCTTTGTGTGTGTTTTTGTAATTCATATAGAGTTTAGTTTTACGTCTTTCCGTTTCTTCACCCACAAAAATAACAATCTATTTTCGTTTCTCAAAGTCATTTTGCAAAAAATAGATTTCCGACAAACTCTACAATTACCCTACAAACACTATCTTTGTATTCAAAATAGCAACAAACACCCACCCACAAAGACAATGAACACCACCCCTTCCGCCACTCGCCCTCACTACCTCATTCTTGACGGCTTGCGTGGTGTGGCCGCCCTGCTGGTCATCTGTTACCACATTTTTGAGGGCTTTGCCACCTCTCCCCTCGACCAGAAGTTCAACCACGGCTACTTGGCAGTGGACTTTTTCTTTCTACTCTCGGGCTTTGTGGTGGGCTACGCCTACGATGCGAGGTTGCGGTCGGGCAGTATGACCACACGGGAGTTTCTGCTGCGCCGCTTTGTGCGCCTACACCCGATGGTGGTGCTGGCCGCTGTGGTGGGCCTTGTGGCTTTCCTTGCTGTGGGGTGTGAGCGTTGGGATGGCACGACCACACCGCTCGGTATGGTACTACTGGCCACCCTAATGACTGCCCTGATGATACCTGCTGCTCCGAGTACGGGTGTAGACGTAAGGGGCAATGGCGAACTATTCTCGCTTAATGGGCCCGCTTGGTCGTTGTTTTTTGAGTATGTGGGTAATGTAATATATGTATTCGCCCTGCGCCACCTCTCCACACGTTGGCTGAGGGTGGTGGTTGTACTGCTCGGCTTGGGCGTGGCAGGGTGGACCTTAGGCCCACTCTCCGATGGGGGAAGCATAGGTGTGGGCTGGACTATGGCCGATGGTGGGCTGTGGGGAGGCCTGCTCCGTATGACTTTCAGTTTCTCCTTTGGTCTGCTGCTGGTGCGCAACTTCAAGGCGTGGAGTGGGTGCCGACACTCGTTCCTACTATGCTCGCTTGCCCTTGTGGTGTTGCTCTCTATGCCCCGCATTGGAGGAGCCGAGAGGGTGTGGCTCAATGGGCTCTATGAACTCCTCTGTGTGGCGGTGCTATTCCCACTGATAGTGCTGGCCGGTGCTTCGGGCGAAGTGGAGCGTGGGGGCCACAAGGTGTGCTCTCTGCTGGGCGAACTCTCCTACCCTCTCTACATCATCCACTACCCGCTGATGTATGTGTTCTACCGCTGGGTGTGGAACGGAGGCTACGATTTTGAGCAAGCGTGGCCCGTGGCCCTCGCCGTGGTGGCAGGAAGCATCGCACTCGCTTGGGCGGCATACAGGCTCTACGACCTTCCTCTGCGCACCCGCCTCTCCGAAAGGTTGAAACATCGGAGAGCCAAAGAGTAAAATCGAACACGCTATTTAGGCTCTTTTATTTCCGTTTTTCAACATAAAGCCCTACCTTTGCACCGCTCCACGTATCGTGGGCATACAACGAGAAAACGGCAACAATGAAACAGCACTCCATTAGGACATATCTACCAAAGGCTCTTCTGTGGGGCCTTTTGTGTGTGGTCTTTTGCTATGCCAACTCCTCGGCTGTGATTGCAGGCAAGGTGTCGCAGAGTGTGGAGATTGTGGAGGCTACCGATGCCCTCTCCTATGCAGAGAGCAACAGCGCAGGTCGTGATTTGGGCTTGGCAGGTGGCGAGATGGCCCTTGGCGCACCATCGGCACGCATAGCCTCGGCCGAACGCACCATTTCGTGTGGTCGCACCTCGTTTCAGACCTCCTCGCAGGGACGTCCCACGAGCACTCCCCGCAGGATGGCCACCCAATTTTGCAAATCAGGTAAATGTATAGATATAAATCAGACCGGCAGAGTAGTTGTGTTGTTGTGGCTCTGGCCGTCTGATTTGTTCTCCCCCCAATCGATGCTGATAAATCTGCGCCGATTGCGATTGTAGCCCAATGCTTTTTTGTTTTCAGAGAGCCAACCGTGGCTTTCGCTCGATGCTGCACACCGCTGTGGGTGGTGTCGGAGAGTTTGAAATAAGTCAAACGAAAAACAAAAAACATTATGCAAAACCAATTTACCAAAAAGTTGGTCTTTAGGGGACTTTTGCCCCGCACCCGCTGGCAGTCCAAAGAAGATGGCACGCTCTACCGCCAAAGTAGCATCTACTTTGCCAAAGAGAACCTCGCCATCATCAACAAGGCTATGCGAGAGAACCCTGCCGCACTGGCAGAGGTGGAACGCTACGATGCGGGCGCCCTTCGCTTGGATGTGTTCTGTGGCGAGCAGAGTGGCAAAGCCTATGGCCAACTAAACGAGTATGTTCCCTATGAGTACCGCCCCTGTTCGGAGGTGTTCGTGTGGGAGGCCAAAGATGTTGAAAAGTTTATAAGATAGGATAGATGACATACGTTATTTTGATTATTTCGTTGCTGGCCATTATCTATGGTGCCAACTGGTTTGTGGATGGTGCCGTTGGTGTGGCTCGCAAGGCGAAGATTTCCGACTTTGTGATTGGTGCCGTCATCGTGGGCATCGGCACATCCTTGCCCGAATTCATTGTGAGCCTCAAAGGTGCCTTCGATGGCAACTCCAGCGTGGCCATTGGCAACGTGGTGGGCTCCAACTGCTTCAACGTGCTTGCCATTTTGGGCCTTACGGCCGTAATTAGCCCTGTGGTAATTACACGTGAGAATAGGCGCAAGGACCTTCCTTTGTGCCTGCTGTTGAGCATTGTGCTCATTCTGCTGGTGTTCAACTTCTGGGTTGGCGAAGGACGTGGCTTGGGCCGCATTGATGGTATTGTGTTGTTGGCCATCTTTGCTTGGTTCCTCTACTCTTCGCTCAAAGAGGGCAAGAATGCTCCGCAGGTGGAGGAGGTTGCCGAGGCAAAGGACATACCGTTGTGGAAGGCTTTGGTGCTGATTGCCGTGGGCCTTGCGGTGTTGATTACGGGTTGCACCCAATTTGTGGACTGCGCCACTGTAATTGCCAAGAGCCTCGGTGTGAGCGATGCGTTCATCAGCATCACCCTGATTGCTTGTGGCACCTCGTTGCCCGAACTTGCAGCCTCACTGGCCGCTGCGGCAAAGAAGAACACCCAACTCGCATTGGGCAACATTGTCGGCTCCAACATCTTCAACATCACGCTTATCCTCGGCGCAAGTTCGCAGGTGCTCACACTCCACTCGCCCAACATTACCATTGTGGACTATGGAGTGATGACTGCGGCTGTGGTGCTCACTATGCTCTTGGGTGTCAAGGGTAAACTTTCGCGCCTTGGCGGAGCAGTGCTCTTCCTCGGCTTTGTGGCCTACAACATCTACCTCTTCCACGGGCAGATGGCATAAGTGTGGTAGGGCCGAGAGAGAGAATACAATTAAAGAGGGCGGTTGAGTCTAATTCAACCGCCCTCTTCTTTTTCCGTGGTGGTGTCCAGCAACGTGCTACACCCCACACACATAGGACACACTACAAAAGGTTATCCTTCTCGATGTCCTTGAAGTATTTGTAGGTATTAACCTTCAACTCGCCTGCCGCAGCCTCATCGGTAATGAGGATACCGTGGGGGTGAGTTTGAAGGCCTGTGATGGTCCAACTGTGCGAGTAGGCACCCTCAACACCCTGCTGCACGGCACGTGCCTTCTTGGGGCCAAAGGCAAGTATGATAACCTCACTGGCCGAAAGAATGGTGGCTACACCAACGGTGAGGGCCAACTTGGGCACCAAAGTAACATCGCCACCAAAGAAACGCGAGTTTACAAGGATGGTATCCTCGGTGAGAGTCTTGATGCGGGTACGTGAACTCATTGAGGAGAAGGGCTCGTTGAAGGCGATGTGTCCGTCTTCGCCAACGCCACCGAGGAAGAGGTCGATACCACCTGCGCCCTCGATTTTCTTCTCATAGTCGGCACACTCCTTTGCCAAGTCCTCGGCATTGCCATTAAGGATATTGACATTGGCGGGGTTGATGTCGATGTGGGAGAAGAAGTTTTCCCACATAAAGGTGTGGTAGCTCTGGGGGTGGTCCTCAGGCAAGCCCACATACTCGTCCATATTGAAAGTGATGACGTTCTTGAAGCTCACCTTACCCTCCTTATTGAGTCGGATGAGTTCCTTGTAGGTGTTCAGCGGGGTGGAGCCTGTGGGGAGTCCCAACACAAAGGGTGTGTTGGTAACGGCTGCCTTGCGATTGATGGCCTCGGCAATGTATGCCGCAGCCCATACCGAACCTTTTTCTTGATTTTGCTCGATAATAACTCTCATAGTAGTATCTTTTTTTGTTAAAGGTGTTTCCTACCTAAAAACTGATAAGCGAGTAGACCGGAGCAATCTCCTCCAGCAACTCCTTGCCGTGCAGGAAGCTCAGGTCGGCCAAGAAGACAAACTCCTTAACCTTCACGGGGTACTCCACACCATCTTTGGTAACGGTGAGAGCCTCAAGGTGCTTGGCCATCTCAATGGAAGTGCCACCGGTGGCGAGGATGTCGTCAAGGATTGTTACCTCAACCACACCATCGGTAACCAACGAGTTCTCCAAGTCGCTCTTGCGGAAGTAGAGGCTGTCCTCGCCATACTCCTTCACGATGGCCACCTTCTGAAGGTCGCCCTCCTTTGCGGGCAACTTACCATTCTTACGGAAGGTAATCAGCGTGTGGGTTTTGGAGTCGGTAACCAGCAGGGGGGCTGCAAAGAGAAAACCTCGTGCCTCGGGTGCTGCGATGTTGGGGGTGGTAACGTGCTTGCCGAGCTCCTCAACAATCACGCTAAAAATCTTTGCATCGCTCAACAGCGGCAGCAGGTCCACAAAATTTACACCCTCCTTCGGCCAGTCGGGATAGAACTTAATCAGTTTCTTCGCTTCTTCAAGCGTTACAACATTGTTTTTCATCTGTGTATTAAGTTGTACGTATTCAGTCAAACAGCCAAAGATAGTATTTTTTGATTAAACCCACAAATTTTACTACCTTTACCCCAACAATTTTACCACACATAGAGTATGAAACGACTTTTTTGCCTTGCCCTGCCACTGTTCCTCTCGGCCCAAGTGGCTCTGGCACAGCAACCCAAACAACGACTTTTGACTATGCAGGAGGCTATCCTTTCGCGCGAACTCGTGCCCAAAAACATTCGCACCTCGTGGGGCACCGACTCCAAGGGGCGCACCATCTATGGTGTGCTCAACAAGGAGAGTGGGCAGACCGAGTGGTTTGACGTGCGCACCAACCACCCCACCGAGGCCGCACCACAAGCCGAAGCCGCACCCCTGCCTCGCTACTTCACCGAGGCCGGCAACCTCTATGTGGAGATTGGGGGCGTGCGCAAGGCCATAACCACCGACACCGACCCCAACATCGTCAATGGCTCCCACGTGAGCCGCAACGAGTTTGGCATCAGTGGGGGCGTGTTCCCCTCGCCAGACGGACTTTCGGTGGCCTTCTACCGCAAAGACGAGAGCCGAGTGGCCGACTTCCCACTGCTCGACATCACCACCCGCACGGGCTCATTGGTAAGCATAAAATACCCCCAAAACGGACTCCCCTCGGAGCAGGTATCGCTCGGAGTCTACAACACCGCCACCGAGCAGACCGTGTGGATGCAGGTGGAGGACTTTGACGAGGAGCGCTACCTGACCAACATCACTTGGAGCCCCGATGGGTCGCTCATCTACATTCAGGTGCTCAACCGCGAGCAAAACGAGATGCACCTCAACGCCTATTCGGCCACCACGGGTGCCCTCGTAGAGAGGCTCTTCGGCGAGAGCGACAGTCGCTACGTGGAGCCCCTCTATCCGCTCCGTTGGGTGGACACCAAGGGCGACCAATTCATCTACTCCACCAACGTGAGGGATGGCTATTGGAGCCTCTACCTCTATGAGCGTAGCCCCAAGAGCGGAGAGTGGACCCATCGCCGCATCACCCCTGTGGAGGCCGATGTGAGGTATGTGGATAGGTGTGGTGAGTGGGTCTACTACTACACCGCCGAGTTCTCCACCGCCGAACAGCACCTCGCCAAGGTGAGCCTCAAAAGTGGCAAGGTGGTAAGGCTCACCCACGAGGCCGGTTGGCACAACTGCCACATCAGCCCCGATGGAAAATACTTCGTGGACAACTACTCCTCGCTCCACGTGCCCCGCATCGTAAACCTCGCCTCCACCAAGGAGGGCAAGGTGGTGCGCAACCTGCTGACCGCACCCGACCCCACCGATGGCTACAACTACACCCCCATAGAACTCGGCTCCATCCGTAGTGCCGATGGCCGTTGGGACAACCACTACCGCCTTATCTACCCGCTCAACTTCAACCCCGAGGAGAAGTACCCCGTGATACTCTACGTCTATGGCGGCCCACACAGCCAGATGGTTACAAACTCCTTCCAAGCCAATCTGCGCCGTTGGGAGATGTTGATGGCACAGCGAGGCTATGTGGTCTTTGTGATGGACAACCGAGGAACGCTCAACCACGGTGCGGAGTACGAAAAGGCCATACACCGCCAATGTGGAGTGTGCGAGATGGAGGACCAAATGAAGGGTATTGAGTGGTTGTGCAGCCACCCGTGGGTGGATGCCGACCGCATCGGTGTCCACGGCTGGAGCTATGGCGGTTTTATGACCATATCGCTGATGACCCACCACCCCGAGGTATTCAAGGTGGGTGTGGCAGGAGGTCCCGTGATTGACTGGAAGTGGTATGAGGTGATGTATGGCGAGAGGTATATGCAAACTCCGGAGCGCAACCCCGAGGGCTTTGCCGCCACCTCGCTCATTGCACAGGCCAAAAACCTGCGTGGCAAACTGCTCATCTGCCAAGGAGCCATCGACCCCGTGGTGCTGTGGCAACACAGCCTTTCGTTTGTGAGGGAGTGTGTTGTGGAGGGCGTGCAGGTGGACTACTTCCCCTACCCCCGCCACGAACACAACGTCATCGGGCCCGACCGAGTACACCTGATGAACAAAGTTACCGCCTACTTTGAGGACTACCTCAAACCCCTAAAATAACGTGAGTTTCGTGGAAATGGCACAATTATAACTTGTTGTTAATGATGGGTTTGCAGTTGTGCCATTTCCGCAAAACTAACGTTAGGGCTTGACTTCGCAAGCCCCTTAGCCCACTGCGTGGGCTGTTTAGTACTTACATTCCTCCCTAAATCCCTCCTTTGACAAAGGAGGGACTTGTCAAAGAGCCTCGATAGGCTCTTTGAGAAAGCGGATGTTTCGGAATTTCAATATAAGTTGAAATTCGCAAAACTCACGTTAAAATAGAAATGCGGGTGCCTGTTGCCACTAATCACAATTTGCACCCGCTAATCACAATTTGCCCCGACTCCTCGTGTGTGTGGAGTCGGGGCAAATTTTCTTCCGATGGTAGGGGGTGGATGGTCTTTTTGGTCCACCAATAACCACTCTGCGCTACTTGATTTCAATCTTGCGGGCTTCGTGTTTCTCCACCGCCTCGGGCTTCTTGGGCAGGGTGATGTGGAGCACACCTTTGTCCACGTGGGCGTCAATGCCATCCCTCTTCACATCATCGGGCAGAAGCATTGTCTGCTGGAAGCGGGAGTAGGAGAACTCCTTACGCAGGTAGTGGGTATCCTTCTCCTCCTCTTTGTTCTCCACCTTGCGTTCCATACAAATCACAAGGTCGTTGTTTTCGTTCAGATGTACATCGAAGTCCTCTTTGGTGAGTCCGGGGGCGGCCACCTCCACGAGGTAGTTTTTCTTTGTCTCCTTCACGTTGATTGCGGGAGTAATGCCCGAAGTGGCACGGCTGTCGAGCCACTCGCCCCCGAGCAGGTCGCCCAAAATGGAGGGCACCCATCCCTGATTGCGCCTTACAATTGCTGACATAACAGAAAATGTTGTTTTAGTGATTGTGTTTTTTGTTGGTTGAATTTTTCTTGCAAACCCCATTTTGGGGCCTACAACCCACCAAAAGACAACTTTTGTGCCATTTTTTGACAGTTCGGCGGAGAAAACAAACCATTCATCCCCGAAAAATTGTGGTTCATCACTTTGTGGATACAAAAAATTGAACTATATTTGCAGTGCTGTTAGGGGTGCTACTGCATCGTGCGGTGGCTGAGATGATACCCTCCGAACCTGATATGTGTAATGACAGCGCAGGGAAACGGTGAACATTTTTTGTATTGGCAGTAGAGGGGCCGCCTCAGTGTGGGAATACCAACAAGGGCGGTACCGCAAAGAGAGAATAAGGGATAAAAAACTTTCTACTGACTAAAACAGACTAACCGATGCCGTACTCCTTGCCCAAGGAGTACGGTTTTTTTGTGTTCCAAGGGTATGGCAAGCAGCAATGAGAGTGGAGAGTGATTGATTAACCAAAACACAAAAGACTATGATTAGCAAAGAGAGATTGGCCGCCCACTTGGAGGCCGTGCGCAGGGAGAGCCCACTGGTGCACAACATCACAAACTATGTGGCAATGAACAACAGCGCCAACGCCCTACTCGCCATTGGGGCTTCGCCCGTGATGGCCCATTGGAAGGCCGAAATGGAGGAGATGACCTCCATTGCGAGTGCTCTGGTGCTCAACATCGGCACCCTCGATGCGGAGTGGATTGAGGGTATGTTGGCCGCAGGCAAGGCTGCCCGACAGAGGGGCGTACCCATCGTGTTGGACCCCGTTGGTGCAGGTGCCACCTCGTGGCGCACACGCACTGCGTGGGACATCATCGAGCAGTGCAAACCCACCATTATCCGTGGCAATGGTAGCGAGATTATGGCCCTTGTGAATGCCGATGTAAGGAGCAAGGGTGTGGACAGCACAGCCTCCTCTGACGATGCACTAGAAGCCGCCCAAGTGCTGGCCCAACGCACAGGTGCGGTGGTGGTAATCAGCGGCTCCACCGACTACATCACCGATGGCACACGCACCGAAACCATAGCCAACGGAGCCCCCATAATGACTGCCGTAACCGGTATGGGATGCACCGCTTCGGCCGTGGTGGGAGCCTTTGTGGCCACCGGCGAGGATGCGTTGGAGTCGGCCGCCCACGCAATGGCCGTGATGGGCGTGGCGGGCCAGAGGGCTGCTGCTGTGGCAAAGGGTAGCGGCTCAATGCAGGTCGCCTTCCTTGACGAACTCTACAACCTCACCGGCGAGGTACTCATCGGCGAGGTGAAACAATAAGAGCAATACACACATATTATTATATAGCACAGAAGATGAAACGCTCCGACCTAAGGCTCTACCTTGTAACCGACCGTGCGCTCTCGCTTGGCCGCCCCATTGAGGAGGTGGTAAGGGAGGCCGTGGAGGGTGGTGCCACAATGGTGCAACTGCGCGAAAAGAGTATCTCCACCCGTGAGTTTGTGGAGTTGGCCCTGCGTCTGAAACCCGTGTGCCGTGCGGCAGGGGTGCCACTGATTATCAACGACCGCATTGATGTTGCCTTGGCGGTGGATGCCGATGGTGTCCACATTGGCCAGAGCGATATGCCCTACGAGGTGGCTCGCCGCCTGCTGGGAAGCGACAAAATCATAGGTCTTTCGGTGGAGAACTTTGCCGATTTGGAGGTCGCCGGAGGCCTCGATGTGGACTACGTGGGCATTTCGCCCGTCTACGGCACCCCCACCAAGACCGACACCGCTGCGCCCTTCGGGCTTGAGGGGCTACGCAAGGCGGTGCAGATGTCGGCCCACCCCACGGTGGCCATTGGAGGTATGAACGCCTCCACGGTGGGTGAGGTCATCGGTGCGGGTGCGGATGGCGTGGCGGTGGTGTCGGCCATCTGTTCGGCCCCCTCGCCCCGCAAAGCAGCCGAGCAGTTGGCTGCCATAATCAAACAAGCAGACAAAAAACCAAACAACACAAACACTATGGAGAGTTGGACAAAACAGGTGTGGGAAGCCTCAAAACCCATCTATGAGCGCATCATCGTTCACCCTTTCATCACCGAACTTGCCGCAGGTACGCTCGCACAAGAGAAGTTTGCACGCTACCTTGCACAAGACGAAATCTACATCAAAAACTATGGCGAGGAGATGTTCCTGTTGGCTGATATGATACCCGACAAGGATATGCAGACGATGTTCCGCGCCTACGCCAAGGAGGGTATGGAGGCCGAGGGCGCAATGCACCAAATGCTCATTGACAGCTTCGGCATCAACACAGCCGTGGAGCCCTCGGAGGTTACGGCCGGCTATATGGCCCACACACGCCACCACATCAACTCGGGCTCGTTGCCGTTGGCAATGGCAGCAATGTTGCCCTGTATGTGGATATACAACGAGGTGGGGCTCTACATCTACGCCCACCGCAATCCCAACCCCAACCCCTATGCCGAGTGGGTAGCAACCTACGCCTCGGAGGACTTCACCGAGGGTACCCGCCGTGTGCTCGAACTCTGCGACCGCCTTGCTGCCGAGGCCACCGAGGAGCAACGCAAGGCTATGACCGAGGCCTACCTTATTGCTGCCGAGTATGAGTGGGCCTTCTGGAATTGGGGCTACTATGGGGATAAGAAGAAATAGCCCCACACTCACGCACACCGACAAAGCAATTATTGAAAAAACACAATGGGAGAGTTTGATTTCATAGAGAAAATTCGCAGCCTATGTGCCGCTGCCACACTACCCTCGGGGGTGGTGGGCATTGGCGATGACTGTGCCGTTGTTCCCTACGGCGAAGGCGGCGACACGATGGTAACCACCGATATGCTCGTTGAGGGGGTACACTTTTTGCGCTCCGATGCCACCCCCGAGCAGGTGGGCCACAAGGCCGCAGCGGTCAATCTGAGCGACATTGCCGCTATGGGAGCCATCCCCATTGGGGCCTTCCTCTCGGTAGCCTTGCCGAAGGATGCACAGGGCGAGTGGGCCGAGCGTTTCGTGGAGGGTTTCTGCCGCACCCTCAGTCGCTATGGCACTCCTCTGCTGGGTGGCGACACCACAAGTTCACTGCGAGATGTGTGTGTGAACGTGGCTGTGGTGGGGCGTTGTGAGAGCGGGCGTGCGCTCCTGCGTAGTGGGGCCCAAGTGGGCGACACCATCTACGTTACAGGGCCCTTGGGCGACTCGGGCGCAGGGCTCAAAGTAATTCTCTCCCCCGATGGTGAGCGCACAGCCGAAGCCACAAGGCTCGTGGAGCGACACTACACCCCCACCCCACGACTCTCCGAGGGCTACGCATTGGCCCACAGTGGCGAGGCACACGCAATGATGGACATCTCCGATGGTATCGCCTCCGACTTGGGGCACATATTGGGCCGCTCGGCGGTGGCTGCCGAGGTGGACATTGCACTGGTGCCCACCTCCGAGGAGTTGTGCCTCGAAGGCGGGCGCAGGGGGTGGAACATTGCCGAATTGGCCCTCGCTGCGGGCGAGGATTTTGAACTCTTGGTGGTCGGCACGGAGCGCCTACCCTCGGTGGTCGATTTTCCCCTCTACCCCATCGGGCGCATCGTGGAGGGCCCCGCAGGCACCATCAAGTGGCTCTCGCAGGGCGTGCCCACACAACTCAACTTACAAGGATACAGACACTTTTAGGAACACAAGACTATGGAATACAACAAGGTGCTCACCATCGCCGGTAGCGACTCGGGCGGTGGAGCAGGCATACAGGCCGACATCAAGGCCATCAGCGCAATGGGTTGCTTTGCAGCCTCGGCCATAACCGCCATAACAGTGCAGAACACACTCGGTGTGGAGGCCGTACACCCCGTGCCCATAGGGATACTTGAGGGGCAGATTGACGCTGTGCTCTCCGACATCGGAGCCGATGCGGTGAAAATCGGGATGTTACACTCCTCGGAGGTGGTGCGTGCAGTGGCCGCTCGGCTGTGTGCCCACGGAGCAAAAAATATTGTGCTGGACCCCGTGATGGTCAGCACCTCCGGACATAGGCTTATGGAGGAGAGCGCAATAGACACCCTCAAGGCAGAACTAATCCCCCTCGCAAGGGTTATCACGCCCAACATTCCCGAAGCGGAGATTTTGGCCGATGTGAAGATTGAACGCAATGGGGAGTTGCCCGCAGTGGCAAGGCTCCTCTCGCAACGATTTGGTGGGGTGTCGGTGCTGCTCAAAGCGGGGCACCTCACGGAAGAGCAGCTCGTGGACATATTCTACAACGCCGAGAGCGACACCACCATAGAACTGCCCTCGGTGCGTATCCACACCCCCAACACCCACGGCACAGGGTGTACCCTCTCCTCGGCCTTTGCTGCTGCCCTCGCCAAGGAACTCACGCTTGACGATGCGGCACGTGCGGCCAAAGAGTACATCAACGGAGCCATCATCTCCGGTGCCCGCTACACCATAGGGCACGGACACGGCCCCGTGGACCACTTCTTCAGGAATTGAGAATTGAGAATTGAGAATTGTCCCCCTCTAAGTTAGAGGGGGGGTGCCCGAAGGGCGGGGGCGTCTGTTGCCGACTGGGCCAACTGGGGCCCCTAAGGCCTCTAAGGGCCTTAAAGGGTATTAAAGAAAATCAATTTTGAATTTTGGCAAATGCGAGTAAGCGAGCGCATAGGCTGCTTGCTGGCATCCAAAGGCTCGAAAGAGTGCAAACCCAACATCTACACAAAACAGGCAACGCCTGTGCCGAGCGGGAGCATTTTAGACAAAACAACGTTTTGTCAATTTTGAATTCCCATACTCTCCTTCCTGCCATTAGGCTTTCGGTGCCAGACTTCCAAAGAGGGTGGCAGAGGAGCAGTCGGTAATCTTCACCCTCACGTAGTCGCCCGCCTTGATACCCTCGGCTGCGTCAAACACCACCATCTTATTCTGCGATGTGCGGCCACACAGTTGGGCCTCGCTACGCTTGGAGTGGCCCTCAACCAACACCTCAAACTCCTTGCCCACATCCCTGCGGTTACTCTCGGCCGAGAGTTCGTTCTGGAGGTTGATAATCTCCGTCAGGCGGCGAGTCTTTTCCTCCTCGCTCACATCGTCTGCAAGGTGGCGTGCCGCATAGGTGTTGGGCCTCATTGAGAACTTGAACATAAAGGCACTCTCATAGCCCACCTCCCTCATAAGCGAGAGGGTTTCGGCGTGGTCCTCAAGCGTTTCGGTACAAAAGCCCGCAATGAGGTCGGTGGTGATGGCACAGTCGGGCATTGCGGCACGGATGGCTGCAATGCGGCCCAGGTACCACTCGCGGGTATACTTGCGGTTCATAATCTGCAACATACGGCTACTGCCACTCTGCGCTGGCAGGTGGATGGCTCGGCAGATGTTCGGGTGGGAGGCCATAACCTCAATAAGCCTATCGGAGAGGTCCTTGGGGTGGGATGTGGCAAACCTCACACGCAGGTCGGGAGCCACGGCGGCCACCATCTCCATAAGTCGCGGAAAGTCCACACACTCCTCGCCCTCGCCACCACTTCTCCAGCGGTAGGAGTTCACATTTTGGCCCAGCAGGGTTACTTCCCTATAACCCGCCTCGTAGCACTCTCGGGCCTCACGCAGGATGGTCTCGGGGTTGCGGCTGCGCTCAATGCCTCGGGTGTAGGGCACCACGCAGTAGGAGCACATATTGATGCACCCCCTCATAATGCTGATGAAGGCACTCACGCCATTACTGTCAAGCCTCACAGGGCGGATGTCCCCATAGGTCTCCTCCTGCGACAAGGCAACATTCACACCCTTACCACCTGCCCTTGCCGCCTGCACCAACTTGGGCATATCACGGTAGGTGTCGGGGCCGGCAACGATGTCCACAATGGGCTCCTTCTCCAGCAGTTGCTCCTTGAGCCTCTCGGCCATACAGCCCACAATGCCCACCACAAGCGAGCGTTTGGCCCTCTTGTAGCGGTGGAATTCCTTGAGTCGGCCCCAAATGCGCTGTTCGGCATTGTCCCTCACCGAGCAGGTGTTCACAAGGATGATGTCGGCTTCCTCGATGTTGCGGGTGTACTCATAACCCTCGGCCTGCATTATGGATACTATGATTTCGGTGTCGCCAACATTCATTTGGCAACCGTATGTTTCGATGTAGAGTTTCTCTCCGCCACCTGTTGTGGCTCGTGCAATCTTCATTAGTTCGGGATTATTGATTGGGTTGAGCGCAAAAAAGCGTTTTGCATACGCCTCTATGCGTTGTTCGTATTCTTTTCCGTTTCGGGGTCAAACTGCTTGAAGCCATCGCCATAGGTTTCGTAGGCATCTACAACCACCACGAAGGCATCCTTGTCTATGGTGTGTATCTTGTGCTTCACCTGAGCAATCTCCTTGCGGCTCACCACGAGGAAAACCATTTCGCGCTCCTTGTCGGTGTACATACCACTGGAGTGTATCCACGTACCACCACGCCCCATCTCGTGCAGGATGAAGTGTTTGATTTCATCCCTGTGGTCGGAGATGACAAAAAGCAGTTTTTCGTAACTTGCACCATCCAGCACAAAGTCGAGAGCCTTGGCACTCACAAAGATGGCAATGAGCGAGTAGAGAGGCAGGGTGTAGTCGGCAAAGACAATCATACCCACCAACACGATGCAGCTCTCCACACCAAACATCGCGCTCGAAAACTTCACCCTAAGATACTTGCTCAATATCATCGACACGATGTCCGTACCGCCCGAGGTGGCTCCGCTGCGGATGATGATACCCGTGCCGGCACCAATCAGCAGACCACCAAATATGGCCGCCATCAGCAGGTTGTCCGAGAAGTTGAACATCGTGCTCAGCAGCGACACTCCATCGGCGGGGTTCTCACCAATCCAGCTGGTCATATTGTTCATCACAACCGGAGTGAGCAGGGCCGCAAAGATGGTCTTGGCTCCAAACGAACTGCCGAAAATCAAGAAGCCCGTAATCATCAGCGGGATGTCGAACATAAAACCAAACGTACCTGTCGGTATGGCAGGGAAGATGTGGTGCAACACGCGGCCCAAACCATAGACTCCGCCGGGGATGATTTTATAGGGGTTGGTAAAGAGCACAAAACCTGCGGACATAACCACCACGCCCAGCACCACGCCCAACCACGCAACCACATTACGAGGGGTGAGGATGGCTTTAATTCTCTCTTTGAGTACCATAAGTTTCTCTATCTTTCTCTTGGTTATTTTGATTATTCTCAGTTTCTTCCTCTCTCGCACGCCTATTTTTTCACCTCAGCTGCCTCCTCTGCCGTGGGGAATTCCACCGAGTAGATGAGGTGTTCAAGGCCACGCAGCAGGTCCCTCTGGCCGTGCTTGGGCGAAAAGACATAGCAGTCGATGCACACCACCCTATTGTTCTCCGTGTCAAGCGTGCTCCAACTCAACATCGGGCCACCCATAAAGTCGCCCTCCAAGTCCCAAAAACCACGCATCTCGGCCCAAAACCTGCCATTGATACGTTTGTACTTAACCTCCGGAGTGTAGACATCCACCGTCTTCATATAGGAGCCATCCGAGGGGCCGGGGATGTTCTTCACAAAGTTGTTGCGCTGCTTGATAAGGTTATCCCTCTCAAAGTCGCTCTTACCCGTGTAGGGGTAGGAGTAGATGGCGATGCCCTGTGTGGCCAGCGGATACTCAAACGAGGTTACCAGCAGGCTGTCGCCACTGGTGCCACGCGAAGTGTAGCCACGGGGAAGGTCTATGTGGAAGCCAAACATCTTTTTAATCTTGTCCACCATCACGCCCTCCTTGTGCTTTTTATTGAGGCGGATGGCCCTCTCCCTCTCGGCATCCTCAAAGGCCTTCACAAGTTCCTCCTTGTTTTCGGAGAGGTAGGCTGCCATAGCCTCGTCATTGGGGGCGGTAACGTAGACGATAAGTTGCCCATCGGAGTAGCGCTCCTTCACGGCCGAAGTGCCAAGTGGTTTGTCGGGAGCAACCGTAACAAAGAGCACATTGCGGTGTACTTTAATAAACCCCTCAAAGGCACTACCCATAACCCTCATCAGGTCAAGGCGGGGCTCATATTGGTTCACATAGTCCACCGGCTGTGCAAAGACCTCACGCAAGGTGTCGCCCACGGGGCCCTCCCACTGAGGCTTCTCCACCACAGCGATAAGTTCATAGGGGGCACCTCCGGCAGCCTGTTTGCCGGTGCCTATGGTCGAGGAGTCGCAACCAATCAGCACCACACCGGCACCAATCACAATCAGCATCCCAACCAATTTGTTCAAAAAATTCCTTCCCATAGTCATCACTTCTTGCACTTTATTTGTTCTCTTACCGCAAAGATAGCAAATTTTGTCAAAATTTCATACCTTTGTCTGCGACAAACAGCCCCAAAAATTGATATGTATTTCCGTTGGCCCAAAATAATGCGCAAGAACACCCCCACTATGCTGTGGCAGGTGGAGAGCAACGACACTGTCTATCTCACTTTTGACGATGGGCCCACCCCGAAAATCACCGAGTTCATACTCGACACTTTGGACAACTATGGTGCCAAAGCAACCTTCTTCTGCCTTGGCAACAACGCCGAAATGTACCCCGAACTCATTGAGGAAATTGAGCGCCGAGGCCACGCCATAGGCAACCACTCCTACAACCACACCCGAGGGTGGCTCGTCAGTAGCGATGAGTATATGGCCAGTGCCTACAAGGCCGGTCAGTTCCTGCCCCACACGCGCCTTTTCCGCCCTCCCTATGGTCGCATTGCCCTGCGAGAGGTGCGCACAATGCGCAGCCAAGGGTGGCGAGTGGTGATGTGGAACAACATCTCGGAGGACTACAACCACAAAGTCTCCCCCGCACGTTGCGCCCAAAAGGTCATCCGACACCTACACCCCGGCAACATCATCGTATTCCACGACTCGGTCAAGGCCTCCAAAAATATGATGTATGCCCTACCCCGAGTGTTGGAAGCCATAGGCCGAAAGGGGCTTAAAACTGACATTCTTACGGTAAATTTGTAGGTTTTTACACAAATTTTACTACTTTTGTAGGCTCAACGCCCCTTGGGGTAAAAGAACAAACATTGGCAAAGCGAAAATTTTTAGTCTAAACAAAATAACAAACACTACTATGGCAACAGCATCAGACATCAAAATCGGTATGTGTATTGATATGGACAACAAGACCTTCCTCGTTGTCGATTTCCAGCACGTTAAGCCCGGCAAAGGCCCCGCTTTCATCCGTACCAAACTGAAAAACCTTGAGAATGGTCGCGTACTCGACAAGACCTACTCTTCGGTGAGTGAGAAAATCGAGCCCGTGCGCGTGGAGCGCCGCCCCTATCAGTACACCTACGAAGACGACCTCGGTGTACACCTTATGCATATGGAGACCTTTGAGGAGATTACCATCCCAAGGGACCTCATTGAGAACTCCGACCTTATGGTAGACGGTCAGATTTTGGAGGTTATGTTCCACACCGAGAAGGAGTTGGCCCTCACCGCTGAGTTGCCCCCCATCATTGATATGGAGGTTACCTACACCGAGCCCGGTGTGCGTGGCGATACCGCTTCGACCAACTCGCTCAAGCCTGCTACCGTGAACACCGGTGCAACCGTTAAGGTGCCTTTGTTCATCAACACGGGCGACAAGATTAGGGTTGATACTCGCACTCGTGAGTATTACGAGCGCATCAAATAAAAAAAGTGCATATAGCGGGCGACTGCTACGTTGCACTGCGATAAACCACCTCCTCATTTGCGTTTAAGCAAACTGCGGAGGTGGTTTTCTTGTGCGCCTTGCATTCATCCCGCTCTCTGCACTTTTTGTAGTCAATCGTCTAACGTCTTTTTTTAGGGGCCTTAAAGACTTTAGGGCCCTTAATGTCCCTTTCTGCCCTTTCTGCCCTTTCCTGCCCTTTCCAAAACAGACGCCCCCGCTGCTCCGCAGCACCCCCTCTAACTTAGAGGGGGACAATTCGCAATTCTCAATTCTCAATTCTCAATTCCTCTCCGACAGCGCTTTGAGTTTGGCGATTTCTTCGGGCCAGAGGCTCTCGTCTATGGTTTCAAGCACGAGGGGGATGTTGTCGAAGCGGGGGTTGCGGGCGATATACTCAAAGCACTCCCAGCCTATTTGTCCGTGCCCGAGCCTTTCGTGGCGGTCAATGCGGCTACCCAGTGGGCGCATAGCCTCATTGAGGTGCATACCTCGCAGGTAGTCAAGCGATATGATGCTGTCAATCTGCGCAAAGGTGCGCTCACACGCCTCGGTGGAGGAGAGGTCGTAGCCTGCGGCAAAGGCGTGGCAAGTGTCGATGCAGTAGCCCACCCTCGTTTTGTCCTCCACGCGGTCGATGATGTGGGCGATGTGTGCAAAGTCAAAGCCCACGTTGGTACCCTGACCTGCGGTGTTTTCAATCACGGCCGTAACGCCCTGCGTTTTGTCCAATGCGATGTTGATACTCTCGGCCACGCGGTCCAGACACTCATCAAGCGATATGCGCCCGAGGTGGCTGCCGGGGTGGAAGTTGAGCCTGTCGAGCCCCAACTGCTGACAGCGGTACATCTCCTCCACAAAGGAGCCGCGCGACTTATCGAGCCCCTCTTGGTCGGGGTGTCCGAGGTTGATGAGGTAGGAGTCGTGTGGGAGTATTTGGTTGGGGGCAAAGCCAAGGCGTTCACACTCGCTACGGAAGGCCTCAATATCTTTGGGCGAGAGCGAGGGTGCAAACCATTGTCGTTGGTTTTTGGTGAAGAAGGCAAAGGCGGTGGCTCCTATGGCTTGTGCATTGAGGGGTGCGTTGTAAACACCACCTGCTGCGCTAACGTGTGCTCCAAAATATTTCATATCGTGTGTGTTTTTTAGATTGTCGTGTTGATTTAGTTCTATGCAAATGTACGTAATTTTGGCGTAAATCGTTATCTTTGTGCAATCATATATTTTTATGCGCATATAGGAAAGTCTTATGAGTAGGAGTTTTGTCTGCAAAATGGTGGTGGCTGTGGTGGCTGTGGTGTTCTCCGTGGGGAACGCCCGGGCGCAGTTTACCATCCAGCGCCGCCAGCCGGAGCAGCGTGAGGAGGTCAAGAGCGACCCCTACAAGGCTTTTGGCGGTTTTGTGGACAACCACATCCAAAACGACTACTACGACCACGCCGCTTGGCTGGCCGAGCGCAGGCGTATCCGCAAACAGCGCAACACGCTGGAGATACAGACCACCTTCCAGACCTCGGCCTTGCAGTTTGAGAACTGGACAGCGGGTGGCAACAACACCTTCTCCGGCCTTGCCACGCTTTTTATGCGCCACCAGTTTAAGCACAAGAAGTTTGCCAGCGACCTCACGGTCAATGCCCGCTATGGTATCAACTACATCGACAAGACCCCCTTCAAAAATGTGGATGAACTAAAAATCAAAGAACTCCTCTCGTGGGACATTCAGGGCAGTTGGTCCTACTCCGTAACGATTAACTTCCGCACCCAATTTACCGATGGAAGGGTGTCGCGCACGGACGAAACCCTCAAGTCGGCCTTTATGTCGCCGGGCTATTTTGATGTATCGGGAGGTTTCACCTATGCGCCCAAGGGTGCCCCCTACAAAGTTACCCTTTCGCCCATTGCGGGCAATATGGTATCAATGTTGGATGAGAGGCTCTATGAGCAGGGGCTCAATGGTGTGCCTGCGGGCGAGAAGGTCTACAGTATGATTGGTCCTTCGGTCAATGTGTCGTTTGACCAGCACTTCTTCAAGAAGAAGTTGCGTTACCGCAGCACGCTCTATGGTTTTACCAACCTCGCCTCGCCCCCTACGGTAAGGTGGGACAACACGGTGGATGTGAACTTATCGAAATATATGAGCATACAACTCTATGGAGTGATTTACTACCTCCATTCGGCAAGTCCCAAGCCCCAATACCAATACTCTGCAACGGTGGGCCTGTCGTATAAGTTCAAAAACAAATAAGAGTAACAAAGACCTTTATGAAGAGCAAACATTTTGCCCTCTGGATACCCACCATTGCCGCCTGTGCGCTGGCTCTCGGTGTGTGGATGGGCTACACCATATTCCGTGGGAGCCAACGCTTGGCACCTTCGGCTGCCAAACAAACCACCTCGGCCACTGCCCCCTCAAGGGCTGCCTCCAAACTTGACCTCACGTTGGGGTTGGTGGAGCGCATCTATGTGGAGCCAATCAACAAGGACAGCATCGTGGAGGCCCTAATGCCCCGACTTATGGAGCAGTTGGACCCCCACTCCACCTACATCTCGGCCAAAGATATGCAGGCTGTGAACGAGCCCTTGGAGGGAGAGTTTGACGGCATTGGCGTGGTGTTCAATATGGCCACCGACACTGTGGTGGTGCTCAACATCATTGCGGGTGGCCCAAGTTACAAGGCGGGTGTGTTGCCCGGCGACCGCATCGTTACGATTGATGGCGACACCGTGGCGGGGCGCAAGATTGAGCAGAACAAGGTGGTGGAGAGGTTGCGTGGCAAGCGTGGCTCAAAGGTAACCATCGGCATTGAGAGGCAGAATGTGGAGGGCCTTGTGGATGTTACCATCACGAGGGACAAGATTCCGATGAAGAGCATTGACGCTGCCTTTATGATACGCCCCACGGTGGGCTATGTGAGGCTGACAAGTTTTGCCCGCACCACCCACACGGAGTTTGTGGAGGCCATTGACAGGCTCAAAGGAGAGGGTATGCAGAGCCTGATTTTCGACCTGCGCGGCAACAGTGGCGGCTATCTGGACCAAGCCATTCTGATGACCAACGAATTCCTGCCCGAGGGCAGGCTGATGGTATACACCGAGGACCGTTTGGGTGTCCAGCAGAAGGAGTTCAGCACAGGCGGTGGCAGGCTCACGGAGTTGCCACTGGTGGTGCTGATTGACGAGTATAGCGCATCGAGCAGCGAGATTGTGGCCGGTGCGTTGCAGGACAACGACAGAGGTACGATTGTGGGCCGCAGGTCGTTTGGCAAGGGCCTTGTACAGAGCCAGATACCCTTCAATGACGGCTCGGCCATAAGGCTAACCGTGGCCAAGTACTACACCCCCACGGGCCGCTCCATCCAAAAACCCTTTGTGCGTGGGGCCGAGGGCTACAATGAGGACATTTGGAACCGCTACGAGAGTGGCCAGTTCTTCTCGGCCGACAGCATCCACTTTGCCGACTCGCTCAAATTCACCACCCCCAAGGGTAAGACCGTCTATGGTGGCGGTGGCATTATGCCCGATGTGTTTGTGCCACTCGACACGCTCGATATGACACCATACTACTATGCCGTTACGGGCTTCAACATCCTCTACCGCTACACGCTCGACTATGCCGACAAGCACCGCAAAGCCATCAACTCCATCCGCACGGTGGAGCAGTTGGAGGCCTTCCTCAATGGCGACAAGGCTCTCTTGGAGGACTTTGTGCGCTATGCCTCCGAGAAGGGTATCAAGCCCAACCGAGCCGAGATTGCCAAGTCGAGGGTGCTCATTGAGTCGCTCCTGAGGGCCTACATTGCACGCAACACCGAGTTGCAGGACAATGGCTATTTCTCGCAGATTTGGCCTGCCGACCCCACCCTGCTGAAAGCCTTTGAACTCCTGCAAGAGTAGAGGCCGTAGGGAATGGGCTCCCGCATTGTGCCCACGCCCTGCTGACGTGGCAGAGTGTCAAAATGGCACAAAAGTTGGTTTGGCACAGAGATTGCCCCTTGTGTGGGTGTTAGCCGCAAAAAGCAACAAAACGAATAAGTAACAAACAATACAAAAAAACACGACAAACACAATGAACGTAAAACCCCTTTCGGACAGGGTGTTGGTACTCCCCAACCCCGCAGAGGAGAAGACCGCAGGCGGTCTGTACATCCCCGACACAGCAAAAGAGAAACCCCTCGCAGGTAAGGTTGTGGCCGTTGGCCCGGGTACTGCCGAGGTGAAGATGGAGGTGGCTGTTGGCGACACCGTATTGTATGGTAAGTATGCCGGCACCGAAATTCACATTGATGGCGAGGACTACCTCGTTATGAAGCAGGCCGACATCGTGGCAATTCTGGGATAAGTTTTTTTTAGGGCCCTAAGGTCCTTAAAGCCCTTAAAGCCCTTAAAGCCCTTAAAGTCCTTAAAAAGAAGTTAAAAACAAAGAAAAAAATATGGCAAAAGAGATTAAATATAACGTGGAGGCAAGGGAACTGCTCAAAGAGGGAGTAGATGCCTTGGCAAATGCAGTGAAAGTAACACTCGGCCCCAAAGGTCGCAATGTGATTATTGATAAGAAATTCGGCGCACCCCACATCACCAAAGATGGTGTGAGCGTGGCCAAAGAGGTGGAGTTGGAGGACAACTTCGCAAACATCGGCGCACAACTCGTGAAGGATGTGGCAAGCAAAACCAACGATGACGCAGGCGATGGTACCACCACCGCAACCGTGTTGGCACAGGCCATCATCGGCGTGGGTATCAAAAACGTTACCGCAGGTGCCAACCCTATGGACCTCAAAAGAGGTATCGACAAGGCTGTGAGCGCAGTGGTGGAGAACATCAAGGGCCAGAGCCAAGTGGTTGGCGACAACCTCGAGAAAGTGGAGCAGGTGGCAACCATCTCGGCCAACAACGACAGCAGCATCGGTAAACTCATCGCCGAGGCCGTGGGTAAGGTTAAAAAAGAGGGCGTTATCACCGTGGAGGAGGCCAAAGGCACCGACACCCACGTGGACGTTGTTGAGGGTATGCAGTTCGACAGGGGCTACATCTCGGCCTACTTCGTTACCGACACCGAGAAGATGGAGGCTGTGTTGGAGCGTCCCTACATCCTGCTGACCGACAAGAAAATCTCCACAATGAAGGAGTTGATGGGCGTGTTGGAACCCGTGGCACAAAACGGTCGCTCGCTGCTTATCGTGGCCGAGGATGTGGATGGCGAGGCTCTCAGCGCACTGGTTGTGAACAAACTGCGTGGCTCGCTGAAGGTGGCCGCAGTGAAGGCCCCCGGCTTTGGCGATAGGCGCAAGGAGATGTTGGAGGACATCGCAATCCTCACGGGCGCTACCGTAATCACCGAGGACAAGGGTCTGCGTATGGATGCCGCCACCGTGGATATGCTCGGTGTGGCCGACAAGGTTACCATCTCCAAGGACAACACCACCATCGTTGATGGTGCAGGTGCCGAGGAGGCCATTGCTGCACGTGTGGCACAAATCCGCACCCAGATGGAGAACGCCACCAGCGACTACGACCGTGAGAAGTTGCAGGAGAGGCTTGCCAAATTGGCAGGTGGCGTGGCAGTCCTCTACGTTGGTGCCGCCACCGAGGTGGAGATGAAGGAGAAAAAAGACCGTGTGGACGATGCTCTGGCCGCCACTCGTGCAGCCATTGAGGAGGGTATCATCCCCGGTGGTGGCGTGGCCTACATCCGTGCAGCCGATGCCATTGCCAACCTCAAGGGCGACAATGATGACGAAACCACAGGTATCGCCATCGTGCGTAGGGCCATTGAGGAGCCCCTGCGCCAAATCGTGGCCAACGCCGGTGGCGAGGGCTCGGTTGTGGTAAACAAGATTAAGGAGGGCGAGGGTGCCTTTGGCTACAACGCTCGCACCGACCGCTATGAGGATATGTTTGAGGCCGGCATCATCGACCCCACCAAGGTGGCAAGGGTTGCGCTGGAGAACGCTGCAAGCATCGCTTCGATGTTCCTCACCACCGAGTGCGTACTGGCCGAGAAGAAGGAGGAAAACCCCGCACCTGCCGCAATGCCCGCAGGCGGTATGGGATACTAATTCCACAACGCACACACAAACCCGCAAGCCCCTCGCTGACGTGTCAGCGAGGGGCTTGCTTTTGTCTGCCAAGGGAGTGTTATTTTAGGAAGAAGAGGGTGGTTAGGGCAGAAAGGGAATTCAAAATTCAAAATTCAAAATTGACAAAACGTTGTTTTGTCTAAAATGCTCCCGCTCGGCACAGGCGTTGCCTGTTTTGTGTAGATGTTGGGGTTGCACTCTTTCAAGCCTTTGGATGCCAGCACGCAGCCTTTGCGCTCGCTTACTCGCATTTGCCAAAATTCAAAATTGTCCCCCTCTGAGTACCCCTCTCCTACGATAGGGGAGGTCGGGAGGGGTGGTCGAAA
This sequence comes from Tidjanibacter sp., assembly GCA_017396085.1. GTDB lineage: Bacteria > Bacteroidota > Bacteroidia > Bacteroidales > Rikenellaceae > Tidjanibacter. The sequence continues at coordinate 98,927 of JAFQNC010000014.1, read as the reverse complement.
TTGCGCTCGGCGGCCCCGCCGAGCAGGAGGTGCTGCGCAGCAGCGGGGGCGTCTGTTTTGAAAAGGGCAGAAAGGGCAGAAAGAGCAGAAAGGGCAGAAAGAGCAGAAAGGGACATTAAGGGCCCTAAAGTCTTTAAGGCCCCTAAGGGCTTTAAGGGCCTTAAAAAAAGACGTTGGACCACAAAAAAACGCAAACGAGGGGAATTTTGTGCCAAACAAGAAAGCGGGCCCGCAGTTTGCTTAACGCAAATGAGGAGCCCGCTTATCGCAGTGCGGTGCAAAATTTACCCGCAATATGAGTTTTTTAGCCGAGGAAGCACAACAATATACCCGCCGCTACCGCCGAGCCAATAACGCCCGACACGTTGGGACCCATTGCGTGCATCAGCAAGTAGTTGCTGGGGTTGGCCTTCAAGCCCTCGTTCTGCGACACACGCGCAGCCATAGGCACTGCCGAAACACCGGCCGAACCAATCAGAGGGTTAATCTTCTTACCCTCGGGCAAGAATACGTTCATCAACTTGGCCAACAGCACACCACCTGCGGTACCGCACGAGAAGGCTACAATACCGAGTGCCAAGATGCCCAAAGTCTTGAAGTTCAAGAAGGCATCGGCAGTGGCAGTAGCACCAACGGTGATACCGAGGAAGATTACCACAATGTTCATCAGCTCGTTCTGCACGGTCTTGGCCAAACGGTCCACAACACCGCACTCCTTCATCAGGTTACCGAGCATCAAGCAACCAATCAGAGGTGCTGCGCTGGGCAGGATGAGGGCGATGATGATGGTGATGATGATGGGGAAGACAATCTTCTCGGTCTTGGATACCTGACGCAGGGTGGTCATCTTAATCTGACGCTCCTTCTCGGTGGTGAGAGCCCTCATAATGGGGGGCTGAATCACGGGCACGAGAGCCATATAGGAGTAGGCCGCAATGGCGATGGGGCCGAGCAACTGGGGAGCCAACTTGGAGGTGAGGTAGATGGAGGTGGGGCCATCGGCACCACCGATGATACCAATCGAACCTGCCTCGGTGGGAGAGAAGCCCATAGCATTAGCACCAAGGAAGGTCAAGAAGATACCTATCTGTGCGGCTGCACCCATAAGGAAGCTCTTGGGGTTGGCAATCAGCGGGCCGAAGTCGGTCATTGCACCAACACCGATGAAGATAAGGCAGGGGTAGATACCGCACTTAACGCCCAAGTAGAGGTAGTCCAACAGGCCACCCTTGGCGGCGAGTTCCTGCCAATGTACGTGGCCTCCCTCGAAGAGTTCCGAGTGGAACATCTCCGCCCCGGGGAGGTTCGTCAGAAGCATACCGAATGCGATGGGAAGCAGCAGAAGCGGCTCATACTGCTTCTTGATGGCGAGGTAGAGCAGGAAGCAGGCGAGTGCCAACATTACAAGGCACTTCCAGCCACCGGCCTCGGCGAACATCATATAGATACCCGAAGTCTCGAGGAACTTGCTGATGCTCTCGCCAACGAATGAAGAAAGGAGTGTAGTCATATCTCTATCTCATTTCTATTGTTTCAACATTAACCCAAAATCATCAAAGGCTCGCCCTCCTGTACGGTTGCGCCCTTGTTTACGCAAATCTCCTTAACCACACCTGCGCGGTCGGCCGAGATGTTGTTCTCCATCTTCATAGCCTCCAACACAGCCACGGTCTGGCCCACTGCTACGGTGTCGCCAACTGCCACGTTGATGTTCAGCACGGTGCCGGGCAGGGGGCTGACAATCTTTGCGCCTGCTGCGCTTGCTGCCTTGGGAGCGGCAGGAGCGGCTGCGGGTGCAGCGGTGGGAGCCGAAGCGTTGTAGGTTGCTTTCGACACTTGGGGTTTGCTTGTGGGCATAGGCTTCACGCCGTCTACCTCAACAATGTATTCGGTACCATTGACAATAACACGAGCAGTCTTGGAGTTGTGGTCGAGTTTGTCGAGCTGCACTTTGTACTCGTTGTCGTTGATTTTCAAATTATAGTTTTTCATCTCTTTTCTAACTTGTTTCTAACAATGTTGATTATTTGTGTTGGGGAAGACGGGTAAGACCGTGAATCTTCGAGTTCCAAGGCGAGTATGCACGCTTGATGGTCTGGATGGTCAGGATTTCCGACTCGCGGTCGTGGTCCTCACCGGCAGCCAACCTAATCGCCATAGCAATAGCGGCAACCTCCTCCGGAGAAATCATACCGGGCAACACCACTTCGGCGGGTACCTCTTCTCCCTTGGCGGCACTCTTCTTGGCCACTTTCTGCTTGTGCTTGGCGGCAAACACCACACCAAAGAGCCTGATGATGAAAATCAACAGCACCAAGGTCAAAGCAACAATCGAAAAGCCAATCAGAGTTATCCACAAAATTTGTGACCAATTCATATTGTTCTCTGTTTAATTTGGTTAAACAAACACACCACCCACTACAAAGGAATGTTGCCGTGCTTCTTGGCAGGGTTCACAAGGCGTTTGGTAGCCAAGCTCTGCAATGCCCTGATGATGCGGAAACGAGTGTTGCGGGGCTCAATAACGTCATCAATGTAGCCATAGCTTGCTGCGCGGTAGGGGTTGGAGAACTTGTCTTTGTACTCCTGCTCCTTCTCGGCGATGAGTGCAGCCTTGGCCTCGGGAGTCTCGCAAGCGGCAATCTCCTTGGCGTTGAGCACCTCAACAGCACCACTTGCACCCATAACGGCAATCTCTGCACAGGGCCAAGCGTAGTTGATGTCGCCACGGATGTGCTTCGAGCTCATCACGATGTAGGCACCACCGTAGGCCTTACGCAAGGTAACGGTAACCTTGGCAACGGTAGCCTCGCAGTAGGCGTAGAGCAGTTTTGCACCGTGGTCAATAACGCCACCATACTCCTGACCGGTACCGGGCAAGAAGCCGGGAACGTCTACGAAGGTTACGATGGGAATGTTGAAAGCATCGCAGAAGCGTACAAACCTTGCAGCCTTGCACGAAGCCTTGATGTCCAAAACACCTGCCATAAACTTGGGCTGGTTGGCAATGATACCTACGCTCTGGCCGTTAAACCTTGCAAAACCGGTGATGATGTTGCGTGCATAGGCAGCCTGCGACTCCAAGAACTCGCCATTGTCCACAACTGCGTTGATAACCTCATACATATCGTAGGCCTTGTTGGGATTGTCGGGAATAATCTCGTTGAGAGAATCCTCCAAGCGGTCGATGGGGTCCGAGCAAGCAGCAATGGGGGTATCCTCCATATTGTTCTGGGGGATGTAGCTGATGAGGCGGCGGGTGATGTTGATGGCCTCCTCCTCGGTGTCCACAGCAAAGTGGGTAACACCACTCTTGCTTGCGTGTACGCTTGCGCCACCAAGTTGCTCCTGAGTTACATCCTCGCCCACAACGGTCTTAACAACCTTCGGGCCGGTGAGGAACATATAGGAGGTGTCCTTCTTCATAATCACGAAGTCGGTCAGTGCGGGCGAGTAAACTGCACCACCTGCGCAGGGACCCATAATCAACGAAATCTGGGGAATAACACCACTCGACATTACGTTGCGCTGGAAGATGTCGGCATAGCCTGCCAGAGCATTCACGCCCTCCTGAATACGGGCACCACCCGAGTCGTTCAGACCAATCACGGGCGCACCGTTGCGCATAGCCATATCCATAATCTTGCAAATCTTCTCACTCATAGTGAGCGACAGCGAACCTGCCGATACGGTGAAGTCCTGTGCAAACACATACACAAGGCGACCGTCAATGGTACCATAACCGGTAACAACACCATCACCCAAGGTGTGGCTCTTCTCCATACCGAAGTCGGTGCAACGGTGAGTTACAAACATATCGAACTCCTCGAAGCTACCCTCGTCAAGCAACATAGCCAAACGCTCACGAGCAGTATATTTACCTTTTGCGTGCTGGGCATCGATACGTTTCTGACCGCCACCCATTTTTGCCTCCTCACGAAGTTCAATCAACTTCGCAATTTTGTCTTGAATTTCGCTCATAATTTTTTGTCTAACGTCAAAAATCTAACGTCAAAATTAGTTGTGTTTTTCTTGAAAATTATCTCTTTGGTTGTGAGCAACGCTCCTACTCCTCACATTTGCAACCAGGGCAGCAGAGCTCGGTCAGCACGCCCTTGGTCGATTTGGGGTGAAGGAAAGCAATATTCAGGCCCTCTGCGCCTTTGCGGGGAGCCTTGTCAATGAGGCGAATCTCTTTGCTCTCGGCCTCGGCCAAAGACTCGGCTACGTCCTCAACGGCGAATGCCAAGTGGTGAACACCCTCGCCACGCTTCTCAATGAAACCTGCGATGGTACTCTCGGGGCAGGTGGGCTCCAAGAGTTCAATCTTGGTCTGGCCAACCTTGAAGAAAGCAGTGCGTACCTTCTGGTCGGCTACCTCCTCAATGTTGTAACATTTCAGGCCCAATACCTCCTCATAGTAGGGAATGGACTCCTCCAAACTCTTGACTGCGATGCCAAGATGCTCGATGTGTGAAATCTTCATAGTGATTGTTAAATTTTTGGTTAAAATTATATTTTTGTGTTGTTGCGTTAGTCGTTTCAACAGCGTGGTTTACAGAGCCTTACCCCTTTACTCACGCACTTCCGCACGTATGCGCACACACGGAAGCACCGCAAAGATACAAATATAATTGAGAATTGAAAATTGAAAATTGAGAAAGTTGCGAGTAAGCGAGGGCAGAGGGTGCTTGCACACTAAGCCGAGCGAGAGCAACTAAAAGCCACCGAAGGTGGGTTAATTGAGAATTTTTGTTTGTGGGGTGGAAAAGAGCAGGGAGGGCGACTACGAAGGATAGGAAGAGTGCTATCACTCCCATCGCCCCTATCACTCCCATCGCCCCTATCACTCCCATCGCCCCTATCACTCCCATCACCCCCATAAACCCACAAATCCCCTAAAAGCCTCAGTGCCCTTAATGCCCTTAATGCCCTTAATGCCCTTAAAGGCAATTTTGAATTTTGAATTTTTTCCCATCCACCCCCTCTATTTCTAAAAAAATTGAAGAAAATTTTGAAATATTTTAAAAAGTCTTGCGCCATTTGAAAAAAATTTCTTATGTTTGCAGGGCTAAATAAAATTTTGGCAGAACTCACTATGGCACTTTTGAAAGATTTTTTTTATCAGCACGACTCCGAGGGACTCAAAGGAGTATCCCACAAGAATATGCTGATAAAACAGAGCATCATAGCCTATATGGCCGTTGCCGGTCAGTCCACGCTCGCAGAACTCACCAAGGCTCTGCACATTAGTGTACCCACTATGACCAAGTTGGTGGGCGAATTGGTGGAGGAAAACATTGTGGTGGACAACGGCAAAGTGGAGACCTCGGGTGGCCGTAGGCCCAACATCTTCGGTCTTGCCAACACTGCCATCTATTTTACCGGTGTTGATATTGGTCGCGACTACATCTGTATGATTGTTACCGACCTGAAAAACAACATCATCGTTTCGCAAACCCACACCCCATTCGCTCTCACCGATGAGGCCCGTTGCTTGGCCGACATCTGCCAGCGCATCAACGACTTCCTTGACACGTGCGGCATTGAGAGGAATAAAATTCTCGGTATGGGTGTCTGCATTGCAGGTCGTGTAAATCCCGAGACAGGACATAGTTATATGTACTTCACCGAGGGTGGAAAGTCGCTCAAGGAGGTGATTGAGGAGGCCACGGGTATCAACGTGCTGGTGGAGAACGACACCAGAGCGAGGTGCTATGCGGAGTATTATGCCGATGACCAAAACAAGGTCAAAAATCTTCTCTACCTTCACCTCGGTCGTGGTGTGGCCATCGGTATCATTGCCGATGGTAAACTCTACTATGGCAAGAGTGGTTTTGCGGGCGAGTTTGGCCACACACCTTTCTTTAATAATGAGATTATCTGCGTGTGTGGCAAGAAGGGATGTTTGGAGACGGAGGTCAGTGGTATTGCCATTGAGAACAAGATTGTGGGGCAGATTGCCTCGGGTGTGAACACCATCTTGCGCGACAAGTGGGCCGCAGGCGAGACCATCCACATTGACGACATCATCAACGCAGCCAAGAACGATGATAACCTCTCGATTGAACTCATTGAGGAGGCGGGCGAGAAGATTGGTAAGAGTATTGCATTCCTCATCAACATCTTCAACCCCGAGGAGGTGATTATTGGCGGTAATATGGCACAGGCGGGCGACTACCTGATGTTGCCCCTCAAGTCGGCCACAAACAAGTATTCGATGAACCTTGTCTACAAAGACACCACCTTCCGCCTCTCTCAGATGGGGGCCGATGCGGGTGCTTTGGGTGTGGCTATGCTCATCCGCAACAAGGTTATCGGTTTGTAAGACAACAACGAGAATATGAACGCACTGGAAACGGACATAATCAAACTCCGAGCATTGGAGGTCGAGGACGTTGACATCCTCTACCGTTGGGAGAACGACCCCAACGTGTGGAAGGTCAGCGGCACTATGGCCCCCTTCTCGAAGTATATCCTGCGCCGTTTCATTGAGGAGCAGAGGTATGACATCTTTGAGACTCGTCAGGTGCGCCTTGTGATTGAGTCGAAGAGCACGGGTAGGCCTGTGGGCACCATTGACCTCTTCGACATTGACCCCTACAACCGCAGGGCGGGTGTTGGTGTGCTCATCTACGACAAAGACGATGAGGGCCACGGCTATGCTTCAAGTGCTCTGCAAGCCCTAATTCGCTACTCGTTCCAGATACTCGGTCTGAACCAGCTCTATTGCAACATCTTGTCCACCAATGTGCGCAGCCTCAATCTCTTCAAGAGCAAGGACTTCAGTGTGGTGGGCCTCAAAAGGGAGTGGGTGCGCTCGACCACCGACTGGATTGACGAGTACCTGCTGCAACTTATCAACCCAATCAAGTAAGAATTCTATCACTAAGTTCAAAAATCAGTTTATAATAAAAATAGTAGTATGAAAATTGCTAACGAAACCGCTGTGGCTATCAGCTACACGCTCACAGTAGATGGTCAGGTGGCTGACCAAGCGACCAAAGAGTCCCCCTTGAAATTTGTTTACGGCATTGGTATGTTGCTCCCCAAATTTGAGGAGTATCTGCTCGGCCTTGAAGTTGGCGACAAATATGCTTTCACTCTTTCGCCCGAGGAGGGCTACGGTGTGAGCAACCCCAATATGGTTATTGACGTGCCCAAGGCTGCCTTTGAGATTAACGGTCAGATTGAGGAGGGCCTTCTTACCATCGGCAACCGCATCCCTATGATGACACAGATGGGTCAGCCCGTGATTGGTGTCGTTAAGGAGGTTAGCGATGAGGCAGTGAAGATGGACTTCAACCACCCGATGGCCGACAAGACTCTCAACTTTGAGGGTGAGGTTGTGGATGTTCACGAGGCCACCGATGACGACTATCCCCACTCGTGCGGTTGCGGTTGCGAAGGCGGTTGCGACCACGAGGGCGAGTGTGGCGATGAGTGCTCCTGCGGCCACTGCCACTAATAGTGGCGACACACACCGACACCTCTCCCTGCACTGCGTGGGGGAGGTGTCGTTTTTTTTAGTTGATTTTCGCAACCAACACTCAAATCATATCTCTTTCTGAAAAATGAAATTCACACTGATACACTACACCGAAGGGTGGACCACAGGAGGTTGTGTGGAGTTGAGCACCCTGCCACCGATTGGTACGCTGATAAAATCGGGCGACCCTGAGTGCTACAACGACATTTTCTATGTGGACAACATCCTGCTGGCCGATGGCGGCGAAAACTACCTCTTGGTGCGCCCCTTTGAGGGGTATGGCTACAGGGCACCGCTGACCGAGTCGGACCGCTTGGCCGAGAGCATCAGGGAGGCACAAAAGGAGATTACGCAGAAGTTGGACGATGTGCAGGACCACCTTTGGTCGATAATTGCACTGAAGTAGGAGCCACAGACTCCCCCTACAATAGAAATTCGCAGGGGGCATAGCCTCTGTCGGTGCGTACATAGGAACGCTCCTCCAGTCCGTTGGTAACCACCACGTAGGGGGCACCAATAACGCTGTTGTACCTCACCACCTGAGCCACAACATCATCGCTCAAAGCCACGGTGGGAGCCTTACACTCCACCACAATCCACGGCTTCATATCGGGACCAAAGGCCACAATATCAGCCCTTTGGTTCTGCCCATTGAGAGGCACGGGATACTCCTCGGAGATGTGGGTTGGGGGTACGCATAGGTGGCAGCAGAGGTGTTCGACCACGTGTCGGCGCACCCACTCCTCGGGAGTAAGTTCAAGCCACCCGCCACGTGTGGGCACAAAAACCTCCACCACACCACCACTCTCACGCAAGCGAAGTGGGGCAGCGGGGAAAATAAGAAGCGGATATTTTTCGTTATCTATCACGCCGGAAGTTTCGTTATCTGCCAAAAAAACGTTAATTTTAGGCCCAAATATACAAATAAATTCACCATTATGAGCAAACAATCACTTTTTGCCCTCCTTCTGACACTTCTTTGCGCCCCCGTTGTGGCTCTGGCGCAGACCGATGATATACCCATCTTCGACTGGGAGATTGACCGCACACCCAAAGCGTTGGAGGCCTTCGCACAGGGGGCTCCCTCCTCGCACAATATGTTGGTACACCGCACCGCCCTCACCCCCTACCCCACAAGGGAGGAGGCTTTGGCAGGCGGCACCGAATCCTCCTTGATGGTGGAACTCGACAAGTGGCAGGTGGACTCACTGGCCGATGGGGCTGTGAAGTACACAACCCGTTTTAAGCGCAACTACCGCCACGATGACACCCAACTCATTCTCCGTGTGGAGGGTGCAGGTGGTGCTGTGAGCGTGGAGGTAAACGACAGCGAGGTGGGCTACACATCCTCGGGCCGTGGGCGCAGTGAGTTTGACCTCACCAAGAAGTTGCACGAAAACTACAACACCATAAGCATTGTGGTGCACACCTCCTACCGTTCACGCGCATTGGAGGCCGGACGCAAGGCTTCGCCCACGTTCAGCCGTGCGGTGTTGCTCACACCCCCGCGTGTGGCCATCAGCGACTACACAGCCGCCACCACCTTCAACCACGCCGGCGAGGGACTCCTCAACCTCGGAGTGGTGATGCAGAGTTATCTGCTCAATAGTAAAACCTATGAGGTCGGCTATGAACTCATTGACGATGGTGGCAAAATCTTGGCCTCGGCCACCAAAGAACTCAACACGGGTATGCTCTCGCGCGACACGGTGAGTTTCTTTGCCCGCATACCCGCAGTGAAGAAGTGGGACCACAAGGAGCCCAATCTCTACACCCTTGTGCTCTTCACCCGCCACGAGCGTAGGCCCAAGGAGTTCACCTCCGTACCCATCGGTTTCCGCACCGTGGAGTTCTCCGAGGAGGGCAAGGTTGTTATCAATGGCGAGGCTCCCCTACTCCACCCCGTGGAGGCAGAGTGGTGTGGCGATGCGCAAACCACCGAGCAACACCTGCGTGAGTTGCGCAGCAGGGGCTACAACACCATCTATGTGCCCGCAATGCAGCCCGATGAATTCTACACCCTTTGCGACCGCATAGGACTCTACGTGAGGGACCAAGCCGACATCGACTGCACCGGTGCCGACCGCACCAACACCCCCTCCAACAACCCCGAGTGGAAGGGGCTTTTCAGCGAGCGCATTATGGAGATGTACCACAGCGCAAAGAACCACCCCTCGGTGGTGATGTTCTCGCTGGCTCGCAATGCCCAGAATGGTATTTGCCTCTATGAGAGTTACCTACAAATGAAATCGCTCAAAGGCGAGAGCCGCCCGATGATATATCCCGAAGCCGCCGGCGAGTGGAATAGCGACCTTTAATCGCCAGTCGGCGAGTGGAACAGCGACCTATAGTCGCCCCTACCGCCAAGCACTAAAAAATAGGCGGGCCCCAACTTTGGGGCCCGCCTTCTCATATCAGGCTATCCGAAATGGACTAGTACTCCTGTTTGGACAGGCGAACATAGCCATTGTAGCGCCACTTGGCATTCTCCTCCGATGCGGCAAACAGCTCGTCTGCCTCGGCGGGGAACATCTTCTTGAGCGACGAGTAGCGTACCTCGGCTGCCAAGAAGGCTTGGAACTTGCTCCAATCGGGCTCCTTCGAGTCCAAAACGAAGGGGTTCTTGCCCTGCTCTGCAAGCTCGGGGTTGTAGTGCCACAAGTGCCAGTAGCCACACTCAACTGCCTCCTTACCAACGCTCTGGGTGCGGGACATACCGCCCTTGATACCGTGGTTGATACAGGGTGCATAGGCGATAATCAGCGAGGGACCCTTGTAGGCCTCTGCCTCACGCAGCACGGTCAGCAACTGATTGGGGTTGGCAAGCGATACCTGAGCAACGTAAACGTAGCCATAGGTCATCGCAATGGCACCAATATCTTTCTTGCGGATGCGCTTACCGGCCGAAGCAAACTTGGCCACAGCACCCACAGGTGTCGATTTAGACGACTGGCCACCGGTGTTGGAGTAAACCTCGGTGTCCACGATGAGGATATTTACATCCTCGCCCGAAGCCAGCACGTGGTCCACGCCACCAAAGCCGATGTCGTAGCCCCAGCCATCACCACCGATAATCCACTGCGACTTCTTAACCAAGAGGTCCTTCTCGGCCAAAATCTCCTTGCAGGTGTCGCAACCGCAAGCCTCCATCAGAGGCACGAGGCGAGCAGCAACAGCAACGCTGGTTGCGCTATCCTTGCGGCCGTCAATCCACTCCTGCATCACGCCCTTGAGTTCCTCCGAGCAGCAAGCGCAGTTGGCAATGGCGTCTGCCATCTTAGCGGCCAAAGTGTCGCGGCGTTTCTCAATGGCGGTGTACATACCCAAACCAAACTCGGCATTGTCCTCAAAGAGCGAGTTAGCCCAAGCAGGACCGTGGCCTTTGGCGTTGGTGCAGTAGGGAGTCGAAGGTGCCGAGCCGGAGTAAATAGAGGTACAACCGGTAGCGTTGGCAACCATCATCCTATCGCCGAAGAGCTGGGTAATGGTCTTAATATAAGGTGTCTCACCGCAACCTGCGCAAGCACCCGAGAACTCAAACAAGGGCTGTGCAAACTGGTTGCCCTTGATGGTCTTGGTCTTGTCCATAACGGTATCCTTGTAGCCAATCTCCTTGTGGAAGAAGTCCCAATTCTTCTGCTCGCCCAACTGGCTCTCCAGAGGTTTCATAACGAGTGCCTTGGTCTTGGCAGGACAGGTGTCCACGCAGTTGCCGCAACCGGTACAATCCAGAGGCGACACCTGAATACGGAATTTGTACTCCTTGGTCTGTGCCAAGCCCTGTTTGAGAGCCACACCCTCGGGAGCATTGGCAGCCTCCTCCTCGGTCAGAAGGAAGGGACGCAATGCAGCGTGGGGGCAAACCAAAGCACACTGATTACACTGGATACAGTTGTCGGCAATCCACTCGGGTACGTTCACAGCAATACCACGTTTCTCGTAGGCTGCGGTGCCGTTGTCCCAAGTACCATCCTCGCGGCCGTTGAATGCGCTCACGGGCAGAAGGTCGCCCTTCAAAGCGTTGATAGGCTCGCAGATGTTCTTAACGAAGTCGGGAGTGTCGTTGCAAGCACAAGCGCAAGCGGCCTCCTCCTCAACGAGGTTAGCCCACTCGGCAGGAACTGCTACCTCCATAACCTCACCACCCTTATCCACAGCGGCGTAGTTCATATTGACGATGTCCTCGCCCTTCTTGCCGTAGGATTTGTAGATGGCTTTCTTCATCTCCTCAACTGCCTTCTCGAAAGGAATCACATTTGCAATCTTGAAGAAGGCCGACTGCATAATGGTGTTGGTGCGGTTGCCCAGACCAATCTCGGCTGCAATCTTGGTTGCGTTGATGATATAGAAGCGAATGTTGTTCTTCGCCATATAAATCTTCATATGGGTAGGCAGGGTAGCCAAAGTCTGCTCGGCATCGTGAACGCTGTTCAGCAGGAACGAGCCACCCTTTTTGAGGCCCTTGAGCACATCGTATTTGTCTACATACGAAGGCACGTGGCAAGCCACAAAGTCGGGAGTGGTTACCAAGTAGGGCGAGCGGATGGGGCTATCGCCAAAGCGCAAGTGCGAAGAGGTGTAGCCACCCGACTTCTTCGAGTCGTAGGAGAAGTAGGCTTGGCAATACTTGTCGGTCGAACCACCGATAATCTTGATGGAGTTCTTGTTTGCACCAACGGTACCATCGGCACCCAAACCGAAGAACAGAGCCTCAAAGGTACCCTCTTTTGCCATCGAAACCTCCTCGCCAACGGGCAGCGACAAGAAAGTTACGTCATCGTTGATACCAACGGTGAACTGGTTACGGGGCTCCTCTGCTTTGAGGTTCTCAAACACTGCCAACATCTGTGCGGGGGTGGTGTCCTTTGACGACAGACCATAGCGACCACCGATGATGAGGGGTTTGCACTCGGCAGGAATATCCTTGCAAGTTGCGAATGCCTCAACAACATCGAGGTACAAGGGGCAACCGTTTGCACCGGGCTCCTTGGTGCGGTCCAAAACGCAGATGCGCTTGGTGGTCTCGGGCAGCACAGCACCGAGGTACTTCACCGAGAAGGGACGGTAGAGGTGAACGGTAACAACGCCCACTTTCTCGCCCTGTGCCATCAGGTAATCAACACACTCCTTAACAGTCTCGGTAATCGAGCCCATAGCCACAATTACGTTCTCTGCATCCTCGGCACCATAGTAGGTGAAGGGAGCGTACTTACGACCGGTGATGGCCGAAATCTTCTCCATACACTCTGCAACCATATCGGGCACTGCATCGTAGAACTTGTTGCTTGCCTCACGAGTCTGGAAGTAGATGTCGGGGTTCTGTGCGGTACCACGGGTTACGGGGTGCTCGGGGTTGAGTGCGCGTGCGCGGAACTCGGCCAAAGCAACCTTGTCAAACAAGGGCTCGAGGTCCTCCATCTGCATAAGCTCCACCTTCTGAATCTCGTGCGAAGTGCGGAAGCCGTCAAAGAAGTGCAGGAAGGGAACTCTCGAAGTGAGCGACACGATGTGGGCAACACCTGCGAGGTCCATAACCTCCTGTACCGAGCTGGTAGCCAACATTGCAAAACCGGTCTGGCGTGCAGCCATCACGTCTTGGTGGTCGCCAAAGATGGAGAGCGACTGTGCAGCCAGCGCACGTGCCGACACGTGGAACACGCCAGGGAGCAACTCACCTGCAATCTTGTACATGTTGGGAATCATCAGCAAAAGGCCCTGCGATGCGGTGAAGGTCGAGGTGAGAGCACCTGCCTGCAACGAGCCGTGAACAGCACCTGCTGCGCCTGCCTCCGACTGCATCTCCACAACCTTAACGGTCTGACCGAAGATGTTTTTCTGACCATTTGCTGCCCACTCATCGACATACTCTGCCATAGTGGACGAGGGGGTGATGGGGTAAATTGCGGCCACCTCGCTGAACATATAGGCGATGTGGGCTGCTGCATAGTTACCATCACAAGTGATAAATTTCTTTTGTGCCATAAATTTTTGGTTTATGAATAGTGTTTATTGTGTGATTTTGTTTTTTCGCGTAGTTATATTAGGTCTATCGGCCTGCGGGGCCCATTTTGAGTGCCCACACAATTTTCAACTCGCAAATATAGTAAATCTACTCTAAAAAAGTACTACCTTTGGGCGATTTTTTCGGCCCCAATTTGTTCTTGACGGTTGTTATTTGTCTAACATTATCAGTGTGTTACAAAAATAACAAACCGCACGAAGCGGGTTTCGGACTGATTATAAACGGCTTACCCGAAGGCCTGACCAACCCTGCACCGTGTGCGTACACGGAAACAAGGTCGGCAGGGGCGAGCAAAAAAATAAAATAAACTTAACATTGCTTTTTTGCAACGATGATAGATTTCAAAGAGCACACCCTCGCCAACGGACTCAAAGTGTTGGCCAACTATGATGATTGCTCCGGTATGGCGGCCGTCAATCTGCTCTATGCCGTGGGCTCGGCCGATGAGTCGCCCGACCGCACCGGATTTGCCCATCTGTTTGAGCATCTGATGTTTCGTGGCACCGCTACCGTGCCCTCCTACGACACCCCCGTGCAGGAGGTTTGTGGCGAAAACAACGCCTTCACCTCGGCCGACTACACCGATTTCTACCTCACAATGCCCAAGGAGAACTTCCTTACGGGCCTTTGGTTGGAGGCCGACCGTATGAGGGGGCTTAACATCAACGCCCAGACGTTGGAGGTGGAGAAGAGTGTGGTGATTGAGGAGTTCCGTCAGCGTTACCTCAACCGCCCCTATGGCGAGCAGTGGCACACCATCAGAGAGATGGTCTACACCACCAGCCCCTATCGTTGGCCCGTCATTGGACTCACTCCCGACCACATCCGAGAGGCAACACTTGAGGAGGTGCGTGGATTTTACGACCGCTTCTACGTTCCCTCGGGGGCCATTCTGAGTGTGTCGGCAGGCATTGAGCCCGAGAGGGTGTTTGAGGCTGCCGAGAGTTACTTTGGGCACCTACCTGCCCTACCCGCTCCCGTGAGAGCCGAGGTGCAGCAGGAGCCACTTGCAGGCCCCGTGCGCAGGGTTATTGAGGCAGCCGTGCCAGCCGACCAAATCACCATAGCCTTCCTTATGGAGAGGCGCACCGAGAGGGGATACTATCTGTGCGACCTGCTGACCGACCTGCTGGCCGGTGGCGAGTCGGCCCGATTGTTCCAGCACCTTGTCAAACAAAAGCAGATTTTCTCAGCCGCCAATGCCTACATCACCGGCGAGGTGGGCCAAGGTATGCTCATACTCACCGGCCAACTCTGCTCGGGTGTGAGTGTCGAGCAGGCCGAAGAGGCCCTCTACGAGGAGTTGCGACTACTGGCCGAGGAGCCCATCGGGGAGTATGAACTCCAGAAGGTGAAGAACAAGTTTGAGGCCAACATAACCTTTGGCGAACTCAACGTGATGAACAAAGCGATGAACCTCGGTTTCTACTCAATGTTGGGCGATATGGCTCTGCTCAATGGCGAGATTGACATCTATCGCTCCATCACTGCCGAGGAGATTGCCTCCTATGTGCGCACGAGGCTTACCCCGCAGCGCAGTGCAACGCTCATCTATCGCAAAACCCAGCAATAGGCACACACACCGACCACCACACCATACACCACACTTTTCCCCCATTGCAACAATGAAACGACCACCGATATATTTCACACCCAGTCCCAAGGTGCCCCACGCCACCCTTCACACCTGCGCCAACGGCACACGGCTCTACACGATGCACAACTCCAACCAAGGGGTTGTGAGGGTTAGTTTTATCTTCCGTGCAGGCACCTCGTGGCAGAGTGTACCCTTCAGTGCTTCGGCCACGGTGAACACCCTCTCGGAGGGTACGGAGCGTTTTTCGGCCCTTGAAATTGCCGAGCGTTTGGACTTCGTGGGCTCCTACTTCGATGCCAACATCGACCGCGACTGGGCTGTGCTGACCTACTGTTCGCTCTCCAAGTTTGCCGCCGAGACCTTTGAGATTGCCGAGCAGGTCATCCTCCACCCCACATTCCCCGAGCGAGAGTTGGAGGTCTACCGCACCAAGCGCAAAGAGCAACTCATCGTGCAACGCAGCAAGCCCGACCACCTCTCGCGCGAACTCTTCGGGCGCAGTCTGTTCGGAGCCGACCACCCCTATGGTGTAACCTCCCCTGCGGAGGCCTACGACACCCTTTGCAGAGGTGATGTGGAGGAATTCTACCGCACCCACTACACCGCCGAGGGGTGTTTTGCAGTGCTCTGTGGCGACATCACCGAGGAGCACATAGCCCTCACCAAGGCCATCCTTGAAGGGCTACCCAACGGCCCCCGATGTGAGCGCACCATACCTGCACCACAGCCCACCCTGCGTGCCACCCTCAAAGTGGAGGGGGCAGTGCAGTCGTGTCTGAAAGTGGGCCTACCGCTCTTCCCCCGCACCCACCCCGACTTTGTGGCTATGCAGATGGTGGCAACCGCGCTGGGTGGCTACTTCGGCTCCCGACTGATGCAAAACCTGCGTGAGAGGAACGGCTACACCTATGGAGCCTATGCCGCAATGATAAACCTCGACCGCAGCGGCTACTTTGTGATGAGTGCCGATGTGGCCTCGGAGTACACCGAGGAGGCCATTGGCGAAATCTTCCGTGAGGTGGAGAGGTTTTGTGCCGAGCCTATGAGCGAGCAGGAGTTGCAGATGGTCAAAAACATCATCTTCGGCGATGTGATGCGCATATTTGACGGCCCCTTTGGCGTGGCAGACGTGGCCATTGAAAACATCCAAAACGGCACCGACAACGACTACACCGAAAAACTCCTCCGACAGGTGGCCGACACCACAGCCGAGCATTTGCAAGCCGTGGCAGCCAAATATCTCCGCCCCAACCACTTCATAACCACCATTGTGGGCGAGTGAAAAATAGGGCCTTTTTGTTACAAACCGAGTTAAATATTAAAAATATATTTATATATTTGTAGCCAAATACGAAGTTTAATACCAAAATTATAGTTATGAAAAAACTCCTATCGGCAGTTGCTTGCGCCTTGATATTGTTCTGTTCGTGCCAACCCTCAATGGACGTGCCCGACATCAACAAGGAGAATATGTACTTCGGACTGACGATGAATTCGGCAATGCTGACTCACAAAGGACTCGCACAGCGTGGCGACACTGAGAGCACCTATGTACTTCGCTTGGCTACCATCGACACCAATGACGAAGGCGAGGCCGCAACCACCCGCATCCTCTCACTCGATTTGCAGTTCAACTTGGACAACGGCAGAATTCCCGAGGGTGAGTATAGTTTCGGTAACCTCGAACTTTCCGAAGGCGCATACAACAATATTCTCTCCGGCTCCACTTACGTAAATATGGAGAGTGGCGACTACAACTCCTATGCAATGTGGCTCATCCACGATGGTAAAATCAACATCAAGCACGGAGAGGGCGACACCTACATTATGGACGTGGACTTCAATGCCAAAAAACTCAACAAGGAGGCCGGCGTTGCCGTTGGCAAGGATAAACCCATTGTCTGCCGCTACGAGGGCGAGGTGGACATCTGCGGTTTGGGGGAGGATTTCATCTTCACCACCTTCCAGCCCTACTATGCCTACGCAATCTACTACCCCCTGAAGGGCGGTCAGACCTACTGGGATTTGTGCATTATGGATGCCAACTACTACACCGTGTTCCTCAACCAGCAAGCCACGGGTAGGAAGGATACATACAGTGCCTACTTTGCAGAGTATCAACTTATTTGCGATGACAATGGTATGATTCTGCCCCAAGGACAATTCGACCTCGACACCTATGGCACCCTCACCTCCAAAACCCTTATGGGTGCTGCCGTGATGAGAGCCGACCTCACCGAGACCATCTCCAAGGACAAGGATGGCAATGATATTATCTTCATCAACCAAGAGGCCACATCCTATGTGGATATGATGACTGACGGATTTGTAAAACTCATCCCCAAAGGCAACAACCTCTACGACATCACAGCCGAGACCTATGGTGTGCAGGGTGGCTACAAGTGCAAACTCTCCAACAGCCAAATCAACGTAGTGCCCGGCTACACCGGTGCCGACCGCTCCAATGTGGACTACAAGTTCACCGCAGGTATGATGCTCTATATGGGCCGCTATCAGTATGACAACGGCACGCTGAGCGTTCCCTACTGGTACCTGTTCCTCTACGACAAGAGTCGCAACGAGATTGTTCAGCTGGGTGTGAATGTGGAAATTGGCAGCAACTTTGAGAGCGGCATCCCCACAGGTAAGTATCTGGTAAACGACTCAGGCAACGCTCTGACCGTGGACCAAGGCTTTGAGGACCAGAACCGCCGCATCTATGGCTCGTGTGTGAACAATGGCGACACCGAGGTCTACGACCTCATCACCTCGGGTGTGCTGGAGGTTACCAAGAAGGATGACGGCACCTACAAGTTTGTCCTCGATATGAAGGGTAACAATGATAACTACATCAAGGGTACCTACGAGGGCGAGATGACCATCAATGACAACACCAGCGACAATGGCAGTGGTGGTAGCGTGAGTGCGGGCCAGAGTGAGATGATGAAGGTTATGAGTAGCAAGCCCGGCAACAGTGGCATCCACCACGTGAACTTTGTCCCCGGCAACCGAAGCATCATCAACAACACCAAAGGTTTCTTCGGTAACTACACGCCCCTCCGATAGGTCAGTTTAGCCATACGGCATATTAAACACAAGGGAGAGCAACAGCATTGTTGCTCTCCCTTGTTTGTTCTGACTTATGTGCGAAGGAGTATTCCTTCTTGGCGAAGTCGGTGTTCTGCTATTTGGCGAGGAATTGTTTGAGGGCCTCGGCTGTGGCCTCGGGCTCCTCGAAGAAGCCCATATGGCCCGAATTCTCCAACCACACCACCTCCGCCTGCGGGTGGGCAGCCACCATCGCCTCCGCACGCTCCAGCGGAATATAGTTGTCCTTCTTACCGAGAATGAAGAGTTGGCGCACAGGGCTCTGTTGGAGCAGTTCGTTGCTATCCAACCTCGCCTTCATACCCTTCAGCAGAGCCGTTACGCCCTCGGGCTCGGTAACGTATATTTGCTCCTCAAGGAAGGCTATCTCGTCCCTCATTCGGCGCAGGTTGCTCGTAGCAAACCCATTGGGAGCAGTCTGGGCCAGCAGGTCCTTGTGGCCCTTCTCCACCAGAGCAATCTCCCTATCCCTATCGGCCTTCTTGTCCTCACTGTCGGGGTTGGGGGTGGAACTCAACAGCACAATGCCATCGAGCCTCTCGGGGTGCATACGCAGAGTTTGCAGTGCCACGTAGCCACCCATAGAGTGGCCCACAATCGTGGCCTTCGGTATCTCCAACTCGTCAAGCACACCCACCACCGTGTCGGCCAAGAACTCCATCGTGTGGACCTCGCCCATAACCTGCGAAATGCCGTGGCCGGGGATGTCCATCGCCACCACGCGGTAGTCGGGGGTGAGCAACTTCTGGAAATCCTCCCACACGTCAAGGCTCTCAAGGTAGCCGTGGAGCAACATTACAACCTTCTCCCCTTTGAGGGTGTCGGTGATGCGCAGTGCGCAACCATTTGATATGATAAATTTTTCCATCTGTTTTTTTCCTCTTGTTTGTTCGGGCCCTAACCGCAGCCTTATATCTCTACATTACACGCCGCTCCGTCTACTCGGCAAAGAAGATGTTACGCAGGTTGTCCACCTCGTCCAACTCCTCCCAGCCAAAGAATTTGATTGTCTTGGTGGTGGTGCGGCCGTTTCTTTTGAGTTGCACCTCCTCGGTGTAGGGCCTACGGCCGAAGTGGCCATAGGAAGCGGTAGGCTCAAAGATGGGGTTGGTGAGGCCAAACCTCCTGACGATGGCTGCGGGACGCAGGTCGAATGCTGCTGACACTGCCTCGGCAATCTCTGCATCCGTAGCGGCCACGTGGGAGGTGCCATAGGTGTCCACAAAGACACTGATGGGCCTCGAAAGACCGATGGCGTAGGAGAGTTGCACAAGCACCCTGTCGGCCACCCCTGCGGCCACCATATTCTTGGCAATGTGGCGTGCGGCATAGGCTGCCGAGCGGTCCACCTTCGAGGAGTCCTTACCCGAGAAGGCACCGCCACCGTGGGCTCCACGACCACCATAGGTGTCCACGATAATCTTCCTACCGGTCAGGCCGGTATCTCCGTGGGGGCCACCGATAACGAACTTACCCGTGGGATTGACATAGAGAATGTAATCGTTGTCAATCAACTCGGCCAACTTATCCCCTGCCCTCTCCAAGCGAGCCTTCACGCGGGGGATGAGGATGTTGCGCACGTCATCGGCAATGATGCGCTGGCAATCCTCAAAGTCATCGTGCTGGGTGCTGACAACGATGGTGTGTACCCTCAGTGGCTCCCAATTCTCGCCATACTCAATGGTAACCTGACTCTTGGAGTCGGGGCGCAAGTAGCGCATAACCTCGCCCTCCCTGCGGATGGCGGCCAACTCTTTGAGCAACACGTGCGAAAGGATGAGTGTGGCGGGCATAAGTTCGCGGGTTTCGTTGCAGGCGTAGCCAAACATAATACCTTGGTCGCCTGCGCCCTGCTCCTCCTCAACCTCTCTCACAACGCCTTGGTTGATGTCGCCCGACTGCTCGTGGATAGCCGAGAGCACACCGCACGAAGCACCATCAAATTGGTACTCGCTCTTGTTGTAGCCAATCTGGTCAATCACCCTGCGGGCAATGCCCTGAATGTCCACGTAGGCATCCGAGCGCACCTCGCCCGACACCACCACAAGACCTGTGGTGCAGAGGGTTTCGCACGCCACCTTGCTGGCAGCATCATTGCGCAAAAATTCGTCAAGAATAGCGTCAGAAATCTGGTCCGCTACTTTGTCGGGGTGTCCTTCGGATACCGACTCCGATGTAAACAAAAATGCCATACCTAAATAAATTGAAAATTGAAAATGGAAAATGGAAAATTACAAGCACAGCTTGTTTTGTGCAGTTGGGAGGTCGGCACTCTCTCCACCCAACCAACGCTTTCCGACTTTCAATTCGGTTAATATTTCAAATACACACTGGTGGATTGTTTGGTTGAGAATAGGTCGGGGAGTCAAGCACCCAACTCATTGCCTTTTAGCACTTTTTGCCGACATTAACCCATTGGGGCCGAGGGTGGGTGGTGTCAAAACACTCTCCCCCTCTGCGTGGTCGGCGTGGTTTGCAAGCAGCCAAATCACTTCCACGCCGCAAAGATACACATAAAATTGAAAATGGAAAATTGACGAAATAAATTTCATCTAAAATGCTCTCGCTCGGCAGAGTCTGCGAGCAGCATCTGCGCTCGCTTAATCGCATTTGCGAAAATGGAAAATTGCAGGCACAGCCTGTTTTGTGTAGTGGATAGGTCGGGAGGTAGGTGGGCTACTTGAGGCTGACCTCAAAGCCGATGGACTCCACCGCCCTATGGAGCAGTTGCACATCGGCCACCGTGCCACGCACAACCACATCGCCCGTGGCAAGGTCCACGCTCACGCTCTCAACACCCTCAACGCCCAGCAGCACTCGCTCCACATTGGCCTTGCACTTGTTGCAGTGCATACCCTCAACACGGAACCTATGTTCCACAGTGTGGGCAACCTCATCGGCACCACAACCACACCCCTGCGTGCTCGCCTGCTCGCCGTGGTTGTGTCCGCACGAGCAGGAGTCCTGCCCCTTGTGGCGGTAGCGCAGTATCATCGCATTGACCAGCAGTCCCACAAGCACCACCGAACAGGCCACATTGAACCACGATATATGGGCGTGTTCTCCAGCGTGAATAGCCCTGATAGGCTCGGTGAACCACTCCCTCGGCAGAAGGTAATCAACCCCCAAGCCGAAGGCTACGGCACCCAGCACAATGCTCACGATGTAGACCGCCAAGGTCCTACGCCCCAGCACCTTACCAATAACCATAACCGATGCGGCATTGGCCGCAGGACCGGCCATAAGCAACACCAACGCAGCCCCCGGAGTGAGTCCCTTGAGCATCAGGGCCACAGCGATGGGTATGGAGCCCGTGGCGCAGAGGTACATAGGCACCGCCACCACCAGCACCAACAACATACTCAGCAGCGAGTTGTCGGCAAAGAGCACAAAAAAGTTGTCGGGCACCAACACCGTAATAAGTCCGGCCACCACCAAGCCCACAAAGAGCGTCTTGCCGATGTCCTGCATCATCTCCACATAGGCGTAGCGCAGCGCCTCCACAATCTTCTGACCAAGGGTGCGTTTCCCCCTGAGGGTGTTGTTCTCCGCCACTTGCGGAGCAGCAGTTTGCTCCTCCTTGTTGCGTTCTACCACAATGCTCAACACTCCTCCGAAGAGGGAGGTTACGAGTGCAGCCAATGGTCTGACCAGCGCAAAGGGCAAGCCCAGCAGCGAGTAGGTGGCAATGATGGAGTCCACACCCGTCTGCGGCGTGGCAATCAGGAACGACACCGTGGCCCCCTTCGAGGCCCCCTCCTTGCGAAGCGACATTGCGGTGGGTATCACCCCACACGAACACAGCGGCAGCGGAATACCCAGCAGGGCCGCATTAACCACCGAGCGAAACGAATTACCACCCAAGTAGCGGCGGTAGAGCGAAGTGGGCACAAAGGCGTGCATCACCCCCGCAAGGCCAAAGCCCAGCAGGAGGTAGGGTGCCATTTGAGTTATGAGCGACAAAATCTCCATCATATAATAAAAATAGTAATTAGTAAAGAGTAATTAGTAAATATTTTTCCTTTGCTTGGCCAAACAGACCACTCCGTCTAACGGCACTACCTCTAATTCAGAAGTAGGCGTAGTCGGGAGGGATGGCCTTGGGTGCCACAAAGGTAGCAACTCCGTTTTGCAACCCGTTTGCAAAGTTGCCGTCCCTCGCCCAACCATACTCACCACACGCCCTTTCTGCCATTTCTTGTCTTCACAAACCCCTCCGGCCTTGGGCCACCTCCCCTAACTTAGGGGAGGAGTGGTTGGATGGCACTGGTAATAAAAAAGTTACCCGAAATAAAAATGCGCCGCAGGCACCAAAATTAACCCACCTTTGGTGGCTTTTAGTTGCTCTCGCTCGGCTTAGTGTGCAAGCACCCTCTGCCCTCGCTTACTCGCAACTTTCTCAATTCAATCACAGACGCCCCCGCCACTCCGTGGCACCCCCTCTAACTTAGAGGGGGACAATTTTGAATTTTGAATTTTGAATTCCCTTTCTGCCCACTCGGACAAAAAAAGTGCCCCGCCTTGTGGGCGGGGCACTCGCAAGTTTGCTCCCCAGCGGGGCAAACTATTTAACCGTATTAACAATTTTCTCGAATGCCTGAGGGTGGTTCATCGCAAGGTCGGCCAGAACCTTACGGTTCATCTCGATACCCTTTGCGTGGCACTTACCCATAAACTCCGAATAGGTCAAACCGTGCATACGTGCAGCAGCGTTGATACGCTGAATCCACAAGCTACGGTAGTTCCTCTTCTTCTCTTTGCGGTTGCGGTAGGCAAACTGCAAACCTTTCTCGACAGTGTTTTTAGCAACTGTCCACACGTTTCCCCTTGAACCAAAGTTACCCTTGGCAAGTTTTAAAACTTTTTTCCTGCGAGCTCTCGATGCTACAGCATTTACTGATCTTGGCATAAAAAATTAAAAGTTTTAATCGAAAGATTAGCGGCGAGGTTCTCCCCCGCTCTTCGGGGCTAATTCTCTCTTTGGTTAAACAATAACTCTACGGGTTAAACAACAAAAATTATTTAACGAGGAGTTTGCGCAACTTGGCTGCATCGGCGGGAGTTACGATAGCCGAGTAGTCCAAATTACGTTTACGTTTGGTTGATTTCTTTGTGAGGATGTGGCTGTGATAAGCGTGTTTCCTCTTGATTTTTCCTGTGCCGGTGAAATCAAAACGCTTCTTTGCGCCGGCGTTAGTTTTCATTTTTGGCATTGTTCGATAAAATTTTAATGGTTAAACAGCCCGCAAAGATACACATAAAATTGAAAATGGAAAATTGAAAATGGAAAATTTTGGAAATTTATTGATAATGGAAAGATTAGGGGCAGAATAGTAGGGCCAGTGGAAGCCTATTATTCCAACAAGTCCCCTTGCCTACCGGTAGGCGGCAGGCGGTAAACTTCTCCCGAAAGCAACAACAAGGGGACTCCGAGTTGCAATTCGGCCCCCCTCGTTAATCGAAAGTCTGCACGCTACTCAAAGGCAACCTTCACCGAGCCCGTGAGGGTGCGCTCGACTACTAATGCGTGTTGGTAAAGAAGAGAATATTAAATTCGTTTTCAACACCGTTGGCCTTACAGTAGGTATCCCAAACATTGTAATACTCCTCGCCTGATGTCCTGCGCTCAAAAAACGAGTCGTGGTTGCCCGTCAGCTCAAACAGATACAAATTATCGTATTGTTCTGTTCCAACATCCATACCACCAATCTTACCTTTAAGAATCAGGGTGTTTTCATCGAAGTACATCACCTCTGCCTCGTATACTTTCTCCTTACCATTTACAACGGTAGCAAATACATTGGTATCAGCATTGTATGACCAACGATGTGTGGAATACCAACCATCATAGCCTTGCTGTGCAAGATAGTGTGCGATGTGCCCCTCAAACCAATAATTATACGTTACATCCAATTTATGCGAAGCAAGCAACACCCCACCATCATCCGCCAACATATTTCCCTTAGGCACATATCCAGGCCTTTCGTTTGCATTAAGCCAAGTTTCTGATTCTTCACCCACGTCATACACAAAATACAGTGCACTACTTCTAATTTGTTTTGTAGACAACGCATCAAGCAGGTCTTTGTCGCTAAACTTACCGTCCTGTTGTTCAATAAGGTTAAGCATATCATTCATAATATCCCTACTCCACTGACGCTCCGGCAATACAACCCCATCATACGCCACATGGTTTTTATCTGGCACACCACAAGACATCAGCAGTACAAAAAACATTGTTACAAGAAAATAACCTCTCATACTTAAAATACATTACATATTATCAAATCCTGTTAACATCTCCTTGAGATAACGATATGTACCTGTTGTTGTCGACCAATCCGACCACATACCATACCAAGTATAATTGTCAATATCATCATACCACCCCCAATTCATACAAATATATTGGATGTCAGCAGGACCATCTCTATATTCATAACGTGGCAGAACTTTGTCAATAGGATTGTTTGCTGCAAATTCCTCATCGTAAAACCAACTGTATTCGTAGGTAGTAACTGTTTTATAACGAATATAACCATCTATAATAAACGCATGACCACCAGATAATGGTTCGCTGTAAGCTGTCATATATACTGGCATTCCTTGGCGCAAAGAACTTTTTACGGTAGAAACTGCATAATCGGCAAACGCACACGATATTCCGTAAGGCTGAAACACTTTAACAGGCATATCGCTAGTATATGCTCCACCAGAATTCGAAATACCATACTCAACCTCGGCCTTTGCACCCACATCCCTAATCAAACGAGCTGCAGACAACTCTTCCACCCCAATGGTTCCTATCCACCTATGCCCCATGACATTCCAAATAGTACTGTCATTATAATTTGGGTATTCCTCGTAGAACGACGGTTCTAACAAAGCGCTCTGAGGATGGCCAATCTTATTGTGCAAGTAATACAACATTTGAGCCGCAGCAATGGCGACACAACCCGCAATAGTTCTTTGCCCATTTTCCAAAGGACAATAATAATTCCAGGGGTACTTTTGATACCAACGAGTTTGAGTCATGTGATTAACCGTGTCCACTGGCACAGATTCCGTAGTTGTACCCGTCAATTCCCAATGACCATGTTCGGGATAATCGGGCATGTCGGGCAGTGGAGTCAATGGTGGTAGTGTTATGCTATCAGGAAGTTCAATGCGCGTCATCATTTCCAACTCCTCCTCCATCATCTTCTTGCGCAGCTCCAAGCCACGCCAAAAACCAACATTCGGATTGTTCTCCGCTGCTCGGCTTTGCAGAGCCTTATCCGCTGTGCGCAAGTTCAGCACATCACAAGCCAAACCTTCGAGCCACACCTTTTCGCCCGGGTTGGCCGTTTCAAACGAAAACTCGCCACCATCCGAAAATGCCAATACAGGTTGTGCCCTCTTGTCGGCCGAGAGTATCTCCCAACCTTTGTCGTAGTTCACAACATACATCAACGTAACATCCGCATTGGGGCCTTTGGCCTCAACACTCTTTACAGCACGTTTTATTCCGTTTGGACTATTGGGTTGCAGTTCAAGGTAGGTTTCGAGGTCCGCGGAGGTAACAAGGTAGTCCATATCCACCACGTGGCCCTCGAAAGTAACTGTTTTTGTGGGAGTGGTAAACTCCGCAACCATTGATGATAAGTCCACTTCCTCAATGGGAAGTACGTTCTCGCACGCCGCAAACAATAACGGCAATACGAACAAAAAGCATAACTTTCGTTTCATAGCACGATTGTTTTATGTGGGTTAAGAAATATTAGCATCCGCAAGATACAAAAGCAAAACAACATATACAAATTTTGTGCGCACCATTTTACCATCGTGGGTTACAAAGTGTAAGGCGAGAACGGAAGGTTGGATGTTGAAAAGAGAAAATTTGACAATTGGGCGGAGGTTGCAGGCGGTAAAATTCGCCCGATGTTCGCTTTTTCGACAAAAATTGTTATTTTTGTATCGGAGAAATACGGCATTCGCAGGAACACACGACCGCCAATGCCGGTGTAAGTACATAGTATAGAAGAACTAAACCACAGCATTATGCAGGTTGATGTAGAGAAAGTTTTGGCCGACAAGGCTCCAAAACTCGCAAAAAAGTTGCCACGATTTTTAATCAACTACCTAAAAAAAATCGTGCACCAAGACGAAATTAACCACATTATGGCCCACTATGGCCAAATGGAGCCCTACGAGTTCATTCACAATGCACTCGAATTTATGGGCGTAAGTTGGCACATTGTGGGTATGGACAAGTTGCCCAAAGATGGGCGTTACCTCTTCGCCTCCAACCACCCCTTCGGCGGTATGGACGGCATCATCCTCGCCTCGGAGGTGATTGCACACCTCGGCGATGTGCGCTCCATCAGCAACGACATCCTGATGGTGTTGGAGCCTTTGGCACCCATTCTGCTCCCCGTGAACAAGCACGGTGCGCAGTCGCGAATTGCTGCCGAGATTTTCGAGAACACCTTTGCAAGCAACACCCCCATTCAGACCTTCCCCGCCGGCCTCTGTTCAAGGCGCATCAAAGGCGAAATTACCGACTTGGAGTGGAAGGCCAACTTCGTAAAAAAGGCCCTGCAACACAATCGTACCATTGTGCCCGTTCACTTTGAGGGCCGTTTGAGCAACCGTTTCTACAACATCTACACCATTCGTAAGTTCCTCGGTATCAAGGCCAACTTCGAAATGCTCTACCTCGTAGACGAAATGTTCCGTCAGAGGGGCAATGATTTTGAGGTGGTCATTGGCGACCCCATCTCGCCCGAAGAACTCCGCGCCGTGGGCAACCCCGTGCAGCAGACCGCCTATGTGAGGGCCAAGTCCTATGCACTGGCCGAGCAAATGAGCAAAAAGTAGCCCCTTCGGTGGTGTTATAGCCGCTGCCCCACCACTCGCATAGTGGCCGCAGGGCAGCAATGTGGAACAAAACAACGCTTATGAAGTTACGACTATGAAACAGATAATCAAACCCGTATCCAAAAAACTCCTCAAGAGCGAACTCAAACCGGAGTATTTCCTGCGCGAAACAAACCGTGCGGGCAACGAGATTTATGTCATCACGGCAGCACAGGCTCCCAATGTGATGAGGGAGATTGGCCGTCTGCGCGAGTGGGCCTTCCGCAGTGCAGGTGGTGGCACCGGTCAGGAGGTAGATATTGACGAATTGGACCTCGTGGAGGGTGGCTACAGGCAACTTGTGGTGTGGGACCCTGCGGCCGAGGAGATTGTGGGCGGCTACCGCTTCATCGTGTGTGAGAGCGAGGACGAGTGCCACCTCTCCACCGAGCACTACTTCCGCTTCAGCGAGGAGTTCCGCAAGGAGTACCTACCCCACGCCATAGAGTTGGGCCGCAGTTATGTACACCCCAACTATCAGAACACCAGAGCCAACGCCAAGAGTCTTTACGTGATGGACAACATTTGGGACGGCCTTGGGGCTATCATCGTAAACCACCCCACCAAAAAGTATTTCATCGGCAAGGTTACGATGTACACCCACTACGACACCGAGGCAAGGAACATCCTGATGTACTTCCTGCACAAATATTTCCCCGCCAAAGAGGGGCTGCTGGAGCCTGTCTACCCCATCGACCTCGGCATTGACGAGGCCGCAATGGAAAAAATATTCACCGCAGGCAACTACAATGACGACCACAAAATTCTTGCCCACGAACTCAAAGAGAGGGGTGAGTTTATTCCGCCGATGATTAGCTCCTATATGAACGTGTCGCCCTCGATGCAGACCTTTGCCACCGTAACCAACCCCGACTTTGGCGATGTGGAGGAGACAGGCATTATGGTAACCATTCCCGATATGTACCCCCACAAGGTGGAGCGACACACCAAGGGTATCACCAAGGGTGCGGCCCCATTCAAGAAGTTGCTGGACAAGACTATGTTGGCCATTGACGAGGTGGTTGTGGGCCACGCTGTGCCCGCTGTGAAGGTGGCCCTGCGCCGCCGTAGGCCCGAGAGGGAGGCCCGCAAGGAGCGCACCAAATAAGTTGTCAGTTATTGACTGCTGACCGCTGACCGCTGAATGCTGTAAACTGTAAACTAATAACTGATAACTGTCAATAGTCGGCAGGGACACAATAAAAATGAGTAAGTTTGCATTTATTATTCAAAGACAATTAGTAACTTTGTACTAACAGGGATTACGTATGAATAATA
The DNA here is from genome assembly GCA_017396085.1 of Tidjanibacter sp. Classification (GTDB taxonomy): domain Bacteria; phylum Bacteroidota; class Bacteroidia; order Bacteroidales; family Rikenellaceae; genus Tidjanibacter. The sequence continues at coordinate 70,535 of JAFQNC010000014.1, read as the reverse complement.
ACGATGTGAACATACTCTGGGTGGATGACGAGGTGGAACTCCTCAAACCCCACATTCTCTTTTTGCAGAGCAAGGGCTATGCTGTGGATACCTGCAACAACGGCTACGATGCCGTGGAGATGGTGCGCAGTGAGCCCTACGACCTCATCATCCTCGATGAGATGATGCCCGGTATGACGGGACTCGAAACCCTCCCCCAAATCAAAGAAGCAAGGCCCTCCACGCCGGTAATTATGGTTACCAAGAGCGAGGAGGAGAACATTATGGACAAAGCCATAGGCTCCAAGATTGCCGACTACCTCATCAAGCCCATCAACCCCAATCAGGTACTCCTCTCCATCAAGAAGAACATACACCGCGAGAGGCTCGTTACGGAGCAAACCACGGCCGACTATCGTGCCGAGTTCGGGCGCATCAGTTCCTCGCTCGGAGTGGCTCGCACGTTTGACGATTGGTGTGCCATCTACCGCAAACTTGTGGGCTGGGAGATGGAGCTCACCGAGTCGTCAGACCGCAGTATCAAGGAGATTTTGAGGATGCAGAAGAGCGAGGCAAGCAGTGAGTTTGGCAAGTTCGTCAAGCGCAACTACCTCGATTGGGTGAACGTGCGCACCGAGGAGAGGCCCACAATGTCGCACACCCTCTTCAAGAACAAAATCATACCTACCGTGGAGGAGAGCAAGGGCAAGACAACCCTGCTGATGATTGACAACTTCCGCTACGACCAGTGGCGCACCATTTGGCCGCTACTCATCGCACACTTCGACCTCCACAGCGAGGAGTTCTATTGCAGCATACTCCCCACCGCCACCCAATATGCCCGCAACGCCATCTTCGCAGGCCTTATGCCGTTGGCCATCGACAAACTGATGCCCGACAAGTGGCTCAACGACAACGAGGAGGGGGGCAAAAACAAATATGAGGAGGATTTTCTGCGCCGCCAACTCACCCGTGCAGGCAAGGGTTGGAAGGTGTCGTTTGACAAACTCGTCAAGCCCGAGGCAGGGCGCAAGTTGGTGGAGAACTTCGGCCACGTGAGGGAGGCCGACTTCTCGGTGATTGTCTACAACTTCCTCGACATCCTCTCCCACGCACGCACCGAAACGGAGATTATCAGGGAACTGACCGAAGACGAGGCCGCTTTCCGCTCGCTCACCCACTCGTGGTTTGAGCACTCGGAACTCTACACAATGCTCAAAATGCTTGCCGAGGCGGGACACACGGTCATCATCACCTCCGACCACGGCACCACACGTGTGGACAACCCCATAAAGGTTGTGGGCGACAGGGAGACATCCCCCAACCTGCGCTACAAGACGGGGCGCAACCTCTCCTACAACCCACGCGAGGTCTATGAGATTACCCGCCCTGCAGATGCACAACTCCCTCAGGGCAACCTCACAAGCAGCTACATTTTCGCCCTCGGCAGGGACTTCTTCTCCTACCCCAACAACGCCAACCAGTTCATTCGCTACTACCGCGACACGTTCCAACACGGTGGCATTTCGTTGGAGGAGATGTGTGTGCCCTACATTGTGCTCCACCCCAAAAGCTAAAGCAGAATTGAGAATTGAAAATTGAGAATTGAGAATTTTGGTGTGCCTTCGGCACGGGTATTAAAAAAGATACCCAAGAAAAAGAAGGAATACCCACAAGCGTTGGGTAGCCCCACCAATTACTCCTCCCCTACGAAAGGGGAGGTCGGGAGGGGCAGGCACAGCCTGTTTTGTGCAGTTGGTAGGTCGGTGTGCTTTTCAACCTTGCGATGCCTTCCAACCACGTCCCCCTTTGAGTTAGAGGGGGTGCCACGGAGTGGCGGGGGCGTCTGTTTGGGGTAGGGCCCTTAAAGCCCTTAAAGCCCTTAAAGCCCTTAAAGTCCTTAAGGCCCTTAAGGCAGTCGTGGCAAGACGCAGTGAGGAGCAAAGAGTAAATTAGTAATTAGTAAATATATCCGATGAAAGAGATTAACGTAAATGGTTTGGGCGACCTGCCCGATGCGGCCGAAGAGATTTTGGCAGCACTTGACGGACGCAATGTCGTGGCACTCTATGGCCCTATGGGCGCAGGCAAAACAACCCTCGTGAGGGAGATTTGCACCCTGCTCGGTAGCGAGGACACCGTGACCAGCCCCACCTTTGCCCTCATCAATCGCTACAATAGCGCCGAGGGCAATGCCATATTCCACTTCGACTTCTACCGCATAGAGCGACAAGAAGAGGCCTTCGATATGGGCTACGAGGAGTATTTCTACTCCGATGGGCTCTGCCTTGTGGAGTGGCCCGAGAAGGTGGAAGAGCTGCTACCCGATGATGTGATGAAGGTTACCATCACCCCCACCAGCAACACTCGCAGGGTGATTACAATAGACTAACACGAAGCGATGATTAGGAACGTAGTTTTCGACCTCGGAGGAGTTGTCTTGGGCAGGGATTTTGTGCGTCTGGCAGAGTTGTTGGGCGACACATTTTCGTTCATCGCAGGCAACGATTTTCCCGCCTACTGGAGCGAGTTCGACCGAGGAATGTACACCCGCGAAGAGGTGGCCGCAATGCTTGCCACCGACAAGGGGTGCAGTGTGGAGGAGGCCCAAAGGAGCATACAGCACCTGCTGGACCTGTTGCAACCCGTGCCCGAAACGGTGCAGTTGATTGCCGACCTCAAAGCACAGGGTATCAAGACCTACGTGCTGTCGAATATGTCGCGGGAGTTCTATGAGCACATAAGCCAATTCTCGGTGTTTGAGCACTTTGACGGGGCCGTGGTGTCGTGCTACGAGCACATCAACAAACCCGACCGAGGTATCTACACCTGCCTGCTGGAACGCTACGGATTGGAGCCGAGCGAAACGCTCTTTACGGACGACAAGGCCCCCAACACCGCTGCGGCAGCCGCCTTGGGGCTCCACACCGTAACCTTTGACGAACACGGAGTGGAGAACATCCGCACCCTCATTGGCGAGCAAAACCGCTAAATCACACACTACCCCACTCCGACACCAAGCCTAACAACTACACACCAATATACCGCCACTATGAAACATCTTCCGCGCATTTCGCTACTCGGCAAAATCGTCATTGCCATAGTCCTCGGCATTGTTTGTGGCCTGTGGATACCCACTTGGGCCGCCCGCATATTCGCCACCTTCAACGGACTCTTCGGCAACTTCCTCGGTTTCATAGTACCCCTGCTGATTGTGGGCCTCATTGTGCCGGGCATTGCGGATGTGGGCAAGGGTGCAGGCAGACTGTTGGCCATCACCGCCCTGCTCGCCTATGGGTTCACTCTCCTGAGTGGTCTCTTTGCGTGGGGCACCTGCGAGGCCATCTATCCCTCGTTGTTGCGTGGGGCTACTCTCTCGGCAGTGGGCGAGGCGGAGAACACCTTCACTCCATATTTCACGGTGGAGATGCCTCCCATTATGGGGGTTATGAGTGCGCTGGTGGCCGCCTTTGTGATTGGCCTTGGGCTCACCTTCACACAGGGCGCCACCCTCAAGCGTGCCTTTGACGACTTCAAGGAGATTATCATCAAAACCATAGGTGGGGTGATTATTCCCCTACTACCACTCTACATCTTCGGCATATTCCTCTCAATGACCACCAATGGGCAGGTGATGAGCGTGATGAGCGTGTTCCTCAAACTCATTGTTCTCATCTTTGCGATGACAGCCGTGTTGCTCGTGGTGCAGTTCTCCATTGCCGCCATCGTGGCAAAACGTAACCCACTGAAAATGTTGCGCACGATGTTGCCCGCCTACTTCACCGCCCTCGGCACCTCCTCCAGTGCAGCCACCATACCCGTAACCCTTGAGCAGACAATCAAAAACCGAGTGTCGCCCTCCATTGCGGGCTTTGTGGTCCCGCTGTGCGCCACCATCCACCTTTCGGGTAGCACCCTGAAAATCACCTCTTGTGCGCTGGCAATTATGATGCTCACGGGCACAATGGTGGCCCCCCTGACGATGGTGGGCTTCATCTGTATGTTGGGCATTACAATGGTTGCCGCTCCGGGTGTTCCGGGAGGAGCCATTATGGCTTCGGTGGGCATTTTGCAAAGCATACTCGGCTTTGACCAAACCACTGTGGGCCTGATGATTGCGCTCTACATTGCGATGGATTCCTTCGGTACCGCCGCCAACGTAACGGGCGATGGTGCCATTGCGGTAATCATCGACAAGATAAAAGCAAAGAGTAAAGAGTAATTAGTAAAGAGTAATTAGTAAATATTTTTCTATCTCTCCTAAAAAAACGATACCACCGAAAAACGGTCCGCTGTCAGCACTGACAGCGGACCGTTTCTATTTCGTAAACACGGCTAACAACACAAGTCGCCAAGGAGGAATACCAGCAAAGGAGCGTAGTCCTTCAGGTGTACCCTCAACAACTTTATGGCCTGCGAGATGCGATATTCAACAGTCTTTGGCGACACGCCCAATTCGGAGGCTATCTCCTTGTAACTCTTATTGTTAAACCTGTGCTGCACAAAAGCCTCCTTGTAACTCTCGGGCAGGGCTTCAAGGGCCGCCTCGAGCCTCACAACCAAGTCGCCCAAGGAGTAGAAGTCGGGCGACTCAAACTGCTCCTCCATACTCTTGTGGAGCGCACTGACAATCTTCTGCTTCATTTGACCACGGCTCACAAGAGTCATACACCTGTTGCGGGTGGCGGCGAAGAGATAGGTGCGCACGGAATTTTCGATGTGTAGGTCTTTGTGGTGCAACCATATCCAAAGCATAATGTCCTGCACCACATTCTCTGCATCGGCAGGCGACACCCACTGGCAAGCATAGGCACACAACTCGGGATAGAACTTCTCAAAGAGTAGTTCGTAGGCCTTCTTATCTCCCTCCATAACCCTGTAGCAGAGTTGGTGGTCTATGTCCATTGGTTTAATCATTACACCCTTGCAGTGGTTACAAATTTAGTAACCTTTTTTGGTTAGTTGCAAATTTAGGCAATAATTTTTGTTTGGTTTAGGGAAAATTGTCGCAGGATTGTCTAATAGAAGTGAGAGTAGGCGTGTGCGCGTGTATGTGCGAGCACACGTAGACAAAAAGAACATTGAAAGAGAAAAAACACACAATAGAATGGAGGACAAACTATTTCAGTACTACAACAACGAACTCTCTGCCGAGGAGGTCGCCGCCGTGGAGGCGTGGATTGAGGCCTCGGAGGAGAACAAAAAGATTGCACAGCAAATCTACTGGCTCTGCTATGCCAACGACTCGCTTGATATTATGCAGAGCGTAGACAGCAAGGCCGCATTCCGCAAGGTAGAAAAACGTATCGCCTCGGCCCGTTGCCGCAAGTGGATGAACAACATCTGCCGTATGGCAGCAGTGTTGCTACTCCCCGTGGCCGCCGTGGCCATTTGGGCATTGAGCCAAACCACCGCCAGCGAGGAGCCGATGCAGTATGTGGAGTTGCGCACCACCAGCGGTATGGTGTCGTCAATCACTCTGCCCGACAGCAGCAGAGTGTGGCTCAACTCCAACTCCTACCTCAAATACCCCGTGATGTTCAACTCTGCCGAGAGGCGCGTGGAACTCGTGGGTGAGGGCTACTTCAAGGTGGCCAAAAACGAGGAACAGAGGTTTATTGTCAAGACTTCGGCAGCCGAAGTGGAGGTTATGGGCACCGAGTTCAACGTGGATGCCTACGACAAGGCCGGACGTGATGTGCAGACCACCCTCGTTAAGGGCAGCATCAACCTCACCTTCGTGGGCAACGACAAGCGAGAGCACCTCGTGCAGGTCTACCCGGGCCAAAGGGTAACCATCGACCCTCTGTCGAAAGATTGGAGTATCAAGAGGGTGAACACCGCAAGCGCAGCCTCGTGGAAAGAGGGACGCATTGTGTTTGACAAAACCCCCTTTGCGGAGGCTCTGCGTATGATTGAGAACCGCTTTAATGTGGAATTTGTGGTGAAAAACCCCAAGTGTTATGAGCACAACTTCACGGGTATGTTCACCGACCAAAGGCTTGATGTGATTTTGGAGCACTTCAGACGCTCATCAAGGATGCGCTTTGTACCCATCGACAAATATGGAGTACACAACGTCAAGGGGCGTGAGATTATTGAGGTATACTAACGTGGCAAACAAATAGGACACAAAACAATATTCACAAAAACACTAATCAACAAAAAACATTTTATGAAGCACACCAGACTACTAACTCTTTGTCTTGTCTGCTCGTTGATGCTTTCGGAGGCTGTGGCCCAAAACCGAAACATCACAATCAATGTGAAGAACACCCCCATCAGTGAGGTGTTTAACCAGATTGAGCAGCAGAGTGGCTATGCCTTCTTCTACAGCGACAAGATTGTGGACACCTCTCGCAAGGTAACCATCAACACCTCGGGCGAGGATGTCCTCTCCATTCTCCAAAGCCTCTTTGAGGGCTACAACGTCAAGTGTTCCATCATTGATGGCAACATCGTACTCGAAAAGTCCAACACCGAGGCCAAGCAGGCCCAAGCGGCAGCTGCCCCTGTGAGCAATCGCTACAGTGGCTACGTGGTGGACAAAAATGGCGAGCCCATCATCGGTGCCACCATCATCTCCCTGAAAAATATGGCCAATGCCACCATCGCCGACATCAACGGACACTTTGAGATTGTTGCCGCCAAGGGCGAGAAACTCGAACTCTCGTGTGTGGGCTACGCCAGCCAAACCATTGTGGTAGACGGCAAGCCCGGCCGCACATTCACCCTCAAAGATGACTTCCAGATGCTTGAGGAGGTGATTGTGGTGGGTTATGGTACCCAACGCCGTAGCGATGTGACCGGCGCCATTGCCTCCGTGTCGAGCGAGCAGCTCAACACCACCCCCACAACCTCGCTCGGCGAGATGTTGCGTGGTGCCGCTGCCGGTGTACACGTATCCTTGGGCAGTGCCGAGCCCGGTGGTTCCTCTTCGGTACTCATTCGTGGTCGCCGTTCTCTCTCGGGCGACAACGCTCCCCTCTACATTGTGGATGGTGTGCCTATGAGTAGCATTGACGACATCAACTCCAACGACATCGAGTCGATGGAAATCCTCAAAGACGCCTCCTCGCAGTCCATCTATGGTGCAAGGGCCGCCAATGGTGTAATCCTCATCACCACCAAGCGAGGTCAGGAGGGCAAACTGAAAGTTTCCTACAGTGGCTACGCTGCCGTGCAGGACATCAACCGCAACTTCGAGTTCTACAATGGCGAAGAGTGGGCAGCCTACCGTATGGAGGCCTACTACAACGCCTATGGCTCCTATGACGAGAGCGACTGCCTCAAAGGCCTTATGGGCGAGGTGCTTGCTTCGGGCGAGTGGGTTGATTGGGAGAAGTTGATGATTAGTAAGGCCCTCCAGCAGAAACACGATGTGTTGGTGCAGTCGGGTAACGACAAGACCAAATATGCATTCGGAATTGGTGCCTACACCCAAGACGGTATGGTACACAACTCCGGCTTTGAGAAGGTGTCGGGTAGGCTCAACATCGACCACAAGCTGACCAAGAAAATCTCCCTCGGTGCCAACCTCTCCTTCTCGCGTGCGTGGAAGCAGAGTGCCGATGGCTCGTTCAACACCTTCGTAACTATGCCCCCGTTGGCAAAGGTCTATGAGGAGGATGGCGTAACCCTGCGTAAGGATGTTACCGAGGCGGGCGAGTCGCACTACAACCCCCTGTGGAACATTAACAACTCCGACAACCGCAGTCAGACCGACCGACTGCTGATTAACCTCTTTGCCGACTGGAAAATCGCAGACGGACTCTCCTATCGTCTGAACACAAGCCTCTCGGAGCGCAACGTGGATAGCGGCTCCTACCTCGGTGTGGAGCACACCACAGGTCGCAATACCCAAGGTAAGGCAACTGTTTCGCACAGCGACTACTTCGACTACTTGGTGGAGAACATCCTCAACTACTCCACCACCATCGGCGATGACCAAAAGATTGACGCCACCCTGATGCAGAGTGTGAACTACATCACTTGGAAGCAAATCAGCATCACCGGCACAGGCTTCTCCAACGATGACCTCTCCTTCAACGCCATTGGCTCGGCCATTGAGCACGGCGTACCCTCGTTCCAACTCTCCGAGAGGAAGATGCTCTCCTCGCTGGCACGTGTGAGGTACAACTACAAAGACCGCTACCTCTTCACCGCAGCCGTGCGTATGGATGGTTCTTCGGTGTTTGGCGCAAGCAACAAATATGGTTTCTTCCCCTCGGCTTCGTTTGCTTGGAGGGTGAGCGAGGAGGAGTTTATGAAGAGTGCCGAGTGGGTATCCAACCTGAAACTCCGTTTGAGTTATGGTCAGGTGGGTAATCAGGGTATCTCGCCCTACACCACCCTCGGTCTTACCGACAAGTATATGTATGAGTTTGGCACCATCCCCTCGGTGGGTTATCTGCCCGACACCACAATGCCCAACCCCAACCTCAAATGGGAGACCTCAACCTCCACCAACCTCGGTGTGGACTTCGGCTTCTTCGATGGCCGCATTGGTGGTAGCGTGGAACTCTACAACACCGACACCACCGACCTGCTTGTAAACAAAACCCTGAGCCAATCGACCGGCTATGCCAGCCAGTTGGTTAATATGGGCCGTGTGAACAACCGTGGTGTGGAGCTCACGCTCAACCTCATTCCCGTGAAGACCAAAGATTTTGAGTGGAATGTGAACCTCACCTTCGCACGCAACAAAAACGAAATCGTGCGCATTGATGGCAGCCTTGACGAGAACGGCCTGCCCAAAAATGACGTGAACAACAAGTGGTTCATCGGCGAGCCTATGAACGTCTACTACGACTACGCCTTTGACGGCATTTGGCAGGAGGGTGATGACATCGCCTCCTCGCATATGCCCGATGCCAAACCCGGTGCAATCAAAGTGAAGGATGCAAGCGGGGATGGCGTGCTTGACGACACCGACAGGGTGATTATGTACCGCGACCCCAAGTGGATTGGCTCACTCTCCACCGGACTCTACTACAAAGGCTTCGACCTCTCGGCCGACCTCTACATCTCCTATGGCGGCACCCGCTACAACTCCTATCTGACCACCTTTGACAATGGTGGCGATATGACAGGTAAGCGCAACGGTGTGCGCCGTAACTACTGGACCCCCAACAACCCCTCCAACGAGGCTCCCGCACCCAACATCGTACAGGTACCTGCCTATATGACCGCAGTGGGCTATCAGGATGCTTCGTTTGTGCGTCTGCGCAATGTGCAGATTGGCTACAACTTCCCCAAGAAGGTGACCAAGGCTCTCTCGATGCAGTCGCTCAGGCTCTATGCAACACTCACCAACCTTTGGACCGCCACCGAGGTGCTCGGCTATGGTCCGGAGCAGAACCCGGGTAGTTATCCCGAGCCCCGCACAGTGCTTTTGGGTGTTAATGTTTCATTCTAAAAACAGTCTAACGGAGGATTATTTACAACTATGAAAAAATATATTGCATTACTACTGCTTGTCGCAACAGGACTCACCTCCTGCTCCGACTTCCTGATGGAGGAGAACAAAACGCAGTATTCACAGGACTATGTATTCAACAGCGAGGAGGGTTTGGCTCTCGCCACCACAGCCCTCTATGCACTCCACCGCACCTACCTGAGCGATGATGAAAGTTGCACAATGTGGGCACTGGAGCGTGGTACCGACATTGTGATGACCAATGGTGGTACCGGTAACTTCTATGGTACCTACGACCCCAACCACCTCAAGCCCTCGGCAACTCAGGTGCGTAAGATGTGGAACACTATGTACCAGATTATCGGTAGGTGTAACGAGATTATTGCCGCAGGCAAGGACCTTGAGCAAACCGATGCACTCAAAACCACCCTGGCCGAGGCCAAGGCTTTCCGTGCGCAGTCCTACTTCTTGCTGTTCCGCACCTACGACCGCATTTGGCTCAACTCCGAGCCCGTAACGTGGGAGAATGTGAACGACCCTAGGGACTACCACCCCGCAGAGCCCAACAAGGTCTATGAGTTGCTCTACAGCGACCTCACCTACGCCATCGAAAACCTCGATTGGCAATCTGCACAGCCCGGCAGGTTCAATCAGGCCGCCGCACGTGCCATCCTCGCAAAGGTGGCTCTGTGGAAGAAAGATTGGCAGACCGCACTCGACCAAGCCGATGCCTTTGAGAACTCCGGCTATGCGCTCCTTTCGGAGCCCGTGGATGTATTCAAAGGTGCCGACCTCAACCATTCGGAGGCTCTGATGGTGCAGCAGTGGAGCGAAAACCCCGGCGGTAACTTCTCCACCACCACTCCCAAAGGACACAACTTCTCAACCCTCTTCATTGCAATGTCGCGTAACATCATTGGTGGCGAGGCGGCAGATGCTTGCTCGGTGGAGAACTGGGGCTACACCTATGGCCGTTGCCTGCCCAACCCCTACCTGCTCTCGCTCTACGACCAAGCCAAGGACAAACGCTTCAACGATTGGTTTATCCACCGCTACAAAAACACCACCAATCGCGAGATTGAGTATGGTACCGACTCCAATGGTAACAAATTGTTTGTGAAGCCCGGTGAATACTTCCCCGCAACCAAGAGTGGCAACGTGGACCGCTACAACCTGCCCGGATGCACCAAACACGGCGATGTGGAGACCCGTGAGCTCTTCGCTTCAAGGGGCTACAAGGATTTCATCCTCTACCGCTTGGCCGATGTCTACCTGATGGGTGCCGAGGCCGCTCTCCGTCTGAACAATCAGACCAAGGCAAAATACTACTTCAACAAGACTTGGACAAGGGCCGGTAATGCCGAGTTCACAGGCACCCTCAAACTCCAGCACATCATTGATGAGGAGGCAAGGGAGATGTGTTTTGAGAACGACCGTTGGTACTTCCTCAAACGCCTCGGTCTGCTCATCGACCAAGTGAAGGCACACGCAGGTAACGATGGCTATGCCACATCGCTTGCCGGTCGTACCAACCTGCCCGCCAACCCCCACTTTGTACGTTGGCCCATCCCCGAGACGGAGATTATCAATATGGGTGCCGAGAACTTCCCCCAGAACGTGGGCTATTAGTAGTGTCGCACGGCACACACATATAATTAAATATAATAGGTTTAAGGAAAACGAACATCAGATAATAAGATAACCCCAGAGATAATGAAGAAGAGATTGTCGATAATGATTCTTGCACTCTGCGCCGCACTGTCGGTGCAGGGTGCCACCATCACCACCGAAGTGTGTGTCTATGGCGAGAGCGCAGCCGGAGTGATGGCTGCCATTCAGTCGGCACGCTTGGGCAAAAAGACTCTCCTTGTGTCCAAAAATACCCACGTGGGTGGTATGGCCACCTCCGGACTCACCGCCACCGACATCAACCGTCAGGACCAAGTGGGTGGCCTTGCAGCCGAGTTCTATGGCCGCATTTGGGACTACTACATCCAGCCTGAGGTGTGGCGTAACCAAACCCGTGAGGAGTTTATGGAGTCGAGCAAGAAGCGCACCTTCTCCGGCAAAAACGATGCCCGACAGATTCAGTGGGTCTATGAGTCGGGTGTGGCCGAGCGCATAATGAAGGATATGCTCGCTGAGGCAGGCGTGGAGGTGCTCTACAATGCCCCCCTCGACCTCAACAAGGGCGCAACCGTGCGCAAGGGCAAAATCCGCAAGATGCAGCTTCTTGACGGCACCACCGTGAAGGCCAAAATGTTCTTGGACTGCTCCTACGAGGGCGACCTGATGGCCGCAGCAGGTGTGTCGCACATCATCGGCAGGGAGAGCACCGAGCACTATGGCGAGGATATGGCCGGTATTCGCAAATTCCACTTCATCCCCACCTCGCCCTACCTCAATGGCGAGAGCGGCGAACTCATCCCCTATGTGGCTCCCGAGATGTATGGCCCACTGGGCAGTGCCGACCACCGCACACAGGCCTACTGCTATCGTGTAACACTCACCGATGATGCAGAGAATATGATTCCCATCGAAAAGCCCGCCGACTACAATCCCGCACTCTATGAGATTGTTATCCGCCGCTTTGCTATGGAGCCCGACTTGGAACTCAAAAACATCATCACCTTTACCCCTATGCCCAACCGCAAGACCGACACCAACCACCTCGACTTCTTCGGTGCAAGCACCGGCTATGCCGAGGGCGACTACGCCACAAGGGAGCGTATGGAGCAGGAGCACAAAAACTATGCTGTCGGTATGCTTTGGTGCCTCGGCCACGATGAGCGTGTGCCCGAACACATCCGCAAGGAGATGTTGCGTTGGGGCTGGCCCAAAGATGAGTTTGTGGAAAACGGTGGCTTCCCCTACCAGATTTATGTGCGTGAGGCACGCCGAATGGTGGGCGAGAAGGTTATGACCCAGCACAACGTGCAGCGCACCGACCGCATCCCCGTGGAGCACTCGGTGGGCATTGGTACCTATATGATGGACTGCCACTATGTGTCGTATGTTGCCGGCGATGGCGGTGTGATTGTGGAGGGTGGTATCTTCACCAACACCAAGCCCTACGCCATTGACTACTACTCGCTAACTCCCAAGAGGGGCGAGTGTGGCAACCTGTTGGTGCCCGTGTGCCTCTCGGCCTCCCACGTGGCCTACACCACCATCCGTATGGAGCCCACCTATATGATTCTCGGTCAGTCGGCCGCCGTGGCTGCCGTACAGGCCATCGACTCGAAGTGTGCCGTGCAGGATGTGGACTACCCCACCCTTAGGGCCAAGCTCGAAGAGTTGGGGCAACTGCTTACCCCCTCATCAAAGAAGGTGCAGCACACACAAAAGGTGGCACGATAGAGAGCAAACCGAAAACACAACAGTATAGCACATAAGACAATGAAAACAAAGTTTTGTAAAATACTCACCACTCTCCTTGCACTCTGCGCCCTTGTGGGATGTGAGGATGAGCGCAAAACGGTAATTCCGCAAGGCAGCACCGCCCAACGCCCCACCAAATTTGAAATCAAAAAGGTGGATGGCGTGTGGAAACTCTACAAAGGAGCCTCGGAGTTCTACATCAACGGAGCGGCCGCCAACCGCTTCTATGGCGATGTGAAGAAGTGGGGCGGCAACGTGGTTCGCACCTACTCCACCAATGCCAACACCAAAGCCATTCTCGATGAGGCTTGGGAGCAGGGACTCTATGTGAATATGGGACTATCTATGAAAAACAGCGATGGTTTCGACTATGGCGATGCTGCCAATGCCGAAGTGATTGCCAAGCAACTTGAAGACCACCGCACGTGGGTGCGCCGCTACAAAAACCACCCCGCAGTGATGTGTTGGTCCATCGGTAACGAGGCCGAAACAGGCAATGCTACCACCAACGCCTCGCTCTTCAAGGCGGTGGAGGATGTGGCGAAGATGATTCACGAGGAGGACCCCAATCATCCCACCACAATCACTTTCGCCAACTCCGATGTAAACTCACGCATCAAGGTGCTTATGCAGCACGCCCCCAGCATCGACATCCTCTCGGTAAACAGCTACTACCCCAATGTGGGCAACGTGGCCAAAAACACAGCCTCGGCAGGTTGGAACAAGCCGTGGATGATTACGGAGTTTGGTCCGAGGGGTACGTGGGCAATGTCTGCCAGTAGCGACCCCAAGGAGCTCTCGTGGGGCTGCTTGGAGGAGATGACCTCCACAGAGAAGGCCGAACTCTATGGTAAGGTTTGGCGTGAGAACATCAAATCCAACGAATCAAAGGGCTGCATTGGCTCATTCATCTTCGTGTGGGGCTACCAAACCCACGGCGAGGTACTCACTTGGTATGGCCTCTTCGACAAGGAGCGCAACACCTTTGGTGGCGTGGACGTAATCTCGGAGTGCTGGACAAGCAAACCCGTGAGCAAACCCGCTCCACGCATCGAGAACCGCAGCAAGATGACTCTCAATGGCAAGACCTCCGGAGCCGGAGTGTCGGTGGTGAAGAACTCCACAGGCAACACCGCCACGGTGGATGCAACCTCCCCCTCGGGAGCACCCATCACCTACCGTTGGCTCATCAACAAAGAGGGTGAAGCTCTCGCCGATGGCAGTATGCCCGATGGTATTGAGGGGCTCATTGAGGACAACACCAAGCCCACAATCACCTTCAAAGCCCCCTCAATCAAAGGAGGTTACAGGCTCTACGTCTTTGTAACTGACGAGCAAAACCACAAAGTTGCCCTCGCCTGCATCCCCTTCCTCGTGAAGGAAAGCTAACCCGAAACAAACACAAAACCGAACAACAAACAAAAGAGATAAAAGACAATGAAACGAGTAAAACTATTCTCCATTGCCGCCTTGGTGGCACTCTGTTTCTCGGCAGGTTGCACGCCTGAAGGAAACATAGATGGTGGTGAAATTACCCCCCCCAGTGAGCATATTTTGTTCACACTCAACACGTTAGAGCCCTACGCCGTATCTCCCAATGAGGATGTGGCCTACGACTTCACTGTGGCCTACTCCAAGGGTATTGCCAGTGTGGCCACTTCGCTTGACGGCGAGGTAATTGAGGGCTCCGAGAAGAACTTTGAGGATTGTCCCACAGAGGTTGGCTACAACTTCAAGTACACCATCAAGGACTCTCAATTTGGCCAAACGCTCAACTTTGTGTTCACCGCCACAGGTGCCGATGGCAAGGTCCAGAGCGTGGACTATGCTGTGTGGGTGAGTGCCAGCGCAGTTGAGTTTGCCATAACCATTCCTGCAAGTGCCCCCGGCGAGATTACAAACGACAAGAGCCTCAACTTTGAGGTGCTCGTTGAGTGTGGCTACGCACTGAGCAACTTCAAAGCCTACAAAGGCGAGAGCGAGTTCTTCGCCAAAGCCGACTTCGGTGCAACCGACAAGACCTACAAGTATCCCTTCCAATATACACCCGCAGAGGAGGATGTGAACAACACCCTCTCGTTCCGTTTTGTGGCAACCGATGTGAAGGGCAACACCACCGAGGCAACCTACGAGGTTAAGATTAAGGGTGCTCCCAAGGTTGGTAAGGAGTTGTGGAGCGAGACTTTCAACACCACAATGGAGATTTCTCACACCACCGCACACGACACCGAGGTTGGAAATGTTACCACCGATGCTGCACAATTTATGGCAAGCAACATCGTGAAGTACAACTCCTTCGAGATTGCTACCGACCCTACAAATCCCGAAAGCGAGAAGGTGCCCAACGAGGGTGCAATGGCCGGCTGCAAGGTATACGACAACGATGTAAAGGCTCTGGTTTACACCAGCGATGGAGTGAACAGTTGTTTGTCCAAATATAAAGTTCCTGCCATTGCAAATATGGATGGCGCCTACCTTTGGATAAAGAAAAATTCGAATGGTTGGTTCCGCGTTGACGGCATCAAGTTGCACGGTGCAACCACGCTCAAACTCTCCTACTCGCAGGCTGCACAGAAAATAAAGGTGGAATACTCGCTCGATGGCGGCACAACTTGGACCCAGATATGTGCCTCCACCGGTGGTTTTGAACTCTATGAGCAAACCTTCACCCTTCCCGCAGACTCAAGCGCAGAGACCATCTCGCTGAAGTTCACCGAGAATGGTGGCTCCAACCACGTCCGTCTGGACAACCTCAAGCTCACCGAGATTTTGTAGCCTCCAAGATACAATCCTATGAAAACGACTAAATTCATCAAAGCAATAGTGACCGTTGCGGCCGCCCTCACACTGGGCGGTTGCAACAAGGTCGGCACCTATGATGTGTGCATCTATGGCGGTACATCGGCAGGTGTGGTGGCAGCCTACTCGGCTGCACAAAGGGGACTTGACGTGGTCCTCGTGGAGCCCACAAGCCACATTGGTGGTCTAACCACAGGTGGCCTTGGCTTCACCGACATCGGCAACAAGCAGGTTATCTCCGGCGTGGCCAAGCAGTTCTACCGCAAGGTTGGCGCACACTATGGCCGCTTGGAGCAGTGGATTTTTGAGCCCTCGGTGGCAGAGGCCATAATGAGGGACTACATCGACCACCCCAACATCCGCCTCGTAGACGGTTATCGCATCCGTGAGAGCCAAAAGGAGGGTGAGCGCATCGTGAGCATCGTGGTGGAGAACTCCGCCAAGCCCTCCAAAACCCGCACCATCAAGGCCAACTATTTCATCGACTGCTCCTATGAGGGCGACCTTATGGCCCGCGCCGGCGTGGAGTACACCGTGGGTCGTGAGGCCAACGAGCAGTATGGCGAAACCTACAACGGTGTGCAACTTTTGACCCGCCACCAGTTCCCCGATGGCATTGACCCCTACAAAGAAAAGGGCAACCCCGAGAGCGGACTCCTCTGGGGTATTTCGCCCGCAAAGGTGGCCGAGAATGGTACGGCCGACAATATGGTGCAGGCCTACAACTACCGCATCTGTCTGACCGACAACCCCGACAATCGTATTCCCATCACTCGCCCCGAGGGCTACGACTCCACCCGCTACGAGTTGTTGCTCCGACTGATGGAGGTGCAGCCCGAAAAACTCTCCCTGAACGACTACTTCATCTGGAGCCGTATGCCCAATGGCAAGACCGATGTGAACAACAGGGGTGGTTTTTCGAGCGATATGATTGGTATGAACCACAATTACCCTGAGGCTTCCTACGAGGAGCGCAAGGCTATCATTGACGCCCACACCGAGTACACCAAGGGCCTCCTCTACTTCATCGGCCACGATGAGCGTGTGCCCGAACTGCTGCGTCAGAGGATGCAGTTGTGGGGTTACCCGAAGGATGAGTATGTTGCCCACGGCCACTGGACACCCCAACTCTACGTGAGGGAGTGCCGCAGGATGGTGGGTGAGTATGTGGCCACTCAGGCCGACTGCGAGGGCCGCACCGTTGCCTACGATGGCGTTGGTATGGCTGCCTACCAGATGGACTCCCACAACTGCCAGCGCATTGTTGTGGAGAAAGATGGCAAGGCGATGGTCAAGAACGAGGGCAACGTGGAGATTGGTGGCGGTCTGCCCTACCCCATCTCCTACCGTTCCATCACCCCCAAGAGGGAGCAGTGTACAAACCTGCTGGTGCCCGTGTGCTTGTCGGCAAGCCACATTGCCTATGGCTCGATACGTATGGAGCCCGTGTTTATGGTGCTCGGTCAGTCGGCTGCCGTGGCGGTATCGTTGGCCATTGAGCAGGGCGGTTGCGATGTGCAGCAGGTGGACAGCAGGGAGATTAACCTCATCCTGCAAGAGGACCCCTATATGGATGGCTCCGAGCCCGACATTCTGATTGACGACAGCGATGCCGGCGTGGAGGCAGACGACCTTTGGGTTGCCAAAGGCAGGGGTGGTTATGGCCTCTCGTTCTACGAACTCGCCACCACCACCAAGCCCCAAAGCGTGAAGTTCTCCGTGGGGAGCATCCCCTCCTCGGGCAAGTGGGCTGTGTACAGTTACCAGAGCGCGAACAAAAGGCTCACCTCCAGCACCACCTTCGACATTGTGGCAGGCGAGAAGGCCTACCACGTAACCTTCCAGCGTGATGACCTCAACGTGTTGGGGCAGACCTCGGGCGATTGGGCCCACCTCGGCACTTGGGAGTTCACCGAGGGTGAGCCTGTGGCTGTAACCATCTCCAACACCACTGCCGATGCCACAATGAGGGCCGATGCAGTGTTGCTCGTCAAGGAACAGTAACCCAAAACCACAAACAGACAATACAATCAGAACAATGAAAAAACTATTTACACTCATCTTGTTGGCCCTCCTGCCCCTTGCCGCCTCTGCCCAGCAGCAGAGCATCGACCAGAGGGTGGAGGAGTTGCTCGGCAAGATGACCATTGAGGACAAAATCGGCCAACTCAACCAGATGGATGGCCGCCGCGATTTGGAGAAAATCAAACAGGAGGTGCGCACCGGTACCCTCTCGTCCATTATGAACATCGTGGACCCTGCCGTAACCAACGAGTTGCAACGCATTGCCATTGAGGAGAGCCCCGCAGGTATTCCCTTGCTCTTTGCTCGCGATGTGGTGCACGGTTTCAACACCGTGTTGCCCATTCCTTTGGGACAAGCCGCCTCGTGGGACGAGGAGTTGATTGAGGCTGCCTCGGCCAACACCGCATTGGAGGCCACCGAGAGGGGTATCCGTTGGGCATTTGCGCCAATGATGGACATTGCCCGCGATGCACGTTGGGGCCGCATTGCCGAGAGTTTTGGCGAGGACACCTATATGGCCGGTCGCTTGGCTACCGCCGTGGTGCGTGGCTATCAGGGCGAGTCGCTTGCCAACCCCACCGCTATGGCCGCCTGTGCCAAGCACTTTGTGGGCTATGGCGATGCCGAGGGTGGTCGCGACTACAACACCACAAGCATCCCCCCTCGCACCCTGCGTGATGTCTACCTTCCCCCCTTCAAGGCTTGTGTGGACGAGGGTTGTGCATCCATTATGACCTCCTTCAACGACAACGATGGACTTCCCTCCACCGGCAACCACTGGTTGCTTACCGAGTTGCTGCGTGAGCAGTGGGGCTTCGAGGGTGTGGTTGTGAGCGACTGGGGCTCGGTTGCTGGCCTCATCCCCCACGGCGTGGCCCACGACAAGAGGGATGCCGCCCACCAGTGTATTGAGGCCGGTTGCGATGTGGATATGTCGTCAAGGTCCTACCTGCTCAACCTCAAAGACCTCATCGAGAAGGGCGAGGTAGAGGAGGCTGTGTTAGACGAGGCTGTGCGCCGTGTGCTGAAACTCAAAATGGCCCTCGGGCTCTTTGAACAGCCCTATGCACGCACCGCCGAGCAGAGCGACATCTACTCCGAGCCTGTGCTTGCCACCGCTTGCCGCTTGGCCGAGGAGAGTGTGGTGATGCTCAAAAACGAGGGTAAGGTGTTGCCCTTGGGCGAGAGCGTGAAGAGGGTGCTCGTTGTTGGCCCTATGGCCCACGCCCCCTACGACCAGATGGGCACTTGGGCTCTTGACGGACAAAAAGAGCACACCATAACCCCCATTATGGCTCTGCGTGAGCAGTGGGGCGACAAGGTCGCCATCGACTACGTGCCCTGCCTCACCCACCCGAGGGACAAATCGACAGCCGAGTTCAAACGTATGACCAAGGCTGCCCGCAAGGCCGATGTTGTTGTGGCCTTTGTGGGCGAGGAGCAGATGATGTCGGGCGAGGCCCACTCGCTCTCATCGCTCGACCTTCAGGGCGTACAGGGCGAGATGTTGGAGGCACTGGCGCAGACGGGCACTCCGCTCGTTACGGTCTTTATGGCGGGCCGCCCCCTGACCATCAGCCGTCAGGTGGAGATTTCGGATGCTGTGCTCTACGCTTGGCACCCGGGCACTATGGGTGGTAAGGCTCTGGCCAACATACTCTTTGGTGTAGCCAACCCCTCGGGTAAGTTGCCCGTAACCTTCCCCCGCAACGTGGGCCAAATCCCCATCTACTACAACCACAAGCACACCAGCCACATCGCCAAGGGCACCGAGGGTAACCTCGACAACATTCCTCGTGAGTCGCCCCAGTCGGTTATGGGCCACACCTCGTCATACCTTGACGTGGCCCCCACCCCACTCTTCCCCTTCGGCTATGGCCTGAGTTACACCACTTTTGAACTCTCCGACATCCGTATTGAGAGCACCGCTGTGAGGCCCGAGGAGAGTGTGAAGGTGAGCGTGGTGGTGAGCAACACCGGCGAGCGAGAGGGCACCGAGGTGGTGCAACTCTACACCGGCCGCAAGACTGCCTCCGTAACGCAGCCTATGAAGGAGCTCAAAGACTTCCAGCGCATCACCCTCCGTGCGGGCGAGAGCCGCAAGGTGGAGTTTGAGGTACCCGTGAGCCGCTTGGCTTTCCACAACCGCAATATGGAACTGGCCGTGGAGGAGGGCAAATACACCCTCACCATCGGTACCGACAGCCAAACCGGTCTGAAAACATATTTCAAAATCATCAAATAAAAAGAATTAAACCTAAACACAAACAAAACAACTATGACAAAGAAAACGTACAATGCACCTGCCATTGAGCAGGAGAAGGTGGTGCTTGAAGCAGGCATCGCCGTGAGTGGAACAGAGGAGATTATCATCAACCCCGATGGTGTTACTCCCGAAGCGTGGAAAGAAGGCAACACCGATTGGTTTTAATTGACCGAACAACAAAAGACAAAAAAGAAACAAACAAAACAAACACAAAGTGATAACAATGAAAAAGAGTTTTATGATTTTGGGTGCCACCCTGTTGGCACTCGCTGCTGTGGGTTGCCAAAACGACATTATTGATGAGGGCAACACCCCCGTAACCCCCGATGAGCCCATCGTGGAGGAGCCCGCCGAGGTGGTGCTCTACGCCACCCTCCCCGAATCTCGCACCACCCTCAACGCAGACTACTCTGTGGAGTGGAGGGCAGAAGATGACCTTTCGGTGTTCTATCAGAAAGTGGGCGAGGAGGGCTACTCCGAGAATACCCAGTTTATCATTGACGAGGAGCTGACCGGCAAGTTCACCCCTGCCACAGAAGTCGCTCTGGATGAAGGCGCAAACTACAACTGGTATGTTTGCAGCCCCCACTCTACAACCAATAGCGGCGATGCTACTTTGACTGCGCCTAATCGTACAGAAAAAGGCCAAGAGGGGGGTTACTTCGCCATCGGTGCAACCAATCAATATGGCTACAACAACTCCGACCACATTGCCGATATGGACATTATGGTTGGCAAGGCAGAGGGCACTCGCACCCCCTCAGTAGCCCTCAAACACCTTGCAGTGTTGCACAAATTCACCGTTACCAACAACTCCAACGCGCCCACCGCTATCAAGAAATTGACCGTTACGGGCAACACCAACATCTTCGGTGCCTACTGGATTGACCTCACCGCCGATGAGCCCGCCATCGACCTCGCAAAGGCTAACAACACCGCCGCAGATTTCAACACTCGTGCGCTGAACATTAAGGACAAAGATGACGAGAGCGGCAAGGCCGATAACGATGATGAGTTGGCTGTTGGCGAGAGTGCCGATTTCTATATGATTACCGCCCCCTTCACCCTTGGCGTAGGTGAGACCTTCACCATCAAGATTGAGACCTCCACCGGCGAGCAGACCTTCACCAAAACCGCCGCTGAGGCTATCGAGTTCAAGGCAGGTACCTACAACACCGCAAACCTCTCATATGACTACGAGATTGAGTACGCCGACCACCTCTACTACGAACAATTCGATAGCGAAGCATTCACAGGTACAACAGGAAGCACCAATTTCTCCAGTGGCTCAATTAAGAATTATGACAAGGCTGGTCTAAGTGTATACAATGGCGATGTGGCTGCCATTTCTTATGACTGCAACAATAATGCAAGTATCTCACGCTATGTGGCTTCCTCAGTGCAAGGTATGACCGACACTTACCTTTGGTTAAGAACAAATAATACGTATGGTACGGAAGGCTACTTCACCATCAAAGGAATCAAACTCTACGAGCATACTGCGCTCACTCTTTCGTTCCTGCAGGCCTACAAGAACTCAGCAGTCAAAGTTGAGTATAGTATTGATGGCGGAGAAACTTGGGTCAACATCTTAGAGACCAAGAATCCTAATGCAGCAGATTGCCAAACATATAGCAAAGATTTCACTGTTACTGGCACTCCTGAGACCATTGACATTCGCTTTACAAAGAACGATACAACTACGAATGCACCTCGTATCGACAACATCAAACTCACTTGGCAGGCTACCGAGTAAGTCTGACGTTTGAGATTACGACTAAATTGACCAACGAGGAGCAACCCACTGCGGGCTGCTCCTCGTTGCTTTGTGGCCTATAGCCTGCGTCTTGCCACGACTGCCACAAGGCAGGCAACGCCTCTGCCGAGCGGGAACATTTTAGACAAAATAATTGTTTTGTCATTTTTCAATTTTATTCGTATCTTTGCGCCCGACAAAGCCGAATCCACATCGGTGGAGTCGCTTTGGCCATTGGTGGGTGCGTGCCTTGCGTGGGTGTGGGCGCCACTGATGTGGGCCAAAGTGGTTGCCGAAATAGCTCAGTCGGTAGAGCATTTCACTCGTAATGAAAAGGTCTCGGGTTCGAGTCCCGATTTCGGCTCAAGGTGGACAGCACAAAATTTCAAGCCCCTACGCCTCTTTGGGGTGGTGCGGAAGAAAGCGGAGCAAACGCTGCAAGTACGGATGCCATTGGAGGTGCGGATTGTTGAGAACGCAGGTCTTTGTACGATTTGGCGAGAAAAGCGCAGGTCTTTGCGCAGGTTGGCGAGAAAAGCGCAGGTCTTTGTACAAATTGGCAAAGGGCGAATGAATGGGTTGTGTGCACCGATTGGTTCCGTAGCTCAGTTGGATAGAGCAACAGCCTTCTAAGCTGTAGGTCTTGGGTTCGAGCCCCAACGGAATCACAAGAAGTGCGAGAGCAATAGGAAGCAAATGTTTTGCTCGCAGAGCACAAAAATAGAACAAGGAGATGCAAGTTTATTTGCAATCTCCTTGTTTATTTTTTTGTATGCCGCACAAAGCGGTAAACATTTGCACTCTTATTGCCGAGCCGACACAGTGAAAGACGAGCGGTGCAATGTGGCAGCATTGTGGAGCGAAGTCAATCACAAAAAACAATCAACACTGCCTCTGCAATCAGTTAAAAATTATCCTCTATGTATTGTAGTAATTTTGAGGACTTTTGGTTGGAAAGGTTTATGCCTCCTCGTGGTGCAAAATTCAACCCATTTTCCATCAAATGTACCAAAGACATCTTATTTGAACGACTTGTGGAAATCAGGGTTAGGATGGCAAAGCGATTGTGGGTTTTTGCAACCTCAAAGTCGTTTCCATCCACATAAAACTCCAACTCTTTGTCAAATTCTGCATTGTATTTAACATTGTGATTTTCAACTAATAGTTTGTATTTAATACAACTATCGGGGCTTGATGAGTACAAATACACGGTATCGCCCTTTTGCAACTTATTGTTTTGTGTCCAATATACTTTGCCATACTTTGCAAGACACCCATCCACATCAAAGAACTTTTGGTTTGCCGGTAAAATCCAACTATTAGTTTCATCCCTTGATTCGTATTGCATCTGCGAACTTTTTGGAGTCATATCTCCTATGACTACCCTTTTGAACACCTCGTCAACCTCGGCATCATCAATAACCTTTGCAACCCGTTTTAATATTTCGAGAGCTTTCTCTGGTTTGATATTGAAAAACTCACGTTTCTCCCTGATGCGCAAATTTGTAAATGTGGAGATGAAATCGTGAATAAGTTTTTCAGCCTCGTTAAACTTTGAGGTCTTCATTGTGGCGTATATTTCAAAGGGAAGTGGGACGGCTGTTGTGTCCAACTGCTTCACTCTCTGTTCAACAGAAAGCGAGGTTTTTCCAATCTTCACCCAATCCTCCTTGAAGCTCGGATTGGTAAGGATATAAACATAGCCAGCTTCTTTCATCTTGGAAGTCGTTTTCTTGGTTTGATTTCCACAAAGTTACTCAAAAAACACAATTCTACAAATTTAACACCTCCGACACCTCGACAAGCTTTGGCACTTCAAAGGCCACGATTGTCAATAACAGGTTCGAACACTCGACCCCCTGCTCCCAAAGCAGGTGCAGCAACCTGTGTGCGTCATACGGGTTGTGTGGGGCAAATGCAGTCGACATACTGTTGGTGTTAATTGCATCATTTCGCTGACCCTTTATCAAAGAGTTAGGGCGATTTTAAGCTCATTTTGCCTAATCGAAACTCTTTGAATATTAAACACCTAACACTGCAATTAATACTGCCTTCATTCAACCATAATTAAGAGAATTAAAATTTTTTCGAGATTTTTGATGATTCCGGATGTTGTTCAATATATTTTCAGCCGGCAAACATTACACACAATAGGTTATAACAAACAACTATCCACCCCGGCAATGGAGTGGATAGTGTTGTTAATAGAGCTGAGTCGGTCTATACAGCTTCGAGGAACTCATTCTCGATATCTACGAGTGGTCGTCCGAATAGTATCTGATCTTAAATCCAGTCGGCGATATCATATCCCTCTGCCTTCTGCTCCTTGGTGGCTCGTTCTTCGAGGAATGTAGACATCCGCATTGAGCAACCCACCTCGCGAGAGATATAGTAGGCCTTCCTGGCCCAATCGTCAAAGGCTCCACAATCGGGTAGTACTATCACATTGTGCCCCTTCAAAAGCTTACATCGTTCCGCGGTAAAGCCCCCTTTACAATCGGTGCTTAATACCTCAAATTGCTTTGTTAGACAACGCACAAAGTGGGCGTTTTTGTAACTCTCCACCAATACGATTGTTCTTGTAGTGTCAAGCCTCCTCAATAGATGTTCGCCATAGAGGCACTGTTTAAGAATAAAGTTTGAATCCCCCAAGTACTTGTGAAACCAGTTGAACCAGCCTGTATTGTGTCCAGTCTTAGGATCATATTGTATCATCTTTCCAGTATGTATTTGCCCTAACAAATCTATTTGCCAAAATATACATATACCATCTCCATACACTCCCGTCATATACTCGCACTGCATCTCTTTTACGCGTTCATGACCAAATAATGATGTTAGGTGTACTATGTGATTGCTTTGTCGTCCATTGGTATTAGGGTAATGGTGCCGTAAATAGTATTTGTCTACAACATCAAAATGTGTTGTTACGGGTGGTCGTGATGGAACGATTTCAATCTCTCTAACTTCCCCCTTGTCACGAAAGAAGTCAGATGGAGTGTAATGATAGCCACACTTATCTTTGCGGTTACACATTCCAACATGTTCAGCTAATGGTTGATTTGTCTATGCATCAACATAAAGTATAAATTCGTAATGTTTGCCACACTTTGGGCAGGTGTAACGGGAGTTCCTCCCGTTGTATGATTGAAGTTTATATTTATAATTCATAGGATGTTTTTCATTATGTGGTATTTAGTTTCACTTGATGGGGCGTGAAAGTGCGTAAATGCGTAAGCCTACGCACCATTACGCATTTACGCATTACGCAACCAATATCGAATAGTACCTTCTGTAACACCAAGTTCTCTCGCTATTCCTCTCTTGGACTTGCCGTTTGCAAACATTTCGCGCGCAGTCTGCACCTTGTCTTCTCGCTCCTCCTCCGTAAACTCTTTAAGGTGCTCCGACTCACTACTATACGACACAAACTCAAACTTGATAAAGTTGCTATCCTTGCGTATCTCGCAAACTGCCACATTCTCAAAGCCATACTCCAATTCGCAGGAGCGCACTTTGAGCTGCTTGATATAGCGGAGGTTTGTGTCCTTAACGCTGCGACCTATAGCAAAGACTGCATCTGCGAAGTTTACCTTCATCTTCGAGCCTTGTATATCATTAAGTGTAATCGGACGGCTTGCATCACACTTGCGCGTATGTTCCAACAGAATAAGCGTCAACCCGAAGTCCATCTTCAAGGCACAGAGTCTATCCATTAGAGGTTTCGCCTTACCGGCCGAGTCGGTGTCGGTGGAGATAAGCTTGGTCATATTATCTATAACAACAACACGCGCCTCGGTACGCTTGATAAGCTCTACAAGCGATGCAATAAAGTAATCATCGTAGGTAACATTGTCGGGTATCGAGAAGTGCTGGGTGAAGTCCACACGCATCAGGTTCTCGTGGAAGTGAAAGTGGTTGGTAAAGTCCTCGCTATATCGGCGTTCGAACTGCTTGTCAGAGAGCTCCAAGTCGATATACAACACTCGCTGCTCACTGGCGATCTCATTGGATATCTGCACCGCAAATATCGACTTGCCGACATTGGTGTCCGCCACGAGGATAGTTATCTCACCTTCATAGATTAACGAGCTATATAACTGGCGAGGTATAGGCATTGTTTGCGCATCTTCGAGACACTGATTAGCCGAGCGGAGGCGAAAGAAACCAATGTTTTCCATATACGACTACTATTTGCCTCCTTCAAGGATTCGTTTGACATCGCTCATGCGGTAGCGGCGCTTGCCACCCACATTGATAGGTACGAGGTATCCGACCTTCGCCCAGCGCCAGAGTGTCGATTTATCAACATCGAGCATCTCCGCCACCTTCTTGGCACTCGGATAGGTTTCGGTGTTGGCATCGGTAATAAGTTGCTCCAACTCCTGTCGTGTGCGCTTAATAAGCTCCTCGTTTGCCGCCAGCAAATCCGCTGCCCGAATGCTCACAATAACGTCCGGGTGGCTCTCTACAAGATCTAACAATTTAGCCATAATTTTACCTGATTTAAGGTTATACAATAAAAATCCTGCAACGACTTGAAACGGTTAATTTCGTTATCGTTGCAGAAGCAAAGGTAGAGTGCAAATTCTCTTGCTTATTCAGGCTTTTACGATATTTAGCAAGAACTTAATTTGTTGTATATAAATGTGTTATATCTTGATAAATGTTTGCAATTCTTGTATTCTATGGCATTTTGTTCTCTGCGAATTAACAGACTTACTTGCGGCTCTGTTTCTTTGCCCATTGGCGGAATATCTGCTCGCTCTCGACCTTGAAGTTATCAGGCAAATTCGATGCCTGCTGGGTGAGATTTGTGCGTCCGCTAAAGCCTATGCTATTGGCCGCATTGTGGCCATATTGACCGCCGCAAATATAGATGTCAAAGAGGTGGATAATCTGACATAGCTGCGCCTTGGCATTGGCTGGTGTGTCTAGCTGGGCGTAGTTGCCACACATCACAGCATTGTTGAACACATCCCAGTTAGCCGTTAGCCTCTTTGTCTCGGCGAGATAGTTGTAGACAGTTCTTGTTAGTTCGCCATCATACGAGTAGGTCATATCCTCCGCCTTTGCAACAACAACCTTTGGCTTGATGTTGCGCGGCTTGCTACTTGATTTTTGGGTAGCGTTTGCACTCTCAACAAAGCTCATTTGCCAATTGAGCTTTTTGATCTCCTCCTCAAAGAACTTCTTGCATTCGATAAGCGCGGTCCTTATAGATTTACCCTCCTCAATCTGTCTTGGGTGCAGGCCCAAATTACACTCGTATAACACCTCGAGTTCATCGGCAACAGCTATTGCCGGGGTGAGAACTTCTATTGCTCGCTCGCATATACGAATACAGCTATTTACTCCCTCAATAGTTGGTTTAGCACGCAGATCAAAGTTCATTAAGCATTTGCGATTCTCCTCTGCCTCCTGCAAAGCCTCGCTCAAGTACGCAGTTCGGCCAAGGGCCTTCTTTATCGTATTTATCTCCTCCGGATCAATTGAGGCGAGGTAGTCAGCCTCAGTCGGGTTCTCTTTCTCAAAGATGTCTGTCTCGACTAATACAGCCTTCGGATATTTCAGCGGATGAATCTGAGCATCTGTTAAGCGCGTAGTAGTATTTTTATTCATTTTGTCTTCTTTATTTTTTGGTGTGATTTGTTGATAATCAAATGTTGGAGTGGGTAGCAGAACGCCGTTTTAGCTATTTTTATTGTGGTCACAATCAGTCCAAATCCATCCACATTTCACCAGCGAAGTTATGAAGGATTTTGCAAACGAACAAACGCAAAAATGCGTTTTTCTATGTTTGTCTATACATTGTCGCATTTTGTCGCATAAGTGTCGTACTTTGTCTTATTTTGGGATTGACACCCAACTATAATTAGCAATGTGAAAATCGCAATATATTGTGATTTTTGTTTGTATTCACGGACTAGATGCAATGGTACGCCAACTTTTTTTACAAATTGTGTGTAGATTCAAAAAATGTCATTATATTTGCATCGTAAACTATATAAACATTTATTTTATACCCGATATTTAGGTATAACATACATAAAAGTTAAGTTTATTATGGAAGAGTTTAAGGAGTATTCGGCGGTAGAAATTATTCAACTATTGGGAACCCAATTTAGAGAGTATCGCCTCAGGTTAAATATGACACAAAAGGATGTGTCCGAGCATTCTGGTATATCCATTTTAACCATTAACAAATTCGAGAATGGCACAATCGGAAAGATGTCGTTTGCCACTTTCATTGCACTAATAAAGGCTATCGGCTACATTGATAATTTAGAGTACCTGCTCCCTGCATTGCCAGAATCTCCGTATCTATATAATGACACAAAGAAAGTTCAACGAGTAAGGCATAAAAGAAAATGAAAGCAATAAAAGTAAGCCTTTGGGGCAAGGAGATTGGCCGTCTGGCGTGGCACAAAGAGCGTCATTTAACATACTTTACGCCACACCCGGCTATTACGCAAGATGTGCTAACCGCAATAGCTCCACTTGCCAACATTCGTTGCAATATGCCTGAGTATGGCAATGCTGAAAAGACATTCCAGAAACTACCTCCGTTTTTGGCTGACTCACTGCCAGATGATTGGGGTAATGAACTATTTGACCACTGGTGTAAGGAGCAAAAAATTGCGCCAGCAAGCGTAACGCCATTAGAGAAACTCTCATTTATAGGTAAACGAGGTATGGGCGCATTCGAATTTGAGCCAGAATCGAGTAGTTCCAAAAATGAGAAGATTGATATTGATTCATTAATTGCATTGGCTCAAAAGATCTTTGTTGAGCGAGAGGATGCTCATATCGCTCCCGATGAGTCGATAACAATGCAGATGTTATATGCCGTGGGTACATCCGCAGGTGGCCGACAGCCGAAAGCAATCATTGCTATCAATAAAAAATCTGGAGAGATTCGTTCAGGACAGATTATACACGACAATGACTACGACTATTATATTCTGAAATTTGGTGATGCTCTGCGTTCATCTGCCGAGTTGGAAATGACATATTACAATATGTGCTGTATGGCGGGGATTCAAATGATGGAATCAAGGTTGTATGATGTTGATGGTGTTAAACACTTCCTTACTCTGCGTTTTGACCGAGCGGATGGCAACAAACTTCACACTCAGACATTAGCTGCGCTGGATCCCGAGGCAACAAGCTATGAGCAGTTAGTACTTGTCTGCCGAAAGCTAAACCTCCCAGAGACCGCTATTGATGAGGTATTTAGACGAATGGTCTTCAATATCTTAGCAAACAACACTGATGATCACAACCGTAATTTCTCATTTATTATGAATGAGGGCAGAGAGTGGTCGTTGGCGCCTGCGTATGATATGACATACATTTTTAACAAAGGTGGATATCAACCGGAGAGTGAAAGATGCCTATCGTTAGCAGGTAAGATTCGAAATATTACTATTGACGATGTGCTATCCTTTGCCAAGGCAAATGGTATTAGACGTGCAAAAAGCATTATAGAGAGTGTTGCTAAGTCTATATCAGCATTCCGCACATTGGCCACACGCAATGGTGTTCGAGAGGAGTGGATTGGACGCATAGAACAATGTCTTAACAAACATTTAGAGGAGTGGGGTCTGCAAGCTGCAACACCTTCAATAGCTTATATTGATAGCCACGGACGACATATCCTAAATGTACGCATAGAGCAAGCGTTCAAAGGCAACTTTCATCTACTTGCAACAATAGACTCTCGACCATGCAAATATATTATTCGCGTGGGCACCCCACTTCACAGCGAGATTACCAGGATTGGTGTGACAAATATTACAAAGGAGCAATTGTCTGCGTGGGTAGAAGAGCACCTGCGTCACGAAGTGCAAAGAATCATGGAACAAGAATAAGACATTCAATATCTTAAAGTTCGACATCCGAGTCCACAAGATTCGGATGTCTTTTTATAACAAAATATGTAATTACACAAATTGTTATTACAAAAAGTGTAAATACATTTTATGTAACATTGATTTTGGAGTGTTTATTTTATTTCCGAAGTGCGCTATAAATGCTGCGTTTCAGAAACAAAACAGAACCCCATACTTTCTCGGACAGAAAGTATATCTATCACTATATCGGTATATTGGGCGATATTTGTGATTATGATAAACACTTTGGCAAAACAAGCACCTCAATTCTTTCCAATATTTCAAACACTGGAAAGAATTGAGGCGTGAATTAGTGTACAATCTAATACAAGGATATCTATCTCCTATCATCTATCAAAAAGAACGCGTAGATGCCACATTATGGATGGACTCCTTTATTGGACAATATATACTACAACAGACTGGGTTGTTAGAGAAAACCTACACTCCAGATGTTTTATTTCCTCATCGAATCTGTTTGATAAAGGGTGAACAATGGGCTCACGAAAAAGAGTGGCGTGTAGTCTGCAGGATTGGAGAGCCTTGCGAGAAAGGCAAAGTTAAAGCACTACCAACGCCTATCCCTTCTGCCATTTACTATGGTACTTATATTGCGCCCGAAAGTCTATCAATGTTGAGAGGTATAATTCGGGCTCTGTCAATGGAAAATAATTGCGAAATCAAAGAGTATCAAATGATGATTGACCATTCTTCAAAAGATTTCAAACTTAAAGCGGTGCTTTTATAAGTGTCGTGTGAGTGCGTGGTGATACAGTAGCCACAACGATTTGTGTGTTTGCGTAACACTGCAAAAGTCACTCCCTCCAACGGGAGCACAAAGAGTGCGAGAGCAATGGTCTACAAGGAGATGCTCGAAGAGCTCGCAAAAACGAGAGAGGATACTGCAAGTTTATTTGCAATGTATCCTCTCTCGGTTTTTGAGGTGGGTTACCGAAGGTAATACTCCTTGTTCGGCTATTGCCGAGCCGACGCAGTGAAAGACGAGCGGCGCAATGCGGTAGCATTGTGGAGCGAAGTCAATCACAAAGTCAAACGACTGTCCTTTTTTCGTGATCCTATTCTCCCCCAAGCAAGTCTTTTAATGTATGGCGGTCATCAACGGTCTTCCATTAAGTTACTACCTCACCTCCAACCACTTCTTGAACGGTATGACGGGAAGCCCTGCTCCATTTTGTAAATTCGGCGTAGCTGTCTCGTCCCAGCCAAATCGTACAGCGACAGGGCGTTTGATACGTTCTTGTCGAAGGGCAACCTTATCGGGGGCAATCAACTCGGCTTCCGCCTTGAAGAAACGTCCCTGTTTGTCGGCAATCCAAAACCAGTCGGGAGCCTCACCATTGGATGTTTTAAGTCCTCCTGCTACATCTTTGAATGTGACAATCAGGCGATTACCTTCAACCTGCATAGACTCAAACGAAGCATTCTTATACTCCATATCACATCCATAATCATTGGCGAGAGCCCAACGAGCCAAGCGACGACCGACCTCCCATTTATAGGGCGGATGAATATCACTCAACTTATCGACCAAGTCGGTTATAACAACCATTCCTGTACCCTCAACCTCATACATTGTAGCCTCTTGTGCATAACGGAATAAAGGTAGTGTCTCCCATGTCTTTGGCTCTACATCATTGCGACGCTGTGAGTAGATATGCGGAGCCAACTGCACATAGTAGAATGAGAGATTTTGGTCGTTCCACTTATTTCGCCAACCCTCAATCAGCAGTCGTTGTTTGTCTGTATAGGAATCCACGTCGCCCATAATCAAATTCTGCTCACCTTGATACCATATAATACCACGCATAGTATATGGGATAATCGGTGCTATCATCTTATTGTAACGCTTGCCAATCTCCTCGGAACCAAGATATTTACCACGTTCAATCTTATCGCCAAACTGCTCCGACTCAACATAAGCCTCTATCGGAGTCCACGCCTCGATTGAGGTACCACCCCACGCCGACGAAATGACACCAACGGGCACTTTCAGACTGTCGGCCAGCATCTCGGCAAAGAAGTAGGCTGCCGCCGAGACCGGTTTTAGACTCTCCTGCGTAAGGGTTTTCCAACCATACGAAGGCAACGTATCGGCTTTTAGATTCTTCTGTACGTGCATCACTCTGATTAGAGGATTTGAGGCACTCTCATAAGCCTTCTGCTGATAGTCGCGGTCGCCACGTCGTGGTTTTGCATACTTCGGGTGGTTTGCCATCGAATACTCCATATTGGATTGTCCTGATGCTAACCACACCTCGCCTACAACAACATTTTTCAGTATCAGAGTCTCATCGTCACTGCGCACTACAAGATTTTGGGATTTATCCGTCGCCTTCATCTCATCCAACAATACCTGCCACTTTCCCACCTCATTGGCAGTGGTGCGATGTTTCTGTTTTTGGAACTGCACCTCAACCTTGGCATTGGGAGCTGCCTCACCCCAAACTACCACCTTTTTACCCTGTTGCAGAACCATATTGTCGCCAATAACCTTGGGCAGACGAAGGTGTTGTGATGATGCGTTAAAGACAACAGCAAACATTAACGCAAGCGTAAGAATTA
This sequence comes from Tidjanibacter sp., assembly GCA_017396085.1. Lineage (GTDB taxonomy): Bacteria > Bacteroidota > Bacteroidia > Bacteroidales > Rikenellaceae > Tidjanibacter. The sequence goes on along the minus strand of JAFQNC010000014.1, from coordinate 38,433 downwards.
ATCTCTTTTTCATATTACTAAAACATTTGGGGTTGATTATAATTTATAAATCTCGGAACCCGCCAACAGGAAACAGCCCACACCGTAATCCTCAAAATCGGGTTTCGATTTGAATGTGACGGGTTGTCCATCCTTGGGCTCTTTGCCTGTGCCCTGCACATAGCCCAAAAAGCCGTTTTTGTGAACAGCCTCTTTTACCATTGTATTCCAAGCCTTTGCCACCACGGGTAGATACTCCTCTCGGTCTAAAATACCATTATTGATACCCCACGCCATACCATAGATGAAGAGAGAGGTTCCGCTAACCTCTTTACCTCCGAAATTTGATTCGTCGTGCAAGCTGACATTCCAATAACCATCTTCGCGCTGGCACGCCTTCGCCGCCTTGCACATTGCACGCAAATCCTTTATATATTGGTTACGATGCGGGGCATCTTGGGGCAGTTCATCGAGCACGCGAACCAATGCAGCCACTACCCAACCATTGCCACGCGACCAATAGCAATCCTCTCCATTGGGCTCCTTGTATGGGGGTATAAAATCCTTATCTCGCCACCACAGACCTTCGGCTTCATTGTAGAGTCCTCCGGCGTGTGTGTTACGGCTCCACATATACATATCGTAAGCTTTCTCATAGTAACGACTATCGCCTTTCAATGTACCCAACTTAACCAATACGGGCATACCCATTTGTATGGCATCAATCCAAGTCCAATCTTCAATCTGCGGGCTATTTACCAACATATCGCACAAGGCAATCGTCTTGGTCAGCATCTCTGGTCGCGGAGTCAGACGATACAGGTCGATATATGTCTGGGCACAACAATAGTTGTCGGCATTGCGAGTTGTTGTATCGTCGCCTCGCATACCCCACTTATGAAATTCAGCCCAACGCATTGCATAGTCATAGTAACGATTATCGGGGTAAATCGAGTAGAGAGCCATCAGCCCCTCGTAATATACAGCACGTGTCCATATATTCGACTCATAGACTTTGTTTCGCGAATAATAAGGCATCACAGCCGTTGGGTCAGGATACTTTTTGGTCATCAGATATTCGTTGACGCGCTTTGTGACTTCGAGTATTTTGTCGCGCGAGGGTAACTCCTGCGCCACAACCGAGCCAACCGAGAGGCTCAACAACAAAAATAGCAGTCTAATTTTCTTCATTGCATCTATAAATTTTATTCTCATTTTTCGTAGTAAATCGGTGTAAGCACAACATTGGAGTTGAGTCCCGATGGGTCAGGCAACCAATCGCCAAACGAAAATTGTTTGGCACCCGTTACCGACGATATGTTAGCATCTTTGAATATACGCCAATGAACTCCACGTCGCTCATAGTCGGCTATACGATTTGACGGAAGATTTGTTACATCAACCTGCAAGACATTTTCACCCTCTATCAAAAACTCACCCACTCTTACAACAAACGGCACCGTAGTAAGCGTGGCCACTCGTCTGCCATTAATTATCACCACAGCGCTCTCACGCACATCACCCAAATCGAGTGACCAATCGTCAGCCTCGTCGGGATTATCTACCAAAAATCGCACTTCATAACGTGCTGTTGCCTGATTTACCCTTGCTCGGTCATCGGGCAAGGTAGTCCAATCACACAGAGTGTCGATTTTGAAATGTCCGTCAATTGATGGCGCACTTTCGGGGAATGATATGCTCCACCCACGCTCAATTTCGAGTGGAGTACCACAATGGGATATATATCGCCACGCCTCACACTCGACATCCTGCGCAAAAGTCTTAATCAGCAACGACTCTCCTGATCTCATCTGTAACTTAACATCAATTGTACCCTGCTCATTATGGCGTATTTGTGCCTTACCCACCTTACCCGTTAGTGGGTCGAGAATAATAGCCGCTGCTCCATCTGTTGCCAAAGATACCCAGCCATCTACGCTATGTTCACGAAGCATTGACAGAAAGTAATTGTAACCCCCCACTTCATTTCGACGGCGCAACATCGTACCTCCGAGTTGGCTCTTGAACGTCTCGGGGCGAATATTCGCCATACGACACATCTCGTCAAAGTTACTACCCGTAATCACTCGTCCACGTCCACAGCGGAATGATTCGCTCTCTCCAAAATCCTCATCATCGGGCAGACGTTTCAGGAGTCGCTTAAATTCGTCTCGCTCGGCTATTCGTCGCAAGCCCGGAACATCATCGGGGTAGTGCTCGGAGAAGATTATTGTTGCGCCTTTGCGAGCCAACGTTACAACTTTTTCAAGACTCTCGGTAGGCATCTTGTGGCAAGCCGGCACCATCAACGCACGATAACGCGCACCACCCTCCGAAATAATCATACCGTCCCTATCAACATAAAGCGTAGAGAGGTAACGATCCGATAGGTAGTCGGCATCAAATCCCGCAGAAACCAACCCATCCATAGTGGCTTTCACCTGCGGCATCGTCTTATCCATCTTGTGGATGTCGAATATTAAGAATGGGCTATCTTGTTGTTCGTGCCAAATATCATAAAGTGGCAGATAGACCAATAAATCATTATCAGGCTCACCCGCCGACAGAAATGACTGACATCGAGCAATATAATCGGTCAGAGGTCTAACATCGCGCCAAAACGCCGCCGTAGGACTCATATTTATCGAGGCATAGAAACGCCACGCGGGGAACTCGGCACCTTTGGGCGAATATGGTGCGCCGTGAAATACCACGTGGTTTACACCTGCTGCAAACATTAGGTCAATCTCGGGTTTACACTGCGAAAGTGATGTGCGGAAATGTTCGGTGAGCCAAGTCAATGCCTCTGCCGATACGGTTTTTTTACCCGTAAGATGTGCCGCCGACGAGGCAAATTTAAGCACGGCAGGGGTTCCATCGTTGGGTTTTCGGATTGAGTCGGAGCGTAACCCTGCAAGGTCAAAATCAGAGCGACCAAACGACTCACACTCTGGGATATCAACCGCAGCATACAGGTCTATGAGATTTGCCGGTGAGCCGTGCGCCTGATTACGAGTCAGCGAGCCGTGACGATGTGCCCACTCACTCCACCGTATCGTAAAATTTTCGAGCAACATTTCGGCTAATGTCTCTCGATAATCGCTCACTACTCGTGCACGAATCTCCGCATCGCCACCTCCTGCCAACTCTGGCAGATAGTCGGTCAGTGCATAACCATTGCGCTCGATGAATGTTTGAGGCATCTTTTCATCCCAACTCGCCCCATAGACTTCAAATGAGTCATTAAAGAGCGTTTCGGGATACTCTGCTCCGCTCTCCCTGAAAGCCTTCTCAAAACGGTCAAGGTATATTCTCAATGCGCAACTATCATAATGGTTTACAACCAAACCTTCGCCACCGGGAGCGGCACGTTTTACCCGCTGACGTGTACGTCCTGCAAAGAGGGCATATATCTTCCAATCGCTATCATCAGGGACATTCCACAACAGTTGATGACTCGGACCCACATAGTTGCTAATATCCACTCTTCTATCTCCCGACAGAGCCTGCATCGCCACGAGTTCGGCTACTTCGTGCTGTTTCCTATCACTCGGCAGAATCTTGTGGGTAAAAGGGGTGTTGGCGGAGAGAGTCCACTCTTCGATTATGAACTTTTGCGCCGATGTGTCGTAATTGACCTGCGGACCACCAAAGGGCCACCCCGTGCCGTTGTTCATATCGACACCAATGCCCAACCTCTTACCTTCGGCGCGTGTGTGCTTGTACATCTCCATCCATCGTGGCGACAGGTAGTCGATGTCGGCGTGTTCGTTGCCTTGAACGCCGTATATGGGGGTAATCTCCACACCGCCAAATCCCTGACGAGAGAACTCCTCCATATTGTATGTTATGCCCTCGTAATCGACAGCACTACCCAACCACCACCATCGGACATAGGGACGATGCTCCTTTTCGATGGGGTACCAATGCGAATTTTCTTGTGCTACGAGCGAACCGACAGCCACAAGGAGAAGCGTGTGGAAAATCAGTAATAATCTCTTCATTTCTCTTGCTTTGTTTCTTTCTACAAAAGTACCCTATTTTATTAGGTCGGGTTGGTAGTTACGTTTAAAAAAAAGGTGATTTTGTACAAAAATGCCCTTTGGGACTTTGTGTGGCAGAGATTTCTTCTACCTTTGCAGTATGTATGACCTGCGTTGGCGGGTGGGTGTACAGTGTTGTATACAAAATTAGAAAAAATAAATTATTAAATCAAAAAATCAAAAAGATGAAAAAGGAAACAATCTATGTGGCTCCTGCACTTGAATTGCAGAATGTAAGGGTTGAGGCAGGCTTCGCTATAAGCGGTGGTGATATTGTTGATCCCAATGTGAGTACGGATTACGCAGAGTTTGAGTGGCAGTAGAAACCCCTAATTGTAGAACTTAAAAAAATAAGACAATGAATAAAGTTGTGAAATATCTTTCGGCTGCCGTTATGGCATTTGCCGTTGTGGCTTGCGCACAGAACGATGAGCAGTTCGCCCCCGCTCCCGGGACTAAAACTATTACCTTTACCGCTGATGCTCTTCCTTCGGAGGATACCCGTGCCGGTTATGCTGCCGGTGTGGGAACCCATTGGGATGCCGGTGATGTGGTATATGTTTATGTGAACGATGCAAATAAGCATGTTGAGTTTACCCAGCAGGAGGGAACGCTTGCAAACAACGGTCGCACGGTTGTATATGAGGCAACCATCGCCGAATTGGCTGATCCCAAAGAGGAAATTACGGCTCTCTATCTGCCTGCACAAACAAGAACCGGAAGTGCAGCTCGAGTTATGCTCCCTGCCAATCAGACCTATGTGGAGGATGGTTATACCCAGATTCCTTTGGTCGGCAAAGCACCAGAAGCATCAACGGTTGTTGATGGCGAGAGCATCACGATTGGTAATATGCAATTCAAAAACTATTTCTCGGTGCTGAAATTCAGTCTGACGGGTGATGTTTTGGTAAATAAGATTGTTGTGACGGACAAAGCTGGTGAGCAGATTGCCGGTAAGGTGGTTGTTTATCCCAATAATACAGCTGAAAAGGTTGTAAACAAATGGGATGGAGACTCCTCTACGTCGATCACCCTCAATTGTGGTGGCGTAGCACTCGGTGAAACAGCCAAGGATTTCTATGTGGTTGTTCCCTCGAAAAACCTTACCCCCTTTACCGAAGGTTTGGATGTAGAGATTTACACAAATGCCGGTCAGGTTGCCAAGTCGACTTCGACTGTTATGTCTGACTTGGCAGAAAATACGATTTATACCCTGCCCCAAATTGATGTTAGGGCGGCGGCGGCGAAGAAGATTGTCCCCGATGCTACCTTCCGTACTTGGCTGAAAGACAATAATTTTGTGTCGGAAACCGACGAGGAGACCGGTGAGGTGGTAATTGCAGAGTCATACACTACAACTATGTCTGTAAAGAAGAGCGCTGAAGGTATGGAAGATGCGGCTATTGTTACATTCCAAGGTGTAGAGTACTTCGCTAATTTGACCAAGTTGGAGATCGTTGGTTGGTCTGCCTCTTGCAATGATAGCACATTCGATATTTCGAATATGACGAATTTGCAAAAACTTATTGTGAATGGAAACAACCTTGTTACGCTGAACCTCTCAAAGAATACAAATGTAGACCAGCTTTACTGCTACTCCAATGATATGACGGAATTGGATATTCGTATGTTGGGTGATGAAGTCAATGTTCGCGCCGGCAAGCAAAGTGGTGGAACTATGACGGTGTACATGCGTAGCGGTCAGACCAATACTTCGGAAGCGAATAGCAACAATGAAGGTGTAAATTGGGAAAAGGAGTAACCGTTTCGAATCATTACATTGATTTTTTGTTGGTGGGTCGGTCTCATTTGAGACCGACCTTTTTTGGCTCTTTGAAAAAGCAGATGTTTCGCATTTTCAACGAGTCGTTAGACAGCCCCACTCATACTATTTATGCAGTGATAGTCTGCAACTCTTCTTAATAACGCTCTTTATATGGTATTCCGACTTCTCTACGTTCATTCTGAACGTTGCAAAAGCACATATAAAAGAGGAGAGGTGTGGGATGGTAGTCGTTTAAGAGCGTTACGTGATGGGCACTATTAAATCCCCTAAAATCAAGCGGAGAGAAGAAAAAAAGAGCCGCATCAGCACTGCTGATACGGCTCCGGAATTATGGCTAATCAACTAACTAATCAACCACACACTAACTATCTTATTGTAAACGAGCCAGAATAGGTCTTACCGGAGATAATACGATATTCAGGATAGTTCAAACGCCCCTTCTCTGAACGCCCCAGTACGTGGTGTACAATGCGCAACTCGGGCGAATCAACCTTGTCGCGGTCGATATAGCCGTTGCACTCTATGCGACTTGCGCCAACATCTACCCAACGTGCGGCACGAGTACCCGTGAAATCAGCGGCACTCCAAACACCTAATATGGGGGCAGCCTGCTTATTGGGATAAGCATCGTCGGGACCCAAGCCATACCAACGTGAAACAGCCGACGAGGGTTTGGTTTTCAGAGCTATGCCCACAATAGGCAGCAATGAGGTCTGCACCGTGGGGGTGATAGCATAGTCAACCTTCAACGAACCATCAGAAGTGATGGTATAGGTATATTCGGCACTAAACGAGTTCGCAGCATCAATAACATAGTCAGCAGCAGCTGTAATAACAACGCTATCGTCGCAACGGCTGACATCAAAGCGTTTTAGAGTTGATGTATATCGTTCAAACGATACACCGGCTGCAAACTTGCGGTTTTTGATGATATGGTCACCATCATTGAGTCGATGCCAAATAGCAGGACGCATACCACGTATGGCATCACCAGCTGTAAGCAACATTCCATCAGCAGGGTTAAAGGTATAAATCTTTTCTGCAACCTTCACCGTAACACGTTCATCACTCTCGTTCAACTCGATGGGCGCAACAACAGGGTCTTCCTTTGGCATAGGCATCACTACCTCAACAGCCTTACGACCCAATACCACACCCTCGTTATTGCGAATCGTGAAGTGAATATAACAAGGCTCTCCCTCTACAACTTTCAAGCCGTCGGTCGGCACTACAACATTGCCAACACTATGAGGTGCAGCATCAAGCACAGCGCTACCCTCGCAGAGGATCTCCTCATCAAGCATAAGACGATAGTCAATAGTGAGTGCATCTGTGGAGATAAAGTCGTAGTCGTTGCGGAAAGGTACAACAATCTTTTTCGAGGAGTAGCGAACACTCTGTTCGGCAGGATATACAGGACAATAGACAGCCTGCACCTCCCAATAGTCACGCATCGGGCGACGATACGAATCGGTTATACCATCCCAACCCTCGGAGCCAATGCGAAGATACGGGTCGTTTTTCTCGATACTTCCAAAACGCTTCATATCCTTCTTCGTCGGGGTCTTCAAACCCTGATCTGCCCACATCCAAACAGCACCACCCGCACCAGCTGGATGCTTGGTCAATGACTTCCAACACGCCTCCAAACTACCAAAGCGATAGTTACCATAGGCGTGGACATACTCGGTAGTTATGATAGGTCGCTTGGAGATCATAGCCAACGAGTCATACTCATTAGCAGTCCAATAGTGCGGTGCTAATATATCTATCTCTGACGGCAACTCTTCGCTTGCATTCCACGGGAGTAGCGTAGGACGAGTCGGATCGATAGCCTTGCACACCTTGGCTGCCTGCAAGAAAAGTTCCGTGAAGGAGTCCTCGTTACCCACCGACCAATAGATAATTGACGGAGCGTTGAGGTCGCGATTTACGGTCTCAATGGTGCGAGTCATAATCGCACCAACATAGTTGGGGTTGTACATCCTTAAATCGGCTCCTCCAAGCGATATCTCTCCTCCGACATACATACCCATAGAGTCGCAAAGTTCAATAAAGTGTTTGTTGTGCTGATAGTGGCAGGCACGAACATAGTTGATATTCGCCTGCTTCATCAACTTTAAGTCTGCAAGCATCTGCTCGCGTGTAGTGGCGTGACCAACATCGGGATACTCCTCGTGGTAATTGACACCACGCAACTTAACTCCAACGCCATTGACGCGCAACACTCCATCTGCGGTCGATATCTCACGGAAACCAATCTTATGACATACCCTGTGGGCAATCTCTCCCTTTTCGAGCAGAGCAACAGTGAGCGTATATAGATTGGGTGTCTCGGCAGTCCAATGTTTAGGTGCAATTATAGAGAGTGTTTCGTGTAATTCTCTATCGGTGGAGGTGTGTGACTCGACATCCAACAGACGCTCTGCAACACGATTGCCGGAGGCATCATCAAGCGTAATAAGCAAGCCATAAGGCTCACCTGGTGAACGATAGTTACCCGGCAGGGTATTTTTATGACGGTCGCTGACCATAATATGAAGTTGAAGTTGGGCATCTTCAAACTTTTTATCGAAATCAGTAACAGCCGTCACCTTATCAATCCATCGACCACGTGGCATCATCTCCACCTCAACATCACGAAAGATACCACCCAATGACCAATCGTCATAGGTATCACTCTGATGACCCGGATAGTTCTGGCGCACACGTACAGCCAACAGATTCTCTCCCGCAACTACCGACTCTGTTACGTCGATTGCAAACGAGGTGTATCCACTATCATGGCGACCAACCCACACTCCGTTGAGCCAAACCTCTGCCGACGACCACACTCCGCCAAAGTGCAGAAGGACTCTGTTTTCAGCAACATTTTCGGGCAGAGTAAAACTCTTGCGATAGAGTCCCTCGCTGGTGTGATCTTTGGCAAATGTGCGATATACAGGCTCCTCATAGCCCAAAACAGCCCAATTCGATGGGACCAGTGTCGCAACAAACTCATCGGCAGAATACTCCTTGGCATAGAATCTTGCGGAAGTTAAAGCATCCGCCTCCGCTAAATCCTTCGCAAAATAAAACTGCCACTCGCCATTTAGGTCTATCTTTGTCTGCGCAACAGCACTCGCCATATAAGCGAAGAGAGAGAGTAGTAATATCGTAATCTTTTTCATTTTCAGAATATTTCGTTTTGGGAATATATCAATCTATTTGTTGTAGAGCGAACAAGCGATACCCATTTCCAAACCGCGCAATTCAGCCAAACCGCGCATACGACCGTAGCAAGAGTAGCCAGGGTTCGACTTACGATTCAAATCATCACACATCTGGTGTCCATGGTCTGGACGCATCGAACTCTCGCTGCAAAAGTTGATAATCGAGCCCTGCTTGGATGGATTCTCAACCATCGCTTTGGCAAAGACCATCGTGGGGTAGATTGTACCATAGAGGTTCAAATCGACAACTTTTCTTACTGCCTCGATGTCCAAATCGAAGATGCTCTTCTCGGGGGGTACGCTGGCGGCGGGCATATTCCCGCCGGCAGCGTTGATCAACACGTCAATCCGACCGTAGTGTGCCAGAATATCGGTAAGATTATGCTCCAAATTCGCTATGTTCAAGACATCCGACTGCAAAAAGATGGCATCTCCACCTGCCGCTTTGATCTCGGATAGAAGTTGCTCTCCCTGCTCGGCGTTGCGACCCAGCAGAACAACCTTGGCACCCTGTTCGGCAAAGTGTTTCGAAACTGCCGAACCCAATACTCCATAGGCTCCGGTGATGACCACCACCTTGCCCGATATGTCAAAGAGATTTTTCATCGTTTATAGTGTCGTTTAATCAACATTTTTCAGGAAGTCAATCTCGATAATCGAGAGGTTGCGTTTACCTTTACCTGTCGTAGCCTCCATCTCATTTGCGGCATTGCCTGCAACCTCTGTGATCTCACCAAAGGCGTCATTATCCTTCGATGCGCCCTTCATACTAATTGTAATACGGTCGCTCTCGATTGGGTTTTCGATGTAAATGTGCACATAGCCCAAGCTCTTGGGTGTCGTGCCACTCCAAATAAGTTTATCTCCTGCATAAATCTCCAAAGGATAGCTGCGTCTGCGCCAACCGCTTAATTTCATACAGATATCATCAACAGCCACGCTCTCATCGAACTGATAGGTAATCCAAGCCGTCTGCAAAAGACCATCGTTTACCCATGCCGAAAGTTCATTATCGTCAAAGGTCTGCTCTGCCTGATTCTGATTGATACCCGCCTGCACCTTTGCAATCTTGATAGTGCGCTTCTGATCAACGTACGAAGGAGTCAGCGGAGTCTCGCCCTTGACCAACGAACAGGGTGTAGTGTACTGCGGCAGGTATTCGCTCATACCATTTACAACCTCAACGGGCTCGGTCTTCAACTTCAAAGTAGCCTTCGGCAAACCCTCGGCCTTCGCCGTCAGGGTAATCTTGCCGGCCTTGGTTGTACTGCGAATCAAAGCACGATTTACACCACACTCAACAGGTAACGACTTTGACAGAACAAAGTTGTTATCGCCTTGGGCAATGCCACCTCGCCATTCAGCCTCGCCATTAAGAGTGAAATTGACCATACGGTTGTCAATCGGGCAGCGACGACCCTGCTTATCGACAACTTCAAACTCGATGAGAGCCATATCGGCACCATCAGCCTTGAAACCTTCGGGATTCTGCATTGCAGTCAGGCGCAGGGCTGCGGGTTCACCAGCGGTCTCAACTGCATAGCGGCTCACCTCCTTGCCCTCGGCATCATAACTTACGGCTTCAAGTTTACCCTCCTCGTATTTCACGTTGGGGAAGTTAAATAGGAAATTAGCCTCACGCTTACCCTTGCCGAGCGATGTGCCATTCAGGAATAGTTCTACGCTCTCGCCATTCGACACAACATAGACCCACTTAACGGTCTCCGCAGGATAATTCCAGTGACCAATGATATAGGTTTGGGGAGTATCGCTCTCAACCCATCCATTCCACATAACCTGATGTGCATAGAAACCATCCTTGGCAATACGCATCGGGTCTACAACGCCACTTCGGCGATAGTTTTCCTCACCACGGTGGTGGGTGTTGGTATCCGAGAAGACAATTTTCGCACCTCCGGCGCTCACACGCTCACCTTGACCGGGACGCTCCAACCAATATTCATACCAACGACGAATCAACTCCAAGGCAAATTTATCTTGGTTGTGGTTGTAACTTGTGGCGGGCTTGCCGTCGTGCAACGGACCCTCGCCCTCCTTGTGGAAGGGGTAACTGTGTTCATCCCAATACTTGCGCAGACCCTCGTCGCGGCAGTACTCCGTAGCCCACATCGGGTGGTGCTTACTCTTGTTGATGTAGAGCATCTCACCGCCCCACTCTGCCTCGCGAATATCAAGCATCTCACGCGAACCTATGGCACGACCTCCGTGGGGATCGTAGAGATCACGTATAGCCTTCATCTCAATCATGTGCTCGCGCGAAATCGACTCGTTTCCGCACTCATAAAAGAGGATGCTGGGGTTGTTGCGGTTGTAGATGATAGCTTCACGCATAAGGTCTGTACGATGTATCCACTGACGCCCCTCGCGATCTCGCTCCGAATCACCCGCAGGCATAGCCTGAATCAAACCGACGCGGTCGCACGACTCAACATCCTGTTTCCACGGTGTAACGTGCATCCAACGAACCAGATTACCATTGCTCTCAACCTGCAAACCATTCGAGTAGTCGCTCAACCAGGCGGGAACCGAAATACCCACAGCAGGCCACTCGTTTGATGTACGTTGTGCATATCCGTGCATCATAATTACACGGTCGTTGAGCCAAATCTTACCCTCGCCAAAGTTTGTCTTGCGGAATCCCGTACGAGTTGTAACTTCGTCAAAGAGCTTACCCTCTGCATCCTTCAATTGGGTCTTAACGGTGTAGAGATAACCATAGCCCCAACTCCAAAAGTGCATATTCGACATCTCTGCTTGCGCCTTAACGGTTGCACTCATACCGGCTGCGATGGTTACCTTATCACCCTCAAAACTCTTTACCAATTTACCATCAATGTCGTAAATATTCACCGAATAGGTCACTTGTCGCGGTTGCTTGCTATCGTTACGCACCTCCGACTCGGCGTGAATAGTGGCAGTACGCGCAGGAATATTGAAGTTATCGGCATAGATATAGACACCCGTTGTTTTCAGGTGGCTATACAGAGGCAGTGTCTGATAGACCTCGTCGGTTACGTGCAGATAGACATTCTTCGGGATACCACCATAATTTGCATTAAAGTTGCGGTCATTCCACTGAAATTTAGCATTTGACGACTTTTCGCGATATTGCCAATTGTTATCAACACGCACTGCTACAACATTGTCGCCCTCGGTCATATAGGGGGTTAAGTCAAAACCAACAGCCATAACACCGTTTTCGTGGCGCCCCAAGTGATTACCATTGATATAAAACTCGCCAGCCTGACGAACACCCTCAAACTCGATAAAGACCTTTTTGTTATCCAAATTTTCAATAGAGAAGTGTTTGCGATACCACATCACCGTATCGGTCAATTCGCGGATATCAACAGCAAAAGCCTGATCCTCGTTAAAGGCACGCGGCAGGGTTACCGAAGTCCAATCCGAGTCATCGTATGTACTCTTCAATGCCTCCTGATTATCACCTACTTTCAACAGCCAATCGCTATTAAAATTATACTTCTTACGTTCTGTTGCTCCTGCCGAAAGGACGAAGAGCAGAATGATGGGCAAAATTAAATATCTTTTCATTGTACCAATAATATATTAAGTTTTCAACTATCTATAAGCGGGGTTTTGTTCATAAAGACCTGGTTTAGCCTTCATCTGTACATCGGGAATGGGGTATACATGAACACCCTCAATGACACGCGACGCCATTGCATAACTCTTCGGACGAGTAATGTTGCCATTTTCATCGGTCGAGTAACTTATAAACTTACTGCGCAGAGCCTCAATATATTGATTGTGGCGAACCAAATCGTGCCAACGGATACCTTCGCCCGCCAATTCTCGGCGGCGTTCATCTGCAACAGCCTTATCAAAATTCTGAATCTCATCCGAGGTCAGCTCTTTGAGTCCGGCGCGTGTGCGAATCTTATTCACAAGTTCAACAGCCTCCGGAATAGGACCCACTATCTCGGCATACATCAACATAACATCCTCCAAACGAATAATGGGGAAGTTCTGTGGGAAGTAGTTGCGTGTAACAATTTGTGAGGAGATATCCTCATAACCGAGTGCTTCGCGCTTCTTCTTATGCTCAAACATTTTATCAAAAAATGTAAGCGACGAACTAAATTCAAAATCAAATGTTCCGTCATAACGCACATCGTCCCACTCACCATCAGAATTAGCATCACCATTGAACAAGTTCAACAAATCGGTCGTACCACACAACTGATAGCCAGACATCTGCAAACCGATATAGTCCTCACCAACTTTGGGGGACGTCCAATAGGTCATGGGGTTGCCATAACCGTCGCGAGCGACATACTGAATCTCAAATATGTAATATTTGTTGTCGTTGTCGCTAATCCACATTTTCAACCAATCCTTACCTGTCTTTGCCCAATAATCGCCATTCGCGTTAGCAGCATCAATAACACGTTTCAACGCGACCTTGGCTAACCCTTTCGCATCAGGATCATAGAGAGGATAGCCTGCCATAGTCAGATAGACACGCCCCAAGAGGGCTTGCGCAGCAATCTTATTGGCACGACCTGCCGCGGCTTTGTTGCCCTTGATATCGTAGATTTGCTCCGTAAGATTCTCGGCAGCAAACGTCATATCGGGGATGATAACATTCTTGTAGATATCGACACTTTCACTCTGCGGTGTGGACATAGCCTCATCGACTGTCATCGGCTCTAACGCTACCGGTACACGACCAAAATAACGGACCAATTCAAAGTAGGCATAACCACGCAATAGACGTGCTTCCGCCTCCATTTGGAGTTTGATATCGATCTCCTCCACAGGATTAAATACCGTATTATCAATACGTGCCAACAACATATTTGCGCGAGCAATTATCTCATAGAGATTAACCCACGCTTTATTCAGAGTCGAAATCAGCGACAAATTGGGGTTGAATGTGAAGATGTCGATATAGTCGCGCTGCGTTGCACTATCTTCTGCATTATCAGCCCACACGTTATCTGAACGCAACTCCGACATCAGCCACGAATACTCTGCCAACGGCATAAGCCCATTATAGACACCAAGGAGAGCCTGTTCTGCTTCGGCTGCTGTCTTGTAGAAATTTGTGGTCGAAAGATTACTCTTGGACTCCACCTCCAACCAATCGGTGCAAGATGAGAACATTGCACACGACAGAACCGAAATGATTATATTATAGATAACTCTTTTCATATTCACATCAGATTAGAAGGTTAGATTTGCACCAATCGTAAATACACGAGCCTGTGGATAAGCACCATAGTCATAGGCACTCAACAGATTACCATTGTTGGTCTCCGGCGAGAATCCGCCATAATACTTATCCCACATCCAGACATTTTCAGCCGTAAAGTAGATACGAGCACCCTTCACCAGCGAGGTCTTCTTGGTCTTGAAATTGTAACTCAATGTAATATTCTTGATTTTAATAAAATCGGTGCTATACAGCCAACGAGTATCGTAAAGTGAGCCTGTATTACCATTGGCAATACCCGGGGTTTTACCATCACCGGGTTGCTCCTCCGAGACCCACATATTCTTCCAACACGAAAGCACGTTACCACCCAAGTTCATACCGGGACGGTCAATTGCACGACCAAGTGCGCTGAATATCGTACCACCGGTTTGAGCTGTTATCAACACAGATAACTCCAATCGTTTGTAGCGAAGTGTATTGGTCATTCCATAGGTGAAATCGGGTGCAGGAGAGCCTACCAACGTACGGTCGTCGTCGTTGATGATGCCGTCGTCATTTACGTCGCGATAACGCACATCTCCCAATTCAGTGCCCTTCATTACGGGATAACGCTGTAAATCGGATTGATACTGATAAACACCCACAGCATCATAAAGATAATAGGCGCCAATAGGCTGACCTACCATCAGAACCTGTGTTATAGAATCATAGCCCGTGAATACAGTGGTGTTATCCTCTCCAAGGCTCTCAACAATGTTTTTGTTATAAGAGAGGTTGAGGTTGGTATCCCACTTGAAGTTACGATTGTTGAGATTGTGCGAAGTCAGTTCAATCTCAAAACCGCGGTTACGGATACTTCCGACATTATCCCAAGCCTTTTCAAAGCCTACAACCGCAGGCACCGACACCTGATAGAGCAAATCCTTGGTGAGTTTGTCGTAATACTCAACTGTTAGTTGCAAGCGATTCTGAAACATACTCAAATCGAGTGCAACATTCCAACTGTGGGTACGTTCCCAGCCCAAATTGGCATTTTCAATAGAGGTTGGAGCAAAACCATTAACCAGACCACCCGCCAACGAGTAGTTTGCACTACTCATCAGAGCCATAGCCGCCGTTGCCGAGATACGATTATTACCATTAATACCCCAACTACCACGCAGTTTTAACTGATTAACAACATCATTTTCGCGCCAGAATGGCTCATTGGAAATTCGCCACGCAGCCGACAAAGCAGGGAACAGACCCCAACGATTATTGGAGCCTAATCGCGACGAGCCATCTTCGCGAATACTTGCCGTCAGCGAATAGCGGTTATCGTAAGCATATTGTACGCGACCAAAGAACGAAACAAGGCGAGTCAGCATTGTGAAGGAGGCATTAGCCGATGTCAGCATTTGGTCCTTGTCGTTGAACGATTCAAGTGTATTATTGGGGAACTGCGATGCGTTGAGTTGCGACGACGTACCATCACTCGACTCCATTGAATAACCCGCCATTGCACTCACCTCATGAGCATCAAACGTGCGATCGTAGTTAAGAGTTGCCTGCAAGAGATAACGCTCTGAACGAGAGTTATTACGACG
The DNA here is from genome assembly GCA_017396085.1 of Tidjanibacter sp. GTDB lineage: Bacteria > Bacteroidota > Bacteroidia > Bacteroidales > Rikenellaceae > Tidjanibacter. Next base: position 22,627 of record JAFQNC010000014.1, on the reverse strand, counting down.
TGCCGTAGTGCGATAACCTTCGTCATAACTCTGCCATCCCGATGTTACCGAACTCGGCACAAAACGGTGCGTTTCAGAACTCTTATATGTGTATGAGCCTGTCACATTGGCTTTCAAACCTTTGGCAAGATTCGCCTCCAAGAACATCGACGACACGAGATTAATGTTGCTCGACTCGTTGGTGACCTGTTCCATATAAGCCACAGGCGATACAGCCGAACCACCCCAATCGTATTTGGGATATGGTTGTGCGCCAGAGTATATTCCTGCCTCCGGCTCGGCAATAGGACACATCGTCAGGGCGCGGTTTGCCATATTATCCTTACCATCAACACGACCACCCTCATTTTTGGAAATCGTTGGACGAATGTCAAATCCGATAGTGAGTTTGTCATCAAATAGAGCACTCTGCATACGAGCCTGCATATTCAAACGACGATACGACGAGCCGATAGCAACACCCTGCTGATCCAACATACCCGCCGAAATACGATAATTGGTCTTACTTGTGCCATCCGACACCGATACTTGGTAGTTTCGTTTAGGCGCAAGACGGAAAAATTCATCTTGCCAATCAATGAGTTTAAGCCCTCCGTGATTGGGTTGAGTCCAGCGCGGGTCGTTCACATAAGAGGTCTTAACGCTACCACCCGTAAACACCAAACGAGTCTCGTAGTCATCATCAGCGGTTGCACCATAAGCACCATACTGTGCCACATAGAGCGCATTGTTATAACGTGTACGGAAGTCAATCCACTCTTCGGGAGTCAGTAAATCGACCTTACGCTCAATCTGCTGAATACCAAACGATGCGGTGAATTGCACTTTGGTATTCTCATCTTTCCCGGGCATCTTTGTCGAGATAATTACGACACCGTTGGCACCTCGCGAACCATAAATAGCAGCCGACGAGGCATCTTTCAATACCTCAATAGACTGTATGTCGGAGGCATTCAAATCGGATATATTATCAACCGGAATACCATCAACAACATACAAGGGCTCCGACTCTGCATTAACAGAAGCCGAACCACGCACACGAATAGAGACCTCACTACCCGGCTCACCACTCGTAGTGCGCACCTCAACACCGGTCAATATACCCTGTAACGCAGTGGCGATATTCGAAGCGTCGCGATTCTCCAACACCTCGGCATCAATCTTGGTAACCGAACCAGAGAGGTTTCCTCGTTTTGATGTACCGTAACCAATTACCACGACCTCATCCATACCGACTGCATCCTCCTCTAATCGGATGGGGAATGCGGTTCGCGCACCAATCGTTACCACTTGTTTCTTGTAACCGATGTATGTAACCTCAAAAGTTGTCGCCTCGGCGGGAATTTTCAGCGAGAAATCGCCATTGATCCCCGTAGAGGTGGCGGTCATCGTGCCTGTTACCAAAACAGTCGCACCGATTACAGGCTCGCCATTGACATAGACAACCTTACCTGTGATTACACGCTCTTGTCCCATTGACGGCAATGTGAAGCACAATATTGCCGCCAATAAGGTTACAAGATGACGTATTTTATTTAAGTTTGATTGCATAATTTATTTAGTCTATAACAGACTACGCACGGATTGATTAACTATTCAGCAAGAGCCTCCCAACTCTTGGTAAGGCGGAAGTTACCGATGCGACCTTTGTAACTATTGCGGTCGCGATAACTAATTGCGCGAATAGCGTGCTTAAATCCACTCTCGCCGGCATCTGCTACTGCAACTGCTTCGGGCTCAACACCATTCAAATCGGGATTGACAAACAAAGAGGCCGTGGCTGTTGAGTAATCAACCTTAATAACTACCAAATAGGTCTGACCAACCTCGTAGGTGGCAGGAGCTACTGCTATCTCCTTGGTGAGACTTACGCCGAAGTGCAACTTTGTCTTATCCATCTCATTGCGAGCCACGAAGAAGGTACCACGGTTACCACCACCTGCATAGTTTGTCGAGAGGGCAACCACCTCCGAAGGATTCTTCGCATCTGTCTTCTCAAAATTTACAAGGAACGCGAGGTAGAGGGCATCCTTGCGGTACTCTTTACCTGCGGTGAGCGAGTAGATTGCTGGACGACGACCACGTGCGCCCTCGTCAAAACTACTACCCATCTTAATAGCAAGACCCTGCTCATTGTAACCCTCGTATGTCAAACCATCGGTAACATAAGCCGTATGGCTCTGAATATCTGTGCTATTCATCACACCGCGGCTCCAAGTATCAACAAGTATCGGAGAGTTCTTTTCGGCATACTCCTGCTTTTCGAGTTTGTCACCGGCGGCATAACCGGCAAACAAGTTGTTTTTTACGATTTGAGCCTCAACGGCAAACGATGTGCAGATTGCAACTGCTACTACAAAAAACTTTTTCATAAGGTTTTAGTTTTTAGTTTGTTAATATTTTTCCATCTATTTTATCATAATCTAATTTCCCGCTGGTTTCGAATAGACCGAGCCAACTCGTATATCCCACTCAAAATCGTTGGGGTCATCTGGTTGTGCAGGGGAGAACCCACTCCATCCTGCTCTAAAATATTCGTTTAACTCCGGCATAACCATATGCAGACTTTCGACAACAATTTTTGCTACTTGATACGCTCCAAAGGGGCTGAAATGCGAGTTGTCGCGTAACTCTTTGGTCTGGTTAGGGAGTGTATTAGCCGGCAAGTGTACATAGAGTTGTTTGGATTGTTGCTCACCAAATGCAGTCAGCAAAGTGGTTGTCAATTGTGTCAAATCAATGAGAGGCACGCCCTCGCGCTCTGCCAATACTCGCACTGCCTCGGGGTAGTCATTATGGCTGTCTTGTAGCTGACCACCACTCCAACGACGACGCTGCAATGGAGTGAGTAACACGGGTTTCCCACCACGCATACGCACGTTATCAATCATTGTTTTCAGCTCATGTGTAAACGAGTAGTAGGCTCCTTTTCCTGCGCCCTGTTGCTTTTGGTCGTTGTGACCAAGTTCTATGAAGAGATAATCACCGCTTTTTAGTTGCGAGAGTGCTTTGGCAAAGCGTTTCGACGACATACAAGACGAAGCTGTTTCGCCCGACTCTGCGTAGTTTGCAACAGCAATATTATCACCCAAAAAGAGAGGCAGAATCTGTCCCCAACTTGCGTATGGCTCATCGTCGTAGTCGCAGACTGTTGAGTCACCGCACAAAAATATTGTTCTGACATTTACGGGCTCAACAACGATGCTCTTCAACGGAACTGCACAATAGATATCCAACGACAGTGAATCATCCCAATTGCGTTTTACGGCAATCTTCTCTTTGAGACGCGCTGACTCCGAATCGCTAATACGAGGAGAGCGTTTGTTTACAACAAATGTGTGTTGTGACTCCTCTCCACGCTCAATCGGCTGATTCATCAGCAACAGACGTGACGACTCGGCAAAGATTGTCGCATCGCCCGACAACCTCTTTGAATCAAAAGTTACGGTGACACGGTAGTTTCCATCGGGCAATGCAATCGAAAAACGATTAGCCGACACTCCACTCGTCATCTCCTCTGTCAGAGAGTAGTATGTATAGTCGAGAGATGTTTTGTCGCCACTGCTATCCTTTTCGGAGAGAGTCTTATCCGAAAACTCAAACACACGCGATTGAGCCTCAACAGTCAGAAGGCTCAACAAGGTAAACAATATACCCAGTATGCATCTCATCTCAACTCGCATAGTTTGTCGTTTAGAATGCAAGGGCAAAGCGGTAGTAACCCTTGCGGTTGGTCAGATAGGCTACCTTGGCATCCCCCTCGGGCATATAGCCAATCATAGCGTCGCGACGACGCAGGGTCGAAGTCCAGTAGCCGGCAAACTTGTCGTCGGCAGCGTTTACCTCGCTGTTGTAGTCACTCCACAGCACCTCGCCCACACCTTCGAGCGATGCGTTCAGCACCTCGGACTGCTCTTGCAGCAGCTGGCACTCGTAAATCGAAGGAATCCACCAGCCGGTGGTGTTCGAGGGAACTGCTACGGCTCCGGCCAACGTGGCGCGCATAATTTGCAACACATCTTTCTGAACTTCGCTCTCAACCTCCGTTACCTCACCCGTCTCTTCGTCGGTCACCTTCGTCGTTACTTTGTCGGTAATCAGCGGGAGCGAGAGCCAAGCCGTGGTCATCTCGTAGCCGTTAGCCACCTTCGTGTCGTCCGACGAGTTGTACTTGTTATCTTCGCCAATCAGTCCATAGTCGGCAGCCCAGAGGTCAATGGCGCTTGTAGGAGCCTCGGTAGACCAAATCGAGAGATAGGCGTCATCCTTATAGTCGGTCTTGTCGTTTACGCCCTCGGTCGTAGCACGCTCGGTACGTTTCAGGGCATATACCACGGCGTGTGAGCAGTGGGGCAGTGCAGCCTGAATGCCCTCGGTCGTACCCAGCTGGCAAACAACACCTACGGCATTGCTCGGAGCGGTTGCTCCGACTTGGTAGGATACAATCGTACCATCGGCGCAGAAGTAGTCACCTACCTTCAATTCGAGGCTCTGCTCCTTGACTCCGCCATCAACCGTGAAGAGCTCGTAAGTGCCGGCAGCAACACCATTGGCAAATTCAATGGTGTACTTCTGACCCTTGCCAGCCACCTCAAAGCGACCCTTCATCGAGCAGGTCGTCTCGGGTTTCAGCAGGATGCGATAGCCTGCTGTGGTGGCATCGTAGTAGGGAACGATGCTCTGCTCGCTCTCGCCCGCAACTACCGTAAAGGCTGGGTTTGCAGCAGCCACCATGTATGGCTCCAAGGCGGGCTCGGTATTGGTGAAAGTGTACTTGGTCGAGGGGAGCTCGACAACCAGCATACCCATTCGGTGGTGGAGTTTCAAGTCCATAGTGTAGCGACCATTATCGAGGGTTGCCACAGCCGAACCGGTCATTAGATCCGAAGCGGCATAGAGTTCCTGTGTCGAGAGATCCGAGCCGATAGTCCAAGCGGCAATCTTACCGGCAAAGGGATTTTCGGCAGCAGCATCAAATTCCGACTCGGCAGCATAGGGGTAGTATGCCCAATAGGTAACACCCTCCAATTCGGTCGTGTAGAGAATCGGCTCGGCGGGGGTCCACATGCCGTCAGCATAACTCAAACGTACATTGGCGATGTTGTTTACAACTGCCCCCTCCTTTACGGCGTAGAGACCTACGGCATCACCGGTCTCGAAGTGGGTTTTGTATTCGGAGTCGGTCAGGGCACGGGTCGAGAGGATGCCGGCATCCGAAATGGTAATCTGGATGGGCATCTCTGCACCGACAGGTGCTACCGGCTCCTCCTGCGAGCAGGATACAAAGAGCGTTGCAACGAGTGCAAATGCAGTCAGAAAAAGTTGATAGGCTTTCATTTTGATTAAAGTGTTTAATTTATACTTACTTAATATATCGATGTCATTTATAGGGGGCGAATCGAATGTTTCGTGTCGATTGCGACTTATGCTTCCTCTTCGCTCTCGATAGTGCCACCCTGTCCAGGTTGCCAGTCGCTCGAACTGCCGTTGTTTTCCAATTCGGGCGTTACCTCGGGCTCACTCTCTACCGAGCCGCCCTCACCCTCTTCCCATCCGCTGTTATCGCCCTCGGGAAACTCCACTTCGGGGTTTTGGGGTTCTTCGGGGTCTTCGGGCTCACTCTCTACCGAGCCGCCCTCACCCTCTTTCCATCCGCTGTCACCGCCATCGGGAATCTCAACTTCGGGATTTTCGGGCTTCGGGTCGTCGGGCTTCGGGTCGTCGGGGGTCTCTCCTCCCTCTTCGGGGGTGCTCTCCACCGTACCTCCCGAACCGGTTACCCAATCGCCAATACCTTGGCTCGTAATAATCAATGAAGGGGTCTCCTCTGTGCTGCTATTGACTGTAATGTTGTAGCGAGTAGATGTTGCAGCAGTGAATGTAGCTGCCTCGATTAGACCACTATATATTTTGTTGTTGTACAACAATTCAAGTTTCAGATTTGCCGTCTGCGGGATAACCATCAAAACATCATCGGCAGCCGATGTCGATAGCGACATTTGGGCGGTCTTGGCACCCATAATGGGCTCAATAATACCATTTGCAGTATCAAACTCACCATCAACTTTAAGCCCCGAAATCGTATAACTCAACTCTCCGCTAAAACCACCCTCAACGTCAAAATGGAGCAAAAGTTGCCCCATCACATGGTTGAAAGTAAATTTGGCTGACGGTTCGTTGCGGGTAGCCGATGCTGTCGCGTAGAGATAGTCAAGTTTTCCCCACTCCGACTCTGTCTGCCTCTCCTCACCGGCATAGACACTTACCCCCACAGGATGAGTGTTATCACTCTTAACATAGGGGTAGTAGGCGGTAAAATCTTGTCGGGCTCCTTTCAGATAGATTTGTTTATCGGCTGCAACAAAGTTGTTTTCGGTTTCATTATAACAGTACGGCACATTGGTACTCGTGGCATAACCATCCAATCCTGCTATTGACACACCAATCATATCGCCAGAGACCCAACCTGTTTTGTCTGAAGTCTGTTCCGCACCGATTTCGGCTTCGATTAGCAAATCTACACCCACACGATCCGGACCCTTAAAATCCTCATTGACACAACCTGCACACACGAGGAGCGTGATGACAAAAATCCTGTTAAGTTTCATTTCTGGGCTTTTGTAATTTATTTATATTATTATATGTTGCGAAAATAGAAAGAAAATTTGCTGCATCCACAAGACAATACTCCAAATTTATTGTATTTTTATCCACCACGCCCCCAAAATCGCCAACTTGGCATTTTATACTTCTTTTTTACACTCCTCTCCCATGATAGATCCGATAAAAATTGTATTTTTGAGAAATTTTATACAAAACAACATATAAAGATGAGATTCCTTGTTATTGTGTCTATGATTCTTGCTCTCGGAGCGATACAATCCGCCGAGGCACAATTACCTGCATATAACTTTGAGAAATTACAGCGCGAAAAACTTTCACGCGGAGTAGTTGCTGTGCGTTCAGACAAGGATGTGGTTGTTGTTTCGTGGCGTTATCTATCGAGTGATGACATACAAACATCATTCAACGTCTATCGCAATGGGGAACTGCTCACGCCTCTGCCACAAGAGCAATCGACAATATATTTCGACCACAACTCCTCTACTGAAAGTGCTGTTTACGAGGTGCGTCCTGTGGTCAAAGGTCGCGAAATAGCATCAGCAGGCGGAGAATATACACTTCCGGCAAATGCGCCACGAGGCTATATAGATATTCCCGTGCGTCGTCCTGCCGACGGTGTAACTCCCGACGGACAGATATACACCTACTCTATTGACGATACGATGGTGGGTGATGCCGATGGCGACGGAACATACGAATATTTTGTCACGTGGGAACCAAGTAATCGCCACGACAACGCCCACGATGGCTATACGGGCAATGTGTTATTAGACTGCTATCGTATTAGCGGCGAGTTCCTATGGCGTATTGACTTGGGGCGTAACATCCGCGCAGGCGACCATTATACGCAGATATTAGTCTACGATTTTGATGGGGACAACCGTTGTGAAGTAGTTATGCGCACGAGCGATGGCACCATTGACGGACAAGGCAAAGTGATAGGCGAAGCCGAAGCCGACTATCGTGAAGAGGGCTATTGGAAGGTTTCGAGGAAAAAGGTTGATGGCGTTATCAAAATTGATTCAGTGCTACGCAACAGGGGGCGCATACTTACAGGGAACGAATACCTTACACTCTTTTCTGGTCTAACGGGTGAGGCTCTCTACACTACCGACTACGTACCGCAACGAGGCAATCCTTCCGATTGGGGTGACGAGCGAGCCAATCGCAGCGACCGTTTTCTGGCAACAATAGCCTACCTCGACGGCAAACGTCCCTCGATTGTGATGTGTCGTGGTTATTACACTCGTTCTGTTTTGGCTGCATTCGATTGGGATGGCAAACGACTCTCCCAACATTGGGTATTTGATAGTAACACTCCGGGTAACGAAGCCTATGCAGGACAAGGAAATCACAATTTGCGTGTCGGAGATATTGATAGTGATGGATGCGACGAGATAATCTACGGTTCCTGTACCATTGACCACGACGGAACGGGGCTCTATTCTACCGGATTAGGACATGGGGACGCGGTTCATATGACCCAATTCAGTCCTCGTAATAAAGAGTTGCAGGTGTGGGCTTGTCACGAAAACGGACGCGATGGAGTAACTCTGCGCGAAGCGGCGACGGGCAACATTATCTTCCAAATCAAGGACACAATAGATGTTGGTCGTTGCTTGGCTGCCGACATTGACCCTACGAACTATGGCGTTGAGATGTGGTCAATCGGTCGTGGTGGCATACTCAATTTCAAGGGCGAAACGATAGCCCCGCGTGAGCGTAACGTAACGATAAATATGGCTGTGTGGTGGGATGGCGACCTCTCTCGCGAACTACTCAACAAGACCTTTGTCTCAAAGTATAATCCTAAAAAACGTTGGGCGAAACGCCTTATCCACTTCGAAGGAGCCGAGAGCAATCACGGAACAAAGGCTGTGCCTGCTCTATGTGCCGACATCGTAGGCGACTGGCGTGAGGAGGTGGTTTTGCGAGCCGCAGATAATTCGGCTCTGCGCATCTACGTCTCGGATTTCCCGACAGAATACCGTTTCCACACCTTTCTGGAAGATCCAATCTATCGCATAAGTGTAGCGACTCAAAATGTCGGCTATTGTCAGCCGACACAAACGGGTTTCTACTTTGGTAGCGACATGCCGGAGGGAGAATTTCGCGGATATGTTTTTAAGGATGAGAGTAGATAACAGTTTAGGATATAGAAACTTATAATACAAATGATATTAATGAGAAGATTATTAACATTGTTTGCTGTTTTGATAACTTTTGCAGCGTGTTCGGAGGATCCAACCAACGAGCCTACACCACCAACTCCTCCCGAACCCGAGCCCGAGTTGGAGCGTCCCCTCCCCGTCGAGCCCAATGTTCGACGGATGTTGTGGGCGTCTATTAACAGCAGCAAGGAGGTGGTAAAATCGACTCTCTACGAATTTAACGATAAGGTTCTTGTCAGTTGGCGACTATTCCCATCAGACGACAAAGAGTTGGGATTTGACCTCTATCGTCTGTCAAATGGCACAGAGACCAAGTTGAATAATGAGCCTATTGTGGGTCGCACCAACTTCCAAGACTTGACAGCCAATCTGGGAATGGACAATATCTATCGCCTATGCTATGCCGGCTCAAACGAGACTCTCGACATTCACACTCTGCCGGCAACGCAGGCATCCGCCGGTTTGCCCTATCGGTCGGTTATGTTACAATCAACAGCCGATGTTGAGCAGGGCGTATTCTACACCCCAAATGATGGTGCAATAGGAGATTTGGATGGAGATGGTGTTCCCGAAATAATCCTAAAACGTCAATTCCGTTTGGAGCAGTTTGTTGAGACTAAAATTTGTCCAAAGGAGTATCGCCATTCAACTCTTTATGAGGCATATAAACTGGACGGCTCGTTTATGTGGCGCATAGAGTCGGGACCGAATATTCCGCTCGGAAATTCATCGTCGTTTGCCGTTTGCGACTTTGATGGCGATGGCAAATGCGAGATTGCATTGCGTACAGCCGAGGGCACCATATTTGGTGATGGCACCGAGATTGGAGATACGAACAACGATGGCACAACAGATTATCGCGTTGATGGTGATGACAACATCCACGGAGGACCCGAATTCCTCTCTGTCTTGGATGGCGTTACGGGTCGTGAGTTGGCTCGTACGGACTATATTGCACTTGGGAAGAGTGCCGATTGGGGTGACCTTAACTACTATCGTTCAAGCAGTTATCGCGTAGGTGCAGGCTCTTTTGATGGTATCCACAACTCGATATTGATTTGTCGCGGTTGTTACAATAAAATTGTATTAGAAGCTTGGGATTATTATGGTGGTAAATTGAGCCGCAAATGGCGATTTGATACCACCGATGGTATCCATGGCGAGTATGCGGGACAAGGCTATCACAATTTGCGAGTTGGAGATGTTGATAATGACGGTTTCGACGAGGTTGTCTATGGCTCATGTACTATTGACCACAACGGAAAGGGGTTAAATTGTTGCGGATATGGACATGGCGACGCACTACATTTGGGCGATTTTGACCCCGATATTGCGGGTTTGGAGATATACTCGTGTTTTGAATTTGGCGACATTGGAGCCGCATTGCGTAGTGCACGTACAGGTGCTCTGATTTGGAGATATGATAGCACCGAAGATGTTGGGCGCGCGCTCATTTCGGATATTGATTCTTCGTCGCGAGGCTGCGAAGCTTGGTGGTTTAGAGGCAATGTACACTCCATCAAACAAGATGATTTGGGATACGAAGCAGGCTCATGCAACTTTGCCATCTGGTGGTCGGGCAAACTTACCCGCGAGATATTGAATGGCACAACTATCGACGGCATAGACCCCTCAACAAAAAAGGGCATACGATATTTTACCCTCTACAAATATGGCGCAACCTCAATTAACGGCACAAAGGAGAATCCTGTTTTAGTAGCCGATTTCTTGGGAGATTGGCGTGAAGAGATTATCCTGCCGACACAGAATCTCGACGAGTTGAGAATCTTCTCGACGTGGTATCCTTCGGAGTATCAGTTCCCCTACCTGTTGAGTGATCACCTCTACAATATGTGCGTAGTAACGCAAAATATCGGTTACAATCAGCCTAACTTTGTAAGTTATTACCTAGCCTCGGATATGTAACCATTTGGCTAATGTTGATTTGGCTTATTGCGAGAAGAGCTGTCCAACATTGAAAGTTGAGACAGCCCTTCTTTAACGTGAGTTTCGCAAGCCTCTTGCCACTGCGTGGCTGCTTAATACTTACACAACACTCAATGATAGACTCCACCATCTATTGTGTGTTCTCAACCTGCTTGCGATAGACCTTCGGAGTAACACCAAACTGCTCTTTGAAGCACTTGCTGAAATAACTTGGGTCGTGAATACCAACCTTGAATGATATCTCTGCCGATGTCATTTGTGTAGTTAATAACAACTCTGCTGCACGTTTTAATCTAATAACTCGTATATACTCGTTAGGCGAATAACCCGTTATGCTACGCACCTTATTGTAGAACGACGAGCGACCCATAGCCATTTCGGATGCAAAATCCTCAATCGAGTAGTTAGGATTCTCGATTTGCGCCTCCAATGTTGAGTTGAGTCTATTCATAAAGTCTTTATCTCGCTCGGTGGTACACAGAATAGAACTCTTGACCGACAAATCATTTGAGAACTTCTCTTTGAGGCGTGAGCGTTGTTCAAGAAGTTTCAGCACGCGCGCCAATACAAGACGAGCACTAAACGGTTTGGTAATGTAGGCATCTGCTCCACTCTCAATACCCTTCAAATGATTTTCGGGCGAACTCAACGCCGTCAGCAATACAATGGGGATATGACACGTCGCAAAGTCTTTTTTCAGACGTTGTGTGAGGTCAAATCCATTGATACCCGGCATCCTCACATCGCATACAATCAAATCTATATCGCTATTTTCTTGTAGGTATTTCAAACCCTCTTCGCCATCTGACACGGGCACAACCTCAAACCAATGGCGCAACTCATCGGCAATCACCGTGCGCACATCAATATCATCCTCAATAATCAAGATACGTTGCGGGTTGATGGGGGCAGATGCGACAACCGAATCTGAAATATCGACATTCTGCACGACAACCTCCTCGGCAACTCTTTCTTGCTGCTTATCCAATGCGCTTGGCAAGAGGAAATCACTCTCTGCAAATATTGACGAATCGGTTGGCAATTGAACCTCGAAAATAGAACCTCCGCCACGATTCTCCTCGTATGTTATCGTGCCCTTGTGTAATGTCACCAATTCGTGTGTCAGGTGCAATCCCACTCCTACACTATTTGCCGAGAAACTACTCTGCATAAATCTGCTAAATAGTTGGTTACGCTTATCGGCAGGAACACCAATTCCGTTGTCGGTTACGCGTATCATAAGTCGATGGTTCGGCTCGTCTAATGATATTCCAAACTCAATAACACCACCCGTAGGTGTATATTTTAATGCGTTTGAGAGTAGATTGTACGCCACCTTATCCACCATACCCTTATCAATGTACATTGAATAGGATGCCAATTGAGTATTAAACTGCAAATCAATATTTTTTGCAGCAGCAGCATCTTTGAACAACAACCAAATCTCATGGAGATAAGCCACCACATCGGTCTTCTCCAACGACAAAGCCAATTTGTTGTTCTGCATTTTGCGAAACTCCAACAATTGGTTCACCAAACGCATCATACGATGAGAGCCCTTCTCCATAACCTGCATAGCATCGTACACCTCCAACGGCAGCGATGTGGTACGGCGCATACGTTCCAATGCGCTAAGAATCAGCGTTAGTGGAGTACGAAATTCGTGAGATATGTTGGTGAAAAACACCAATTTATATTCTGTTAGTTGTTGTTCGATGGCTATTTTATTGCGCAACTCGTTCACGTGCATAAGTGTACGATACACCATATAGAGAATGACCAACACAATCATAACGAATACGATGTATGCCCACGTTGTACGATACCAAGGTGAACGTACGTGAATATTCAAAGTTGAGAAATCCTCACTCCAAACGCCCATTGAGTTATTGGCTTTTACCAACAGATGATACCTGCCCGGAGCAAGATTCTTATAAGTAGCAAAACTCAAATCCGAAGGACGGCTCCACTCGTTATCGTAGCCTTCAAGTTTGTAACTATATTGGACATCTGTGAAATGCGAATTATCAAGAGTCGAGAAACTAACCACAATAGAGTTTTGGTCATACGCAAGATGCACATCAGGAGTGTATATCATCGAACTGTTTATTGGCGAGTCGGGTTCCGATGGGGATACGGATATGCCATTGACCTTCAAGTCCGTAAACAACACCTTGGCTTGTGGGGCATCCTTGCTGATTTTTGAAGGCGAGATGACTGCCAAACCGGAGTTTGTTCCAACGGCAATACGACCATCAGGCAGAGCCAAAGCTGCATCTTCACAGCACACATTGCTCTGTGTCTCACTTGAACAGATGTAGCTTTGGAAAAATTCATCTTCGGGATTAAAGCACGATACTCCATACTCGGTCGTTATCCAGATATTGCCTATTCTATCTTCGACAAACGACTGCACCATACCCGAAATCAGACCCTGCTCAACGCCATAGCGTTTCAATTTTATCTCTCCATAGTCGCCGTTGGGCGTACATACTGAAAAGCCAATACCCGTTTCGGCTATCCATATACGACCTTTGCTGTCCTCGACAATCGAGCGTACTTCGTTGCTTCGCAATTTTCGATTATGACTATTGTAGAGGTAATAGTTATCGGCATTTTGCAGCAACGAGTCGGGGTGGAATATTATCACACCATCGTTTGTTCCCGCCCACATATAACCTCTCTTATCACAGCAGATTGCACGCACACGGCTTTGACCATATGATTTGTTGAAGAATTGGCGGAATTGATAGTTGCCTTTTGCAGTACGATACGCCAAGTTTAATCCTCCGCCAAATGTACCAATCCACATACGCTTGCTTTGGTCCTGCTCAACGCAGTATATATTATTTGACGCTATTGATGTTGAGTCTGACGGAATATTGTAATAGTATTTTCCACCTATCTGCAAACCTTTCAATCGGCTACCCACCCAACGCACGCCATCACTATCGGTTGTGACGGCATAGATATTAGCCTCATAGTCTTCGGTTTTTTTATGTTGCAACGAATGAGCGTCGTAGATATGAACCATACCATCACGAGTACATAGCCACAACTCATCATTGACTAATGCCAGCGTACGCACCCAATTGGCATACTCATTACGACTGCCACGTGCCAGATGTAGATACTCTGCCATCTCGCTTATGGGATTCAGACTGAACACTCCGGCAAATTCAGTGGCAACCCACAAAGTCCCCGAGCGATCCTCAATCATATGCAATTGTATGTCTGAACCCTGCTCTGCTATTTCAATGCGCTGCATACTATCGTTCTTGGGATTGTACAAGTACAATCCATTCAAGTGGCTTGATATCCATATCATACCTCTCGAATCCTCCAAGAAGGAATAACGCTCAATTGCAGTGTCACCCGTTCTGCGTACCGCAGTTAGCAACTCTTTAATTTTAAGGTTTTTGACATCGGCATAGACCACCTTTTGTGTTCCATTATACACCAAATAGTTGCCCTGTGAATTGCGCAATACCTTACCATTTTTAACATCAAATGCCGAATGTTCACGACGTAATCTATTCCCTTCGGGGGTGTATCTATATCCACCCTCTGACGAGAAGATTATCCAACAATCGTCATATACTAAATCGCCCGTATATAGCACCTCCTCATTGCGAGATAGAATCCTTTGGCATATCTCTACACGGTTTTCAGTAGGCGCATAACGATAAATAACACCAGACTTGGTCAGGAAGTAGTCTGTCTCACAGAGGGTATTGGCTCTCAATACAGGTTCGTCGATATTCATAGACACAACTCCTCCATCTGCATAGAGATACAATCCTCTCTCGGTTCCAATCCACACCCTACCATCAGTACCACCACAGACAAAGTGAACAAAATCCGATGCAATATTTCCACAAGCCACGGAAAATGCCTCCGACGAGAACTCTTCGCCATTGAATCTAACGACCCTACAACCTTGAGTCTTCCCCCACAACCACACCTCATCACCGATGAATGCGATATATCCATACTTATCGTCATAGGCGCCACATCCCGTAAAATCGACGAAACGCTCATTCTTCAAATCATAGCAACTCACCTCGTCGGAGCGTGTCAGCACCCACAGATGGTTGTTGTTATCCTCTTGGATGAACGATATACGCGAATCGGCTAATGTTATATCATCGCCATAATCGGGGAATATTGTCGAGAAGGTATTTCCATCATAGCGCGACAGACCACTATTTAACGTACCAAACCACACAAGACCATTGCTGTCTTGATAGATGTGACGTACGGAGTTACTTGCCAATCCCTGTTGTGTGGTCAGATGACGCACCGAAACATCAACATATTGTTCTGCTTGGGCAAAAAGAGCCACCAATAGGGCAAAGATTAGTATGCAATATCTCTTCATATCAAAATTAGTTTAGGCGCAAGGACAAATGGCTGCGAACAAATTTAATGTTTTGTTTGCAGATTTCCAAACCACAATACCTCTAATAGAAGTATCAAAATTTGATTTTAACTGGTTTGCCATGCGGATTTACCTCCACCATAAAGACATCTCCACACGCTTCAACATCCAACTTACGACCTCCTTGTTGAGCCTTTTTCACCCGTTTGACACCCTCAATGACGAGTGTTAGAGGCTCATTGTATAGTTCACTATCAAGAGATAGATGAAGCTTTACAACAATCTGATTCTTTTTTATTTCGGTATCAAGCACAACGCTATTCTGCTCGGTCACATACGCTGCCACCTCTGCAAGCGGAGCCACCCATATTTTATCCTCGTGAGATTTGGTATAGAGCAGGTGATTCTCAAAATCGGCAAAATCGTTAAAGGCATCGTATCCAGTCAAAATACCGTGGGTCATACCTATACCCCAACTACCATCTCTAATGGTACGGTCAACCCAGCGCGTCATCTTCTGCGCGGAAGATGCTTTTCCGATGGCAATCTGATACATTCGACTTGTCACACGCCCCTGCTCTGCCATACGACGTATCAACGAGTCCTTTGAGTTGTATGGATAACAAAAAGAGAGAGGATACCTACCCACATTATGAAGGATAGCGCTATCGTTAAGTGCTATCTCCTGTTTGATACGCTCCTCTGTTAGGCGGGTCATCTTCTTATGTTCCCAGCCGTGGTTTGATATTTCGTGTCCTCGGCGCGCCAAATCCGCAGCTTCCTGCCATGTAAAGCGAGTAGTATCGCCTTTGATCATCGCCACATCAATTTTTCGACCATTGATGGCAAACGTACCTCGCCAACCCAACTCTTCGAGTAGGGGAGCCGCCAATGTATATTGGTCTCGCAATCCATCATCGAAGGTGTAACTTATGGCACACTGCTTATCTCCACGATAGCGAGCCACTCTGACTTTGGGGGTTGTGGCGCCGACCTCCGATACCACAAAAGCCAACAAGCAAACTGCAAAAAATAGACCTCTGCGCATAGAGCCTTATCTTCTTTTATCTACTTTGACCACTTCGACATCCTCCCACACAAAGCCATCAATCTGTGTGCGGTCGCATTTATCTCTCTCTGCACGTATGTCCAATTTCTCAAAGCGGAAATCAATAAGACGATATTGGTCGTCGGCACTTTTCACATTGAAGAAAACCTTACAGTCGATATCGCAATCCTTCATCGTAATATTTCTACCATACGACATAGGTATATCTTTTCGACCCTGCAAATCAAAGAATTGAGTCCACGGATGAATATATAGGAACGAAGTAACGCTACCTTCAATATCTTCAACCGTGATATACTCATAGTTCTGCGGAGTATCGGGACGCATCTTCAACCACAGCAGACGGTCAGCCTTATCAATCTTTATTCGGCGCATCAATACATTGCGATTGTGTATCGACTCCGAGCCACACGTCAGACAACTATGACACAATCCGAAGTTACAATCCTCTATCAGGATACGCTCATTACTACCATTTTCGGGTGCAACATCCGCATAGGGACCCTTACCGCCCTTCAAAGCGATAGCATCGTCATTCACAGACATATAACACCCCTTAACCAATACGTCGCAACACACATCAATGTCTATTGCATCGGAACTCGGAGCCTTAACCGGCTCAAATGGGGCAAGAATCGTTACGTCGAGAATCTTAACTCTCTCACAACGATAGAGATGACAATTCCAGAATGGCGAATTTCGCAAGGTTACATCCTCAATCTGGACATCACAACAATTGGATATATACATCAGACGCGGACGCTGCTCGTCCATATTCGTACACTGTGGGTTCCACTTACGGCGCAACCAAAAGGCTCGCCAGTAGCGCATACCATTACCATTGATTGTACCCTTGCCGCTTATCGTGAAGCCATCAACCTTGTCTGCATTTACCAACGCTGCAAAATACTTCACCGAGCGACCCTCAATGCGTGTTTCTACAATCGGGAAGTCCGAAATATCGTCGCTACCCTTCAACACTCCACCCTCTTCAATATGCAAGTGAGTATTGGGCTTAAAGAAGAGCGCACCACTCAAATAGACACCCTCGGGTACCACTACCACTCCACCTTTCTCGGCGGCGAGGTCAATCACCCTCTGTAAACTCTCGGTTTGAACCAAAGTGCTATCGTTTACCACACCATAGTCGGTTACAACAAAGCGGTCGCCAAGCGTGGTACTATGAACCTTTTGCGTGTCCTTAAACCATTTACCGATGGGTGTGCCATCGGGGAATTGCTCATTGGCAAAGAGAGCCAACGAAGTGACGATGAGTAGCAGGGTCAGGGATAACTTTTTCATTTGCTTATCTGTTTTAATACTACAAAGGTACGATATATCCACACGTGTGTATATGAGGAACTATCGAAAATATGGTACAAAAATCCAAATTCGCGCTCTATTAGCAATTAATACCTTTTTTTTACAAAAACGACATATAAAATTAGGCGGGTTGATGCCTAACTTTGTGGCGATCAGTATATACAATTAAAAACCTTAACGCTACATAATGAGCCTTATGAATCCGCACTACTTTTTAGCAGTCGATTTAGGAGCCACAAGCGGTCGCGTAATACTTGCAACGCTGGGCAACGAACAGATTGAATTGGAGGTACTGCACCGTTTCCCCAATCGTTTAATTCAGATTGGCGACAACTATTATTGGAATATCTATGCTCTCTACGAGGAGATTTTGCAGGGTCTTTCAGAGGCGGGTCGTCGCAATCTGCCAATTACATCGATAGGCATTGACACTTGGGGCGTTGATTTTGTATTTGTCAGCGAAGATGGCACGCTTGCAGGTCTACCACGAGCCTATCGCGATCCCTATACCAATGGTATGCCCGAGTTGTTCTTCAAGAAGTGCCCACGTCGGGATGTTTATGCTCGCACCGGAATTCAAATTATGAATTTCAATTCGCTATACCAACTCTTTGCTCTCCATTGCGAGAACTCTTCGGCATTGAAAAATGCCAACAAATTGCTCTTCATACCCGATGCTCTGTCATATCTACTGACAGGCAAGCAGGTGTGCGAATACACGATTCTCTCAACCTCGCAATTTATGAATCCTCGCACCAAACAAGTGGACAAGGAGTTGCTCTCATTGGCGGGTGTAAGTAGCGACATAATACCACTGATTGTTATGCCTGGTGTTGAGATTGGCAAATTAAGTCCATCTATTGCTCAAAGTACAGGTCTTGGTGAGATTCCCATCGTAGCAGTTGCTGGACACGATACGGGCTCGGCTGTTGCCGCAACACCGGCGAAGGATGAAGGTTTTGCATACCTTTCGTCGGGCACATGGTCTTTGATGGGTATCGAACTCAACGAGCCTGAAATTAACGACCGCTCTTTTGAGATGAACTTCACGAATGAAGGTGGAGTTGATGGCACAACACGTTTCTTGAAAAACATTACAGGTATGTGGTTATTGGAGCAGTGTCGTGCAGCTTGGAAGAGAGAGGGTAGAGAGTATTCATATCTTGAAATTATGGAAATGATGCGGACAACATCGCCTTCTGCACAAGTGATAAATCCCGATGCCGAGGAGTTCGCCGCACCAACGAATATGCCGGAGGCGATTCGAGGCTATTGCAAGTCCCACAATATGCCGATTCCGCAAGACGATGCCACGATGATACGTCTGATTTTTGACTCTCTTGCAGCACGCTATGCAGACGTACTCGACACTCTTCGCAAGGTGGCACCCTTTGAGATAAAGGCTCTGCATGTCATTGGAGGTGGTGCCCAAAACGCGCTACTGAATCAGATGACGGCTAATGCTTGTGGTATTCCCGTTGTTGCCGGACCTTCGGAAGCAACAGCGTTGGGCAATGTGATGGTGCAGGCTCGTGCCGCAGGTTTAGTTGGCTCATTATCAGAGATGCGTCAATATATCCGTCGCTCGATTCATACCGAGACATTTGTTCCACAAAGCAACTAACTTTTCAGAATCAACAATAATAAAAAGCAATAAAAACCTAATTAACATGAAAACAGAACTTATTCAGAAGGCTTACGAAGTGGCCAAAGAGCGTTATGCTGCCATCGGAATTGACACCGATGCAGTGATGGAACAGTTGCAGAAAATCCAACTCTCGCTACACTGCTGGCAGGCTGACGACGTTGTTGGTTTTGAGCCCAAGGCAGGCTCGCTATCGGGTGGTATTCAGACCACGGGTAACTACCCGGGTCGTGCCCGTAATATTGACGAATTACGTAAAGATATACAGAAAGCAGCATCGCTCATCCCCGGCAAACACCGCCTTAATCTTCACGAAATCTACGGTGATTTTGGTAGTACATTTGTAGATCGCAACGAAGTTGAGCCTTGCCACTTCCAGAGTTGGATTGATTGGGCAAAGGCAAATGATATGAAACTCGATTTCAACTCCACATCGTTCTCACATCCAAAGTCGGGAGATTTGTCGCTGTCGAATCCCGACCCCGAGATTCGCAACTTTTGGATTGAACACACCAAGCGTTGCCGTGCAGTAGCCGAGGCTATGGGTGCAGCACAGGGCGATCCCTGTATTATGAACGTGTGGGTACACGATGGCTCAAAGGATTTGACAGTCAATCGCTTGCTTTATCGTGAGTTATTAAAGGATTCTCTTGACCAAATTTTTGCCACCGAGTATAAGAATATGAAGGACTGTATCGAGTCCAAGGTTTTCGGCATCGGCTTGGAGAGTTATACGGTTGGGTCAAATGATTTCTATATCGGTTATGGTGCATCGCGTGGCAAGATGGTTACCCTTGACACAGGACACTTCCACCCAACAGAGAGTATTGCCGATAAGATTTCGTCGCTTTTGCTCTACACCCCAGAGGTGATGTTGCACGTTTCGCGCCCCGTACGTTGGGACTCCGACCACGTAACAATCATCAACGACGAGACACTTGAACTGTGCAAGGAGATTACACGTTGTAATGCTCTTGATAAGGTACATATCGGTCTTGACTACTTCGATGCTTCAATCAATCGCATCGGTGCTTATGTTATCGGCTCGCGTGCAACACAGAAGTGTATGTTGCAGGCTCTTTTAGAGCCCATTGCAACTCTACGTGAGTATGAACTCTCCGGTAGAGGTTTTGAGCGTTTGGCTCTGTTGGAGGAGTGCAAGTCGCTGCCTTGGAGTGCGGTATGGGATATGTTCTGCTTGAAGAACGATGTTCCCGTAGGCGAAGAGTTTATTGCTGATGTTCAGCAGTACGAAAGAGAGGTCACATCTAAACGTGCATAAGAGATGGAGATTCTCATCGGACTACTAATTATCGCCGTTGGCAGTTTCTGCCAATCGAGTTCCTATGTCCCAATCAACAAGGTGCGAGGATGGTCGTGGGAGAGTTTTTGGCTCACACAGGGAGTCTTTGCGTGGATTATCTTTCCTCTATTGGGAGCACTGCTTGCAGTGCCGGAGGGAGCCTCGCTTTGCGACCTTGTGACGAGCGAAAACACATTTAATATCATAATGACAGTCATCTTTGGTGCCTTGTGGGGCGTCGGAGGATTGACATTCGGTTTGTCAATGCGCTATCTGGGTGTTGCACTCGGACAATCCATTTCACTCGGCACCTGTGCCGGTTTGGGCACCATTTTAGGACCTGTTATGCTCAATGTCTTCTATCCCGAAGCATCGCACCTCGACAAACTGACAGCTTCGGTGTTGTGGGGTGTGGCTATTACTCTTGTGGGCATCTCCATTATTGGTGTTGCAGGGGCAATGAAGGCTCGTTCTCTATCCGAAGAGGAGAAACAAGCTGCCGTCAAAGAGTTTAATTTCCCCAAAGGAATAGCCATTGCACTATTAGCGGGTCTTATGAGTGGTTGCTTTAATGTGGGTTTGGAGTTTGGTTCAACCCTCCACTTTGAGAATACCGAGCCGATGTACTCTTCGCTGCCTGCCACTCTACTTGTAACCATTGGAGGTTTTCTGACCAACGCAAGTTACTGCCTGTGGCAAAACGCTCGTAACCACACATTTGGCGACTATTGTAAGCGCGATTTACTTCTGAACAACATACTCTTTTGTGCCCTTGCCGGAGGATTATGGTATTCTCAATTCTTCGGTCTTTCGCTGGGTAAAGGATTCTTGGTAGGCTCCCCTACGCTGATGACATTCTCGTTCTGTATTCTTATGGCTCTCAACGTGAGTTTCTCAAATCTTTGGGGAATAATTCTTAAAGAGTGGAAAGGCTGTTCGCGCAGTACAATTGCAGTACTCGTATTGGGTATTGTAGTGCTGATTATATCTACCTTTATTCCCGAACTACTAAAATAGCAATAAAAATGTAAATATGATGTCTATTAGTATTTTAGAATATCGCCCTGCGTTAAAGTCAGAGATTGACAAGGTTGCCGAGGTTGCCGGATACCTTTGGCAGAAGGGATGGGCAGAACGCAATGGCGGTAACATTACAATCAATATCACCGAGTATGTCGATGAGGAGATTCGTCGTATGCCCGCCATTTCACCGTCCTATCCTATCGGCACCACCCTGTCGTCACTCAAAGGTTGTTACTTCTTCTGCAAGGGCACCAATCGTCGTATGCGCGACTTGGCTCGCAATCCGATGGATAACGGCTCGATTATTCGCATCGAAGATGATTGCGCCTCGTATGTAATCATTGCGGACAAGGCTGTAAAACCCACTTCGGAGTTGGCAGCCCACCTTTCAATGCACAACCAGATGATTGAGAAAGGTAATGGGTACAAGGCTGCCCTTCACACCCACCCGATTGACCTTGTGGCATTAACCCACAACCCCGCTTTTCTCGAAAAAGATGTGCTGACAAACCTGTTGTGGAGTATGATACCCGAAACGCGCGCCTTCTGCCCGAAGGGGTTGGGCATTGTGCCCTATAAGATGCCGTCATCGGTTGAACTTGCAGAAGCCACAATCGAGGCTCTGAAAGAGTACGATGTTGTGATGTGGGAGAAACACGGTGTGTGTGCAGTCGGAGTCGATATATTTGGGGCTTTCGACCAAGTTGATGTTCTCTCAAAGGCCACACAGATTTATATGGCAGCCAAGTCGATGGGGTTTGAACCTACCGGCACCACACAAGAGCAGATGGATGAGTTAAAGAGAGCCTTCAACCTCTAAATCAGAGGGCTGTCAGGGGCTATATTAGCAAAAAGCGAGCGTGTCCAACTTCTCGGTATAAACGATGAATGTGTAGTTGTTCGCTCCATCAATGCGGTTGTAGATAGCCATATCGTTAGCCTCCCCAAAGTTAATGAAACCTGTCGATAGAGATAAGTTAATACATCAACTTCACTGATCGAGCCTGTCTAACAAGTTTTTTGTTAGGCAGTTTTTTTAGTTATAATCGTAGTAAATAGTAAATAAGATTTGGAAAATAGCACCAAAAGATATATATTTGTGTAAATAAAGAAACGCAGTGATTTTGCGTTGAACTGTTTG
>JAFQNC010000013.1 GCA_017396085.1 Tidjanibacter sp. | reverse complement strand
TCCAACTGCACAAAACAGGCTGTGCCTGCGTCTTGCCACGACTGCCGTAGGCAGGCGGTTGGCATCTACCGCTCTTTTCTTTCTGTGCCAAAGGTGCTGACTACCGTCTGCCCTAAGGGCCTTAATGCCCTTAAAGGCTTTAAGGACCTTAGGGGCCTTAGGGGCCCAGTTAGCCCAGTCGGCAACAGACGCCCCCGCCACTCCGTGGCACCCCCTCTAACTTAGAGGGGGACGTGGTTGGATGGCATCGCAAGGTTGGGAAGCGCACCGACCTCCCAACTGCACAAAACAGGCTGTGCCTGCAATTTTCAATTTTCAATTTTCCATTGTCAATTCTATTTCTTACCTTTGTGGGGTATGAAGAGAGGCTTCGTGTTGATATTGGTCGGATTGTTGTTGGGGGTGGGTTCGCTCTCGGCACAGCGCATTGCAGTGGGTGGCTATGTAACGTTGCCCTCGCAGGGTGTGCGTTGGCTCTCCGACCGCCCCGACCTCAAAGGCAAAGCCCTACTGGTGGAGTTTTTTCACTCGGCCAACACCCAATGCAGGGAGCGTGTGGAGGAGGTAAACCGTCTTGCACACACCTATAATAATATACTCAACGTGGCAGTGGTGGCCCGTGAGCCCGTGGAGCAGGTGGTAGACATCTTGCTGCACCAATACCAGTATGCCTACGTTGCGCTTGACGAGCAGGGCGCACTCTTCGCCCAATATGAGGTGCCACACGTACCCTATGCCCTACTCCTCTCCGAGCGGGGCGAGGTGTTGTGGCTCGGCAACCCCACCCATCTCAAAGCAGAAACGATAGAACAACTCTTGGACTAAACACAGAGCAATGGACAACAACATAGACCACTACGAATTCCACCACAAGGAGGAACACGAAGATAGCGCACTCAATGTTACGGCCGGAGTGGAGAGCCAGCCCGTGGTAAACCCCTATTTCAAGCGCGTAAAGCGGCGCACGCTGACCACTGACGACTACGTTAGGGGTATTCTTGAGGGCAACATCACCATCCTCTCGCAGGCCATAACCCTCGTGGAGAGCAACAACCGAGAGCACTACGCACAGGCGCAAGAGATTATTGAACGCTGCTTGCCCTATGCCGGAGGCTCTATGAGGGTGGGTATCACAGGCGTACCCGGTGCGGGCAAGTCCACCTTCATTGAGGCGGTGGGCGGTATGGTTACGGAACTCGGCCACAAACTCGCTGTGTTGGCCATTGACCCCTCTTCGGAGCGTAGTGGTGGCTCCATTTTGGGCGACAAAACCCGTATGGAGACCATCTGCAACAACCCCAAGGTGTTCATTCGCCCCTCCCCCAGTGCAGGCTCGTTGGGTGGCGTGGCACGCAAGACCAGAGAGTCGGTGGTGCTGTGTGAGGCGGCAGGTTTTGACGTCATCTTCATTGAGACCGTTGGTGTAGGTCAGAGCGAAACGGCCGTACACTCGATGGTGGACATCTTTATGCTGTTGCAAATCTCCGGTGCCGGCGATGAGTTGCAGGGCATCAAGCGAGGCATTATGGAGATGGCCGACCTTGTGGCCATAACCAAGGCCGATGGCGACAACCGCCACCGTGCCGAACTCGCGCGTGCGCAGATTTTCAATGCACTCAAACTCTTCCCTCCCACCGAGAGCCAGTGGGCTCCGCAGGTGCTTACCTGCTCCAGTGTGAGTGGCAAGGGCATTGGGGATGTGTGGAACGCTGTGGAGGACTTCATCCGCCACACCAAAGCCAATGGATATTTTCAGGCCAACCGCAACCGCCAGAGCAAATATTGGATGTATGAGAGCATCAACGAGGCCCTCAAAAGCAACTTCTATGGCAATGAAGAGATTGCAGCCCTTCTGCCCGCCTACGAGAGCGATGTGCTCTCCGACAAGGTGAGCAGTTTTGTGGCGGCCAAGCGACTTTTGGATACCTATTTCGGCAAGTAGCCACATTCTCATACCTACATTTCGTTACCCTCGCCCTACCTCACAATTAGTAGGTCTGCCCATCGGGTGGTGTGATTTTACCCATTTTTGGGTATTGACCACTATGGGCGCAGTGGCTAATTTTGCACGTGTGCAAAATTAGTTAGCAACAACCACAGGTAATGAAACTTTCGCAACTACATAACGGCCACGAGGCCGTCATCATAAAGGTAGCCGGCCACGGTGGCTTCCGCAAGCGCATTATGGAGATGGGCTTCGTACGTGGTCAGGTGGTGCGCTCGGAGCAGAACTCACCCCTCAACGACCCCGTGAAGTACAACATTATGGGCTACGATGTATCCCTGCGCCGTAGCGAGGCCGAGATGATTGAGGTGCTTCCGCGCGAGGAGGCCGACCTGCATCTGGAGCCCGTTGGTGGCTTTGCGTGCAACAACCTTTGTGAGGGGTGTAGCGTGAGCGGGTGCGGCCATCGTTCCACGGGCACTCCCCGCCGCAACGAGATAAATGTGGCCCTCGTGGGTAACCCCAACAGCGGTAAGACCTCGCTTTTCAACGCCCTCTCGGGCAGTAGCGAGCACGTGGGCAACTACAGTGGCGTTACGGTAGACGCCAAGCGCAGCCGCTTCTCCTACAAAGGCTACCGCATCAACCTCACCGACCTGCCCGGCACCTACTCCCTCTCGGCCTACTCGCCCGAAGAGGTCTATGTGCGTAAGCACCTCTATGAGCAGATGCCCGACATCATTCTCAATGCCGTGGTGGCAAGCAATCTTGAGCGCAACCTCTACCTCACCACCGAACTCATCGACCTCAACCAGCGCACGGTGGTGGCCCTCAATATGTATGACGAGTTGCAGGCAAGCGGAGCCACACTGGACCACAAGGCCCTCGGAGCGATGATTGGTATCCCGATGATACCCACCATTGCCAAGAGTGGCTATGGGCTCACGGAGTTGCTCGACACCATCATTGAACTCTTTGAGGGACGCAACACGGTGGCCCGACACGTACACATCAACTATGGTAACCACATTGAGGAGGCCATCCGCACCCTCTCGGACGACATCCGCTCCACAGGCGAGGCCCCCAAGCAGTTCCCCATACGCTACTGGGCCGTGAAGTTACTTGAGGGCGACACGCAGGCTGTGGGGTTGTTGCAGAAGAACTGCCCCTCCTACCCTCGTTGGGAACGCTCGGCAAGGAGTGCCGCCCAGAGGTTGGAGAAGGTGCTCGGTAGCGATGTGGAGAACGCACTCAACGACCGCAAATATGGCTACATTGCGGGTGCCCTTGAGGAAACACTCCAAGAGGGCAGTGTGGATACCGCCAAGCGCACCCGCCGCATAGACCGACTTGTGGCCAACAAGTGGCTCGGCTTCCCCATATTCATTGCGCTGATGTGGCTGATGTTCTACGCCACCTTCTTCCTTGGAGCCTATCCGCAGGAGTGGATAGAGAGTGCTTTCGGATGGCTCGGCGAGAAGTTGTGGGCGGTGATGCCCGCAGGGGCGTTGAGAGATTTGGTGGTGAACGGTATCATCGGTGGCGTGGGCAGCGTGGCTGTGTTCCTGCCCAACATCCTCATCCTCTACCTCTTCATTTCGCTGATGGAGGACTCGGGCTATATGGCTCGCGCGGCCTTCATTATGGACCGCCTGATGCACCGAATGGGCCTGCACGGCAAGTCGTTCATCCCCCTGATTATGGGCTTCGGCTGCAACGTGCCCGCCATTATGGCCGCACGCACCATCGAGAGCCGCAGCAGCAGGCTCATAACCATATTGGTAACCCCCTTTATGTCGTGTAGCGCACGCCTGCCGGTATTCATCCTGCTGGCCGGTACCTTCTTCCCGAAGCACGCCGCCACGGTACTCATCGGGCTCTATTTGGGCGGTATGTTGGTGGCCTTCCTCACAGCCAAGTTGTTGCGCCTTGTGAAGTTCGGCAAAGACGAAACACCCTTTGTGATGGAGTTGCCACCCTACCGTTGGCCCACCCTGCGGGCTACGGTGCAGCATATGTGGGACAAGTGCGCCCAATATGTGCGCAAGATTGGTACGACCATACTGCTGGCCACCGTGGTCATCTGGTTTTTGAGCTACTACCCACGCCCCACAGCGGAGCCTATGGTGGTGGGCGAGAGCGACACCACGGCCGAGATGGTGGCCACCGCCAATGCCGAAGCGATGCAGTTTGAGCAGTCGTGGATGGGCCGTATGGGTAAGTTCATCGAGCCCGTGATGCGCCCCCTCGGACTCGACTGGAGGGCCAGTGCCGCACTCATCACAAGCATACCCGCCAAAGAACTCGTGGTGAGCACTATGGCTGTGCTCTACGGCGGTGAGGACATCGGCTCTCTCTCCGACAACATCATCACCCGCAGTGGGTTTACTCCCCGCTCGGCTCTGGCCTTTATGGTCTTCATACTGCTCTTCTTCCCCTGCATCGCCACCCTTGCGACCATCAAGGCCGAAACGGGTAGCCGAGGGTGGATGTGGTTTACCCTGCTCTACAACACCGCCATTGCGTGGTTGTTGGCGTGGGTGGTCTACATCATCTAAATGAGGGAGTGAAAATAAGAATAATAGGAGTGATAAGGTCAAGCACTACTACGTAGTGTAACCTTTTTTGTACCTTTTTTTTGGGGGATTGGCTGCGCTACGCTTGCCCATCCCCTGCCGCAACTCTGGTAGAGCAAAGTCTACACTCGGAGTGCCCGTTGGCACCCGCGGGGGCCTTGCAAGCACAAAGTCGGCAGGCCAAGTACTACTACGTAGTGTAACCTGTTTTGTACCCTCTTTTTTGGGGGATTGGCTGCGCTACGCTTGTCCATCCCCTGCCGCAACTCTGGTAGAGCAAAGTCTACACTCGGAGTGCCCGTTGGCACCCGCGGGGGCCCTTGCACAAAAGGCAAATGCCATACATTGCCATAGGCAAAGGGGCTTTTTGTCCCCGCTCTCTTGGGGGATTGGCTGCGCTACGCTTGCCCATCCCCTGCCGCTCGCCGCGGGGGCCCTTGCAAGCACAAGGTCGGCAGGCCAAGCACTACTACGTAGTGTAACCTTTTTTGTACCCTAATCCCCCTTTCGAGCAAGCTCGGAGTGGGAAGGGCACAAAAAAAGGGTTGCAACGATGTTGCAACCCTTGCCCTGACCGACTCCGGTCTTGCGGAGAAAGGGGGATTCGAACCCCCGGTACAGTAATCCCGTACGACAGTTTAGCAAACTGTTGGTTTAAGCCACTCACCCATCTCTCCGTGCTTGACTTAAAAAGCAGGGCAAAGATAAGCAGTTTTCTCCAATCTGCAAATTTTTTCGCCCTTTATTTTCACTTCTTGCAAAACAAGCACCATTTTTGTACCTACACAATAGAATTTTATTGCCCCGCAAAACCGAGAAAAAACACACATAACACTTATCACATTGAACACCAATATTAAAAAAAATAAAAAAATTTCACGCAAAATGTAGCGCATATCAAAAAAATGTGTACCTTTACGAAGTCAATTTTGCGGACAATTGTGAAATTTATATATGTTTAATTAAATAAGTATTTAACTATGAAGAAGTTAGTAGTTTTGGCTCTGTCGCTTTTTGCAGCCGTAACTGTTTCTAACGCACAGGTATGTGCACTCAAATCCAATGCCCTCTACTTGGGCGTAGGTGCTGTTAACCTCGGAGCAGAGTTCTCGGTAGCTCCCCAGTGGACCGTTGACGTTTCGGGTACCGCAGTTATTTTCTCGCCTTGGAAAAACGTAGGCAATACTGGTCTTTACCTCAATGGTTGGGACGCTGTAGCCGAGGCTCGTTACTACCTCTGCAAAGCTTTCAACGGCCACCACTTTGGTGCTTTCCTTGAGGCTGCTCGTTTTGGCCAGGCCAGTGCTCCCTATCCTTTTGGTAGCCGCACCGATATGAGGAACATTCAGGCCGGTGGTCTTGGCGTTAGCTACGGTTACTACTTCAAACTGAACACCTACTGGGGTATCGACTGCACCGTAGGTATGGGTGCTGCTCT
>JAFQNC010000012.1 GCA_017396085.1 Tidjanibacter sp. | reverse complement strand
TGCGTGATGCTCCCAAACCTTCATAAAACAATACTGCGTGATGTCCTCGGCTGTGGTTTGGTTGTGTGTCATTGAGAGCACATACCCATAGACCCTATCGACATATTTCTGATAGAGTGCCGAAAAGGCTTGCTTGCTTCCTCCGATAAGTTGGAGTATGAGTATGTAGTCCTCGGTCATAGGAGTTAGGTTGGTAGTTGCCACAAAGTTAAACCTATTTTCCGAATAAATTGCATCCGAGTGTAAGGAAAAATCCATTTTGTGGGTATATTTGTATGTCTGATGCGACAACTTTATAAATATATATAAGTATGGGAATAATGAAGAACTCGATGGTAAAACACACACTTTTGGCTGCATTTGCCCTGCTTGCCACCCTCTCGGCCACGGCAAAAATCACTCTGCACCCCATCTTTGGGGACAATATGGTGCTCCAACGCGAGAGTCAGGTGCGCATTTGGGGCGAGGCCGATGCCGACTCGGTGGTTGTGCTGAGGGCTTCGTGGGAGAGTGAGGGCACCCTCCACACTGCCACCTCCGACCACACGGGCCATTGGTCTATGATGGTACCCACTCCGCAAGCAGGAGGCCCCTATGAGTTTAGCGTGGCGTGTGGTGCGGAGCAAAGGAGTGTCAAAAATGTGCTCATCGGCGAGGTGTGGCTCTGCTCCGGCCAGTCCAATATGGAGATGCCCATCAAGGGCTTCAACAACCAGATGGTGGAACGCTCGGCCGAGACCATAATGGGTGCCAAGGAGCGTGTGCCCATCAGGATGTGTACACTCAAACACTTCACAGCCAAGAGCCCCCAATATGCCTGTCGCACAAATGGTTGGCAGACCAACACTCCGGAGTCGGTGGCCTCCACAAGTGCCACTGCCTACTTCTTTGCCAAACACCTTCAGGAGGTGCTTGAGGTGCCCGTGGGAGTGATTGTTTCCGCTTGGGGTGGTACTATGGTGGAGTCGTGGATGTCGCGCCAGAGGTTGGAGGCTTTTGAGGGGGTAGACCTCTCACACCTCGACAATGGAGTCAAGGAAGAACGCCCACAGGACAAACCCGCAATGATTTACAACGGTATGATTGCTCCGCTGGAATCTTTCACCCTGAAGGGCGTGCTGTGGTATCAGGGCGAGTCCAATCGCCACAACCCCGAGCAGTACCGCTGGCTGATGAAGAGTTTTGCCGAGCAACTGCGCGAGGGGTGGGGAGTGGCCGACCTGCCTTTCTTCTACGTGCAGATTGCTCCTTACAAATACGATGGCCCCGATATGTTCTCCGGTGCCCTCATTCGTGAGGCCCAGATGCACAACCTCAAGGATATTCCCGGGAGCGGTATGGTTGTAACGATGGACATTGGCGATGCTTGGTGCATCCACCCCGCAAAGAAGAGCGAGGTGGGCCAAAGGCTCGCTTGGTTGGCCCTTACCGACACCTATGGCAAGAGGCATATCTACTCCCACTCGCCTGTCTATGAGTCGGTGCGTTTTAGCGGTGGCAAGGCCTACGTTACTTTCGATGTGGAAGGGCTCTGCTTGGGCCCCTACGGACACAATGTTGAGGGCTTTGAGATTGCGGGCGAGGATAGGGTCTTCTACCCCGCAAAGGCATCCACCCAGAGGGCCAAAAACAGCGTGATGGTACACTCGCCCGAGGTGCCCAATCCGGTGGCTGTACGCTACTGCTTCAGAAACGTGGCCGAGGCTACGGTGTTCAACAACTTTGGGCTTCCGGTGTCGCCCTTCCGCACCGATGACTGGCCCATAGCACCGCTGGCTAAATAGTTGAAAATTAGAAATAAAACAAACGTAGAAATGAAGAAACTTTTTTTGTTTTTGGTCGCTTGTTTAGCCCCCATTCTGATTGCACAGGCGGACAATGTTGAGGCCGCCAAGGCGCTGGCCGAGAGGGTTGTGCCCTCGGTAGCCGATCGCTTTGAGTGGCGAGAGTTGCCCGCAAAGGGTGGCGACCGCTTCCGCCTCTATTCCGTTGGGGACAAGATTGTCATTGAGGGTAACAACGCAGGCTCAATGGCCGTGGGACTCAACCACTACTTGAAGTACTACTGCCTCACGGAGGTGTCGTGGTTTGCCCACGATAGGGTGGTGGCGCCCCAACAGCTTCCCGCTGTGGAGGGCGTGGTGGAGGCTAAGGCGCGTGTAAAAGAACGCTTTTTCCTCAACTACTGCACCTATGGCTACACAATGCCGTGGTGGGGTTGGAAAGATTGGGAGAGGCTCATCGACTGGATGGCCCTCAATGGCGTTAATTTGCCACTGGCTATCACCGGCCAAGAGAGCATTTGGTATAAGGTGTGGAGCAAAATGGGGCTCTCCGATGAGCAAATCAGAGCCTATTTCACAGGCCCCGCCTTTTTGCCGTGGCACCGTATGATTAACATAGACCGCTGGCAGGGCCCGCTGCCTATGTCGTGGCTCAACGGACAGGAGGAGTTGCAGAAGAAGATTGTGGCACGAGAGAGGGAACTCGGTATGCGCCCCGTGCTGCCGGCCTTTGCGGGCCACGTGCCCTCCGACCTGAAGGAGGTGCTGCCCGAGGCGAAGATTACCACGCTGAAGAACTGGTCGCGCTTCCCCAGCGAGTATGCCTGCTCCTACCTTGACCCTATGGACCCCGCATTTGCGAAGATACAAAGGCTCTTCCTTGAGGAGCAACGCAAGGCCTATGGTACCGACCACATCTACGGTGTAGACCCCTTCAACGAGGTTGTGCCCCCATCGTGGGAGCCGGACTATCTGGCAAGGGTAAGCAAACAGACCTATGGCTCCATTAGGGCTGTGGACAAAAAGGCCACTTGGTTGCAGATGGGTTGGCTTTTTTACCACAAACGCCGCCAATGGACCGATGAACGCATTGAGGCTTACCTCGGTGGTGCTCCACAGGAGAAACAACTCATTCTCGACTACTACTGTGAGCGTTACGAGGCGTGGCCCATCACGCAGAGCTTCTTTGGCACACCCTTCTTGTGGTGCTACTTGGGCAACTTTGGAGGTAATTCCACCCTTAATGCGCCCTTGAAGGCGGTCAATACCAATCTGGAACGAGCCATTGCCGAGGGTGGCGACAACTTGGTTGGTATCGGCTCCACCCTTGAAGGCTTCGACCTCACTCCGTTTGCCTTTGAGTATGCCTTGGAGAAGGCGTGGGACACCCCTCTGCATAAGGATGTGGATGCTTGGACGGAGAAGATGGCCGACCAACGCATTGGAAAAGTAGATGAGCAGGGCCGCAAGGCGTGGGGGTTGCTGATGGACGGGCTCTTCTGTTCGCCCACCTATGGTGCCGCCAACTACATCGAGCCCACCCGCCCGCAGCCTATGCTGATGATACGCCCCAATCTGCCCGAAAAGTACCCGTGGAGGGAGAGTATCTTGGAGGATAAACGTGTGCTTGTGGAGGCTTTGGAGTGTTTGATGTCGGTTGAGTCCGACACTCCTGCCCACCGCTTCGATGTGGTGAACTTCACGCGCGAGTTGATGAGTATCGACTTTACCATTGCCTACCACCGCTACCACGAGGCCGTGGCCAAATGCGACCTCACAGCAATGAACGACTGGGAGAAATATATGACCACACTGCTCTATGACCTTGACGAACTGCTCGCCACCAACACCACCTTCCTTGTGGGCAAGTGGATTGAGGACGCTCGCGCCATTGGCATAGACGAGGCCGAAAAGGATTACTATGAACGCAACGCACGCTGCCTTATTACCTCTTGGGGCGATGAGGGTGCCTACCTTACCGACTACGCAAGGCGTATGTGGGCAGGCCTTGTGGGCAGCTACTATGCCGAGCGTTGGAACCTCTATTTTGCCGCAGTCAAGAGTGCCCTGCTGACCGATGGGGAGTTCACCAAAACCCACTACGACAACTTCCGCAAGGTGGTCATTAGGTTTGAGGGCGAGTGGTGGAAGAATTCCGTTGGCGATTTCTCGGCCGAGCCTGTGGGCGATGAGATTGAGGTGGCCGGCAGAATGTTTGCCAAATACCGCAAGTAGATTTTTAGAGGGGCTGTCAGTGGGCACTATCAGGGGCTCATTTACAGCCGCCACACACTTTGTAGTTGGTCCCGAGAAGGTGCATAAACCGCTTGGGGCCAACTCATTTTTTTGCCCCTTTTTTGAGTTCCGAAAAAATGTAATATATTTGTAGGCTGAACTAATTGTGTTTTCAAAGATAAACCAAAACGATATGAAACATCTGAAATTTATGTTTGCAGTGCTCCTCTCGCTGATGACCTTCGGGCTCTCGGCACAGAGCACCCGCACCACTTGGACCACCACCGCAACCGACCTCGGAGAGGGGCTCTATGAGATTAAGGTAACTGCCTCCATACCAGAGGATTTGCACATCTACGCTCTCGGCGAGTTGGGTGGCTACAATCCCACCACCATCACCGTGCAGCCTACCAAGAAGGTGGAGGTTGTGGGCGAGGTAACTCCCTCCAAGGAGCCTCGCACCTACTACGATGAGGTGTTCAAAATGAATATGGGCGACTACTCGGGCGAGGTTACCTTTACACAGCAGGTGCGCTCTCGCAAGGCCGACCGTGAGGTCAAGGTGCTCATTGAGTGGCAGGAGTGTACCGACCAGACTTGCCAGATGGGCGAGGAGGAGCAGAGTGTTGTGCTCAGCGGCTCGGTTGCAGGCAAGGGTAAGAAGAACGAGGCTACCGTGGCTCCTGCCGAAGAGAGTGGTGCTGCTACGGGTGGCAACTTCTGGAGCATCATCATTGAGGCCATTCTGTGGGGCTTTGCCGCACTGCTCACCCCGTGTGTATTCCCAATGGTGCCTATGACCGTGTCGTTCTTTATGAAGGGCTCGGAGAACAAGCGTGTGGCCAAGTTCAGGGCTGCTATGTATGGCGTGTTCATTGTGGCACTCTACACCCTGCCTATTGCGGCTCTCATACTGATTACAAAAGTTGTGGGTGGCGATGCAGTCACGGCCGACATCTTCAACTGGCTGGCAACTCACTGGCTCCCCAACATCATCTTCTTTGCAGTGTTTATGGTCTTTGCAGCCTCCTTCTTTGGCGCATTTGAGATTGTACTGCCCTCGAAGTTGGTCAATAAGAGCGATGAGAATGTGGACAAGAAGAAGGGCCTCGGTGGCGTCTTTTTCCTTGCTCTCACACTCGTGTTGGTTAGCTTCTCCTGCACCGGTCCCATCGTGGGTAGTGTGCTGATTAAGGCTACTCAGGGCGAGGTGCTTACTCCCATCTTTGCAATGTTGGCCTTCTCGCTGGCCTTTGCACTTCCCTTTGTGCTGTGTGCGCTCTTCCCGGGCTTGCTCAACAAGATGCCCAAGAGTGGCGGTTGGCTCAACTCGGTGAAGGTGGTACTGGGCTTTGTGGAGGTTGCTCTGGGCTTCAAATTCCTCTCCACGGCCGACCAAGTCTACCACTGGGGCCTGCTGGATAGGGAGGTCTACTTGGCTATTTGGATTGTGGTGTTCACAATGTTGGGCTTCTACCTGCTGGGCAAACTCCGCTTCAAACACGACTCGGAGGTTAAGTACATCAGCACCTTCCGCCTTGCACTGGCTATTGGAGTATTCACCTTTGTGGTCTATATGATTCCCGGTATGTGGGGTGCGCCTCTGAAGGCGCTCTCCGGCTACCTGCCCCCGATGCAGACGCAAGACTTTGTGCTCGGTGGCGAGGGTGGTGGCACTGCTGCCACTGCACCCAAGGCCGAACAACGCACCGTTAAGTATGGCGACTTCCTTGAGTTGCCCCTCGGTTTGGAGGGCTATTTCGACCTTGAAGAGGCCAAGGAGTATGCCGCAGAGGTTGGCAAGCCCATCTTCCTTGACTTCACGGGCCACGGTTGCGTGAACTGCCGTGAGATGGAGGCAAGGGTGTGGAGCGACCCCGCAGTGAAGACTAAACTGGAGAATGAGTTTGTGATTTGCGCCCTCTATGTGGATGATAAGAAACAGGTTGCCAAGGAGGATTGGGTTACCACCGAGAGCGGCAAGGTGCTCAAAACTTTGGGCAAGATTAACTCCAACTTTGCGCTGGAGCAGTTCGGTGCCAACGCACAGCCCCACTACGTTATTCTTGACGCCGAGGGCAACCAGTTGGGCGATGCAAGGGGCTACGACCTTGATGTTGCAGCCTTTGTGGAGTGGATGGATAGGTGCGTAGCCGAGGGCAAATAGAAAAGAGTCGGCACTGCTGCACGGGCTAAACGAATAGACTATCTACCCGTTAAACAAATAAGTTGTCCGTTGCGCAACAACTAAACCGACATACGGAGACATAACAAAAAATGCGAGGGCTCGGAAAACTCCGAGCCCTCGCTGTGTTTTGAGGTGTGGGGCCGATTAGGCGGTAACCTTCTCAAGCCACTTAACCATACCGAGCATCACGCCCATAGAGATGAGGCAGAAGCCTGCAAACACTGCCCAGCACATCCACTGGTGGGGGAAGGTGTTGAGCATAGTAACGCCGAGTGCGATGAAGAGGTTGCCGATGGCGGTAGCCGATAGCCACAAACCTTGGCAGATACCCTGCAAGTGGCGAGGTGCAATCTTCGACACAAACGACAAGCCCAGAGGCGAGATGAACAACTCAGCCACGGTGAGGAAGAAGTAGGTGGCAATCAGCACCATAGGACTGCTCTTAACAGCCTCTTTGGCCATCTCTGCCCAATCTTTGAACTCTGCACCCGAGGGGTAGTTCTTCATCACTGCAACGACCATCAGGAAGATGTAGGCGAGTGCTGCGATGAACATACCGAGAGCAATCTTGCGAGGAGTCGAAACCTCTTTGCCTTTGCGTGCGAGCGAACCGAAAATCCACATAATCACGGGGGTGAGGATAATCACAAACAGCGGGTTGATGCACTGCCAAATTTCGGGAGGAATTGCACCGGTAGAGACGAAGTCGCGAGCGAATACCGAGAGCGACTGACCGTTCTGGTGGAACGAGAACCAGAAGAACACAGCCACGCCGAGTACTGCAAACAGAGCATAAAGACGCTGCTTAATCTCCTTGGCATTGGCGGCTTTCTCCTCTGCGGTGTACTGAACTTCGGCCTTTTTCTCCTTCTTTGCGGGGTTGGGCAACTTACCCTTCACGCAGAGGAAGATGGTCAGCGAGAGGAGCATTGCCAACACCGAAGCGATGAACGAGAAGTGAACACCGGTGTTGAAAATTTCCAAATAGCTGTTGCAGAAGGCTGCATCCACTGCGCCGGTGTGGCCAACGGTGGCTGCGAGGTTGTTGAGGTTCTCGGTAGCCACTGCGCTCATATTGTCGGCACCATTGATGTACTCGTGGCACAAACGGGGCAGGTCGGCATTGTAGGTGAGGTTGTGCATCTTCAGCCAGAAACTCCTCAGCAGGGGAGCGATGAAGGGGGCAATCACACCACCAATGTTGATGAATACGTAGAAAATCTGGAAACCGGAGTCGCGTTTCTCTTTTGCCTTGGCCAACTCTTCGGGACCCTTCTTTGCAGCCTCGGCCTCAAAGTTGTCATACATCTGACCAACGATAGCCTGAAGGTTGCCCTTGAACAGACCATTACCGAATGCGATGATGAACAGAGCCACGCAGGTGAGTACCAACACCCACGAGAAGCCGGTCTTGTCGGCAAACACGGGGATGGAGAGGATACCATAACCAACGGCCATAACGAGCAGGCCGGAGATGATGGTGCCTTTGTACTTCTGTGTGCGGTCTGCAATCATACCACCGGGGAGGCTGAGCACGTAGATGAGGAAATAGAACACAGCATAAATCCAACCGGCGGCGTCATCGCTGATACCGAACTTGGAGCAGATGAAGAGCAGCAACACGGCATTCATAATGTAGTAGCCGAAACGCTCACCCATATTGCTCAATGCGGCAGCGATAAGACCTTTTGGGTGCTCTTTGGTTGCCTTGCGGATGTAGAACACCAAGAAGGGAATCACAACAACCAAGATGGCCATAAGGATGAGCATCGGGCGGTTGTTGGCCCAGAGGTTTGCAAAAAATTGTACCATATAAGAAAAATTTTAGTTAAAAAAGTGTATGTCTTTTTTCAGTGTCAACACTCCCAACAAACATACAAAAATAGTGTTTTTTGCGAATAAATTTGCATATTCCGCAGAAAAGGAGTAATTTTATTCTCACTAAACAACACTTACCTATGGCTAAACGTCTGGCAATCATCGAAAAAGATAGTTGGCTCGAACCTGTTGAGGCCGAACTCAACTACCGACACACTCTCTACATCGACCACTTGGCCGACATTGAGGCCTCCTCGGGCTCCATCGTGGACTACGCTAATGGCTACCGTTATTTCGGCTTCCAAAGGGATGACCGCAACGGAGGTTGGTGGTTCCGTGAGTGGCTGCCTGCTGCCCACGAGGTCTACATCTTTGGCGACTTCAATGGCTGGGACCGCAAGTCGTTGCCCCTGTTCAAAAACCCCACAAATGGAGTTTGGAGCATATTCCTCTCGGATAGGGATGTTCCGCTGGTACACGGTATGCTCTACAAGATTTTGGTGGTTGGCGACAACGGCACCCACGAGCGCATCCCTGCGTGGACCACACGTGCAGTGCAGGACGATGCAACGAAGAACTTTTCGGCCCAATTTTGGAATCCGGCCGAGCCGTTTGATTGGCAGGGCGATGGCTTCAGGGTGAACGCCTCCGAGGGGCTGTTCATCTATGAGTGCCACGTGGGTATGGCGCAGGAGAAGTTGGGCGTGGGCACCTACAGTGAGTTTGCCGAGGTGGTGCTACCCCGCATCAAGGCTGCCGGCTACAACGCCATCCAGATTATGGGCATTGCCGAACACCCCTACTATGGTAGCTATGGCTACCACGTGTCGAGCTTCTTCGCTCCCTCGTCCCGCTTTGGTACCCCCGAGGAGTTGAAGGCTCTGGTGCGCAAGGCCCACGATATGGGAATTGCTGTGATTATGGACCTCGTGCACGCCCACTATGTGAAGAACTTTGCCGAGGGACTCAACGAACTTGACGGCTCGCCTAATCACTACTCGCTTGCGGGCGAGGCGGGCGACCAACCCTATTGGGACTCCAAGATTTTCGACTACGGCAAGCGCGAGGTGCAACACTTCCTGCTCTCCAACGTGAAGTATTGGATTGAGGAGTTCCACTTTGACGGCTACCGCTTCGATGGGGTTACCTCAATGCTCTACTACCACCACGGCTACACCGACTTCGATTGCCGAGAGAAATATTTTGATGCGGGCGTAAACCGCGATGCCATCACCTATCTCCGCCTTGCCAACCACCTTGTACACGCCCTGCGCCCCGATGCGGTAACCATTGCGGAAGACGTGAGCGGTATGCCGGGCATCAGTGCTCCGGAGGAGGATGGCGGCTTGGGCTTCAACTACCGCTTGGCTATGGGTATTCCCGACTTTTGGATTAAGATGCTCAAGGAGGTGCCCGATGAGAAGTGGAACGTGTGGGACATCTGGAATGTTATGTGCAACCGCTTGGCGGATGCGGGCACGGTGGCCTACTGCGAGTCGCACGACCAAGCGATGCAGGGCGACCAAACGATTGCTTTCCGCCTGTTGCAGACGGCTATGTACGACTCGATGCACACCGAGAGCGAGAATGCGGCAGTGGATAGGGGTATGGCCCTGCACAAGATGATACGCCTTGTTACGGCCTCGCTTGGCGGTCAGGCCTACCTTAACTTTATGGGCAACGAGTTTGGCCATCCGGAGTGGATAGACTTCCCGCGATTGGGCAATAATTGGAGTTACCAACACGCCCGCCGCCAATGGTCGCTGGTGGACAACAAGTCGCTGCGCTACCACGCCCTTGGCGAGTTCGACCGTGCTATGATACGACTTTTGGAACGCTACAACCAACTTGGTCAGGGCTTTGCCCGCCAACTTGCGATGTACGATGGCGACCAAGTGATGGTCTATAGCCACGGCGACTTGGTCTATGTCTTTAATTGGAACCCCTCGCGCAGTGTGCCGAACTATGTTATTCCTGTGCCGGAGGCGGGTAAGTATAAGATTATTCTCTCCACTGACGAGGAACGTTTTGGCGGCTATGAGCGCAACGAACTCACGGGCGAGTATTTCTCGTTCAACCGCAAGGACGATGACGGCGAGGTGCGCCCCTACCTGCGCATCTACAACGTCTGCCGCACCGCCACCATCTACAAGAGGGTGGAGGAGTAACCAAGACTGCCGAGGAGTAACTCACCTCTCGTGGCAACACGATTTTAACAAAAAAAAAGATGGCGTATGCAACATAGTGCATACGCCATCTTTGTGTATTTGACCGCCCCCAATAATAGAGTGCCTTATCTTTTTGCATTGGGCACCTTGAAGATGACCACCAAGCAGCCCACCAAGCCTGCGGCGGCCACCACCCAATCGACCACGCCGTTGGCGATGAAGAAGTGGATGGAGCAGGCAACCATCGTGCTCATCAGCACCACCACCCACACCTTTGTGCGGGGGCGCATACCGCCCTGCTCGTGGTAGGTGCGGATGTAGACCCCCAGCCGAGAGGCCAGCAGCCACTCCTGCAATCGTGGCGAGGAGTGGTAGAAGAGCCACGAAGCCGCCAGCAAGAGTGGGGTGGTGGGAAGGCCGGGCACAACCACTCCGAGGGCCCCCAACGCCACACACAGCGCACCCAGCGTTATGTAGAGGTGTTTTTGCATCACGTCAATATAATAGTTAGGTACTCACGGCCCACGACATCCACGTTAGACCACTTCCACAATCTCGCCCACCGAGAGGTACCACAAGTAGCCCCGCACATCCTCGTAGCCCATTTTGCGCAGCAGCGAGGCGTAGCGCGAGATTTGCTTGCGGTGGTCGGAGTTCATCCCAAGGCCGAACTTGTAGTCCACTACCACCGCCTGCCCACCTCGGGTCATCACCCTGTCGGGGCGATAGAAACTACCCTCCGCAATAATTTCGCGCTCGGTGTAGACCTCTTCCCACGTACCGTCAAACCACTCCCTAACCTCGGGGCTCTCCACTGCACTGCCAATGTTGGTGCGCAGCAGGGCTGCATCTTCGTGCGAAATCTCGCCCGTGGTGGCCAACTCCCCGATGCACCTCTCGGCATCGGCAAGAGTGGCGGCACTCTCAAACACCTTGTGCATCAGTGTGCCCATATCTCTCGGCGAGAGCGACTCGCCACGGCTCTCCTCATCGTAGCGTTGGTGGTCGTAGCGAATGGCAAGTTTACCCTTGGGCGAGTAGGTGTCGAAGGTGCTGGGCGAGGCCTCGGGTAGCTCTTTGGAGGCATATTGGGCGGGGAAGCCGTAGGTGAAGATGTCATCCGTGTCCATTCCGCACTCGTTGCACACATAACTCTTGAAGATGTGTCCCACACTGCTCTCCTTGCAGTTCTCGG
This sequence comes from Tidjanibacter sp., assembly GCA_017396085.1. GTDB lineage: Bacteria > Bacteroidota > Bacteroidia > Bacteroidales > Rikenellaceae > Tidjanibacter. The sequence continues at coordinate 67,297 of JAFQNC010000012.1, read as the reverse complement.
CCACCATAATGTGCAACTCCTCCTCGGGCCTTGTGATGGCCACATAGAGGGTGTTGAGTGCATCAATGGCGGTGAGGGTTTGCTCGATGTAGTAGGCATGGGAGAACTCTGATGCGCCCATTGCCTTGGTGTATTTTGTCGGGAACTTCCTGATTTTGTCGCTTATGGGGACATTGGGTGTGGCCCACATTGTGGAGTTCACCAAAGGTAACACCGACCATTCGCAGAAGGGGAGGAGTACGACCTTGTAGGAGAGGCCTTTGGCCTTGTGGATGGTGGCGATGGTTATGGCATCGGCACCACCGGGCAGGGCTATGGACTCCTTGTAGCCACTCTCGTTCCACCATTTGAGCAGTAGGGCAGTGTCGGCAATCTTGCGACTGCAATAGTTGATAATCTGACTGTGGAAGGCCTGCACATAGGGCACCTCTTCGGTGGCGCAACATTGTGGGTAGCGCAACACAATCTCGTTGAAGGCCTCTTCGGGCTGCATCAGCGCAAGGGAGCCCAAAAACTCCGCCTCGGAGCCCTCAATGGAGTCCTCAAAGGGCTGGCCGAGGAATTGCAGATAGGTGGCTTTGCAGATGCGGTCGCCGGGGTTGATGGCAAGTCCCAAACACGAGGTCATAAAACGCACCGCAGAAGAGGCCCCAATTTCCAAAGCCTCTTGTGTAACCACGTCAAAGACATAGTTTTTGCCCTCCTCTTGTTGCAGGTTTTTGTAGTCCAACAACATCTTGGCCACACGCTTTGCATCTTCGTTACTGCGCACCAAGATGGCAATGTCGCCCGCACGATAGCCACGGTCTTGGAGTTCGCAGATGCGCTCCAACACGGGGTGGTGCTCGGCTTTACGCTCATAGAATTGTATGCTCACACATCCGCCACCGCTATGGTCGTTGGGCTCTTGACGATAGTCGGCATAGGCCTCTTCGGTGGTTTTGCATAGGGACTTTCTCAACTCGCTCTTCAAGTAGCCACTCTCCTCGGCCTTGCCAAGCGACTCCTCAATGCGACCTTTGATGTGCGCCACGGCGTGCTCAATGAGGTCGTTGTTGAACTCAACCACCTTCTGACGACTGCGGAAGTTGCGCAGGAGCGAGGAGGTGTCCACCTGCTCAAATTCGTTGCGGGCTCCGTGGGCCAGCAGGCTCCAATCGCCACCCCTCCAACGGTAGATGGACTGCTTGACATCGCCCACCAACATCACGGGCGACTCTTCGCTCTGGGCCACGGCATTGTGCAGCAGGGGTACAAAGTTGCGCCACTGCATTGTGCTGGTGTCCTGAAACTCGTCAATCATAAAGTGGGCATAGCGGTTGCCCGACTTCTCGTATATGAATGGGGCCTCGTTGTCGGCAATGAGCCTGTGGATTAGGTCGTTCACATCGGCAATGGGCAGTATGCTCTCCTCGGTGCAAATGGTATCTATTTGGGTGCGCAGGTCGGCCAGCAGTGCAAAGTCGCGATGGTTGCCGGAGAGGATGTTTGCGGTGTTCTCGGCGATGACCGCCTCGGGGTAGACATCTTTGATGGTTTGCAGGGCCCGGCCCAACTCGCCTGCGAGGGAGTCGATGAGTGCTTTCTTGGGGGAGGTTTTGGTGTACCACTCTCCTTTTTCGAGGGCGTTGAGTGCGGCAGAAGTCATTGGGGCAATCACTCCCGATGCAGCCTTCTGCACATAAGCGGCCACACTCCTTGAACCACCTTTGAAGTCGCTCTCGGTGAGCCCATTGCGGTCCATTATGGCAACAAACTCTTGGGCGGCACCCTTGTATTTCGCTCCTGCAACCTCCGCACGCTGGCGAGCCAGTTTGACGAGTTTGCGTAGCAGGGGCTTGTCACCTGACTCAATCTTGGCCTCTCGGTACTCCTCTTTGAATAGCTCCGTGCCCAACTTGGTCAGACTACGTTTGATGTCCCAACTCTCTCCCTCCTCAATGTTTTCGCCTATGAATTCGAGCACCCAATCGCGCAACTCGGCCTTCTCCTCGTTGGAGAGTTCGTCTAACATTCGGTCGGCGGCCCTTGCCAGTAGAGAGTCGGTTTGGAGTTCGATGTTGAAACTAAGGTCCACGTCAAGTTCTTTGATGAAAGCCCTCATCACTCGCTGGAAGAACTTGTCGATGGTCATCACGGAGAAGTTGTTGTAGTCGTGCAAAATCAGACTGCGGGCCTCGGCCGCACGAGCCCTGATGGTGGCACTGTCAAACTCCGTGTCGCACAGTAGCCTCTGCTCGTAGTCCATCTGGTTGCCCTTTGCCAAGTCGTGTAGTTGGCGCAGTATGCGCTCTTTGAGTTCATCGGTGGCCTTGTTGGTGAATGTTACGGCCAAGATGTGGCGATAGAGCGTTGGGTTTTGTATGAGCGTGCGAACATAGCGGTAGGCCATACTGTAGGTCTTACCGCTGCCCGCCGAAGCACTGACTATGTCTACTACTCCCATAGGTGGGGAAAAGGTGGGAAAAAAGGGTTTGTGTGTAAATATTTTCGTAAAGGTACAACATTTTGTTCAAATCTCCGAAAAAAGTAGTACATTTGAGCATGCGAAATTTTCTTTATAGTGTAGCCGAAGATTTGTGGGGGCGTTATGGCGAGGGTGTGTCCGAACTGACCATAGTGTTGCCCAACAATCGTTCACGTGTTTTTCTGGTTGATGCTCTTTGTGCAGTGGCCGGCCGACCTGTGTGGGGGCCCTCCTACACCTCGGTGGACCAACTGATGAGCACTGCCTCAGGGCTTGGACACGTGGACCGCATATTGGCCATTACGGAACTTTTCAAAATCTACTCCCAATATCATCCAAACGAAACTTTCGACAACTTCTACCACTGGGGCGAGGTGCTGCTTGGCGACTTTGACGCTGTGGACAAGTACCTTGTGGATGGGCGAATGTTGTTTGCCAATGTGGCTGATTTGAGGGCCATAACGCAAGACCTCACGGACCTCACGCCCGAGCAGGTGGAGGCCATCAGACGCTTTTGCGCCACCTTTACCACCGAGAAGGCACCCACGGAGCACCAGCGGAAATTTCTCTCCGTGTGGGATACGCTGTGGGATATTTACACCCGCTACACGGCTACTCTCTCCGAGCGTGGAGTGGGCTATGCGGGTATGATTTACCGCCGTGCGGCCGAGCGCATCCGCGAGGGTGCGGATGGAGTGCTGCCCGAAGGGAGGTATGTGGTGGTGGGCTTCAATGCACTCTCCGCATCGGAGAAGGTGCTCTTTGATGCACTCCAGAGCCGCTTTGAGGCCGATTTCTATTGGGACTACGACTCCTACTATGTGGACAACCGAGGGCAGGAGGCGGGCCTCTTTGTGAGAGAAAACCTGCACCGCTATCCCGCTCCGCCCACCTTCCGACACGAGGACTCCTTTGAACAGCCCAAGCAGATGAAGGTGGTCGCTATGGCTTCCAACTCGTTGCAGTGTAAGTATGCGGCCGAGTTCATAGAGAGCGTTGCGGGCGAGCGTAAGGATAGGCCCGTGGACAAACGCACCGCCATTGTGCTGACCGATGAAAACCTGCTCTCTCCGCTGCTCTACTCGCTGCCCAATGTGGTTGGTAAGAGTGAGGTGAAGTATAACGTAACGATGGGCTACCCGCTCAAAAACACCCTTGCATACAGCTTTGTGGAGCGACTCCTGCAACTTCAACATAGGGCAAGGGCCCAGAAGAGTGGCTCCGTTGCGTTCTACCACACCGATGTTGAGGGACTGCTGCAACACCCCTTTGTGGTGGCGGCCGATATGGAGGGCTGTGGGAGAGTCTATCGCAACATTGTCAAGCACGGGCGAATTTATGTTTCGACCGACCACTTTGCCGAATTGCACCCTGCCGTACAAACCATTTTTACCCTCCACACCGATTGGCACGAGGTGGGAGCCTACATTGAGAGTGTGCTAACGGGGGTAATGCAGGTTGATGTGCAGGGCGAGGACAAGGAGAGCAGGGCCCTGCGCAGGGAGTGTTTCGGCCTGATTGTGGAGGCTGTGGCAAAGACCGCTGCGGCCTTGGAGAGTTGCGGATTGGAGATGTCCTTTGCCACCTACAACGCCCTGATGCGCCGTGTGTTGCAGGGGGTGCGCATACCCTACAAGGGCGAGCCCCTGAGTGGGGTGCAGGTGATGGGTATTTTGGAGACCCGCAACCTCGACTTTGACAACGTGTTGCTGCTCTCGATGAATGACGACAACTTCCCATCGGGGCGCATCAACGACATATCGTTCATCCCGTACAACCTCCGCTTCGGCTATGGCCTACCCACCAGCAGGGAGAGCGAGGGAGTCTATGCCTACTACTTCTACCGCCTTGTGCAGAGGGCCAAGCGTGTGGATATGGTCTACTGCTCGGTGGCCGATGACCGCACCTCGGGCGAGCAGAGTCGCTATATCTACCAACTTGACTATGAGAGCCCCCACGAACTTGAGCGCGTGAAGAAGGGACTCAATGTGAACCTCTCGCCCTCGGACGGGTTGCAGGTGGCAAAGAGCCCGCAGGTGATGCAACGCCTTGAACGTTTCCTCGTGGGTGGGGATAAGATACTCTCCCCTTCGACCTTCAATAACTACCTCGACTGCCCGTTGAAGTTCTACTTCAAGGCTGTGGCCGAAATCAAACCCGAGGAGGAGATTGAGGAGGAGATTGACAACTCCCTCTTCGGAACGATTTTCCACCGAGCGATGGAAACCCTCTACACACCCCTAAAACGTCTGCCCAACCCGCAGAAGAGAATTGCCGCACTGATTGGCTCTCAGGAGGTACACAAGGCTGTGGTGGATGCCATCAGTAGCGACTACTTCGCAGGCGAGAGGGTGCCGGAGGCCGACTATGGCGGCAATCTTATCATCGTGAGGGACACCATTGAAAAGTATATCAACAACTGCGTTCTGTCCTACGATGCGACACGCACCGAGCCCTATCAAATCCTCGAATTGGAGTATAAGATGGAGTGCCCCTTCTGCTTTGACGGCCAAAGGTCCATATCCTTTGGTGGCACCTCCGACCGACTTGACCTTGTGGGTGGGCGTGTGCGTATCATTGACTACAAGACGGGCCGTCCACACTCCGGCTACAAAGCAGGGGAGCGTCTGCAATTTGCCGGCATTGAGCCTCTCTTTGAACGCGAGGACTCAAAGGGTGTTGGGGCTACCACCCAAACACTCATCTACTCTATGATGGCCGAGAGGGCACAGCAGAGTGGGGCACTGCCCGATGGCAATGGCGCAGCCCCCTCGCTCTACTATGTGCGCTATATGAATAACCCCGACTACTCGCCACTGCTGAACGATAGACTTGCGGGCGATGTGCTCGCCTATGGCGACTATGCCAAGGATTTTGAGGCCGCCTTGGCCAAGAGCCTCACCACACTTTTTGACCCTGCGGTGCCATTTGTGGCCACGGAGGACAGGGCTCGGTGTGAGTGGTGCGACTTTGCGGGGCTGTGCAAGCGCAAGTAATCTCGGATGTACACATTTGCAACCAAATAAAAAACAATAACATAACAAACAATAATTGACACACACAGTATGGATAAGTACTCAATTCATCCCAATCCGCTGGTGCGCTTTCTGAAGAAGGAGCCCAAGGACTTCACCAAAGCAGACCTTGTTAAGTTCATCGTGGCCAACGATGTTGAGATGGTCAATTTCCGCTATGCAGCAGCCGATGGCAGGCTCAAATCGCTCAATTTCATCATCAACGACCTCGACTACCTCGACACCATTCTGACCTATGGCGAGAGGGTGGATGGCTCAAGCCTCTTCCCCAACTTCGTGCAGGCCGGAGCCAGCGACCTCTACGTTGTGCCCCGCTACCGCACCGCTTTCCTCAATCCTTTTAGCGAAATACCCACACTGGACATCCTCTGCGGCTACTACGACAAGGATGGACAGCCCTTTGCTTCGGCTCCCGACCAAGCCCTCCACCGTGCCCACGAGGAGTTTAAGAAACTCACGGGTATGGAGTTCCACGCAATGGGCGAGTTGGAGTACTACGTTGTCAGCGAGGTAGACGAACTCTACATCACTCCCGACCAGAGGGGCTACCACGAGAGTGGCCCGTTCTGCAAGTGGGGCGATATGCGCCGCGAGGCGATGAAGGCTATTGCCGAGGCAGGCGGAAAGATTAAGTATGGCCACAGCGAGGTGGGCAATTTTGCCGTAGACGGACTGATGTATGAGCAGAACGAGATTGAGTTCTTGCCGGTGGATGTTGAGGAGGCTGCCGACCAACTGCTTGTTGCCAAGTGGATATTGCGCGAGTTGGCCTACCGCTATGGCGTAAACCTCACATTTGCTCCGAAAATCACTGTGGGTAAGGCAGGTAGCGGTATGCACATCCACACCAAGGTGGTTAAGAATGGAGAGAATATGTACCTCAAGGATGGCAAACTTACTGATGTGGCCAAGACTGTCATTGCCGGCATCCTTGATGCAGCCGATGCGCTGACAGCCTTTGGAAACACCAACCCCACCTCCTACCTACGCCTTGTGCCTCACCAAGAGGCTCCCACCAACATCTGCTGGGGCGATAGGAACCGCTCGGTGCTCGTGAGGGTGCCTCTGGGCTGGACCACAGGTGCGGGTGAGATGATACGCAATGCCAACCCTGCCGAGCAGGGAGAGGTGCTACCGCCGAAGGATAAGCAGACCGTGGAGTTCCGTTGCCCCGATGGCTCGGCCGATGTCTACCTGCTGCTTGCGGGCCTTGTTACCGCTGCACGCCACGGCTTTGAGATGGAGAATGCGGTTGCCTATGCCGAGGAGAGGTATGTGGGCGTGAACATCTTTGAGGAGGAGCACAAGGCTGTGGCCGAAAGGCTCGACCACCTGCCCGATAGTTGCGCCGTGTCGGCCGATGCACTGGAGGCCAAGCGTGCCATTTTTGAGAGCAGGGGAGTTTTCAGTGCGAGCCTGATTGATGGCTGGGCCAAGATGTTGCGCTCCTATGGCGATGCCAACCTGCGAGAGGAGTTGGCTGCCAATCCCGAAATGATTAAGGAATTGGTAGATAAGTTTCTCAACGTAGGCTAAAGCGCAGATAAAATAGGCGATTTAGACGTTGCACTGCGAAAAACCACCTCCGCATTTACGTTCAGTAAACTGCGAAGGTGGTTTTTTTGTGTGCCTTGTGAACTCATCCGATTCTTGTTGCCAGTCAATAAGGGCCTTAAGGACTTTAAGGACTTTAAGGACTTTAAGGACTTTAAGGGCTGGGCTTTAAGGAGCTTAGGGAGTGTGATGTTTGCCCTTCGGGAGGAGTGCTAATCAAACGACTGCATACCGCTCTGGGCAATCTCCATAATGCGTTGATACTCCTCGGGAGAGAGTTCCATAAAGAAGTAGTGAATGGGGTCCACCCTCATTCCATTGAACCTCACCTCGTAGTGCAGGTGGGGCGAGAGCGAAAGTCCGCTGTTGCCCGTCAGACCAATGATGTCGCCACGGCGCACCTTCTGGCCCCTCTTCACGTCAATGCGCGAGAGATGGCTGTATTGGGTTTCGTAGCCTCCGCCGTGGTTGATGACTATGGTACGACCGGAGGTGGTCTTGCGGGTTTTTACCTCTTTCACGGTGCCATCGGCTGTGGCAAACACGCGTGAGCCAACCGGCACGGTATAGTCCACACCTTGGTGCGAGGCAAGGCTCTTGTAGAAGGGGTGGATGCGCATACCGTAGGAGGCGGTCAGCAGGGTGAGTTCCTTGTTGATAACAGGCTGAATTGCAGGGATATTGTTAGCCTTTGAGCCCACACTATCAACCACGGCATTGATGCGCCCAAAGAGCCCCACGGTGTGGTGCTGGCCCTTTTCCAGACGGCGCATACGCTCGGTCATCTCTCGGTAGAGTTCGCTCTCGCTAAGGCCCGACAAGCGGTCGTAGTTGTCGAGTCGGCTCTCTATGGCGCTCTCCTTGAAGTCGTATGGCTCCGACTCAAAGAGTATGCGAAAGACATTTTTGTCCCTCTCTATCACGTTGTCCAGCACCAGCGCCACTGTGTCGTAGCGGGCCTCAATGGCTGCATACTCGGCTTCAAGCGAGCGGTTTTCGCTCCTTGTGGCGTGCTGTGCGGGGGTGTCGAAGAGCGAGAAGAGCAGGTAGCACACCACCAGCATACCCCCAAAGGCCACCACGTTGAGGATGGCACTTCCGGCCGCACGACCTATGCGGCCTCGGCGGCTTTCGCTGGGTGGATATTTTTTGTATATTCTGCTCATTCCTAATCGTTTGAGGTGCTGTGGCTAAACTATTCGTTCACGCTGCTTTCGTTGTTGTCGAGGGTTTCAAAGGTGGTCGCTTTGGCCGAGGAGATTATGCGCTCAAATTCGGCCTCGCTCATATCTCGGCGGAAGTAGTTGATGGGGTCCACATCGCGCCCCATATAGATTACCTCGTAGTGTAGGTGTGGGCCGGTGGAGCCACCCGTGTTGCCCATATAACCAATCAACTCGCCACGCTTGACCTCTTGGCCCTTTTTGACAAGTCGCTCGTTGAGGTGGGCATAGCGTGTTTTGTAGCCGAAGCCGTGGTCTATGACAATCTGCTGACCATAGCCCTTGCGGCGCAGGCCCTTTTCGGTGTGCGACACCACTCCATTGCCGGTGGCATAGATGGGGTCGCCACGGCGGCCACCAAAGTCGATGCCCTTGTGGTGAATGTAACGCTTGTAGATGGGGTGAAGCCTACGACCATAGGCGCCAATGGGACCACGCAGGTCTTTGCGGTTGATGGGCCAGATGGCAGGAATGGAAGCGGCCATTTTTTCTTTGTCTTTGGAGAGCACTTGCAACTGGTCAAGCGAGAGGCTCTGACGGTAGAGTAGGCGGGTTTGGCCATCGAGTTGCTGCCACACCGAGCCCACCACCCGCTGCCAATCTTCCGAGTAGTGGTCGTAGAAGTCGGTCGCAAATGGGGTGTAGACACCCTCCACGGAGAGTGTGTCGGCACCAAACAGTGGGCGGTAGACATTGTTATCTCGCTGGGCAATCTCGCCGATAGTCCCCTCCATTGAGCCGATGCGCTCGGAGAGCACCTCATAGCGGCCGAGAATTTCCCTGCGTTGCTTTTCAAGGTTTTTCATTTTTGGGGTGTAGAACCCGAAGGAGTAGACCAGATTGACCACCGCTGCGGCGATGAAAAAGAGCACCCCACGGCGCACCATCACAAACCTTCGCAGCCTTTCAGGCTGACGAACAGGCTCGTATGCGAGGGTGGAGGGGTTGAAAATGTACTCTTTTTTTGCCATTTGGTGTAAAAATAGTGCTCTTTGGGGGCAAATTTAGAGTAAAATATGTAAATTTGCAACCTTGAAAAAGTGTGAACAAACGTAATAACTCAAATATAGATATGATGACTTCTAACGAAATCAGGGCAAAGTTCCTGAAATTCTTTGAGAGCAAGGGCCACACCATCGTGCCCTCGGCTCCCATGGTGGTGAAGAACGACCCCACGCTGATGTTTACCAACGCAGGTATGAACCAATTTAAGGACATCTTCCTTGGCAATGCCGAGCGCAAGTATCCACGCGCTGCCGACACCCAAAAGTGTCTGCGTGTGTCGGGTAAGCACAACGACCTTGAGGAGGTTGGACACGACACCTACCACCACACAATGTTCGAGATGCTCGGCAACTGGTCCTTTGGCGACTACTTCAAGAAGGAGGCCATTGATTGGGCTTGGGAGTTGCTGACCGAGGTATATGGTATGCCCAAGGATAGGCTCTACGCCACCGTGTTTGAGGGTGCCCCCGAGGAGGGCGTGCCTATGGACCAAGAGGCTTACGACTATTGGAAACAGTATCTGCCCGAGGACCACATCATCCTCGGCAACAAGCACGACAACTTCTGGGAAATGGGCGAAACGGGTCCTTGCGGTCCTTGTAGCGAGATTCACTTCGACCTCCGCAGTGAGGAGGAGAGGGCTGCCAAAGCCGGTAGGGAGATGGTCAATATGGGCCACCACCTTGTGATTGAGATTTGGAACCTTGTGTTTATGCAGTTCAACCGCAAGGCAAACGGCTCGCTGGAGCCTCTGCCCCACAAACACATCGACACCGGTATGGGCTTTGAGCGCCTGTGTATGGTGTTGCAGAACAAGCAGAGCAACTACGATACCGATGTATTCCAGACACGCATCGCAGAGATAGCCGCCCTGTCGGGCAAGAAATATGGCGAGGATGAGAAGGCAGACATCGCAATGAGGGTTATTGCCGACCACCTCCGCACCATTTCCTTCTCCATTGCCGATGGTCAGCTGCCGAGCAATGTGAAGGCGGGCTATGTTATTCGCCGCATCTTGCGCCGTGCAGTGCGCTATGGCTACACCTACCTCGGCTTCAACGAGCCCTTCATCTGCAAACTCGTTCCCGGATTGGTGGAGCAGATGGGTGAGCAATTCCCCGAACTTAAAGCACAGCAGAACCTCATTGTGAGCGTAATTTGCGAGGAGGAGAGCGCATTCCTCAAAACCCTTGCTACTGGTATCAACCTCTTGGAGGGTGTGATTGCCAAGGTGCGCAAGGCCGGTGGCAACACCATTGACGGCAAGTCGGCCTTCACACTCTACGACACCTACGGCTTCCCCATCGACCTCACCGAACTCATTGCCAAAGAGAATGGTATGGGTGTTGATTTGGAGGCATTCGATGTGGAGTTGCAGGCACAGAAGGCCCGCTCACGCAATGCCGCTGTTGTGGAGAATGACGACTGGGTGGAGTTGCAGGCAGGTGTGAGCAGCGAGTTTGTGGGCTACGACAGCCTCACCGCCGAGGTGAAGATTGTGCGCTACCGCAGGGTAACCACCAAGGGCAAGACTCTCTACCAACTCGTCTTCGACCGCACTCCCTTCTACGCCAATAGTGGTGGTCAGGTGGGCGACAATGGTACCATCGAGGCCGCAGGCAAGAGCATCAAGGTTGTTGATACCATCAAGGAGAACGGACTTCCCATCCACATCGTGGCTGAGTTGCCCGAGGATGTAAGCGCCACATTTGTTGCCACCGTGAACGAGGAGGATAGGCTCGCTTCGGCTCGCCACCACTCCGTAACTCACCTGATGCACAAGGCACTGAGGGATATTCTCGGCACCCACGTTGAGCAGAAAGGCTCGCTCGTGTGCCCCGACTACCTCCGCTTCGACTTCTCCCACTTCCAGAAAGTTACCGATGAGGAACTCCGCCAAGTGGAGAAGGCTGTGAACAAGATGATTAGGGCCAACTACGCCTTGGAGGAGAACCGCAACTGCTCCATTGAGGAGGCACAGCAGGCCGGTGCAATGATGCTCTTTGGCGAGAAGTATGGCGACAAGGTGAGGATGATTCGCTTTGGCGAGAGTGTGGAACTCTGTGGCGGTACCCACGTGGCTGCTACGGGCCAGATTGGCCTCTTCAAGATTGTTGCCGAGAGCGCAATTTCGGCAGGCGTAAGGCGTATTGAGGCTGTTGCAGGTGGCGTGGCCGAGGAGAAACTCTACACCATTGAGGATACCCTCAAGGAGGTGCAGAAGAGCGTTGGCTCGCCCGCACTGTTGCAGGCCATCAAGAAGATGATTGACGACAACGCCGAACTTCGCAAGGAGATTGAGGGCTTCCGTGCCGAGAAGGCGAGGGGCTTGGCCGATGCGATTGGCAAAATTATTGCCGAGAGTGACCAAAAGGTGTTCAGCAAGGTTGTCGATATGCCCGTGGATATGGTCAAGGATGCAATCTACGCTCTGCGCACTGCCAACCCCGAGGTTGCCATCGTGCTTGGTAGCCGTGAGGGCGGCAAGCCTATGTTGGCTGTGGCAGTGGGCGATGCACTTGTGGCCAAGGGCGTGAAGGCAGGCGACATCGTGCGCACCGCTGCAAAGGAGATGCAGGGTGGCGGTGGCGGTCAGCCCTTCTATGCAACCGCAGGTGGTAAGAATCCCGAGGGCTTGGAGAAGGCTATCGCTGTGGCCGAGGAGCTGATTTTGGCAAAACTGTAATTTTGTGGAATAAAAGGAGATTAAAACCAATCAATAAAATATGGCACAACAAAAAGTTCTTTTGATGATATTGGACGGCTGGGGCAAAGGTAACCACTCCAAGGGGGATGTTATCTACACCGCCCAGCCCGAGTTTATTGACTCGCTGGAGGCAAAATATCCTTCGGCCGAGTTGCGTACCGATGGCGAAAATGTGGGCCTGCCCGAGGGCCAGATGGGTAACTCCGAGGTGGGCCACCTCAACATTGGCGCAGGTAGGGTGGTGTACCAAGACCTCGTGAAGATTAACCGTGCTTGCAGGGATAACTCCATTATGGAGAACCCCGAGGTTAAGGCTGCCTTTGAGTATGCAGTGGAGAAGGGTGCAAAGGTACACTTTATGGGCCTTGTGAGCGATGGTGGCGTACACAGCCAGCAGAGCCACCTGCACAAACTCTTTGACATTGCACAGGCCTACGGACTCTCCGATAGGACCTTCGTACACTGCTTTATGGACGGTCGTGATACCGACCCCCAGAGCGGTAAGGGCTACATTGAGGCTTTGGAGGACCACCTCAAAGTGAGCGGTGGCAAGATTGCCTCCATCATAGGTCGCTACTACGCAATGGACCGCGACAAACGCTGGGAGAGGGTTAAGATTGCCTACGACCAGATTGTCCGTGGTGAGGGCCGCCACGCCACCGATATGGTTGCCGCAATGCAGGAGAGTTACGATGAGGGTATCACGGATGAGTTTGTGAAACCCATTGTGGCCGTGGATGCCGAGGATAAACCCATCGGCCTGATTGAGGAGGGCGATATGGTCATCTTCTTCAACTTCCGCAACGATAGGGCCAAGGAGCTCACCATCGTGCTCACCCAACAGGATATGCCCGAGGAGGGTATGCACACCCTGCCCTTGTACTACTGCTGTATGACTCCCTATGATGCCAAGTTTGAGGGTCTCCACATCCTCTTCGACAAGGAGAATGTAAACAATACCATTGGCGAGTATGTTTCCTCGCTGGGATTGAAGCAGTTGCGTATTGCCGAGACGGAGAAGTATGCCCACGTTACCTTCTTCCTCAATGGTGGTCGCGAGGCAGAGTTTGAAGGTGAGAGCCGCATTTTGATACCCTCGCCTAAGGTTGCCACCTACGACCTCCAGCCCGAGATGAGCGCACCCGAGGTGGTTGCTGCGCTGGTGGCTGAGTTGAAGAAGCAGGAGTACGACTTCATTGCGCTGAACTTTGCCAATGGCGATATGGTTGGCCACACCGGCGTGTGGGATGCCATCTACAAGGCAGTTAAGACGGTGGATGCGTGCGTGAAGGACGTGGTTACCACCGCAGTGGAGAATGGCTATGAGGTGGTGATTATTGCCGACCACGGCAACGCTGACAACGCTGTGAACGAGGATGGCTCGCCCAACACTGCCCACTCACTCAACCCCGTGCCCATCATCGTGGTGTCGGATAGGGTAGCGAGCGTGGAGAATGGTGTTTTGGCCGATGTTGCTCCCACGGTGCTCAAACTTATGGGCCTTGAACAACCTGCCGAAATGAACGGCAAAGCCCTCGTGGCACTGAAATAATCCCCAAGCACCACACTTGGGGCAGAGATATTCCCAAAGAGAGAAGCAGGCACGCAAGCCTGCTTCTCTCTTTTTGCTGCTCAATCATAACGCAAAAATATGGGCGCAACCTTTGTGGGTTGCGCCCCTTCTCCGTGAAGTTTTAAGAGTTCAGGTAACAATCGTGCTATATTTACGGAGATTTCGTTGTTTGGTTTTTGTGGGGTGTTCCACCTGCGTGGCTGCTTGTCGGGTAGCACTCCCGCCACGTTGTCTTAGCGACTTCAAAAGTTTACCACGCCTTGTGGCCCACAACAAAACCTACTCGGCTCTGCGCACAAGTTGGATGATTTCGCCTCCGTGCTCAATGGCTTTCTCGTTGTCGGGCAAAGTCTTCCAAGCACGCTCGGGGAGCGATTTCTTCAGGCCCACCTTCACGTAGTCCATCGTAACGATGGGGCACACCTTCAGGTAGCCGCCCAAAATCATCGTGTTGAACAAGCGGGCATTACCCATCTTGGCACACTCCTCGGTGGCGTTGATGGTGTAGATGTTGATGTCGGTGCGAGTGGGGTGGTGGGTGATACCATTGGTGTCATAGATGAGCGTACCACCGGGGCGCACACTGCCCTCAAACTTATCCATACTCTGCTGGTTGAGAATGATGGCCGTGTCGTAGACCTGCACGATGGGCGAACTCACGGGCTTGTCGCTCACCACCACCGTAACGTTGGCAGTACCGCCACGCATCTCGGGGCCATAACTTGGCAACCAACTCACCTCATAACCCTGCAACATACCCGAATAGGCCAAAATTTTACCGGTCGAGAGAACACCCTGTCCTCCGAAACCTGCGATAATCAATTCTTCTTTCATCTCTCTATTTTGTCTGTTGTTTTAGGGTTAATTTACTCATTTTTGATGTCGCCCAGCGGGTAGGCGGGCAACATATTCTCCTCCATCCACTTGTTGGCCTGCACGGGGGTCATCTTCCAACCGCTGTTGCAGGTGGCCACAAACTCCACAAACGAAAGGCCCTTGCCTGCGAGTGCGTTCTCAAAAGCCTTGCGGATGGCCTTTTTGGCCTTGCGCACATTGGCGGGGGTGTGAACGCTCTGGCGGGTTACGTAGCACACGCCGGGGAGTTGGCACACGAAGTCGGCCACCTTGTAGGGATAGCCGTGCAACTGCGGGTCGCGACCATAGGGGCAGGTTGCGGTCTTCATACCGAGCAGGGTAGTGGGGGCCATCTGACCACCTGTCATACCATAGATTGCGTTGTTGATGTAGAACACCGCAATGCTCTCGCCACGGTTGCAGACGTGGATGCTCTCGGCTGTACCGATAGCCGCCAAGTCGCCATCGCCCTGATAGGTGAAGACGAGTTTGTCGGGATAGAGCCTGTGGGCAGCGGTAGCCACAGCAGCGGCCCTACCGTGGGCGGCCTGCACCCAGTCGATATTGAGGTAGTTGTATGCAAACACCGAGCAACCCACGGGCGATACGCCAATGGCTTTGTCCTGCACACCCATCTCCTCGATAACCTCGGCGATGAGTTTGTGGATGGTGCCGTGGCTACAGCCGGGGCAGTAGTGCATCACATTGTCGGTCAAAACGGGAGTCTTGGAATAGACCAGATTCTCTTTGGTCTTTTCAACGATATATTCTGCCATAGTGATTTTCTCCTCTCTCTCTTGCTACTTGTTAATGATTTTGGTTTTCAGGGCCTCAAAGACCTCCTCGGGCGAGTAGACGGCACCACCGGTGCGCCCATAGTGCTCCACAGGCACTGCGCCATTGACAGCCAACCTCACGTCATCGACCATTTGGCCCATATTGAGTTCGGCCACCAGCACACCCTTGGTCTGCACAGCCACCTCTTTGATTTTCTTGCTGGGGAAGGGCCAGAGGGTAATGGGGCGAATGAGTCCCACTTTGTAGCCCTGCTCGCGTGCTATCTCAATGGTTTTCTTGCAGATGCGTGCCGAAGAGCCGAAGGCCACCAACAGGTAGTCGGCATCCTCTGTCAGATACTCCTCATAGCGCACCTCCTCGGCCTCGCAACGAGCATATTTCTCAAAAATCTTGTAGTTGAACTGCTCCTGACGGTAGGGGTCCAACTCCAACGAGGTTACGATGTTGCCATTTCGGCCTGCGCTCTTGCCGGTGCAAGCCCAACTATCGTGCATCTGCTTGATTTCCTCATCGGTCCACCTTGGCCTCTGCTCGGCGAGTTCCACCTTCTCCATCATCTGACCGATGACACCATCGGAGAGAATCATCACGGGGTTGCGATATTTGAATGCCAAGTCGAAGGCGTCAAACACGAAGTCGTGCATCTCCTGCACCGATGCGGGTGCGAGCACGATAATCTTGTAGTCGCCGTGTCCGCCACCCTTGACGGCCTGATAGTAGTCGCTTTGTGCGGGCTGAATGGTGCCCAGACCGGGGCCACCTCGGGTTACGTTCACCACCACGCACGGGAGTTCTGCACCGGCCAGATAGGTCAGTCCCTCACACATAAGGCTGATGCCGGGGCTTGACGAAGAGGTCATAACCCTCTTGCCGCAGGCGGCACCGCCATAGACCATATTGATTGACGACACTTCGCTCTCGGCCTGTACAACCACCATACCTGTGGTTTCCCAAGGCTTGCGCTCCATAAGTGTCTCCATCACCTCGCTTTGGGGGGTGATGGGGTAGCCGAAGTAGCCATCGGCTCCGCAACGGATTGCAGCCTCTGCAATAACCTCGTTGCCTTTCATCAGTTTAATCTCTCCCATAGCACCTACTCAAATTTTTGTCTGTAAACAGTGATACAAGTGTCGGGGCAAATAATTGCACAACTTGCACAGCCGGTGCAGTTGTCGGGATTTGCCATATGTGCATAGTGATAGCCTTTGCCGTTCACTGCGGGTGCGAGTGCCAACACATCGCACGGGCACGAGGCAACGCACACCTCGCAGCCTTTGCAACGCTCGGTGTCTACAACGATTGTTCCCTTGATTTTTGCCATACTTTCAGTTAGTGTTAATTATAATATATAGGTATCTTCTTTACCAAATGTGTTGTATGTTGTTACAGCCACCCTTGTTGTGTGGTGGGCCTAAAACTCGTGGATTACCACACCGCTACGCAACTTGGGCTCAAACCAAGTGGTCTTGGGGGGCATAATGTTGCCACTGTCGGCAATGTCTATAATCTGCTGCATCGACACGGGGTAGAGAGCAAAGGCAACCTTCATCTCGCCACTATCCACCCTCTTCTGCAACTCGCCCAGACCACGTATGCCGCCCACAAAGTCGATACGTTTGTCCCTGCGCAGGTCCTTGATGCCCAATACTTTGTCCAACACAAGGTTGGAGAGCACCGTAACGTCCAACACCCCGATTGGGTCCTCGTCATCGTAGGTACCCGCCTTGGCGGTGAGTGAGTACCACTTACCCTCCAAGTACATTCCGAAGTTGTGCAGAGCGTTGGGTTTGTAAATCTCCTCGCCCACCTCTTGCACCTCGAAATTCTCCTCCACGGCGGCTATGAACTCCTCCGTGCTCAAACCATTGAGGTCCCTCACAAGGCGGTTGTAGTCAATGATGTTGAGTTGTTCGCCGGGGAAAATCACTGCCAAAAACCAACAATACTCTTCATTGTCGGTGTGGGCCGGATTGGCCTTCATACGCTCCTGACCAACCCTTGCCGCTGCGGCTGTGCGGTGATGTCCGTCAGCCACATAGAGTGCGGGTATTTGTTCAAATATGTTGGTAATCAGTGCAATGTCCTCTTTGTTGTCTATCATCCACAAGGTGTGGCCCACGCCATCCTCGCTCACAAAGTCATACTCGGGCTTGCCCGCCACGATGCGCTCCACAATGGCGTTCATATCCTCCCTCTCGGGGTAGGCGAAAAACACGGGCTCAAGGTTTGCGCTTTGGGCGTTCACGTGTTTCATTCGGTCCTCCTCTTTGTCGGCCCTTGTGAGTTCGTGCTTTTTGATGCGACCCTCCACGTAGTCCTCAAAGTGGCAGCAGGCCACCAGACCATACTGCCTCTTGCCGTTCATCGTTTGTGCATAGATGTAGTAACACTCCTTGGGTTCCTGTTTGAGCCACCCTTTGTGTTTCCACTCCTTGTAGTTCTCCACAGCCTTGCCGTAGACAGCCTCATCGTGCTCGTCAATCATCGGCTCAAAGTCAATCTCGGGCTTGATGATGTGCAGCAGACTCTTTTCGCCGGCCTCGGCTTTAGCCTCGGTGGAGTTCAGCACGTCATAGGGGCGTGAGGCCACCTCGTGTGCCAACTCCTGCGGAGGACGTACTCCGCAAAATGCCTTAATCTTAACCATAGTGTCCGCTGTCTGCTATTTGTTCACCTGATACTTGCGGTTGCCGGTCTTGAAGAAATCGACAATCTGCGAGGCGGCCGCTTTGGCGGCATTATAGTTGGCCTCGGCGGTCTCTGCACCCTGCTTCTTGGGGGTTGCAAAGACCCTGTTGCCAAATCGCTCGTTCAACTCGGCCTGACACGTTGCTGCGATGTCGGTGGCATATTTGAGGTCCTCCCTCTCGCCGAGTACGGCCAGCAGGTCCTCCTCGTTTACAACCTCCTTGCGGGCGGTGTTCACGATGATGGCACCCTTTGGCAGGCTCTCCAAGAGGTGGCGGTCTACGAATTTTTTGTATTTCTCCGTTGCGGGAATGTGCAACGAGATGTAGTCGCAGGTCTTGTAGAGTTCCTCTGCGCTCTCCACACGCCTAACGCCATTGTTCTCAAAGATGCTCAGGTCGGTAATCGAGGGCGACAATGCGTAGACCTCCATACCGAGTGCCTTGCCATAGCGGCCGACAATCTGACCGATGGCTCCGTAGCCGTGAAGACCGAGCTTCTTGCCACTAATCTCCCTGCCTGTGCCGGGTTTGAAGGTGCCTCGCGACATATAAATCATCAGGCCCAAAGCCAACTCTGCCACAGCGTTGGCGTTCTGCCCGGGGGTGTTCATCACCACGATACCCCTCTCGGTGGCTGCTGCGCAGTCCACGTTGTCGTAGCCGGCACCGGCCCTCACAACGATTTTGAGGTTGGGTGCGGCAGCAATTACCTCGGCGGTAACCTTGTCGCTACGCACGATGAGTGCATCGGCATCTGCCACTGCCTCCAGCAGTTGGCTCTTGTCGGTATATTTTTCCAGCAGGGCAAGTTCGTAGCCTGCCTCCTCTACCACCTTCGCAATGGCCTCTACGGCTGCTTTTGCAAAGGGTTTTTCGGTTGCAACTAAAATTTTCATAGGTTCTATTAGGCCATAGAAGTCCACAGCCCTCTCGCGCTTGTGCTCATAGGTGTATGGTACAATGATAGCCATTGGGGTTGCGGACTTCTACGTTTGTAGTGTGTTTTAGGTTATTGGTATTTCTCTATTAGTGTCGGGTGCGTGGGCTATGCGTGGAGCCTCTCAAACTCCTGCATACACTCCACCAGTGCCTTCACGCTCTCAATGGGCAGAGCGTTGTAGCAACTTGCACGGAAGCCGCCCACCAAGCGGTGGCCCTTGATGCCGACCATACCCTTCTCCTTGGCAAACTCCAAGAACTCGCCTGCCAGAGCCTCATACTCGGGTTGCATCACAAAGCAGATGTTCATCCTTGAGCGGTCCTCCACTGCGGCAGTACCACGGAAGAGTTTGTTGCGGTCAATCTCGGCATAGAGCATTTCGGCCTTCTCGCAGTTGCGGCGATACATCTCCTTCATACCGCCAATGCTCTTCATCCAGCGCAGTGTCTCCATCAGCACGTAGATGGGGAACACGGGGGGAGTGTTGAACATCGAGTTGTTGTCGATGTGGCTCTTGGGATTGACCATACTGGGCACGGGGCGCACGAGTTTTTCCACCATATCATCGCGGATAATCACGAAGGTAACGCCTGCGGGGGCGAGGTTTTTCTGTGCACCACCATAGATGATGGCATATTTCGACACATCCACAGGGTGGCTCAGAATGTCGGAACTCATATCGCAGATGTGAGGAATGGGGGAGTCGATGTCGGTGTGGTTCTCTGTGCCGTAGATGGTGTTGTTCATACAGGTGTAGAGATAGTCGCAATCGGTGGGGATGGTGTATCCCTTGGGAATTGCCGAGAAACCGCTCTCCTCGCCACTTGCAATCACCTCCACCTCGCCAAAGAGTTTGGCCTCTTTGATGGCCTTCTTGGTCCACACGCCGGTGTTTACATAGGCGGCTTTGGTGCCGAGGAAGTTGTAGGGCACGTGGAAGAATTGGGTGCTTGCGCCACCGCCCACGAAGTAGATTTGGTAGTTGTCGGGAATCTCCAGCAACTCACGGAAGAGAGCCTTGGCCTCGTCCATCACAGCATCAAACTCTTTTGTGCGGTGCGAAATGGAGAGGAGCGAAAGACCGCTACCGTTGAAATCCAAAACAGCCTGTGCTGCTTTCTCCAAAACCTCTTGGGGCAGAATGGAGGGGCCTGCGTTAAAATTGTGTTTCATAGTTTTTTGTGTAGTTATTAGGTTGTTATTTTATGCTTTGTATTCGCTATTGGTTACAAATCGTAATGTTTCATTCGCAAATATAAATAATTTCTAATAAAATTACAACACCTCTCTCTTTTTTATTTTAATTTTCAACATAAAGAAAAATGCGTTATCTTTGTAGGTTGAAACAAACGAAGAAAAATGATTAAGTCAATGACCGGTTTCGGTAAGGCCGAAATCACCACAGCAGAACGCAAAATCACGGTGGAAACACGCTCACTCAATGGTAAGCAACTCGACTTGTCGGTCAAGATGCCGGCCCGCTATCGCCAGTTTGAGTATGAGGTGCGCAACAAGGTTGCCAAAGAACTCCAGCGTGGTAAGGTTGATTTGTTCGTAACCGTTGAGAATACCTCGGGCAAGGAGGCTTCGGTGGCCATCAACGAGCCACTCTTCAAGGCCTACTCGGAGCAACTTATGGGTTTGGCTTTTGAGGCTGGCTTGGGATGCGGTAACGAGGTGCAGTCGCAGGTGCTTGCTGCGGTGATGCGTATGCCCGATGTGGTTGCCACAGAGGTGGATACCGTTGGCGAGGAGGAGAAGGCCGCTCTGTTGCAGGCCGTAGACGAGGCTCTGAGGCAGCACAACGAATTCCGCCAGCACGAGGGACAAATTCTCATTGCCGACCTGCTGCACAGGGTGGAGATGATTGAGGGCTACCGTAAGGCTGTTGAGCCCTACGAGCAGGCCCGCACCGAGACAATCAAAAAACGCATCCTTGACCAATTTGCCCAAGTGGGTGTTGCCTACGATGCGGCCCGCTTGGAGCAGGAGATGATATACTACCTCGAAAAACTCGACATCACCGAGGAGAAGGTGCGCTTGGACAAACACTGTGCCTACTTCCGTGCGGTGGCCACCGAGGAGGATAGCGTGGGCCGCAAACTCGGCTTTGTGGCGCAGGAGATGGGCCGTGAGATTAACACTATGGGCTCCAAGTCCAACGACTCCGAGATGCAGATTTTGGTGGTGAAGATGAAAGACGAGTTGGAGAAGATTAAGGAGCAGGTACTCAATATTTTGTAGCACACACAGACACTTGACACCTATGGGCAAACTGATTATATTCTCGGCTCCCTCCGGCTCCGGCAAGACGACCATTGTGCGCCGCCTGATGGAGGAGATTGAGGGGCTGGAGTTTTCCGTATCGGCCACTTCGAGGGCTCCTCGCGGGGCCGAACAACACGGCAGGGACTACTATTTCCTCTCCACCGAGGAGTTTGACCGCCTTGTTGCGGAGGATAGTTTTGTGGAGTGGGAGGAGGTCTATGCGGGCACCAAATATGGCACTTTGCGTAGCGAGTTGGAGCGCATTTGGGCCAAGGAGCACACCATTCTGTTTGACGTGGATGTGAAGGGTGGAGTGAGGCTGAAGGAGATTTTTGGCGACAAGGCACTCTCCATTTTCATTATGCCCCCTTCGGTTGAGGAACTGCGCCGTAGGCTGGAGGGTAGGGCCACCGATTCGCCCGAGAAGATTGCCCAACGTGTGGCAAAGGCAGACGAGGAGTTGGGCTACGCTCCGAGGTTTGACGTAACGGTGGTCAATGACAATCTGGATGAAGCCGTGGCGCAGGTGCGCAAAGCGGTGGAAGAGTTCATTGCCTAACCCACATTTATGAAGACTTTTCTCTATTTTGGCTCGTTTAATCCCATCCACAATGGGCACCTTGCGGTGGCGGAGTATGTGCTGCGCGAGGGGCTTGCGGATGAGGTGTGGCTGGTGGTGTCGCCCCAAAATCCACACAAGCAGCAGAGCGACCTTGCGGAGGAACAGTTGAGGTTGGAGATGGCCCGTAGGGCGGTGGAGAGCGTTGAGGGTTTGGAGGTGTGCGATGTGGAGTTCGGGCTGCCCCGACCTTCCTACACGATTGACACATTGGACCACCTGCGCAGACAATTCCCCGACAAGGAGTTTGCGCTGCTCGGTGGGGGTGATGTGGCCGCCACGATACACACTTGGAAGGAGGCCCAAAGGCTTGTGAGTGAGAATGATATTTACATCTACCCACGTGGGGAGCACGAACATTTTGGGGCACCATTCAGGATGCTCTCGGGGGCTCCGATGATGACCCACTCTTCCACCCAAATACGCCAAATGATAGCCACCGAAGATGGGCAGTGGCGGGGCCTTGTGCCTGCGGTGGTGGCCGAGTTGGTGGTGGAGCACAATCTCTACGGGGCGAGGAGCGTTAAGGAGTGTGTAAGGGCGGGCAAGGAGGCCTATGCCCGCGGGGCCTTTGGCGAGGCCATCAACCACTTTGAGCAGGCCCAAAGGCTTGATGCAGGGTGCGAGGAGGCCACCCAATGGCTCACTATGATTGAGGACATTTTGGCCTTCCGACACAAAGATTACTATAATCCATAAAGAGATAAGATGTTGAAGAAATTGAATGTGGCACTGCTGGCGGGTGGCAACTCCTCGGAGAGGGAGATTGCCTTGCAGAGTGCTGCACAGGTGGCTGCCGCTTTTGATGCGGAGAAGTACAATGTGTGGCTGGTGGATGTGTGTGGACGCAAGTTCACCCACCGCACGGCCGAGGGCGTTGAATATGGCGTTGATTTGAACGACTTTTCGCTCACCGTGGAGGGGACCAAGACGGTGTTTGACTACGCCTACATTATGATTCACGGCACCCCCGGCGAGGATGGACACTTGCAGGGCTACTTGGAGATGATGGGCGTGCCCTTCTCCTCGTGCGATATGGTGTCAAGTGTGATTACCTTTGACAAGATTACCACCAAGAGGGCAGTGGCTCACACAGGGGTGGGACTGGCCAAGGATATTCTTTTGAGGGAAGACGATTGGATTGCTCCCGAGGCTATTGTGGCCGAATTGGGCCTGCCGCTTTTTGTGAAACCCAATGCCAGCGGTAGCAGTTGTGGCGTAACGAAGGTGAAGAGGGTGGAGGAACTGCCCGAAGCCATTTTCAAAGCCTTTGAGGAGAGCAGCGAGGTGCTCGTTGAGGAGTTCGTTGCGGGTAGGGAGATGGCCTGCGGAGTGTTGGTTACGGCCGACAAGGAGTGGTTGCTGCCCATTACGGAGGTGGTGGCCAAGAACGAGTTTTTCGACTACGAGGCCAAGTACACCGCCGGTATGAGCGATGAGATTACTCCGGCCGACATCCCCGCAGAGTTGGCCGATAGGCTCCACGAGATGACTCTGGCGGCCTACAAAGCCTGCCGCTGCAGTGGACTTGCGAGGGTTGATTTCATCGTAACCCCCGAGGGCGAGCCCTACCTTATTGAGATTAACACCATCCCCGGAATGAGTGGTGGTAGCATTGTGCCCAAACAGTTGCGTGAGGCGGGCATAAGTATGACCGAGGCACTCACCGCAGTAATTGAAGATACCTATGAGGCAGTCGATGATTGAGATTGACGGCAAAATCATTGCCACCGACCTGCTCACCGAGGAGTTCTGTTGCGACTTGTCGGTGTGCAAGGGCGAGTGCTGCGTTGAGGGCGACTCGGGCGCACCACTTGACATTGAGGAGGTCGATTTGCTGGAGCAGGAGTGGGAAAACTACAAGCCCTATATGACTCCGGAAGGTGTGGAGGAAGTTGAGTGTCAGGGATTTATGGTCGTAGACGTGGATGGCGACTACACCACGCCCCTTGTGGATGGTGCCCAGTGTGCCTACGCTTTCAAGGAGAACGGCATCACTTTTTGCGCCATTGAGAGGGCTTATAGGGAGGGTAAGACAACATTCCTCAAACCCATCTCGTGCCACCTCTATCCCATCCGTGTGAAACGCTTTTCCACGGGCGACTATGGCCTTAATCTGCACCGCTGGAACATCTGCAAGTGCGCCTTTGAGTGTGGGAAGAAGAACGGTGTGAAACTCTACCGAGCCCTCAGGGAGCCCATCGTGAGGGCCTTTGGAGAGGACTTTTATGAGCAGTTGTGCCAAGCGGCACTCTATGTTGAGAACGAAGAGTAGGAGGAAAAAAGTAGAACAAGATGAAGAGCCTGAGCGTGTTGAGTAGATGTGGACTTGTGGTCGCTGTGTTGCTGCTTTGTGGAGAGGTGGCGGCCCAGCGTAAGACCTACAACGTGGAGGACCTCCCGCAGGTACCGCTGGATACGCTACCCACCGACCGCCCGGGAGTGAAAATTATCACCTACACCAACAACACGTGGCGTTACCTGCTGACCGACTACTCTGCAAGAGCCAATCAGAAAGTCTTTCAGGACCACTGGGTTACAAGTGGAGTGTTCGCCTATCGTGATGTACACCTGAGCGATGTGCCCGAAACTATGGAGATAAAACTCATCGACAACCTCGGCGACTACCACCCGCCCGTGCTCGGCAGGGTCTCTTCGCGCTATGGCCCGAGGGGTAGGGGAATGCACAAGGGTATCGACATCGGCCTGCCCGTGGGCGAGCCCATCTATGCCACCTTTGAGGGTAAGGTGAGGTATGCCCGCTACAACTCCGGTGGCTATGGCTATTTGGTCATTTTGCGCCACCCCAACGGACTGGAAACCTACTATGGCCACTTGTGCAAATTGAATGTGTCTGCGAATGACTATGTGGTTGCAGGACAAGTAATTGGCTATGGCGGCAACACGGGCCGCAGTCGTGGTCCGCACCTCCACTTTGAGGTGCGCTATGCCGACCTCACGTTTGACCCCGAGCGAATTATTGACTTCTCCACTGGCGACCTCAAATACCACACTTTTGTGCTTGAAAGGGGCTATTTCAATGTGTCGTCAAAACTCACAGAGGCTTTGGAGGAGGATGACGATATGGAGGGAATTTTCACCGACAAGAATGGCGAGCCACTGACCAGTGAGGAGATTGTGAGCAACCTTGAAAAGGCGGCTGCAAAACCTCGCCCAACGGTGAATGACGCTATATATTATAAGGTAAAGTCGGGCGACAACCTCTCCAAAATTGCCGCCAAGTATGGCACCACCGTGGGGAACATCTGCCGACTCAACGGCATAAAGAGCTCTTCCCCCATCCGCCCGGGCCAACGACTGAGGGTGAAGTAGAGGGTTAATTGGAGCGAAAAATCAAGGAGAATAATTAGAGAGTGGTCATAAGACTACGATGAAAATAGGGTAGAGTTGCCACGCAAAAAGCAGGTGGTGTGCAGACGGAAACGGTGCGCACCACCTGCTTTTTTTGTGCCCGAAGATGGCAAAATGGGTATAATGGTGGCGGAAAATTCGCACATAGAGTCTGGTGATAAGACCAATTTTCAACCAATTATTTTCTTCTCTTTTTCGGTCAAATTGGGCTGTAAGTGGTTGTATTTCAGTGTAAAACAAAAAATTTCAAAAATGTTTGGAACTCTCCAAATTATTCCTAAATTTGCCTTTGAGAATTGGTTTACCAATCTGGCTAACCAAAGTGGTTTACCAATTTTTGGGCAATCTTGGAAGAGATGTGCCCCACGTGCGCGTTGAAAGCAACTTACTTAACTAACCAAATTTATAAACTTATGAGAAAAACTACCCTAACCAAGGCTCTATTTCTCGTAATTTCGCTTTTGATGTCTGTTGGCGTTTTTGCACAACAAAAGACCATCAAAGGTGTGGTTACCGGAGGAGGTGAGCCTCTCATTGGAGTTTCCGTAGTTGTCGAAGGCGATGAGCTCAACGGCGTCATCACCGGTGTCGATGGCTCCTACTCCATCAAGGCCAACAGTTCGGCCAGTTTGAACTTCTCCTACATCGGCTACAAGACCGTGGTTATTCCCATTGAGGGTCGCACGACCATCAATGTGGCAATGGATGCGGGTGTTGTTGTTGCGGATGAGGTTGTGGTGATTGGTTATGGTGTGCAACAGAAATCGCACCTGACCGGCTCAATTTCCCGTGTGGAGGGCGACAGGTTTATTGACACCCCCACCACCGATGTTACCACCGCATTGCAGGGACAACTCCCCGGTGTTACCATCAACAACAACACCTCCGAGATTGGTGTGGCTCCGCAGATTCGTGTGCGTGGTATCGGCTCCATCAGTGCAAGTTCAAGCCCTCTGGTTGTGATTGACGGCTACCCTGTGGCAGACGGTCTTTCGATGATTAACCAGTCGGACATCAAGAGCATTGAGGTGCTGAAAGATGCTGCTTCGGCTGCCATCTATGGTTCAAGGGCTGCAAATGGTGTGATTCTGATTACCACCAAGGAGGGCGCAGCCAACGCTCCCCGCTACACCGTTAAGGCTTTCAGTGGCTTCAAGTATGCCTACCAGCTCCACAGCCTGCTCAACTCTGATGAGGCACTCCAACTCGCCCAGTGGGAGGAGAGTATTGGTGGCCCTGCCGTTACGGCACAGATTCGCGCGGCTGCTTGGTTGGAGGAGAATATGGGCTACACCGATTGGCAGCGTTTGGCTCTGCGTAATCCCGCAAAGACCAGCAACATCCAGTTCAACATTTCGGGCGGTAAGGACCAAACTCGCTACTACACTTCGGCTTCGCTCTCGTCAGACCAAGGTATTATGTTGCAGAATGAGGTGCAGAAGTTCAACTTCCGCTCAAAACTCAACACCAAACTCTCGGCTCGTGCAGAGTTCGGTACCAACGTGTCGCTGACCTACACCTACGCAACACGTCCCTACAGCAACTACATTGATTTCTATCGTACCCCTTCGTTCCTGCCTCTGTACCACAACGAGTGGTCCACCGCACTGACCGGTTATAGCGGCTATGCTCGTGGTAGCCACTTTAATAATGTGCAGACTCCTACCGGTGCTCCTGACGAGATGGGCAACCCCACTTGGGACAAATCAAACCCCTTCAGCTCGGCCAACAACAACCCCCGCAAGGTTATGGAGAACACATTCCGCTCGAGGGAGTCGTTCCAGAGCGTGGGTAGTTTCTACTTCCAGTATGAGATTTTGAAGAACCTTGTGTTCAAGACCTCCAATGGCTACAACGTGCGCTTTGCTCCTTCCTACTACTATTATAATAAGGATGCTGTGAAGGACAACATTGACGCCACCGGCTACTATGGCAACTCGCTCTATATGGACCTGCTGACCGAGAACACCCTGAACTATGCCTTCAAGGCAGGTGCACACTCGTTTGACGTGCTGGCAGGCTACACTCTCCAAAGCACCCGCGTGGACAATGTGGATATGCTCGGCTCGGGCTTTGCCACCGATGACATCCACACGCTGAATGCCGCCACAATGTTTGATATTGACGGCACCGGTACCTTCAAATATCCCAAACGCCTCCTCTCTTCGTTCCTTGGTCGTGTAACTTGGAACTACGATGAGCGTTACCTCGCATCGGTTTCGACTCGTTTGGACCGCAGTTCGCTCTTCACTCGTGGCCACCGCAACGCTTGGTTCCCCTCGGTGTCGCTTGGTTGGAGGGCTTCGGAGGAGGAATTCCTCAAAACCGTTTGGTGGCTCTCGAACCTGAAATTGCGTGGTAGTTATGGTGTTACCGGTAACAACGACATCGACTATAATGCAACCCAGAATATGATGTCGCAGGCCAACTACATCCTCGGCACCGGTAATGGCTCGCTCTCTTCGGGCTCGGCTATCACCAAGTCCACACTGGCTAACCCGCTGGTAACTTGGGAGCAGACCGATGAGTACAACGTGGGTTTGGATGTTAGCGTGTTTGACAACCGCATCAGCCTGAGCGTGGATGCCTACTACTCGACCACCCGTGCACTGCTTTTGGAGCAGCCCACCCAGTCTTTCACAGGCTTCAAGTACAACTGGAACAACATCGGTAAGGTGCGCAACAAAGGTCTTGAAGTGCTGCTTGAGACTCGCAACATCAATCAGCGTAACTTCACTTGGGACACTTCGTTCAACCTCTCGCTCAACCGCAACCGCCTGCTTGAGTATGGTGGCGAGAAACAGGCCATCAGCCACGGCGAGCGTAACGAGAGCTACATCGCCATCGTTGGCGGTCCGCTGATTCAGTACTACGGCTACAAGACCATCGGTGTGTGGAACTCCACTGAGGAGATTGCGGCCAATCCCCACAACTCTTCGGATGTTCCCGGTGGTTTGAGGATTGAGGACAAGAGCGGTGATGGCAACATCACTCCCGATGACTATCAGGTGCTTGGCGACCCCTATCCCGATTTCACTTGGGGTATGACCAACACCTTCAAGATGGGTGATTTCGACCTTTCGTTCCTCTTGCAGGGCGTGCAGGGCATCACGGTGTTCAACGGTGATGTCTATTACAACGAGACCCACAAATGGAACAAGGCCTACATCAAAGACCGCTGGGTGAGCGAGAGCCACCCCGGTAGCGGTATGATTCCCTACCAGAAGAAGGGTATCGACTTGCTGCTGACCGACTATCCTTTGCAGGATGGCTCCTACTTCTGCTTGCGCAACGTAACCTTTGGCTACACGCTGCCCAAGAAGGTGGCCAAGAGCCTTGGTTTGAGGGGCTTGAGGGTTTACGCTTCGGGCAACAACCTCTTCTACTGGTGGAGCGATGACTATAAGGGTATCAACCCCGAGGCTCGCTACACCTCCTCCAACTACTCTTCGCCTCTGATTAGTGGCTACCAGCGAGGTGGATTCCCCCTGACCAGCACTGTTACCTTCGGTGTGGATGTTAATTTCTAACCCAAAGATGCAACAAAACGATGAAAAACATTAAATACTATATCTCCATTTTGGCCGCAATGACACTCCTGTGCTCGTGCGAGGATTTGCTGGATAGCTATCCCGAGAGCGAGGTGAGTGCCGATGCCTACATCACATCGACTGCGGCTCTCAATTCGACCGTTCTGGGTTGCTACAACGCAATGCAGGGCGTGCTCCAATATGAGTGGGCTGTTACGGAGTTGCGTACCGACAACACACGTCTTTATGGTGCGGGCTCCACATCCAACACCACCAAAGCTCTTGAATACCTCGACCAAGGTAACATTCCTTCGGCGAGCGAGTATGTAAACAGCTACTGGGATAGCTCCTATGCGGGTATTGCCCGTTGCAACCTCGTGTTGGAGAAACTCGGTGTGGCTGACGATGAGGCTCTGAGTGCACAGTTTGAGGCCGAGGCCAAATTCCTGCGTGCCCACTTCTACTTCAACTTGGTGCGCCTGTGGGGTCCTGTGTTCCTCGTAACCAAGACCACCGGTGCCGATGAGGCTCGCTATATGCAGCGTAGCCCCGTGGAGGATGTCTACGCACTCATAGAGGGCGATTTGGAGGCCATCTTGGCTTCGGAGGCTCTGCCCGTGAAATATGCTTCGGACCAGACCGGTAGGGCCACCCGCGTGGCTGCTGCTTCGCTGTTGGCAAAGGTTTATATGACCCACTACCAACTTGGCGATGAGAAGTATGCCGCTGCTGCCGACCTGCTTGAGGACGTTATCGAATGGGTTGGTAACCCCACCAGCGGTAGCGACTTGGTGCCTTTCGACAAGGTGTTCAGCATTGAGAACGAGATGAACGATGAGATTATCTTCACTTGCCGCTATATGTCGGGCAACAAGGGCCTCGGCTCGCCCTTCGGCAACTACTTTGCTCCCATCAACAACGGTGCAAACGTGATTGCAGGTAATGCCAACTCCAACAACTACCCCTCCAACGACATCATCAACGCATTCAACGCCAACGAGGGCGACCTGCGTAAGGATGTGAGCCTGAAGGAGCGTTACTGGAACGCACAAACGGGCGTGTGGGTAGATACCGGTACTTGCCGCTATGTGAACAAGTTTATGTCGCCCGTAACGGTGAACTACGATGGCGAGAGCGATTGGCCCATCATCCGTGTTGGCGATGTGGTGCTGCTCTATGCCGAGTTGCTCAACGAGTTGCAGGGCCCCAGCGAGAAGGCTTTGGGCTACCTGAACATCACCCGCCAGAGGGCAGGTATCCCTGCGCTCACTTTGGCCGAGGTTGGCTCGAAGTACCTTTTCAGGGAGGCTGTTCGTGCCGAGCGTAGGCTTGAGTTGGCATTTGAGAACCACCGCTTCTTTGACCTGCTGCGTTGGGGTATCGCCACCGAGACCATCAACGACTCGTTTGCAGTGAAGGATGCCGACTACTACGCAACCTACTCCTATGTTATCAACCCCATTGAGGATTGGCAACTCCGCCTGCCCATTCCGCAGTCGGTCAAGGACATCAACCCCGATGTGGCACAAAATGTTGGTTACTAAAATTTTCCTCCTACGACTATGAAAAACAAACTTTTTAGATATGCTATGTTGCTGGCTATGACTGTTATTGGTCTGGCTTGTAACGAACAGATTTATGTTGAGGAGCCTGTGCTGAATGCTCCGGAGGTGGAGAGTTTTGCGCCCACATCCGGCTCGGCTGGCGATGTTATTACCGTAACCGGTAAGTACCTCAATGGCGTAACCAAGGTCTATATCGGCACCACCGAGGTACCCCTCTATGAGCGTGTGTCGGATAGCCAATTCTCCTTCACCGTGTCGGCCGAGGCTACCTCGGGCAAGATTAGGGTGGAGAACCCCTATGGCGATTTCACCACCGATGAGGTGTTCACTTGCACCTACGCTGTGCCCGAAGTGATTGCTTCGGCTTTGGCAAAGGATGCCGAGATGGGTGGTATGTTGCTCATTGCGGGCAGGAACCTCAATGCAGTTCAAGAGGTGCTGTTCACTGCCGAGGGCCACGAGGGCCACGCCGGTACAATCCGCACCCGCAACAATACCGAGTTGCTCGTGAAGGTCCCCTATGTGGAAGACGTAACGGCCAAAATCACCTTGACCTACAACGATGGCGAGAAGGTGGCCTCCACCGACCTCGCTTCGGCTCCTTCGATTGGCATCGTGAGGTATGTACCTTCGGTGAGCACCAAGACCTTCGAGCGCACCGCTGTTGGTAGTGCTGTGGTGTTGGAGGGTGAGAACATCCACAAGATTGAGAAGATTACCGTTGGTGGCCACGAGGCTGTCATTGGCAACCGCACCGAGACCTCGTTGCAGTTTGCAGTGCCCGCAGGCGAGTTTGTGGATGGCGACAACACCACCAATGTGGTCATCTACTACTTCGATGGCCACGAGAGCCAGACTCTGACAGAGAACTTCATCGCCTTTGTTCCTATGGTTAAGTATTGGGAGGGTATGAAGGTCTATGGCCAAGGCCGCGATGTTGAGGAGATGGCAAGCTTCTTCTCGCCCGAGACCGGTCGTGTCTACCACAACTCCGCTTGGCGTACCGAGGTAGACCCTGTTAGTTATGCAAATTTGGCTAACACCTGCTCGGAAGCCAACAAACCCGCAGTTAGCGAGGCAGACTACAACTCGGTTAATCCCTACTTCTTCTTCTCGGGTGTGAGCGCAGGCCACCTCCAAATCAACGGTCCTGCCAACTCCACCGGTCAGCTCAAGAACTTCTACTTTGAGAACAACTCGGCCAATGACTATCGTTGCCCCGGTGTCAATGGTAACGTCTATGGTACTCCCGTACTGCGCTATCGCTATCTGAATCCCGCCAACGCCGATGAGAAGGCTATCATCGACAAGGTTGTGGGCAAGAAGATTGAGGTTATCAACGAGCAGGACTTCCCGATTGACGTGACTGCACAGACCATTGCAGGTGTGGGTGTTACCTCGGCAAGCGGTGGTTTGCAGAGCAAAGATTGGTGTCCGCAGTACACCATTCCTTCCGCTTTCAACACCAATGTTGTGACCGTGGAGGATGATATCGTTATTATGGTGATGTACTACAACCACAATGGTAGCCCCAGCAAAACCAACTTTGCAGAGAACGTTAAACGCCTCGGTTTTGTACACATCACCAAGGTGAACTTCCGCTTGTACAACAACACCCTCGCTCCCTCATCGAGCGACATCACCTTCAACTGCTACTGGCAGAAGTACGACTACGACTACTCTAAACTTTAATCCCACAATAGCAGAGAGAGATAGTTATGAAAAAACAGACAATAATTTCAATATTTGTAGCCGCACTGATGGCTACAGCAATGGTCGCCTGCGCCGACACCGATTTTTCCGAGCAGGTGGAGGCAGGTAAACATCCTACCCACGTTGCCGCCGTGCAGACAGTTACCCCCGAGACCGATGAAAGCGGTACCAAGAGGGTATTTGTAGGCGATGAGGTGGTGGTAGCGGGCCAAAATCTCGACCACGTGGCAAAGGTGCTCATCAATAAGACCGAGGCCGAAATCGTGGAGAAGACCATCCGTCAGATGACCTTCAAGGTGCCCGATGTGGGTTTTGCCCAGCAGGACAACCCCCACTACTCGATGCTCTACATTCTTGACGACAACAAGTTGGACACCATCTATCGTGCTAACTTCTACCTCACTGTGCCCGTAACTGACGCTATCGTGGGTGGTTTCACTCCCGCAGAGGGTACCATCGGCACCGAGATTACCATCAAGGGCCGCAACTTGGAGCAGATTACTTCCGTAAGTTTTGGTGGCGTGAAGTTGGAGGGCGAGGCTCTCACACTCGCTGCCGATGCAGTGAAGTTTGTCGTTCCCGTGGGTACCTACGAGGCAGGCAACAGCACCATCGCTATCACTGCCGAGTGGGCAGGTGGTACTTTGGCCGTAACCGGCGAGGAGAGCACCTTCACAATGAAGACCCCCAAGGCAACCATTGATGCCGCTCAGGGTGCCGACCAGAGCGCCAAGATTGGCGATGAGGTAAGTTTCAGTGGCGAAAACCTCGACCTTATCACCAAGACCACTTGGGGTGCCCACGAGATGGTACTCGTGGAGCAGAGCGCAACCAAACTTGTGCTCAAAACTCCCAGCAGCATTGAGCAGGCTGACCCCGTGGTGCAGAGCGCAAACATTGTGGCAGAGTGGGGTGCCCCCGTGCAGACCTACACTTTGGCCGAGAACTACAAGGTGGATACCACTCCTGTGGGTCCTGCCAAACCTGTGTTCACTTCGCTCACTGCCGAGGATGGTGGCGCCGACAACCGCCTCTACCTGAAGAAGGTGGTTACCGTCAAGGGCCAAAACCTCATCAGCATTGAGGGCTTTGAGGTGGACGGCGTGGCAGCCACACTCGTTGAGGGTGGTAGCGACACCGAGGTGCAGTTCATCGTGCCCGATGGAGTGAACTTCACCGCAGCCAAAGAGGTTGCTCTCACCGCTCTCTACAACGGTGCCAACCCCGTGGACTTCGGCAAGGTTACCGTCTATCCCTTCTACTACTGGAAAGATGTTGTTTTGGGTGTGGGCGACAAGAGCAACCACGACAAGGCCTTCTTCGTGCCCGATATGGGTGGCATTATCTCGGCCGAGCAGTGGAGCGACCCCTACGCAGGAGTTAATAGCACAGCGAATGTTTTGGATAAGACCAAACTTACCGAGGAGCAGTACTACTCCGTGAAACCCTACATCTTCGCTACAAGCGGTAGTAGTATGGCATTCATCTGCCCCACCAACTCCACCAGTCAGTTGAAGAATATGAAGAAGGAGGATGGTACGGATGTGGTTGATGGTCAGTCAATACTGGGTACACCTATCGTGGCTTATCGCAACTTGGGTTATAGCGGAGCAACCGAGAGCGAGCAGGCTTGGGAACAGAAGGTGAAGACCAACGACATCACCTCGCTCACCGATGAGTTGCCCGACAAGAGGGCCTCTTCGGGTGCTCCCAAGTTTGTGCTTGAAAATCCTGCCAACAATAACTTTACTGTTGGTTCGGTGCTGTTGGTACAGTATGTAACCTATGAGTATGGTCAGTTGAAGAGCCTGCCCGCAAGTGGTGTTCGCAACACAGGCTTCATCTATGTTAAGTCTATAAATCCCGAGCCTACTTCGGCCAGCAACCTGCCGAAGACATCCACTATTACTATGGATGTATATTGGTCTAAACCTCTGAATTAGTGATTGGTATGGTAATGTAAAAGAGGTTTTGAGTGGTCTCCTGCCCCGAGATTTTGTTCGGGGCAGGAGTTGCCACATAAAATGAGTGGGAAATAAGCGCACAGAGGGAATGAGAAGAGATTTTGCAATATTGGCATTGGTGGCACTGCTCGCTTTGGGCGGTTGCACGGGTGTCGATTTTGTCATTCCCGAGCCGGTGCAGAAGGAGGAGGGGAGTGAGAACACCCAAAAACCCTCCGAGCCCAACGAAGAGCCCGAGGAGCCAACGGATAAGCCCGAGGAGCCAACGGATAAGCCTTCCTCACCGAGCGATACGCCCACCGACCCCGATACACCCACCGACACACCAACCACGCCCTCCAATCCGAGCGATACGCCCTCCGAGCCGACCTATTCGGCAAAGGTGAAGTGGGTAGCCTCGGTGGAGGATTTGGAAAAACTCACCATTGTGGCGGGCGACACAATCGTTTGGCGCAGTGGTACCTACTCCAATGTGAGCATAAGCCTTTCGGCCACTGGAACAGCCTCAAAGCCGATTGTACTCACAGGCGAGAGGGGAGGAGAGGTGGTATTCACCGGCAGCAGCCAACTCAAGGTGGGTGGCCGCTATGTGGAGGTGAAAAACCTCTGGTGGAAAGACCCCTCAAAAACACCTCTCACGCTCTCCGGCGGCTCCTCCCACATTGTGGTGAGCGAGTGTGCCATAACGGGTTTCGGCACAGCCGAAAACTCAAAAGACTACAAATGGGTGTCGCTCTATGGTAGCGACCACACCATACGGAATTGTTACTTTGCCGACAAACGCAATATGGGTGCGCTGTTGGTTGTGTGGATGGAGAGTGGGGTTGTGCCCCGCCACACCATCGAGGGTAACTACTTTTCGCGTCCCTACTCCATTGACAATGGGACCAACGGACAAGAGACCATACGCATCGGAACGAGCGACTACTCGCTCAACAGGGCCGAGTGTGTGGTGCGTGGAAATGTTTTCCACGAGTGTAATGCCGAGACGGAGATTGTGTCCAACAAGTCGTGCGGCAACACATACGAGGGCAACCTTTTCAGGGCTTCGGAAGGGGTGCTCACACTTCGCCACGGCAACGATTGCATCGTAAGGGGCAACTGGTTTCTGGGCGAGGGCCGTTCCAACACAGGAGGTGTGCGCATCATTGGCGAAGGGCACCGAGTGGAGAACAACTATTTGGAAAAACTGCGTGGCAGTGGCTACAAAACCGCCATCTGCCTCGTGAGAGGAGAGCCCAACGCCGCCCTAAGCGGCTATGCACAGGTGAAGGGTGCCGTTGTGAGGAATAACACCATCGTTGGCTGTCGCTACTCGTTGCACGTGAACTACGGCAAAGATGGGATGACAATGCCCGTGATTGAGAGCACCATCGCCGACAACACAATCTATTGCACCTCCGGTGGCGACTATGCAGTCTACCTCTACACATCGCCTGCACCGACCATCACTTGGAGTGGCAACAAAATCTATGGGGGTAAGCAAAACGGAGTTAGTCTGGCAACCCTCTCCGCAGCCCCCTCAATCGGCTCCGTTACGGCGGCGGTGGCAAAGGTTGAGAGTGAGTGCGGCCCAAAATGGAAAAGTGAGATAAAAAAAATAGATATAAATATGGACTGACCTCCGCCAAACGGAGGAGTTAATTTGAAGAGAGAGTATGAAAAAGTTTGCTGCAATCGTGGCTCTGACCGCAGGTTTGATTGTGGGCTTTGTACCCACAGCAGAGGCACGCAGAGTGGAGGCCGCTTCGGCTGCGGAGATTAAGAAGGTGCAACTTTCTGCGGGAGATACGCTTGTGCTCAAAGCGGGCGAGTGGAGGGACCAAGTGGTAAAAATCCACGCCGTGGGTACCGAGCAGGCACCCATCCACATTGTGGCCGAGGAGAAGGGACAGACCGTCTTCACGGGTGCCTCGAAGTTTGGTTTCAGTGGCGAGTGGATTGTGGTCAGCGGCCTTTGGTTCAAGGACATCGCAGGTATCAAGGGCGAGGTTGTGGCTATGCGCACCTCATCCGAGCAGGAGGCCTACAACTGCACCCTCCGAGATTGTGCCATAACGGCCATTGGTGCTCCTATGGACCCCACCGACTTCAAATGGGTGTCGCTCTATGGCAGTGGCAACACCGTGGAGGGTTGCTCGCTATTGGACAAGGCCAATATGGGCACCACCTTGGTGGTGTGGTTTCGTGAGGGGGTTGTGCCCGCCCACACCATCAGGAATAACTACTTTACCCGCCCACGTAGTCTGCTGGGCGAGGATGGTGGCTCAAAGAACGGACAAGAGACCATCCGTATCGGCACCAGCCACTTCTCTATGCAGGATGGCGGCTGCTTGGTGGAGGGTAACTACTTCTATGAGTGCAATGGCGAGGTGGAGATTATCTCCAACAAGTCGTGCCGCAATACCTACCGTGGCAACCTCTTCCGTGAGTGCTTGGGTACACTCACTCTTCGCCACGGCGACTACTGCACCGTGGAGGGCAATGTGTTCGATGGCGCAGGCAAGAGTGGCGGCGGTGGCCTCTATGAGGGCATTGCAACCAGCACGGGCGGTATCAGGCTCATTGGTGTGGGCCACAAGGTCTACAACAACCTGCTGATGAACCTCACCGGTAGGGGCTACTATGCGGCCATTTCGCTAATTCAGGGCGAGCCCGACTCGGCCCTCAATGGCTACTTCGCTGCCGACCATTGCTTGGTGGC
Organism: Tidjanibacter sp.; assembly: GCA_017396085.1. Classification (GTDB taxonomy): domain Bacteria; phylum Bacteroidota; class Bacteroidia; order Bacteroidales; family Rikenellaceae; genus Tidjanibacter. The sequence goes on along the minus strand of JAFQNC010000012.1, from coordinate 30,715 downwards.
GCACAACACGATTTACAACTGCCAGATGGGCTTCAATATTAACCACACGGGCAAACGCAACAAGTTGGCAATCAAGGATAACGATATTGTGAATAACGTGGTTGTCAATCTCTCCGAGGACAAAAAGGTGGAGAATGTGAAGGTGGGCCTCAAACCCGAGCCCCCAACCGATATGCGCTATGGTGGCAACGTGCTTTGGGGCGGTAAGGTGAAGGGCCTCACTGCCGAGGAGTTTGGTGCCGAGGAGGTCAATCCTTTGGTGCGCGAGGTAAAGGGCGTAGTTGGCCCTCTGAAGAAGAGTTTTCTTGATAAGAATAGGGTTGCCGCTGTGGAGGGCATTGACAAGGACCTGCTCGGTCAGCCCCGTGGAGCACAAACCACATCGGGTGCCGTGGAGATTATGGGCAAACTCAAAGTGGACCTCCCCTCGGCGAAGAATTGTGGTGTGAGTTGGAAAATTAAGTAGGGAGCATAAGACACAAAACGATAGTATGAAGAAACAGTTTACACTCTTGGTGTTGGCCATCGGGCTTGTGGCTTGTGGCGGACCCGTGAATATTGAGAAGGTGGCCGACAAGGTGGCCGCTGCCAAAGGTGGCGACACCATCGTGGTTGCCAATGGTACTTATAGTGATGTAAGGCTCGTGTGGAAGGGTGCTGCCACGGCCGAGCAACCCATCGTGGTTGTGCCCGAGAGCGAGGGCGGCGTGGTTATCACCGGAGCCTCCAACCTGCGCATTGTGGGGCGTGGACTGACCGTGTGTGGCCTCCACTTCAAGGGTGGTTATTCGCCCGAGGGAGCCATCGTGGAGTTCCGCAAAGGCAAGGAGTATGCCGAGGAGTGTAGGATGACCGAGTGTGTGATTGAGGACTACAACCCCGCACAGCGCAACGATTTCTATGATGATGTGATTATTGCGGGGCGTGCCAATAGGTACGACCACAACACCCAAACCGGCAAACTCAACCGTGGCCTGCTCGTGGGCGTAAACCTCAATCACGACAACAGCGCAGGGTGCGCACACCGCATCGACCACAACCTCTTTGCCAATCGTCACCTGTTTGGCTCCAATGGGGCCGAAACCATCCGTGTGGGTGCTTCGCAACACGCCTACACCTCTTCGCAGGTGGTCATTGAGGACAACGTGTTTGACCACTGCAATGGCGAGGTGGAGGTTGTGTCCATCAAATCGAGCGACAACATCGTGCGCCGCAACCTCTTCTGGGAGTGTCAGGGTGTGTTGGCTCTGCGCCACGGCGATAGGAATGTGGCTGAGGGCAATGTTTTTATGGGTAACGGAGTGAAACACACCGGCGGTGTGAGGGTGGTTAATGCGGGCCACAAGGTTGTTGGCAACACCTTTGTGGGCGTGCGTGGCGAGAGGTTTTTCTCGGCTTTGGCACTGATGAACGCTGTGCCCAACTCGCTGCCCAACCGCTACTGCTTGGTGGAAAATGTTGAGATTGTGAACAATACCTTCATCGACTGCGCCAACATTGAGTTTGGCACGGGTTGCGATGAGGAACGCACGTTGGCGCCCGAGCGCATCTTGTTTGAGGGCAATCAGATTAAGAATAAGGAACTTGTGGCTCCCTTTATGGCCATTGACCGCACCAGCGGGTTTACTTTCCGCAACAACACCGTAGAACTGGGCCGCAAGGTCTACTTGAAGGGCTTTACCAATGGCTCCGTGGAGTGCCCCGCTGTTGATGTTGAGGCAATGCGTAAGGGTAGGGGAGCAGGCTGGTATGTGGCCGAGCCGAAGGTGGCTGTGGAGAATGGCCGCACCGTGGAGGTGGCAGGTGCCGAGCAACTGCAAAAGGCTGTGGCAGAGGCCGAGGAGGGCGATGTGATTGTACTCTCCGAGGGCCGCTACCCACTGACCAAAGGTTTGCAGGTTGGTGCTGCTATCACGCTGCGTGCTGCCGAGGGAGCAAAGGCCAACCCTGTGATTAGTTTTGCAGGGAGCAAGAAGTCAAGCCTTGTTACGATTGTGGACGGCGGTAGCCTGAAGGTGCAGGGCCTTGATTTCAGTGGCAAACTCGCCATCGGTACTGCTGGGGCACGCCACGCCATCACCACCGCCGAGGGGATGATTCAGCCCTACCTGTTGGAGGTGCGTGGGTGCGCTTTCTACGACTTTGGCGAGAGCACCAATTTTGCCATCAGGGGTGCCCAAAACACATTCTCGGACAACATTGTGATTGAGGATTGCTACTTCCACGACATCTCGGGCAATGCTGTGGACTTTGGTGCCGAGAGGGAGGATATCGGTCGCTACAATGCGGAGAACATCACCATTCGCAGGTGTGTGTTTGAAAATCTGCTCGGCTTGGGTGTGAACATCTACCGTGGTGGTAGCGATGAGAGCACCGGTGGCCCCTGTGTGGTGATTGAGGAGTGTGAGTTCCGCAACGTGTGCAACCGAGGTCGTGGTAGCGCACTGAGGGCTATTGGTGTGCAGGACCTCACCATTGCGGGGTGTAGGTTTGTGGACAGTGGCCGTGGAGGTGCATCCATCCGTTTGGACGACACTCCGTGGGAGAAGATTACGGTCAGGGGTTGCACCCTGCGTAACTCGGGCCGCATCGTGGCCAATAGGGCTTTGTAAAAGAGTGGAAACCGAAAGAGAGATATAACACAAAACGATAATACAACAAAAAACACTATGAAAAAACTACTCCTGACATTGACAACCCTTGTGGTTGCAACTTTGGCCTTTGGTCAAAAACAGCACCCTTGTCTGCTGCTTACCCCGGAGGGCGTGGCAGAGATACGTGCTGCACTCGGTACCAATGTAGGCTTTGACGCTTCGGTGGCAGAGGTACTGACTGAGGCCGACCGCTCGTTTGAGGAGCCCATCGTGGTGCCCGTGCCGAAAGACGGTGGCGGTGGCTACACCCACGAGAAACACAAAGACAACTACTATGTGATGTACTACTGCGGCATCGCCTATCAACTCACCGGCAAAGAGGAGTATGCGCAGAAGGTGGTGGATATTCTCGATGCCTATGCCGCACTCTACCCCTCGCTTGACTTCCACCCCGTTACGTTGTCAAAAACCCCGGGTAGGATATTCTGGCAGACACTCAACGAGTGTGTGTGGTTGGTGCACACCTCCATCGCCTACGACTGCGTGTATGACTACATTGCGCCCGAAAAACGTGAGCAGTTGGAGAGAGATTTCTTCCGCCCCTATGCCGACTTTGTGATGAACGGCACCAAGGAGAACCCTGCCAACAACAAAACCTTCAACCTCATTCACAACCACGGTACTTGGGCCGCTGCTTCGGTGGGTATGCTCGGTATGGTTATGGGCGAGGAGGAGTACATCCAGCAGGCACTCTATGGTAGCGACAAGACGGGCAAGAATGGCGGTTTTATGATGCAACTCGACAACCTCCTCTCGCCCGATGGCTACTACACCGAGGGTGCCTACTACCTACGCTATGCCATCTGGCCTATGATGCTCTTTGCGCAGTGTATAGAGCACAACAAACCCGAGGTGAAGATTTTTGCCCACCGCGATGCCATTCTTTCCAAGGCTGTGGAGGCACTGATGCAACTCAACTACAACGGCGTGTTTATGAAGTTCAACGATGCGCTGACCAAACAACTTGACTGTCAGGAGTTGCTGTTCGCTGTGGACATCGCCTACAATGCCTACAAGAATCCTATGCTGTTGGACGTTGCCCAGCGTTACCAAAACAAGTTTATCCCTTGCGATGCAGGCTATGCTGTGGCTCGTGATATTGCTGCCGGTAAGGCCGAGCCCATCAAACTCTACAGCGCAATGTGGCGCGATGGTGCCGATGGCTCGCAGGGCGGTATTGGAGTAATCCGCTCGGTGCGCCCCGATGTGAACAGCGCACTCACCTTGAAGGCAACCTCCCACGGCCTTTCGCACGGACACTACGACAAACTCGTCATCTCCTACTACGACAACGACAACGTGGTGTTGCCCGACTATGGCGCATCAAGGTTCCTCAATATTGAGGCTAAGTACAAGGGCCACTACACCCGTGAGAACAAGAGCTTTGCAATGCAGACCATCGCCCACAGCACCGTAACTGTTGATGGTAAGTCGCACTTTGACGGCAAAATCAAGGAGTCGTCAAAGCACCACTCGGATGTCTACTACTTTGAGTCGGGCGACCAGAGGAGTATTATCTCGGCCAAGGAGAATGCTGCCGTGAAGGGTGTGAAGATGCACCGCACGGTGATTTACGATGATGTGGAGTGGTTGCAGTATCCGCTGATTGTGGATGTGTTCCGTTTGGAGAGCGACACCGAGCACACCTACGACCTCCCCTTCTGGTACAATGGACATATGGTAAGCCTCAATTTCCCCTACACAAAGGCACTCACCACAATGTCTACACTCGGCGATAAGAATGGCTACCAGCACATTTGGGTGGAGGCCGAGGGCCGCAACGAGCAGAGCAGCACAAGTTGCTACACCTTCCTTGAAGGCGATAGGTTCTACAGCATCTCCACCGCAACAACTCCCACCACGGAGATGAAGATGTTGCGACTGGGTGCCAACGACCCCGATTTCAACCTGCGCCCCGATGGTGGTTACCTGCTGCGCCAAAAGGCTACCAACCACACCTTCGCCTCGACCATTGAGAGCCACGGTGTCTACAACCTTCAGGTGGAAAAGACCGCCAATGCCAAATCCTCGGTGAAGGATGTTGTGGTGGTTGTGGATAATGCCGACTACACCATCGTGAGGGTTGATTTCGTGGGTGGTCAAAGCCGCACCTACTGCCTTGCCAACCGCAACCCCGAGGGCGACCACAAGGTGAAAGCCGGTGGTAAGACCTACAAGTGGAACGGCGTGTGGGCTGTTGAGTAGAACAAATTGAAAATTAACAACATAATAAACCAATCATTAACAAAAACTTTAATCAACAATGAAGACAAGAAGCGAAACTTTCCAGATTGAAAGTCAGATGGCTTGGGAGAACCCCGGCCCCGGTATCACTCGTCAGATTATGGGCTACGATGGCCAGCTGATGATTGTGAAGGTTAAATTTGAGAAGGGCGCAGTGGGCTCGATGCACGAGCACTACCACTCGCAGGCTACCTATGTGGCAAGTGGTAAGTTTGAACTCACCATCGGCGACAAAAAAGAGGTGCTGGTTGCTGGCGATGGCTACTATGTTGCCCCCGATGAACTCCACGGCTGTGTGTGCTTGGAGGAGGGTATCCTCATCGACACTTTCTCGCCTGTGAGGGCCGATTTCTTGAAACTCTAATCCCCTAAAACAGCGCAAAACGTATATGAAAGTTAAAGGATTGAGATGGGTGGTACTGTCGCTGATTGTGCTGGTAACCATCATCAACTACCTCGACCGAGGTACGCTCAACTATATGTGGGTGGCCAACACCAAGGTGGAAGTGCCCGCAGGCGAGTGGAGCGTTGTGGATTCCACCAACCTCTATCTCGTACAGGCACAAGAGGGCGTGCTCGAACTGAAAGCAGACGAGGTTACACTGGGCGACAACGGCTCGCTGACCTACATCAAGTATGGCGGTATTGCCAAAGACCTCGGCCTTGTGGACACCTCCGCACCACAAGAGGAGCAGCAGAAGCAGGCCAAGAGTATGCTGGCTGTCATCACAATGTTCTTTATGATTGCCTATGGAGTGAGCCAACTCTTCTCCGGCAAGGTCTACGACAAGATTGGTACCCGCAAGGGCTTCACTCTGTCGGCCCTGCTGTGGGGTGCTGCCGATGCACTTGCATCGCTCTCCTCGGGCCTCAAATCGCTCACCTTCTTCAGGGTTATGCTCGGTTTGGGTGAGGCTGGTCCTTGGCCCGGCACCACCAAGTCGAATGCCGAGTGGTTCCCCCAGAAGGAGCGTGCTTTGGCACAGGGTATCTTTGGTGCAGCCGCTTCGGCAGGTAGCATCATCGCTCCCATTCTGATTCCCGTGTTGTTCATTGCCTTCGGTTGGAAGATTACCTTCATCATCGTGGGCTCGCTCGGTATCATTTGGGTTGTGCCTTGGCTCATCATCAACAAGAAGGGCCCGAAGGAGCACCCTTGGATTACCGAGAAGGAGCAGAAATACATCATTGAGGGCCAGCCCGAGAACGTGGTGAACAACACCAAGAGCAAGACCTACGGCCGCCTCTTCAGCGAGAAGAAGAACTACGCCGTAATTCTCGGTCGTTTCTTCTTGGACCCCATCTGGTGGATGTTCGTAACTTGGTTGCCTATTTACCTCATTGAGGTCTTTGGCCTTGATATTAAGCAGATTGCAATGTCGGCTTGGGTACCCTACGTGGGTGCTGCTGTGGGCTCCATTGCAGGTGGCTGGTTTAGTGGCTGGCTCATCAAGAAGGGCAAGAGTGTGAACTTCGCTCGCAAGTGCGCTGTGTGCGTTGGTGCCTGTATGGTAATTCCGGGTATGATTTTGGCCGCTATGGCAAGTTCGCCCATTATGGCTGTTGTGATGATGGCTCTGATTTTGGGTGGCTACCAGTTTATGATGACCAACATCCAGACCGTTGCCAGCGACCTCCAAACTGGTAAGAGCGTGGGTACTTTGGCCGGTATCGGTGGTGCTGCCGCAGTGTGTGGCACGCTGATTATGACTTGGCTTGTGCCCATCATCACCGCCGGTGGCAACTGGGTGCCCTTCTTCATCGTGGGTGCAGCATTGGTACCGCTGTCGTTGCTGTCGATTTTCATCTTTGGTGGCAAAATCGAGCAGACCAAATCGGCTGAATAAGAGAAATGTTTTTGCAAATTAACCAAAATAACAAACTTAAAAAAAACAAAAAAAGTTATGAAACTTGAAGGAAAAGTTGCCATCGTAACCGGTGGCGCACGCGACTTGGGTCGTGCAGTATCTGTGAAACTTGCAGCAGAGGGCGCAAAGGTGTGCTTGAACTACTTTGATAACCCCGAGGATGCAGCCGAGACTGTTAAGATGATTGAGGCCGATGGTGGTCAGGCTATCGCTGTTCAAGGCGATATGACCAAGGCAGCCGATGTTAAGAACCTCTTTGAGAAGGCTGTTGAGGCATTTGGCGACACCGTACACGTGCTCGTGAACGTGGTTGGCGGTATTGTTGGCCGCAAACTTATCGTTGAGCAGGACGAGGCTTGGTATGACTTCCTGATGGATGTGAATATGCGTAGCGTGTTCCTCTGCACTCGCGAGGTGGTGCCCTTGATGAAAGAGGGTGGTTCGATTGTGAACTTCTCTTCGCAGGCTGCTCGCGATGGTGGTGGCCCCGGTGCTTCGATGTATGCAACCGCCAAGGCTGCTGTTATGTGCCACACCCGCTCGATGGCCAAGGAGCTTGGTCCTCAGGGCATCCGCGTGAACGCACTTGCTCCCGGTATGATTAACACCTCGTTCCACGACCGCTTCACCAAACCTGAGGCACGTGAGAACCTCCACAAGACTGCACCTCTGCGCCGTGAGGGTACCGCTATGGAGATTGCCGACCTCGTGTGCTTCCTCGCTTGCGATGAGTCGTCTTACATCACCGGTACCTCCATCGACATCAACGGCGGCGTACTCTTCTCCTAATGACAGCAAAGCGTAGACATACGATGACGATTTTGACACAGATTGTGCTGGCGGCTGCAATGTTTGCCTGCACGGGTGTTGATTTTGAAATTCCCACACCCCAACCCGGAGGAGGAAGCTCCTCCGGTGGGGGTAGCGGGAGTGAGGACACCACCACACAGACCACACCGGCGAGGCCCAAGCCTATGGCAGAACGCTATCCTGCGGCTACGGGTCAGCCCTGTGCGCTTGTGCCCGATGGTGTGAGCGACACCTATGCCTACATGAATGCTCGTGGCTATTATCAGGAGTGCCCCGATAGTTCGGGCCTCCACGCCAAGAGCCACGTAAAACACATCACTCAGGTGTGGGATGACTCACTGGCTCGCTACGTCTATCGTTTTGATATTCATATTGATATTGATGACGATAGGGGCAAGCCCGAGATTACCGACCGTCAGCGTAATGAGATTAAGACCTACGCTGCCTCGCCCGAGAATATGGTTGCGGCCGAGGGCCAAACTCACACCTACACTTGGAAATTCCAAATTCCCAAGGGCTTCAAGGCTACAAGCAAGTTTTGCCACCTGCACCAACTCAAAGGCTACGGTGGGGATGACATCGGCAACCCGCTGATTACGTTTGTGGCCCGCCTGCGCAGTGGCAAGCAGTACCTCGAACTTACCCACTATGGCCCCAATGGAGCCTCGGCGGTGAAGTTGGAGAGCGCACTGCTCGACCAGTTTGAGGGCGAATGGGTGATGGTTGAGGAGAAGGCCACCTACCTCCACAAGGGTAAGTATGAGGTGAAGATTGTGCGTATGAGGGACGACAAAACGCTCCTCTACTACAAGACGAACAACATCGACATCTGGCGCGATGGTGCCACGGCCATACGTCCCAAATGGGGCATCTACCGCTCCTTTGGTGCAGGCGGCAGCATTAAGGACCAGATGAGGGATGAGTCGCTGCTCTTCACCGACTTTACCATCAAGGAGGAGTAGAAAACAAACACAACGCCCCTCCGCCGATGTTCCGCTGTGTGTGGTGTGGCCGAGAGGTGGGCGTGTGCGTGAGAGAAGATAAACGATATTTAGACTTAATGATGAAGATTGCAAAACGAGTTGCGACACTTGCGGTTGTTGCGCTGACCTTTGTGGCGTGCGACAATGGTGTGGAGGAGGGCTCGCCTGAGGTAAACGTGGGCGGGACCGACAAAATCACCTTCACCGTTGGGGATGACGGTAGCGAAGAGGCTCGCTCGGTGCTTAGTCTTTCGGATGGGACAACAGCCCTCTGGAACGGCACCGAGGAGGCGGGCTTTTTCTATTCCTACCGACTCTCCGGTGCGTCTAAGGACACAAAGGTAAGTGGGGCCCAAAACATCATCTACACTGCCACAGCAACCCCCGCTTCGGCTTCGGCCACTTTCGGGGGCGATGCGGAGTGGTATGACGGTGAGGGCACCGAGAGTGCGGCCCACAAATTCTACTTCTACTACCCCTACCGAGAGGGCTCCGAGAGCCACACGAAGGTTAAGGGTACTCTTCCTGCCGAGCAGAACTACGATGCGACCGCAGCGGTGTGGGATATGTCGGCCTACGACTTTGTCTATGCCAACAAGAACGACATCGCCTATGGTAGCCAAGTGGCGCTGAACAAACTCAGGCGTGCATTTGCTGTGCTGAGGCTTGAGATTACCAACGCCTCCGGCGAGGACGTGGTGGTCAGCAAAGTGACGCTCACCTCAAAGGGAGGTAGGATTTTGGCGGGTGATTTTTTGGCCAACATATCCAAAGGCACCGTAGACCAAGGACTTTCCAACCACACCGAGGCGAATGGTACCAACTATGGCTACTGGACCTCTACCTCTTCGGAGGTGGCGACCAATGTGGCCAATGGTACCTTGAAGGCGGGCGAGAAGATGAATGTGAGGCTTATGCTCAATGCGGGCTATGCGCCCAAGGCCTCCTCTCCCTATTATGACTCGACCACGGCCTATCTTGAGGGCGACACCTTCAGTGTGGTTGTGGAGAGCGACAAGGGTACTCACCCTGTTGTGGAGTTCAAGGCCGGTGGGCTGATGCGTGGTGGAAGTGCTGTGAAGAAAATCACTCTGAAGGGCAATAGCATTGCGAGCCGCTATCCTGCGGTTACGGGTCAGCCTTGTGCGCTTGTGCCCGATGGCGTGAGCGACACCTATGCCTATATGAACGCCCACGGCTACTATGAGGAGTGCCCCGATGAGTCGGGTAGCCACGCCGAGAGCCCCGTGAGGCACATCACACAGGTGTGGGACACCACTTTGGCTCGCTATGTCTACCGCTTCGACATCCACATCGCCATTGATGACGACCGTGGCAAAGCAGACGTTACCGACCGCCAGCGCAACGAGATTAAGACCTACGAAAAATCGCCTGAGAATATGGTTGCGGCGGAGGGCGAAACTCACACCTACACTTGGAAATTCCAGATTCCCAAGGGCTTCAAGGCTACAAGCAAGTTCTGCCACCTGCACCAACTCAAAGGCTATGGTGGTGATGATGTGGGCAACCCGCTGATTATCCTTGTGGCTCGTTTGGTTAATGAGACGCAATATCTCGAACTCACCCACTATGGCCCCAATGGGGCTTCGGCCGTGAAACTCAAGACGGCTCTTCTGAGCGATTTTGAGGGCGAGTGGGTTATGGCCACGGAGACGGCGACTTATAGCCACTCGGGTGCCTATGAGATTGAGATTGTGCGCTTGCGTGATGATAAGGTGCTGCTCTCCTACCAGACCGACAACATCGACATTTGGCGCGATGGAGCCGATGCAATTCGTCCAAAGTGGGGTATCTACCGCTATGTGGGCGAGAATGGCAGTATGCGCACCGATGGCAGCCTGAGGGATGAATCGCTACTCTTCACCGACTTCACCATTGAGGAAAAATAGAGAGAAAAAAATACTCACAATAAACTATAAACACAAATTAAACAACAAACAAAACACAATGAAAACGCTTTATTACCCCCCCTATTAGAGATGGAAAGTGTTGATATTGAGCAAGGTATCGCATTTTCGGACCCCTCGCAGATTGGACTCGAACTCCCCGGCTTGGGCGAGGAAAGCAGTTGGGATGATGAACTCTAAAAAACAGCAACAACGACTATGAAAAAGATTTATTACATTTTGACACTTGTTGCTGCTGCGATGACCATTTCCGCTTGCAACAACGCATTTGAAGATGAGGGCCCCGCACTCAATGGTGGAGAGGGCTCCGAGAACACCATCACCTTTGTTGTCGGTCCTGAGACTGACGCAGAGGGCCGCACCGCCCTTGACCTTGAGGATGGTGCAACCACCCTTTGGAACGGCACCGAAACGGCCGGTTTGTACTACAACTATAGGGCAACAGGAGCCGGCTCCGACACAAAGGTCGCCAATGCGCAGAATATTGTATATACTGCCACTCTTGGCTCTGACTCGGCTACTGCTACTTTTACAGGAGAAGCCGAATGGGTTGATGTTGATGCGTCTGCCCACAAGTTCTATTTCTACTATCCCTATAATGAGGACACCGAGAGCCACACCAAAGTTCACGGTATTCTCCCTGCTGAGCAGACCTACGATGCCACTGCATCGAAGTGGGATATGTCGGCCTACGACTTTGTCTATGCCAACAACAGTAAGGCTATGCCCGAAAGTGCTGTAGAACTCAAAATCAAACGAGCCTTTGCCGTTTTGAGGCTTGGTATCACCAACGCCACCGGCGAGGATGTTACCATTGAGGAGGTGAGCCTTACTTCGGAGGGTGGTAAGGTTTTGGCAGGAGAGTTTATTGCAAACACTTCTAAAGGTGAAGTAGAACAAGGACTTACCAGCCACACTGTTGCGAATGGCACCAACTATGGCTACTGGAAATCGACCAAATCGACCATCACAACCACCGTTAGCAATGGCGCTGTGGCTGCAACTAAGAAGATAGATGTTAGGTTTATGCTTAATGCTGGTTATGCGCCCAAGGCAGAGTCTCCCTACTACGATGAGACTACCTCCTACCTTGAGGGCGACACCTTCACTGTACGCATCAAGACCAACAAGGGTACTCACCCCGCCGTACAGTTCACCGCAGGTGCACTGCTGCGTGGAGCACGTGCCGGCAAGAGCATCACTCTTGAGGCTATCCCCGCAGGTGAGCCCAATGCAACCTCGGTTGTGAGCAACGACAGCAGTGAGGACAAATTCTACCTGAACAACACCATTACTATTACCGGAACCAACCTGCTCAACGCACAAGCCGTTAAGGTTGGTGGTGTTGCTGCCGAGGTTGTTTCGCAGACCGGTACCGAGTTGGTTGTGAAGGTGCCCGATTGCACCGGTACTGCCACCACTGCTGCCGACTACGATATTACCTACACCTACGAGGACGAGGAGGGTACTCTTGGCACAATCAGCATCTATCCTTTCTACCACTACGAGAATATCACTCTTGGTATGGGTTCCAATTCTGCTGCAACTTATTCGGATTTCTCGTCTGATAATGCATATTTTGTTCCCGATGATGGTAGGGTTTATTCGGCAAAGGACTTTGCTGCAACCAACGAGGACTATGGTATCGGTCTTGGAACGGGTGTTGTAAACCCCTATGTAACAGCAAAGAAAACTTATGATGCAGCTATGACACCGGCATTGTATGCGGCTGTGAAACCGTACATAGCATTTGTAACGGATTCGTCAGGTAAACTAAGTATGGTTAATCCAACAAATACAGATATGATTTTGAAAAACCACCGCTACAAAGGCGAAGGTGCTTCTTCCTACAATACCTATGTCGGACAAACTTGGGGTACTCCGTTTATGCAGTACCGAGTGATGAAGAGCAGTACCGAGTTGGAACACGCAAAAGCTGTGAAAGATGGTAGTCTTACCGGTATGCTTTACAGCGGCACCACGCCGACAACTGATGCTCCCGCATTGGCGGCTCCAGATAAAACGTCAAATAGTATTTGGACAGAAGACAGTGTGATTGTTGTTCAGTATAAGGATTACAGCGATAAAACTACCAAAATCAATGAGGGTTATATTTGGATTAAGAATATTGATGTAACTTTGGGAGGTCTTGGTAAAGATAGTAATGGCAATGAAATCTATCAGCTTATTACTGTCAACCCTGATACTGAGAAGCGCGATGGTAAGATTACCTTCGATATGTATTGGTCGAAGAGGCTGAATTAGTCGCACTGCAAAATGGTCAATGGTTGAATTTTTCTGACCAATTTTTGACCAATAGGGAAATTATTACTAACTTTGGCCGTGTCTTTCGCCCGCGAAGGGCACGGCTTTTTCTTGAGAAACACGAGGTAATAATTTAACACACAGATGACTAACCAACAGAACAAAAACATCGCACTCTCCGATGAAGTCGAGAAAGTGCTCAACTATGTGAAAGACCAACTCTACTTCGGACGACTATCCTCGGGCGACCGTCTGCCCGCAGAACGCAAGTTGGCCGAACATCTCGGAGTAAGCCGAGCACACGTTAGGTGCGCCTTCCAGAAGATGGAGTTCTATGGGTTGGCTAAAACCTATCCCCAGAGTGGTACCGTGGTTACGCAGATGAAGTTGCAGCAGATGGAGAGCCTCTTCACGGATATGCTCAAAATTGACCGCTACGACTTCTCCTCGCTCGTGGATGTGAGGTTGCTCTTGGAGGTGGAAACCGCAAGGCTCGCAGCGCAAAATCGCGATGAAACCGACATTGAGGCAATGAAAGCCGCAATGGTGGGGTGCGAGGAAAAGTTCGGTACGGAGGACCAAGTCCCCAAAGACTTTGAGTTCCACCAAGCCGTAGCACGCGCAGCACACAACCCTGTGATGTCATCTCTGTTGCTCATTATTACCCCCGATGTGTTGAAGTATTTTCAGAAATACAAAGTCTGCGCAGTGCCGCGTGAGGATGTCTTGCGTGAGCACAAAGAACTCTACGATTGTATCGTAAACCACGACAGCGATGGCGCTATGGCAGTCGTAAGGCAGCACCTATCAACCCTGCTCGAGTTCTCGCAGATGCACAAGAAAAGTCAAACCCCAATTAACCGATGAAAAAACTATTCATTCTCGTTGCACTGGCGTTGGCCGCATCCACAGCCCTCTCGGCACAGGACATCACCAACCGCTATGCAATGAAACTCAAAGAGGTGGGCGAGGGTAAGTATGAAATCCTCACCCCCAAGAAGTACAAATACATCAACCTCGCCGAAGTGCCCGACCTGCTCGTGCCCTACGAGCCCGTGAACTTCGTGTCGAGCAAACTCTACAAAGGGTGTGAGAGTGTGGACTATGTCTACAAAACCTATTCCGACTACGAACTCGTGCTCACAGTGGACAAGGCAGTGAGCGAGCAGCCCGCACCTTTTATGGTCTACATCCACGGTGGTGGTTGGGCAAGGGGCACAAAGGAGTCCAACAAGTCGCTCTCCAAGTATCTCGCCGTGCAGCACGGTATCGCAGGTGTGCGCATCTCCTACACGCTGGCCGACAAGCCGGACGCAAGTGTTGAGGTGTCGGCACAAGACGTTGAGGACGCCGTGAAGTGGGTGCAGGAGCACGCCGAGGAGTTGGGTATCAACCCCAAGGTGTTCGGTTTCTGCGGTGCTTCGGCCGGTGGGCACCTCTCCGGCTTGGCCGCAATGACCATCAAGGGCGCAAAGGTGTTGGTTGGCTATTCAGGTATCTATGACCTCACCACCGCCGCCATCACCACCCGTGCCAAAGACCCCCAGAGGTTGGCCTATTTCAAAGATTTGGCCCCCTCGGTGTTGAAGAAGGCTTCGCCCCAGTATCGCATTCCCAAGAAAAACCTGCCCGCCGCTATGTTGGTGTGTGGCACTGGCGACTCGGTGGTGGAGTACACCCAGAGTAGGGATTTTGCCGCTGCGCTCAAAGCGAAGGGTGGAGTAGTGGAGTACCTCGAGTACCCCTACTACGACCACAACATTGCCGCAAAGAAGAGCGATAAGGCCGGCGAGATATTCTACAAAACCGTAGACTTCGTGGTTGCAAACCTCAAATAACCCACCACAGGGCGGTGGGTGTCGCACGTTTGGGAGTGTGTGGTCCCCAAGTGTGTGGCAATGCTCACAAAAACAACAAGGCTCGGAGAATTCTCTCCGAGCCTTGTTTGCGTTTGGGTGTATATCCTTGTGTGTTACTCGTTCAACTTGCTATTTGAAATAGCGGTTGTAGAGGCCCTCGAAGCCCTTGCCGTGGCGAGCCTCGTCTTTGGCCATCTCGTGAACGGTGTCGTGAATGGCGTCAAGGTTGTTCTGCTTGGCGAGCGTTGCAATGTGTTTCTTGCCATCGCAAGCACCGTGCTCGGCCATCATACGTTTGTAGACATTGGTCTTGGTGTCCCAAACAACCTCGCCAATCAACTCGGCAAATTTGGCTGCGTGCTCTGCCTCCTCCCAAGCATAACGCTTGAAGGCCTCGGCAATCTCGGGATAGCCCTCGCGGTCGGCCTGACGCGACATTGCAAGGTACATACCCACCTCGGTACACTCGCCCATAAAGTGCTCCTGCAAGCCCTTCCAAATCTCCTCGGGGCAACCTTTGGCAACACCCAAAGTGTGCTCATCGGCAAACTGAAGAGCCTCATCGCTCTCAACTACCTCTACGAATTTCTCGGGACCTACTTTGCAAAGGGGGCATTTCTCGGGTGCGGCATCGCCCTCGTGGATGTAGCCGCATACGGTACAACGGAATTTTTTCATAGCTAAATGTGTGTTTTGTGTTTAATTTGTTTATTGTTTGATTTTCTGTTAGTTGCTTTTGTTGGCACAAGTGGCGCACACACCCTTGTAGTAGAGTTGCGCATCGGTAACTATGGAGGCGTTCTTGGGGGTGTTGCGCTCCACAAAGGCCACATCGTCAAGGTCTACATCGTAGATTTTGCCACACTGCGAACACATAAAGTGGGCGTGGGGCGAAGTGTAGCCGTCAAAGTGGGTGTTCACTCCGTCAATGCAGAGTGCCAAGATGGCTCCGTGCTCATAGAGCAGGTGCAGGGTGTTGTAGACGGTTGTGCGCGAAAGAGTTGGAATCTCATTGACCAACTCGCTGTAAATCTCGTCAACGGTGGGGTGGGTGCGGTGTGTGAGCAGATAGTGCATCACCGCCACGCGCTGCACCGAAGGCCTGATGCCGAAACTCTGAAGATACTCTCTTGCTACAATCATAACCTGTGAGTGTGTGGTTTTACCTATTTATAATTATTTTATAGTCGTTTCGTTTTTGAAATCATTACAAAAATACTCACTTTTCGGTAAACTGCAAATTTTTTGTGCACTTTTTTGCAAGAAAAATCGCATCATTGTTGGGTGCAGAGTGTAAGTGGGTGTGGCACAACTATTTATTGGGCGTGTTGTGGGCAGTGGAATAGTATTTCTCAATGCCTCCATAGCCAACGATAAGTCTGTTTTGGCGAGTTTTGGCGAGGAAATTATCCAGTCGGCGTTTGAACTCTTCCGGCCTTTTGCGGGCCGCATCAATGTAGGCCACACGAATTCGCTTGTAGGGCTCCGAGAAGGCGCAATAGTGCTCCCACACCTTCTGGTCCTGTTGCAGCGTGGCGATGATGTCGGCAGGGAATTGAAACGGCAGGGTGATGAGGTCGGCCACCGAGGTGCGCACCGAAGGGTGGAGTAGTCCCTGCTCGTTGAGCCAAATGAGCCGCTCAATGTTGGGCCTTGAATAGGGGCTACCCTTACGCCTTGGGGTGAAACGCCTCAGCTGGTGCAGTGGGTCGAGTGTGCCCGCCACGCCGTCAATCCACCCAAAGCAGAGCGCCTCCTCCACCGCATCGTTGTAGGCCACACCCACCTCGCCCGAAGCCTTGGTGGGAAAAACAAACCACACCTCTCTTGCGCTCTCAAAGTTGGCCACAAGCCACTGCCGCCACTCTTGGCGGTTGGTGCAATATGCTATTGGGCGACTATCCGACATAACTGCGTTACCACACAAAGGGAATGAGTCTGTATTTTACCTTCTGCTTGTACTCCCCATAGCCTTCCAAACCCTTGGTCAGCACCTTCTCCTCGTTTTTTATCCTCTTGACAATCAGTGGGATATAGAGTAACATAATGAGGAAGGCCCACAACGAACCCAACACCAATGGCATAGAGAGAAAGAGTATGGTTGTGGCGGTGTACATCGGGTGGCGCACGATGCCGTAGAGCCCCGTGTCGATGACCTTTTGGCCCTCCTGCACCTCAATGGTGCGCGAGAGGTAGGCATTCTCACGCAACACCTCGGCATACATAAGGTAGGAACAGAGGAACACACCCGCCGCTGTCCACACACACCAATCGGGCAACTCGCACCATTGAAACCTCCGATTGAGTCCCGCAACCACAAAGGCCGCCACGAACAGCACTCCACTGAGCCTCACCACGGTCTTTTGTTCGCCTTGCTGCTCCTTGGCATTGAGCCGCTTCTGCAACAGCGAGGGGCTCTTGGCTAACATCACAAAGCCGGCCACAAGCATCGGAACAAACAAAATCAGCATCAGTAGCCACCCCTGCCAGTAGGAGAGCGTGCCCGCAGGGAGGAATATCAGCACCCACACGAGGAGCACCCCAAGGGAGAACTTGGCCAAAGCCTGAATGGTCAGATTTTCTTTCATAATAGTTTATTTTGCAAACGATTTGGTGTATGTTGGATAGAGTATCTTCCAGATGAGCAGCAAGTTGATTATACCCACCACGATTGCCGCTGCTGACACCACCCCTGTGGGCCACAGCAGGGCGATACCATTCATATCTCCACCTCCCACCCAGCGATAGAAGATGCTCAAGTAGATGGGGTCAAGCATAAGCAGAGTGAGCGATGTGTACCACCCACAAGCACGCACTACGCTCGATTTGCAGTGGCAAATTTGGCGCACAAAGGCCACCATCAACCAACCGGCCAACAAAGTGGCCACGGGGCCTGCAAGGCAGAAAATGCCCATCTGCCAATCGCTCATTCGGTCGGCCCACACGTCAATCTGCACACCTAACCCAATCAGGTTTATCTGCTTGAATACCCCTTGTGATAGGGCAACCACAAGATGGGCACCTTCGTGGATGATGTAGTAAAGCAACACTGCAACCACAATTCCGATGTACTGACGATACGTTTTATTCATAGTCTATTGTTATGTTGGAAAACGAGTTTTTCTTGTTGGCTACCATTCCGCATTACAAATTGCAATGATTCTTTGGGCCACCTCTTCGGGATGGTCAATGAGGAGTTCCCCGTGGTTCATCTTTGAGAACACCACCACCGGAGCCTCCTGCTTGCCAAAAGTCCGAAAGTTCATATTGCGCTGATTGGGTTGATGGTCCTACTGCTGCCCTTTGCCCCGCAAATGCTCCATTTCCTCCACCGTGATTGCAGGGTCAAATTGAGCCTCAATGCCTGTTGCTTCGGTCAATAGCAGGAGATATTCGTCAATGGGCGACATCCCAACTGCTGTGCGCAAAGAGTCTAATTTTTGCACGCACTCCACCGGCCACAAATAGAGGTGTTGCTTCTCGTCTGTGCCGAACTGAACGGCCTGACTACCATATCGTTGTGGCTTGTGTTGGCCCATTGCTATGCGGTCAAAGAGGGTGGCATAGTCGCTCTGAGCGATAAGACCTTGTGCGGCCATCTGCTCAATGAGCGGAAGGTGCTTTTGTTGCATTTGTAGTGGTGCGTGGTCAATCACGAGCCAAATGGTTTCATAGGACTCGGTGGAGAGCCCCTTGGGGAGTCCGCCTTGTAGCAGACTGTCCACGATGACCACGTTTCGGGTGTCGATGCGCTCCACCTGCTCACTTGTGAGGATGAGCGAATCAATGAGTTCGGTGTGCCCTTCCACGGTAACGGCTTTGGTCAGTGCTGCCATTTGGTGCCGTATGCCTTGGTCGGCCTCCCTAACCTCGGCAAGCAGCCTGTTGGTGGACTTTGTGCTCCCACCGCAAGCAACCATAAACAATAGGCCGATAATCAGTAATCGTTTCATTCGCAGTCTGCATTTTCAGCACTTTATACTTACAAAGATGTGAAAAAAAACTCTAAAATTGAATAGGAATAGGTATATTTTTACTAAATTTGTTGTATCTACCAATCCATTTAATACAAAGTCCTATGAGCTATATCGAACAGACTCTCTGTGAAAAGGCAGCCACCATTAACGAAGCAAAGAAATATGTACAACAATGGGAACTTGCCAAGGATTATGTCCCGCAGATTTTGAACACCATATCGCATTTTTTTCCTCACTATAGTTTGCACGATGCGACTCACTCCCAAACTATCCTAAATAACATAGAACTGATAATGGGACGCGATGTTATCAGTAAATTGTCAGTGGTGGACTTGTGGTTGCTTCTGACCGCAGCTTATTATCACGATTTGGGTATGGTTGTAACCAAAGAAGACAAGGTGGAGTATCTGAAAGATGGTTCCAAATTTGTGGAATATGTTGTGGCAAAGCAGAAGGACACAAACTCTCCAATGTATGAGTATGCAAAGTGTTTTGAGGTCAAAGATGGCAGGCTTTTTTATCGTAATTGTGAGATAACAGCAGAAAATATTGATTCTCAGAAATTTCTCATAGCGGATTTTGTTCGCAATAGTCACGCAGAGCGTTCAAATACCTACGTAAATAACGCATCATCCCTACACCTGCCGGGCAATCCGATTCCGGAAAGAATTATTAAATTGTTGGGTAGAATATGCCACGCTCATACCCAAAGCCAAGAACAATTGTTGTCGCTTCCCGTTGAGGAGAATTCGGGTTGTGGTACGGAGAAATGCCACCCATTATTTGTCGCGTGTATGCTTCGTTTGGGCGACCTGCTTGACATTGACACCAATCGCGTGTCAGCTGTGTTGTTAAGCACCCTGCCGAGTATACCTTGTGATTCACAAGCCTACAACCAAACAAATCACGATATTACACATCTGAACATTGACCGCAAGGTCGTGGAAATAACGGCAGAGTGCTCTGAATACAAAGTCGCCGAACTCTTGAATGGGTGGTTTAAAATGATTGATGAAGAGCTCGCATTTCAGACAAGAAATTGGTATAAAATCGCGCCATCGGTCGATTTTGGTTCTCTTCCTTCCGTAGGCCAACTTATTGTAAAATTAAAAGGATGGGATGATATAAGCGGAAAGAACCGTTTGCGTTTTGATATAGACAACACCAAGGCTATTAGGCTGTTACAAGGAGCAGGACTCTATAATGATGCCAGCCAATGTATTCGCGAGTTGTTGCAAAATTCGGTGGATGCCATCTATCTGAGAACTTTTGTGGAAACTCCTTCCATTACTGATATGAATAAGTTTTGGGATGAGTGTCGTAAACGCAAAATAAAGGTTGAACTCGACAAGCATAGTGTTGGAGATGAAAATGTGCAGTGGCATTTGCGAATAACTGACGAAGGTATCGGAATGGCTCCGGAAGAGATGATATTTTTGTCCAAAACAGGTAGTTCCGACCAAAACGAGCAGAAGAATAAAATTGTCGAGCAGATGCCGGCTTGGATGAAGCCTTCCGGTACCTTTGGTATCGGTTTTCAGAGCATATTCCTCATCACTGACAAGGTGAATATGAGGACTCGTAAGTTGGGTGCAGAACACACCGTTGAACTGGAATTGTATAATCCGGCCGGTCCGGAGAAAGGCAATATTTTGAAAAGAACGTATAAAGATAATACGATTCCTTTCGGTACGGTCATAGAATGTGATATACTCTTCCACCGTCATTCGGGGTGGACTGTGCACTCAGGAGAGCGAGCCTCGCTTGAAACAATATGCACCTATGACTTTGCACGCGACCAATCGTTGGATATTGAGGCTGCGAAACTTGTGGATGAAATAGAAAAGTTTAAGGAACTTTCTCGCGTTGATGTTGAATTGTACAAGGATGGGGAGCACATTTCTTATGGTACAAACACTCCTCAAAGTTATGAGTATTATGACAAAGAGACGGGGATTCAGGTTACACTTGGCTCAAAATACCATAGGACTGCCTTGTATTACAGAAATCAATACGTGGAGAAGTTCAAGACGGACATAGAACTCTTGAATTTCAGTGTAAACATACTCAAAGGAGATGCGAAAGATTTGCTTGAATTGAGTAGAAATGACGTGCGTATGGAGGCACGAGATTCTGTGAGTGAGAATGTGCGCAAGGCTGTGTGCCGTTACTTGATAGATGGGTATGAAAAATTTGACAAAGAGATTAAATACCCCTCAACCGAAATTCGCCCATTGGCAGCCGCTTTCCTTGAAAGTAATAGAGAGTTTATTGAATATTACCACCAAGAAATCAAGCAGTTTTTTCCCACTGATTGGCAGCGTATTAAGATATATGGTGTGAATGATAAGGGAAAGGAAACAGCCTGTACAATTCGCAAATTATTGAACTATTATCGAGTGGAGTGTGTGAATGTCGGCAGTAGGGAAGAGCTCCAATTCTTTGGTAAAACGAAGAAAAAAGCGTCATTCACAACCAATCACAATAGTGGCAGGATGGATGTCGAAGTATCGCGTTTCCTTCGTGGTATTCTTCACACCCAGTTCCCTCACATTTCGTATACGGCGGAGTGCATAGTGCTCTCGAAAGATTATGTCGGCGACTTAATCGAAAATACGGTTGCCGCAAAGGAGCGTTGGTTTAAGGTTTTTTTGAGTAGGGGAGCTTATGCAAGGGGATATATGCCTTGTGTATCGGACTATGAGAAGTTGAGAATTAAGGAGCGAAACAATGATTGGACTTTTAGAGATTTTGGCTGTGTGTATCCTATAATGCTTTGCCCTTATGTTAAGTCGGCCGTAGATGAATATTCGGTCTTCATTGCATATAAAAAATTGGTATATCGTGTCGATGACATTGTGGTGGATTACGTGTATGAACATCGCTACGATGAGGCAACCACCAAGCAGGAGATTCGTGCAGCATTTGAGAGATTTAGGACTGAGTATCAACCTATAGTGGATAGGGTAAATGGAGATGATTAACCATTTAGCCTATAGACTCTAAGAAGCCTGCCAAACCTGCGAATGATTGGGCAGGCTTTTTTGTATCCATAGATTGATTGAGCATTACGAAGCCCCACATTCTGTTTTGTGGCACAATTTTGGGAATTAAATCACAGATACTTACAAATTCCCACTATGAAACAGAACGATAAAAAACAACTGACAGCTGAGAATGGCCGCCCCGTTGCCGACAATCAGAACATTCAGACCGCAGGGGTACGTGGCCCCGTAACATTGCAGGACCCTTGGTTTACGGAGAAACTCGCACACTTCGACCGAGAGGTAATCCCCGAAAGGCGTATGCACGCCAAAGGCTCGGGAGCCTACGGCACATTCACCGTTACGCACGACATTACTGCCTACACCAGAGCCTCCATTTTTGCCGAGGTGGGCAAGAAGACCGACTGTTTTGTGCGTTTTTCGACCGTTGCGGGCGAGCGTGGTGCTGCCGATGCCGAGCGAGATATTCGTGGCTTTGCGATGAAGTTCTACACCGATACGGGCAATTGGGACCTTGTGGGCAACAACACCCCCGTATTCTTTCTGCGCGACCCGCTGAAATTCCCCGACCTCAACCACGCCATCAAGCGCGACCCCCGCACAGGTATGCGCTCGGCAAATAGTAATTGGGACTTTTGGACCCTTCTGCCTGAGGCATTGCATCAGGTTACAATTACAATGTCGCCACGAGGTATACCACTCTCATTCCGCCATATGCACGGCTTTGGCAGCCACACCTATAGTTTTATCAGTGCCGACAATCGCCGCACGTGGGTTAAATTCCACCTGCGCACATTGCAGGGTATCAGGAACTTGACTGATGCAGAGGCCGAGGCTGTGATTGCAAAGGATAGGGAGTCGCACCAGCGCGACCTCTTTGATGCCATTGAGCGGGGCGACTACCCACGCTGGCTGATGCAGGTGCAACTTATGAGCGAGGAGGAGGCTCGCAAGTATCACATCAACCCGTTTGACCTTACGAAGGTGTGGTATCACGGCGATTTCCCGCTGCGTGATGTCGGTATTCTGGAACTTAACCGCAACCCCGAAAACTTCTTTGCCGAGACCGAACAGGCTGCTTTCAATCCGATGAACATCATTGACGGCATAGGCTTTTCGCCCGATAAGATGTTGCAAGGGCGACTCTTTTCCTATGGCGATGCACAACGCTACCGCTTGGGCGTAAATCACCACCTGATACCCATCAACAAGCCTCGTTGCCCATATCACTCCTACCACCGCGATGGGCAGATGCGGACAGACGATAACGCAGGGCGCACGATTTCCTATGAGCCGAACAGCTATGGCGAGTGGCAAGACCAACCCACGCTGAAGGAGCCACCTTTGGCGGTTGTGGGCGAGGTCTACAACTACGATGAACGAGAACTGGATAGCGACTACTATACGCAACCGGGAAAACTGTGGCGACTGATGTCGGCCGAAGACCAACGAGCCACTTGTGAGAATACCGCCCGCGCTATGGGCGATGCGGAGGTGTTCATCAAGCAACGCCACATCCGCAACTGCCACCGTGCCGACCCCACCTACGGCGAGGGTGTGGCAACGGCCTTGGGACTATCGCTCTCCGAGGCCCTCTCCGCTCCCGACCCTGCCCACCCCAAGTGGGATTGTAGGTAGCATAAAAGCAATGGCGACTGCTCTGTAATTTAAGCAGTCGCCATTTTTCTATTGCTATCGTATATTCTCCTATAATTATAGCACTCTATCCAATGTTATCAGTACCTTGTTTGGGCCATAGCCTTGCAGGAGGATTTGCTGTTCCGATTTCTCTACAATATGCCACGTTCCATTCAAAAGAGTGTAGATGCCGCTATCGATAACAATAATTGCTCTATCTACCTCATAGGTGAATTGGCGCACGGTATTCATATCAGGCTCGCTGTATTTACCCTCTGTCTCGGATAGAAATTCTACAATACAACTATTGTTACCTGTTGCGTTGCCGTTTTCATCAAAATATTCAATCTCCGCATCCCATACAGTTTGAGCAAGAGTTTGTGGTGTAACATCAAAGGTTTCTTCCTCATCGCAGCCGACTGCGAAAAGCATCACCGCGCACATCAATAGATTTCTTAGTGTTTTCATTGTTCTACGCTTTAATTTGTCGCCCACAAAGTTACCCCCCCCACGAATTTTCCAAATTTTCGGAAAGGAAAATGCAAGGGAGGGGGGTGATTTGCAGACTACTTCAGCTCAATCAGAATTACTCCATTGGATGTGTCGCCATATTTCTTGTATGCCTCTGCTTGTTCTCCTCCCTTAAACACGTGCATAGTCTTTATATCATTAGGAGAGATAGATTTCATATCACCCACATAAAGGTTACCATTAGACTTTTTGATAACGCAAAGAGGTTTGCCAGCCGCAGGGTCGCTTGGTGTGCTGACATCCTTAACCACGACAGTATTCGGCCGAGCGTTCTTATCCATAACAACATCGTCCATATTAGCCTTGTCAACTTGAACGGTTATTGTAGGATAATCTACATACATATATTGGAGGAAAGCCTCGCCAGCTGCAAGATTAATCTTGTAATATCCATTGGCATCTGTTGCAACGCCTGCTTTGGTCTTTGGCACCATTACAAGCACTCCGGCCATAGGCTTTTCCTCGGTATCGACAACTCGTCCAGAAATTTCTCTACCATTTTGGGTAGTGATGATAACCACTGACTCTACACCTTTGACAACATTCATATTGCGAATCATATCGCTTGGCAATTCATCAACTGCTGCTTTGGTCGCCAAGACTCCATCGATAATGTAGAGAGTTTGTCCCTCACCAGATTGTGCAAATGCAAAGTTAGTTGCAATGCTCATTAAGAAAATAAAAAACAACTTTTTCATAGTAACATTCACTTTTAATAGATTCAACAACAATGAAACCGGTTTTCTTAGTGCAAAGATAAGTGCAAGAATGGCTATTGTGAGTTAACTGGTTGTTAATAACTGTTAACTAATGTTAACTCGTGTTATGAATGAGAAATAATAACTACTTTTGCCAATAAAGTAATAGCTATGTCAAAGAAATTCTTTCGAAACATATCAATTATTGCTGTGGCATCATTGCTATGCCTCGCAGTGGTGCAGGCTGTATGGGTGTATAGAATGTACAATGATTCCGTGTCTGACTTCCAACGCAGAGTGGAGTCTGCCACATACAAAAGTATATATAAGGCATTCCGTATGGATGCCATTCCCGGCTTGGCCAACGCAACCCATATTAAGATGAATCTTGATGATTTTAGCCTCTACTTCGAGCCAAATCTGATGGAACTTGATGCATTACAGCCATATTATGCAGAGGTGTTATTTCACGATGCTGGCACTACGCGAGTGATGATGACTAAAGGAGAAAGGCCGAGTTTGAATAATCCGATGGTTATCGTTGTGCCGATTGATGACGACGAGCTATATTCGCTTAGGCTGTCGATAGAAACGCCGTTTAAGGCATTTTTGGAGAGAATGCGGGGATTAATCCTTTCGTCTGTGGCTATTGTCCTGCTATTGTCGGTCGTCTTGTTATACTTGGTAAGAACTATGTTTCGACAGAAAACCCTTGAAGAGATGAGGCGAGATTTTACACACAATATAACCCACGAGCTGAAAACGCCCATTTCAGTTGCCGTAACAGCAACTGATGCGCTGCGTAATTTCTCTGCCGATGCCAATCCCGAAAGGAGAAGTCGCTACCTTGAGATTGTTGAGGCGCAACTTACCCAACTATCGACAATGGTTGAACATATACTATCGGTATCTGTTGAGGGCAGAGAGTATAGATACAATCCTACCAATCTACACATTTATGATATTATCAATGGAGTAGTTCAAGGTGCCGGAATGAATGTAGGCAAGGAGCCAAAATTCCATATTGATTGTCCTTCTAACATTACCGTGTTGGCAGATGAATTCCATATCAAAAACCTTCTGGCGACAGTCATAGATAACGCTGTTAAATATGCCGAAGAGCCCGTTGTCAATGTAAGTGTTTCTGATGAGAATGGAAGTGTTACGATAGATGTGGCGGACAACGGATGTGGCATAGCCAAAGAGCACCTTTCGCATATTTTCGAGAAGTTCTATCGCGTACCTACTGGTGATATACACACTGTCAGAGGTTACGGATTGGGGCTCTATTATGCAAAGCAGGTTGTACAGCTGCACAAGGGTACAATATCGATTAAGAGTAGTGTCGGCAAGGGTACGACCGTAACCATTAAACTACCTAAGAATGAACAATAGAATAAAGATACTTTTAGTAGAAGACGAAAAGATGTTGGCCGAAATACTATCAGATACGCTATCTGATAGGAACTTCGATGTTCGTCTTGCGTATGATGGAATCCACGCATTGGAGGCCATAAAAAAGGAGCCTTTCGATGTTATTGTCAGCGATGTGATGATGCCCAATCTTGATGGCTACTCTCTTGCGAAAAAGCTAAGAAACGAGGGATGCAATACTCCAATACTTTTCCTTACGGCACTATCTGCAACCGAGGATGTTGTTAAGGGATTTGAAACAGGAGCTAACGACTTCTTGAAAAAGCCTTTTGCCATCGATGAACTCATCGTAAGGGTTAAGGCTTTGGCCGGAAGAGCCGAGGTTAGGGATACGCAAGAGACATCTTATGTTATAGGGGAATATGAGTTTAACCCATCTTCGAAGGAGCTAATCATACGAGGTCAGCATACAACCTTGGCGGCACGAGAGGCAGCTGTGTTGGTTAGGTTGTGCCGCAAGAGAGGGCGTATTGTTGAGGCATCGGAACTCTTGAAGGAACTTTGGGGCGATGATAACTATTTTAACCTCCGCAGCCTCAATGTCTATATCACACGCCTGCGCAACCATTTCAAGGCCGACCCGACCGTAGAAATAGAGAGCGTCAGAGGCGTTGGATACGTGTTAAGATAAAAACGATGGGATGGCGCAAGCCATCGGCTAACCATATAATCTGTTTCAAAACAAATCCTTTGCTCAAAAAAACGAGTGGAGAGAGAAGCCTGCGATGTGCTTCTCCCTCCACTCTTGGTGTAGGTACCGGCGATGGCCTATTTGGTCAGTGCGCCAATCTCGTAGAGTACCTCGTTGGTCTTTTTCACTGCTGCAACGCTGGCCTCAAATTTAGCTTTCTCGGTTGCAGTGAGTTTGAGGGGCAGAATCTTCTCGATACCATTCTTGCCGATAACAGCAGGAACGCCGATGAACAAATCCTCTGCGCCATACTCGCCCTCCAAGTAGCAACTCGAAGAGATAACCCTCTTCTGGTCGCCCAAGATGCTCTCCACAACGCTTGCGATGGCTGCACCGGGAGCATACCAAGCCGAAGTGCCGAGCAGTTTGGTCAGAGTGGCACCACCAACCATTGTGGCGGCAGCAACCTCCTCCAATTTTTTCTTGCTGAGCAACTGGCTAACGGGCACACCACGGTAACTTGCCTTCTCAACGAGAGGAATCATTGTGGTGTCGCCGTGGCCACCGATAACCATACCATCCACATCGCGGATGTCGGCTTTCAGAGCCTTTGCCAAGTAGCAACGGAACCTCGAAGAATCGAGTGCGCCACCCATACCGATAACCCTGTTTTTGGGCAGACCGGTGGACTTCAGGGTCAGATAAGCCATAGTGTCCATAGGGTTGGAAACAATCACGAAGATTGCTTTGGGGGAGTACTGAAGGATGTTGTTTACAACCGACTTCACGATGTTGGCATTCACGCCGATGAGCTCCTCGCGAGTCATACCGGGCTTGCGGGGCACACCCGAAGTGATAACCACAACATCACTCTTGGCGGTAGCCTTATAGTCGTTGGTTACGCCCACGAGTTTGGTATCGAAGTCGAGCAGAGTCGAGGTCTGATACATATCCAATACTTTACCCTCCGAGAGGTCGGGTTTGATGTCGATGAGGCAAATCTCGCTTGCAACTTTGCGGATAGCCATCACATTTGCAGCAGTTGCGCCCACATTACCTGCGCCCACTACCGTAACTTTTGTTGCCATTTCTGTAAAAAAGTGTTTTAGTGTATGGTTTTGTAAAAAAATATGTTTGTCTTTTGCTTTTGGTTTGCCCGCTGCCACTAAAGCATTGCGGCATAGCCCTCTGCGTCAAGCAGGTCGTCAAGTTCGGCGGGGTTCTCCATACGGATGCGCACAAGCCAACCACCCTCATAGGGCTCTTTGTTCACAAGCGAGGGGTCTGCATCCACCTCGGGGTTGAGTTCAAGAATCTCGCCACCAACGGGGAGGAATACATCGCTAACGGTCTTTACGGCCTCAATGGAGCCGAACACCTCGTGGGCACCCACGCTCTCGCCAACGGTGGGAACATCAACGAAAACGATGTCGCCAAGTTCGCCCTGTGCGAAGTCGGTAATGCCAACCAATGCCTCGCCACCTTCGATTACCTTAATCCACTCGTGGTCCTTTGAGTACCTCAATTCTGCCGGAATGTTCATAGTAGTATGTGAGTTATGTTTGTTAGTTTATTGTTTGCTTGTAGGTTATCCATCCACAAAGATATGTTTTATTTTCCGCACTGCAAACATTTCTGTTATTTTTTTAGCAGTAACGGGGCAAGAACACTTGTTCTTTAATAGTTCAGGTGGTTGTGGTAACTCTCTGCCTTAACTTTGAAGAAGTTGTTGTTGCTATCCTCCAATAGCCTATACTCTCCGTGGTTGCCCCACGAGGCGGGCCTATCCTCTATGGACATATCCTCGCCCGTGTCGTTGCTCACATAGGGGGCAATCTTGCTGTGCCAAGCACGTATGCGGGCCACGCTGGTGGTCTGGTCAAAATAGCCCTTTGTGGGGTCCACCAACTCCTTGAGGTATTCCACGTAGATGGCCTTGTAGTCCTCAAACTGAACGACTGCGTTCACCAGCGGGTGCTGGGCGTTGCTACCCCATTTGAGCGGAGTGTCGCGGCCCGAGTCGCTCAGGCGGAAGAGTGCCTGCGAGGTGCCGAGGGTGTTGTCGTAGTCGTAGGGGATGAAGTAGAACTTGTAGCCACTTGTGCCGGGGGCATTGAAGTACATATAGTAGTTGTTGGCGTTGTTCCAGTAGTCGTCCCACATACCAACCGTTACGTTCACAGCATAGGTCCTAAGGAAGAGCGGAATGTCCATAATCTCGCCCAACCAATCGTGCAATTCCTGACCGCTCTTTGAGTTGAGCTTCTGCATAAAGTCCACCAACTGCGCTTTGGCCGACTCAAAGGAGTTGTGCTCGGTTTTGAGCTCATAGGGCCACTCCTCATCGGTGTCTTGGTCAAGGCCAAACTTGTTGTTGTCGGAGTACTCCTTCAGGTCGGCCTTACCCTTGGCGTTGTAGGAGCACTTCCAGAGGTTACCCTTGTGGCCTCCGAATTTGTCGGAGCGCACTTCAAGGTACTCATCATCAACCGTTTCGAGCATCTCGTAGACGCCATAGTAGGCAGGCTGCGAGTCGCCCTCAACGTGTATCCACAAGCGGCAGTAGATGTCGTTGATGGCAGTCCACACACCATAGCGGCGGAAGAGGTCGTAGCAGTAGACCTCCCTCACATAGGCGGGGTCGTCTTTGAACCATTTGAGGTGTATTTTCCTTACGCCACCAATGGTGTGGTCGTTGTCCTTGTGGAACTTGCGGAAGTTGATTTGGGTGTGGAAGTGGTGCCAATCGGCGTTGTCCTTCTGGTGTACCTCGCCTCCGTTACCCTCGGGGCGTCTGCGGGAGGTGTTGCCACGCAACCTCCAACCGGCCTCCTTGAACTCATAGGTCTTGGTGCCGTTGAAGAAGGTTACATCACCCTTGAAATATTGTTTGGTGGCGTTGTTCTGGTCAAAGGTGGCAAGCATCCTGTTCCACTCATCCTCGCTCACTTTGAGGGTGATTTCGGGAAAGGTGCTCTCGTCCCACACGTAGGCCACACTCTGGGCCAACGAGGAAGTACCCGGGTCGGGGTTTTCGGGTGTGGTGGAGCCTCCGCCCTGCTGGTTGTCATCCTCGCCATTGTCGGAAGAGTCGAAATTAACCACAGGCATCTTGAAACTGCTCACCAGAGTGCCACCATTGGTCGCTCCGGGGGTGGGCTCCTCAATGATGTACCAATAGGTACTGCCATCGGGAATACGCACCGCAACATCGAAGGACTGGTTGATGGCTCCATCCCAAGGGCCTTCGGCTGTGGGGTTTTCGGTGGCGGTGTTCACAAAGTAGTCCAAGCGGTTGCCCTCCTTGTCTACGAGTTCCAGCAGGAGCGACTTGCTGCCCGAGATGCCCGACTTGCTGGTGCCGAGCGAAAGACCCTCGTAGGTGTTGGTGTTGCCCTTGCAACCAATCACCGCAAACCCCTTGGCAGGGAGCACGGTGCCCTCGGCTACCACGAAATCGGCCGAGCCGTCAATGTTGGCGATGGGGCCCTCGTTGTTCTTGATGATGGTCAGACCGCTGATGTCGGCCGACTGCTCGCTACGATTGTAGAGCTCGATGTACTTTGCATCGGTGTTTACCTCGTTGATGACAATGTCAAGGTCGGTGCTCTCAATGGGGACAAAGGTGATGAGGTCGCACGCTCCGAGAGTCAGTGCTGCCACCAATAGGGTGAAGAATCGGAAAACTTTGTTCATTGTGTGTGTATATGTTACGCTTGTGTCTAACTTGTTCAGTGTCGCTCCCGCCTTGTGTGTGTGGGGCTTTGCGTAGCAAAGGTAGACAAAAATATTCGGTTTTGACAAAAAAGAGCCCGAAGTTGCTGGAAGATAGGTGCCAAAGTGCTGAAAATGGGCGATGAAGGGTGTTGCACGGGTAGGGTAGAGCAGGATGTGTCGAAAAAAAAGATAATTTTTTGTGCGAAAAAATTTGGAGTAAAGATTTTTTGCACTACCTTTGCACCGCAAATGCTTCTTTAGCTCAGCTGGTAGAGCACGACACTCTTAATGTTGGGGTCCTGGGTTCGAGCCCCAGAGGGAGCACAGCAATGAAAGAGCCTGTCTAACAAGTTTTTTTGTTAGGCAGGCTTGTTTGTTGTTGTGGATTTATGGAGGTAAAAATTCAATAGACGGGAATCGTAAAAGTTTCGATAAAATAGCATTAAGCGATGCAGACTTGCGTTAAATTGATG
>JAFQNC010000011.1 GCA_017396085.1 Tidjanibacter sp. | reverse complement strand
CATTCCCATTCCCATTCCCATTCCCATCTCCAAACTCGCCTTAGCCCCACACACCCCTTGCACCCTTAATTTATTACCCACACAACAACTTTACATAATCCAAATATTTTGCGATTTATTAGAATTTTGATTTACATATATTTATATGTTGCTATCTAAATGTTTACTTTATATAATATTCATCTCATTAACCGCCAGCGTGCATTTACTGGCGCTGAAAGTATGTACATATTTTTTTCTCATACAAATAATAGGTGTGCATTTTGCAAAAATGTGGGTGTAATATCGGCAAATTTGACTAAATTTGCATTATGACACAAAGATTTTCTAATATCATCATAGTTCTACTTGCCGGATTAGCTACACTGGTCGGCTGTGTGCCAAAGAGTGGCAAAAAGCAAGATGCAGGCAATGTGATAACCGTATCAATACCACCACTTTACGGTTTAGTTCAAGAGATTGTTGGGAACGATTTTACGGTGCAAGTGCTACTTCCCGAGGGCTCCACTCCGGAAACCTACTCCCCCACCATTGGGCAAATTTCGGCTGTTCAGGAGTCGGAATTCCTCTTCACCTGCAACCTGCTGGAGTTTGAAAAAGTGGTAACCAAAAGGCTTGAGGAGAGCAGAAAGATTAGCATTGTTAATATCTCGGAGGGATGCAAAGTGATTGACAATCAGTGTGATACGAATTGCAAAGACGGAGAAAATCAACTTTGTGAACACTCCGAAGAGGCTCACCGACACCACTCCCATCATCATCACGGAGGTGTGGACCCGCACGTTTGGATGTCGCCCTTTGAGTTGGAAATGATGGCGAACAACATTGGCCGAGCCATTTGCAATGCTTACCCCGATTCCGCAAAGTATGTTGCTAATCTTGAGCGACTTATCGGTAAATTGCAGGAGCGACAAACAAGGTATGCAGAGCAGTTGCAGGGGGCTGGCAGCAGAGTGTTTTTGATTTACCACCCTGCCCTATCCTACCTCGCACGTGACTACGATTTGGTGCAAGTGGCACTCGAAAACGAGGGCAAAAACCCCACGCCAAGCACCTTGGCAGGGGTTGTGGAGACTGTTAATAAACACCAAATCGGGCAGATGATGTACCAAGCCGAGTATCCGTGGGACACAATTAAACCGATAATTGATATTCTTGGTGTTAATGCAGTACAAATCAACCCATTGAACAAGGATATTATTTCGGAATTAGACAAGGTTATTAACACTATTTCGGCCACAAAATGAGCACAAAAGAGATTGTTAAAATATCCGACCTGTCGGTGTGGTATGGCGAAAAGGAGGCGTTGGCCGATGTCAATATCTCCTTCTATGCCGATGACTTTGTGGGCATAATTGGCCCCAACGGAGGCGGAAAAAGCAGCCTTGTGAAGGCCATTGTGGGCTTGGTACCCCATTCGGGCTCCATTGAGATTGCCAAAGAGGTGGCCGATGGGGGCATTGGGTATATGCCCCAGCAGAATCTTTTCGACAAGGAGTTTCCCATTTCGGTGGAAGATTTGGTGCTGAGCGGACTGCAACACAGTAGAGGTCTATTTAGCAGATACACAAGGACTGACAAGGAGAAAGTTAAAGCCACACTTGAGGAGTTGGGTATTGCAGAATTGGCCAAACGGTGCGTGGGCGAACTCTCGGGCGGACAGTTGCAGAGGGCCTTGTTGGGGCGTGCGATTATCTCCGAGCCGAAGTTGCTCATACTCGATGAGCCGGCCAACTTTGTGGACAACCGCTTCGAGAACGAACTCTACACGCTGCTGGGGGAACTCAACAAGCGTATGGCCATAATTATGGTGTCGCACGATGTGGGCACGATTGCCACGGTGGTGAAAAACGTGGTGTGCGTGAACCGCACGGTCCACCGCCACCCCACTGCCGAACTAACACCCGAGTTGCTTGCGGGCTACCACTGCCCCATTCAGATTCTCTCCCACGGCCCTGTGCCCCACACGGTGCTGGCACACCACTGTGAGAAAATTGAAAATTGACATATCCCCGTACCCCTAATCTAAGGGAGGAGTTTTCACGACTTTGGGGCATCCATTTCAATACCGACCACCCACAACACCTATTGCCCAAATGGCGAGAGGTGTTTTTTTTGCGTCTGCCCGAACAATGCTTTTCCGTAAATGTTGTTCGTTATTCCGAAAATGTTTCGTATATTTGTGGTGCCGATAGGGTTACACCCTCCGGCGGACATATTTATTGATGAAAGTGTATTAGCTTTTATCCTTGAATGGAAATCTGGAAAATTTCAATGGAACAAGGAAAGCAACCACACTCGTCACCTTGTATTAGTAACTTTCGTGGCATACTCTATGCTCCGACTAATACGGGTGTGGAGTATTGTTTATTTGTTCCAAGGTATTCCAGAACCTCCATTCAGATAGACTAATCGACTCCACACTTTCTTTTTTTTAGCAACCTACTATTCCGGGGTCAAATAGTGATTAAATTCTAATCAAATGGCACTATTAGATGGCCAGCATTGCTCCTATGGCGAATTATTATTCAGGCCAGAGTGGAAACTGAAACGAGAAATCATTTTGGCCAGAGATAATCACACCTGCCAATTTTGCGGTTCAAAAGAAGAACTGCAAGTACATCATCGCCAATACCATTTTATTGAAAGACTCGGCGTATTCAAAATGCCGTGGGATTATCCCAACGAGTGTTTGATTACCATATGTCAGAAGTGCCATAGTCGGGGACACGCACAACACAAAATACCTACCATCATATATTAGACTCAAACTTATTCAATCATAAAATAATCAAAAGCAATGGGACTTTTTAATTTGAAAAGGCAAGAAGCCGAGCAGGTTAATGAGGAGATGAACACAAATGAGAACACCTCCATTCCAAAAGACAAATTCACAATGGAACAAAAAGTTGAGAAAAACGAATTGCCAATCTTTGACGTATATCGCAGACTCGGTGAAGATTGGGAAACAAAGGGATATATGGATGCCAAAGCATTCCCCGAAACGAGTTACAAGGAGAGCAACAAAATGGCTATTGTGGAAAAACTTTCGCTCCTTATCGAAGAGAGCATCATCAAGTATGATGACAAGATTGCCGAAATGGAAGCACTCATCGACCAATCGAAAAAGAACGGGTTTATTGAAACTCTGAGCAAACAGGAGCGTCAGAAAGAGATATTGGTCCGCCATCTCAAAGAACTGACCGAACTTGCAAAAGATGTGCGCAACAAAGGAGTTAAGACAAAAGTCATACTCACCTCATACGATATGGGATTTGCACGAGGAATTGCTGCAATCGGGAACGATAGGGTTAATGTAATAATGGGATAAGACAATGAAAGATAGAAAGATAAAACTTTGCTGTCGGTTAATCGGATGGAACTACAACATCCTAAAAGAGTGTACCGAAGCAAGCCGCAAGGCTCTCTACCGATATGTTGGTGCCGTATTGCTACTAATGACCATTTGGGCATTCATCGGCTTTAGTATGGCAACTCGCTACTTTGAGTTGGACACCATTGGTGCAGCAGCCACAGCGTGCATATTTGCGATTGTCATTCTTTTGATAGAAAGACAAATCATTCTCATTGTGGGTAAAAATCGCTTTATGTCGGCATTTCGTATTGTGTTGGCTGCTTGTATGGCAGTGATTGGTGCAACCGTAATTGACCAAACAATTTTTGCAAAAGATATTGAGGCGCAATTAAGCGAGGTGATTGAACAAAGAACGGATGCACAACTGCAATATAGGAAGCAAATTCTTGACAACAAAATTGAGTCCTACCGCAAAGAATTAGATTCGTTGGAACTCCTTTCGGCTCAACTGGTGGGCGACATCAACAAGAAACCCGTCATCCGAACAATAACCTATCACACAACCCCCACCGGACAAATTGACTCTTTGGGCAATCCCATAATGGCACGAGGCTACAAGCAGGAGAACATTCCCAACCCCAAGATAAATGAGTTGGAGCGTGTAAACAAAAGGATAGAATCGTTGCGTAACGACATCGGAACAACAACCGACAACATTCAAATGTTGCGTGAGAACCTTGTCAAGGAGAACAAGGAAAACATCGGTTTGCTTACCGAACTGGAGATAACATTCTCCGACAAAGTAATTTTCTCCAGCGTTGCAAGTGGTGTGTTCTATTTTGTAGTATTCATCTTTTTCTTGGCGATTGAATTGCTCGTTGTGTCAGGCAAGAGCAAATCAAAATGTGATTATGAGGCTCTCGTGGAAACACGACAAGAAGCGGCAATCAAGGAAATGTGTGCCGTGATGAACGAAGCAAACAACCGAGAACAAGAAGAGAATGTTGCCGAATAGGGAACAAAAAACAAGTGGGGCGGTCGCATCGACCGCCCCACTCTATTTGCACAAGAGTCTGACTACTCAAACTTGCAAATCTCGCTCAGTTTGCCCCAAATCTCCTCGGTGCGCTCGATGAGCTGCTGGCGAACATAGGCGTAGTGTTTGCGAACAAGCGAGGGGTTGTGTTTCTCCGCAGGGTTGTTCACCAACTCAAAGAGGTTGTTGCGCATATCCACAACCTGCTGCATCAGGGCAACAATCTCCTCCTGTTTGTCCGAGTGAAAACCAAGCGAAAGGTAGCAATCGTAGACCACCTCGTTTACAACGTAGTCAATCTGTTTCTTAATCTGTCTTAAACTTGCCATAATAGTCTTTATGAATTAGGTTTGTGAACTTTTCTGTTCCGTTTGTTTCGTGCCGTAAAGTTAGCAATAAATTTGACACTGCGCACTCCGCAGCGCAAAAATATCACTCCTCCAGCCTACTTTTGGCCTTTTTTGCCGTGGTCGTTAATCATTTTGATGACAAAAATGATGGTGCTCATCGTTGCCGTGAGTCCGTTGGCGATGGCCAGAGGCACATTACCCGTGGCCACTCCCTGAATGAAAAAGCAGGTGGCACCGAGCGCCATCAGCACAAACGACCCCAAGGCGATGTCGTCAGTCTTGCGGGTGCGGATGGTCTGGAGGGTCTGCGGAATGTAGCCCAGCACCATCAGTATGGCTGCACTGTAGCCGATAAGTGTTGCAAAATCCATAGTCTTTGTGTGTGGTTTTTGGTTAAAAACTTCGTAAAGTTACAAAATATTACACTATTTTTGTAGATTGAAACCGAAAAATAAATAACACACCCACACTAAAACACGCAACACACTCGTGGCCAAGCAACAAAAAGAGAAAAAAGAGACTCCGCTGATGCAGCAATACTACGGCATCAAGGCTGCACACCCCGATGCAATACTGCTCTTCAGGGTGGGCGACTTCTACGAAACCTATGGTGAAGATGCCCCCATCGCTGCATCCATACTCGGCATTGCACTCACCCGCAAGTCCAACGGTTCGGGCACCTTCATTGAGATGGCCGGATTCCCCTATCACGCCATCGGCACCTATCTGCCCAAACTCGTGCGTGCGGGGCGTAGGGTGGCTGTGTGTGAGCAGTTGGAGGACCCCAAGAGTGTGAAGGGCCTCGTGAAGCGAGGTGTGGTGGAGTTGGTTACTCCGGGTGTGGTGATGGACGAAAACGTGCTCTCGGCCAAGGAGAACGTCTTTTTGGCCTCCATCCACTTTGGCGAAAAGAGCAACGGCATTGCCTTCCTCGACCTCTCCACAGGAGAGTTCTACGTGGCCGAGGGCAACGATGCCTACACCGACAAACTCATCTCTAACTTCGCACCCAAGGAAATCATCTACCAGCGTGGCTACGAGGACCGCTTTGCGCAGGCCATCAGTGGGCGCAACTACACCTATCGTCTTGATGCTTGGGTGTTTAACGCCGAAATCAACCGCACCAAGTTGTGCAGCCAATTTGGGGTGAAGTCGCTCAAGGGCTTCGGCATTGAGCGTATGACTGCGGGCATCACCGCTGCGGGTGCAATACTCTACTATCTCGACTACACCGAGCACAAAAACGTGGCCCACCTGAAGAGCATTGCCCGCATTGATGCCGACCGCTACGTGTGGGTGGACCGCTTCACCATTCGTAACCTCGAACTGCTCGGAGCAAACAACACGCTTGGTAAGGGCGGCTTTGCTGAGGCCATCGACCGCACCTCTACCCCTATGGGTGGCCGACTGCTCAAGCATTGGATTACGATGCCTATCAAGGATACCGACAAACTCAACGCAAGGCTCAATGTGGTGGGTACCCTCAAAGAGGACCTTTTGTTGCGCGAGGCCGTGGGCGAGTCTTTGGCCCAAATCAGCGACCTTGAACGCATTGCCGCACGCATAGCCACACGGCGCATACTCCCCCGAGAGGTCATATCCCTCTCCCACTCCTTGGCTGCCATTGAGCAATTGAAGGTGTTGCTGACCGACAGCGAGTGTGCCGAGTTGCGAGAGGTGGCCACCAAACTCAACGCTCTGTCCGAACAGCGGGCCCACATCGGCGCTACACTCTACCCCGACCCGCTGAGCAACCAAATACAAAAGGGAGGCGTCATTGCCGATGGCGTAGACCTTGAGTTAGACGACCTGCGCAACATCTCGCTGCGCAGCAAAGACCGTATTGCCGAAATTCAGCAAAACGAGAGCCTACGCACAGGAATACCCTCACTGCGAGTGAGTTACAACAACGTCTTTGGCTACTACATTGAGGTGCGCAATACCCACAAGGACAAAGTGCCCGCCGAGTGGATACGCAAGCAAACCCTCGCCAATGCCGAGCGATACATCACCGAAGAACTCAAAGTCTACGAAGAGAAGGTGCTCGGTGCCGAGGAACGCATTTTAGCCATTGAGTTGCGCATTTGGGAAGAGTTGCTGAACTACCTCTCGGCCATTCTGCCCGAGTTGCAGAAGAATGCCGCACTGGTGGCAAGCCTCGACTGCCTCACCTCCTTTGCTGTGATGGCAGTGGAGAGGGGCTACTGTCGCCCCGAAGTGAGCGAGGACAACGTCATTGACATCAGGGATGGTCGCCACCCCGTTATTGAGATGAATCTGCCTGTGGGTGAGCAATATATCCCCAACGATGTCTATCTTGACGACACCACCCAGCAGATTATGATGATTACCGGTCCGAATATGTCGGGTAAGAGTGCGCTGTTGCGCCAAACGGCCCTAATCGTGCTGATGGCCCAGATTGGCTCGTTTGTGCCGGCAAGCAGTGCCCACATTGGCGTGGTGGACAAGATTTTCACACGTGTGGGTGCGAGCGACAACATTTCGCAGGGCGAGAGTACCTTTATGGTGGAGATGTTGGAGTCGGCCGCCATTCTCAACAACGTAACTTCCCGCAGCCTTGTGCTGTTGGACGAGATTGGCCGTGGCACCAGCACCTACGATGGTATCTCCATTGCGTGGGCTATGGTGGAGTGGCTGCACAACAACCCCAGAGCCAAAGCCAAAACCCTCTTTGCCACCCACTACCACGAACTCAACCAAATGGAGGAGAGTTTGGAAAGGGTAAAGAACTACAACGTGTCGGTCAAGGAAATCAACCGTACAGTGCTCTTTTTGAGGAAGTTGAAGAGGGGTGGCACCGACAACTCGTTTGGTATCCACGTGGCCAAGTTGGCGGGTATGCCGAGCAAGGTTGTGGAGCGTGCCGATGAGATTTTGGCTGTGCTTGTGGCCTCCCACGCCGATGATTCGTTGGCTGTGGAAGAGTCGGCGGGCAAGGGTGGCAAGAAGAGTGGCAAGGCAACTCCGAAGGTCAAACCTGCGGCTACAATTTCGCCACAAATGGGTATGCAGTTGAGTATGTTCCAGTTGGAAGACCCTGTGCTTGTGCAGATTAGGGACCAGATTAGAGATATTGACATCAACAATCTCACTCCCCTTGAAGCCCTCACCACACTGAACGAAATCAAGAAAATAACGGGCTTGTAGAGAGAATAGACCTACCACAAACATAAAAGGGTGTCGAAAAATGTTCGACACCCTTTCTGTTTGTGCGTGTGTGGATTAGCCTTAGAAGCAGAAGCCCAAGCCAACCTGCATTGCGCTACGCTCGCCACGCAAGGAGTAGCCCACCGACAGCGACACTCGGCCCATATCCAAACCCACCGAAGGGGTCAATCCATAGTTGGGTTTGCCGGCAGTGAGGTCGATGTATTGGGTGGCCTTCAGGTCCACAAAGGGGCTAACTTTTGCGTTGAGAATACTCCACCTTGCGTTCACAAAAAGCGAGGGAACATAGTGCACATCGCTCTCCGACACCTTGCCAAGCCACTCTGCACCGAAGCCGGCACCACCACCGAGATAGAGGCCATTACCGAAGGCCCAACCGTGGGATGATGTGATGTGGAACATATTGACATCGGTGGAAGTGAGCTGAACATCAGCTGCATATCCCTTATTAAAGTGACGGTTTACATTATCTCCTGCAAATGCCTGTGTTGCAATGCCAAGTACGGCCATTGCCATAATCAAAAATTTCTTCATATTCGGTTCGTTTTTATATGATTTATATTGTTAATAAGTGGGCTATTTGTTCCTGATGGAATCAAGTTTAGCTTGGGCGGCCTGCTTGCGCTCGTTGGCTGCTTGGAGTTCCTGCTCCATACGAGCCTTCTCTGTTGCGGTGCGCACTTTGGGGTTGGAGAGTCGCTTCTGCTCCTGATAGAAAGCCTTGCTCTCAAGTTTGGTTGCCTCGTAGTTAGCCTTGTCAATCTTGCGCTGCAAGCGTGCGCTCTCCTTCATATCACGGAAGGCACGTTTGAAAAAGCCATCTTTCTTCTCGGCCTGCTGTTCGGTCTGCACCTGCTGCTCGTTTTGGGTTGCGGTGGTGTTCTCCTGTGCATTTGCTGCGCTGGCAAGAAGCATCGCCATTGATGCCATTACAATCTCTTTTTTCATAACTCTTTGTGTGTTTTAATGTTGGTATATAAGTGTATATAAAATATATGTATAGTCGGGAGATGTATTGTGGAGCGCAGAACCCTACTTTTCGGAGTTGATGTCGTTGCCCTGCTCGTCCTCGCCTACCCTCTCAAGGAAACGCTCCACAAAGTTGTTTTCGATTTTCTTGTAGCCATCCACAACGCCCTTCTCAATTGCGTTGTAGCCCTCCACAACACCTTTCTCAATCTTCTTGTAGCCGTTCACAACAGCCTCACCCACTTTGCCGGTTTTCAATTTGTACTCTGCCATAGTTCTTTTTTTGTTTAGTTTGTTGTTATCTGATTTTCACGGTGCAAAGATGAGGCATAATTTGAGTGTGAATTCCACCAAAATACCAAAGTTTTGGGCCATTTTCCACCAAACACTCACCCCTTGGCGACAAATGGGAAAATTGTTTATACCTTTGTTCCACCAACAACTAAAACACTTTTTGAAACAAATCACACGACAAGACTATGAATCAGCAACAAAAAATCCCCTACCTCGAATGGCGCGACCGTCTGAGCGAAATCACATCCAACGATATGCGCATCGGCAACGACCTGCTGCTCATCAGCGGCAAGACCGCCTACGATATGAAGCACGGAGCCTTCCGCACCGATGTAACCACCGCCATCATCTACCTACAAGGCAGTGTGCGCTTTCGTGTCAATATGCGTGAATTCCGAGCACAAGCCCCCTGTATGGTATTGATGCCGGCCGATGCAATCATAGAGTGTTTGGAGGTATCGGCCGATGCCATCACCCGCATCATCGTGATGTCAAGGACCTTCTCCGACAACATCTTCTCCGCCCAAAACAACATTCTCCCGCTCTACAAACACGTTGTGGACAACCCCGTGATTGACCTCCGAGGCGAGGAAGAGGCTCTGACCACATTCTATATGATGCTCAAAAACCTCATCCGCAACTCCCAAAGCCCTTGGCGTTTGGAGGCCGCACGCCACCTCACGCTCGCACTATTCTATGCCTACTCAGGCACAAAGCACGGTGCAGCCCCCGCCTCCAACAAGGAGCGCAAAGACGAAATCTACTCCAAGTTCATCGACCTGCTCCAGAAGCACTACAAGCAGGAGCGAGAGATTGGCTTCTATGCCGACCGACTATTCATCTCGCCCAAGTATCTCTCCCGTATGGTCAAGGAGGCTTCGGGGCGTTTGGCAACGGAATGGATTGAGGACTACGTAATTACGGAGAGCAAGGCTCTACTCTCATCCACCACTCTGAGCATCCAACAGATAAGCAACGAGCTCAACTTCCCCTCGCAGTCGCTCTTCGGCAAATACTTCAAGCGCATCACCGGCTTCTCCCCTCGCGACTACCGCAAAGGAAATTAGGGAAATTGAAAATGGAAAATTGAAAATGGAAAATTAAAAGCATAAAGGGAAAAAACTCAAACTCCTTAATCTCCTTAATCTCCTTAAATTCCCTAAACCCCCTAAAACACCCCCTTGGGCACAAAAAAAGGGTGTCGAAATGTTCGACACCCTTTTCTATCATATCGCCCTCGGGCTATCGTTTCGATGACCTTTGGCGTTTCTCCTGCTCACGAATCATTGCCTGCTGTTGGCGTTGAGCCTCCTCCAAGCGAAGTTGCCATTTGCTCTTCTTCTTGGGCTTTTTGGCGTTCTCAACCATCTTCGCACGCAGTTTCTCGTCAGTAACAGTCAAGCGGATGATGTAGGTCTGGGCGATGGTTACCATCTGCGAGAGGAAGTAGTAGTAGCACAAACCACTTGCGTAGTTGTTCATCCACATCAGCATCATAATGGGCATCATCCACACCGTCATAAACTTCATACCCGCCATCTGGGGACCTGCGCTTGCGGTCTGCTCGTAGTTAATCTTTGAGTAGATAAACAGCGTAGCGGCCATAATCAGTGCAAAGAGGCTCACGTGGTCGCCATACCACGGAATATTGAAGGGCAGGTTCAGCACACTATCGTAGGTCGAAAGGTCCTCGGCCCACAAGAACTTCTCGCCACGCAACTCAATAGAGGTTGGGAAGAAGCGGAACATCGCAATCAGAATAGGCATCTGGATGAGCATAGGCAAGCAACCACCCATCGGGCTCACGCCATATTTCTTGTAGAGTTCCATTGTGGCCTGCTGGCTCTTCATCATCTCGTTTTGGTCGGTTTGTGCCTTGGGGTACTTGGCCTGAATGGCACTAATCTCCGGTTTGAGAGCCCTCATTTTGGCCGAGGAGAGGTAGGATTTGTAGGTAAGGGGGAAGATGAGCAGTTTGATGAAGAGGGTCAGCAGCAGGATGATAAGTCCATAACTACCAATGAATTTGCTCAACAGGTCAAACACGGGAATCACAATCCACCTGTTCACCCAACTAACGAGTTTACCACCAAGTTGCACAATCTTCTCCAAGCCCAAGTCATACTCCTTCAGCAACGAGAACTTGTTGGGACCAAAGTAGAACTTGAAGTTGTAGGTCTCCTTGTTGTCGTCAAAGGGTACACTCACAGCAGCCTTGTAGTCCTTGATGTAGCCACTGCCGGGTTTGTAGGTATCGAAGCCCAACTCGCCATTGCTGAAGCCCTCGGGAGCAATCATAATCGAGGAGAAGAACTGCTGCTGGAAGGCAAACCATTCAAACTCGGTGGTGATGTTCTTACTCTTGCTGCCACCACCGCCACGTTTGCCAATCTCGGCAATACCAAGTTTCTCAACCTTCCTCTCATCGGGGAAACGGTAGGAAAGCGTGGTGTACATATTTTCGTTTTTGTAGCCCTTCTCGTTCTGGTAGGAGGTATTGTTCCACGTGATGTCAAACGCAGGCACGGTCTGCATCCACTGGCCCATACCGGCAAACCTCACGTCATAATCAACCATATAGTCGTTGGGGCGCAGAGTATAAATCATCTGCAAGGCGGCACCCTCGCCCATCGGCAGGCTCATCACCAACCTCTGGAGCGTGTTGCCCTCGGCATCCACAACAGTCTGCACACCCTCGGTGGTGAAATAGTAACCCTCGGTGTTAATCTTCGACTCGTTGTAGCCCTTGCGAAGGTAGAAGCCCAAATCAAACTTAACGCTCTCAGGGTCAAACATCTTCACCTGTGGGCCGTTGCCGTCTTTGGCATACTTCCTATACTCTTTGAGGCTCACATCGCTAATCTTACCACCCAATGAGGAGATGGTCATTGTCAGCACCTCATTTTCAAGGGTGTAGAATTGCTCCTCGCCGTGCATTGCACCCACCAACTCCTCACCAAAGTTCTTGGCCAACTGCTCCTCAAAGCGAAGTTGGTTTTGTGCGGTGATGGCAGCAATGGCCTCTGCCCTCTTCTGCTCATCGTCAATTTGCTCGGCAACCTCGTGCAGATACTTCTCGGGGTGCTCGGCGCGGTCGATGGAGTCGGCCACAAACAGAGCCCTCTGCTCTGCCCAATAGGCTTCGCTTGCTTTGCGGCTCTGCTCTCCCTGATACCAACTGTAGCCGAACAAAATCAGGCCGATAAGCACAAAGCCAATAATACTCTTTTTGTCCATTTCGTTCTTTCTCTTTCTTTTTTATTT
This sequence comes from Tidjanibacter sp., assembly GCA_017396085.1. Lineage (GTDB taxonomy): Bacteria > Bacteroidota > Bacteroidia > Bacteroidales > Rikenellaceae > Tidjanibacter. Next base: position 9,425 of record JAFQNC010000011.1, on the reverse strand, counting down.
TTGTGTGTATTTCAAATTTGGGTTCTCACTATTTCTCCTTGCGGTTGGCGATAGCGGCTGCCACGAAGCTCACAAACAACGGATGGGGCCTCTTGACGGTACTCTTGTACTCGGGGTGGAACTGCACGCTCACATACCACGGGTGGTCCACAACCTCCACAGCCTCCACAAGCCCGGTGTCGGGATTGACACCCGTAGCCCTCATACCGGCCTTCTCAAACTCGGCATAGAAGGAGTTGTTGAACTCATAGCGGTGGCGGTGGCGCTCGTAGATAAGTTCCTGACCATAAGCGGCATAGAGTTTACTATCCCTTGCAACCTTGCAGGGGTAGGCACCCAAACGCATCGTTCCGCCCTTGTCGGACACATTCTTCTGCTCCTCCATCAGTGCAATCACGGGGTGCTGCGTAGGCACCTCCATCTCGCTGGAGTTTGCATCAGCCCAACCAATCACATTGCGGGCGAACTCAATCACCGAGCACTGCATACCGAGGCAGATACCCAAAAAAGGCACCTTCTGCTCCCTTGCATACTTCACTGCGGAAATCTTGCCTTCCACACCACGGTGGCCAAATCCGGGGGCAACCAAAATGCCATCCCAGCCGCCCAAGAGCTCCTCGGCAGTGGCATCGTTTACCTTCTCGGCATTGATATATTGCACCTTGACTTTCACGTCATTAACTGCTCCTGCGTGAACAAATGCTTCAACTATTGATTTGTAGGCATCGGGCAGTTCGGTGTACTTACCCACCAGTGCAATATTTACTTGGTCTTTGGGGTTTTTCACCTTCTCCACAAAGTCAATCCACGAAGTGAGGTCGCTCTCGCCCTCGCAAGGCAGGTGGAGTTTCTCCAACACAACCTCGTCAAGATGTTGGTCGCGCATCTTCAGGGGGACCTCATAGATTGTGGGAACGTCAATCGACTCCACAACCGCATTAGGCGACACGTTGCAGAACAAGGCCACCTTGCGGCGCAACTCCTGTCCCAACTCCTTATCCGAGCGCAGCACCAATACATCGGGCTGCAAACCGTTCTCCAAGAGTTGCTTAACCGAGTGCTGCGTAGGCTTGGTTTTCAGTTCGCCCGAAGCCCTCATATAGGGCACCAACGTAAGGTGCAACACCATTGTGTTGCCATAGCCCAACTCATAGCGCAACTGCCTTACGGCCTCAATGTAGGGCAACGACTCAATGTCGCCCACAGTGCCACCAATCTCTGTGATGACCACATCATACCCACCCTTCTTGCCGAGCAGCATAATGCGCCTCTTAATCTCGTCTGTGATGTGGGGAATTACCTGCACGGTCTTACCCAAGAAATCGCCCCTGCGCTCCTTGTTAATCACACTCTGGTAAATCTTACCCGTGGTTACATTATTGGCCTTGCTGGTGGTGATGGCCGTAAACCTCTCATAGTGGCCCAAGTCGAGGTCGGTCTCTGCACCATCCTCCGTAACGTAGCACTCGCCGTGCTCATAGGGGTTGAGCGTTCCGGGGTCCACATTGATGTAGGGGTCCAACTTCTGGATGGTTACGGTGTAGCCTCGGCCCTGCAACAGCCTTGCCAACGAGGCCGAAATGATACCCTTACCAAGTGATGAAGCCACGCCACCTGTAACAAAGACATATTTTGTCTTGTGTGTTTCGTTCTTAAACATAGCGTTTTAAGTTTACTATCTTGTGTGTGTGCGTTATTTTCGTTTCTCCTCCTAATGCGTACGACAAACCGGCCTACTCTTCTTGTTGCTGGCGGTCGATGACGTTGATTTTCTCAATCGTCTCGGCCATCTCCTGCTTAGCCTTCTCAATCTTGTTCTGCACATCCTTGATGAGAGCCTCGGCACCCTTTGAGTGAGCAAAGAAGCCGATGTTGTTCTCCAGCGTAGCGATGTCGCTCTCAAGTTGTTTCACCTTGTTGTAGAGCCTATCGCGCTCGGTGCGCAAACGACCGGTGTTGCCCTTCATAGCACCCACCTTGTTGCGGAAACGCTTGGCATTGCGCTCCTTCTCGCCACTGCGCAACTCGGCAAACAGGCGGTCGATGGCAGCCTTGTACCTCTTTTGCAGAGCGTCTTTCTCCTTGATGGGCACAAAGCCAATCTCGTTCCACCTGCGCTGATACTCCTTGATGACCTCAAAACCGCCACCATTGAGCGATGCGCCCTCAATCTCCTCCAGCAGAGCCTTCTTGGCAGCTAAATTCTCGGCATACTCGGCATCCACACTACTAAAATGTGCGGCCTTGCGTGCAAAGAAGTGGTCGCAAGCGGCCCTAAACCTCTTCCACACAGCATCGGAGTGTTTACGTGCCACGGGGCCAATCTCCTTCCAGCGTTTTTGCAGAGCGATGAGTTCATCGGAGGTCTTCTTCCACTGCTCGCTATCTTTGAGAGCCTCGGCAGCCTCGCAAATCTCCACCTTCAACTGAAGGTTGTTGTCCATCTCGGTCTTGATACCCTCATAGAAACTCCTCTTAATCTCAAAGAACTTGTCGCAAGCGGCACGGAAACGCTCATAAATCTTGGCGTTATCCTTGCGGGGAGCAAAGCCGATGGTTTTCCAAACCTTCTGTATCTCAATAAGTTTTTCCGAAGCCTTATTCCACTCCTTGCGGGTAGTTATGACCTGCGTAGTCAATTCCTCGGCCTTCACACAGAGTTCGGTTTTGAGGTCAAGATTGCGTTTCTGTTCCTCCTTGATACCCTCAAAATACTCTTGGTGAGCCCTATTGATACGCGAAGAGGCCTCCTTGAAACGCTCCCAAATGCTCTCCTTATACTCGGTAGCCACGGGACCAATCTCCCTCCACTGCTCGTGCAGGTCCTGCAACTTGCGGAAGGCAGCCACAATGGAACTCTCCTCGGCCAGTGCCTCGGCGGCCTCGCAGAGTTGCACCTTTGCCTCGTAGTTGCGCTTGAGGTCAAGGTCGCGCAACTCCTTGTTAATCTTAATATAGTTGTAGAAATTCTCCACGTGGAGGTTGTAGGTCTCCCAAATCTCCTTCACGTTGGCTTGGGGCACCACACCGGTCTCCTTCCAACGCTGTTGCAGGTCGCGGAAGGTCTGGAAGGTGTGGTTCATTGTCTCGTTGCTGCTGATGAGTTCTTTGAGCTCCTCAATAATCTGCAACTTAACCTTCAAGTTCTCCTCTTTAAGGCTCTCCAACGAAGCCATATATTCCTCACGGCGAGTGCGATAGACTCCAAAGTACTCTTTGAGCCTAACCTCCTGTGCGTCTACCTCCGGGTGGAAATCCTCGGCCACACCACCCTGCTCCACAAATGCCTTGCGGGCAGCCTCTACATCGGCCCTATGGTGTTTGTAGAAGGCAACCTTCACAGCCTCCACATCGTAGCGCATACTCTGCACGGGCTTGGTTTCGAGCAGGTTGGCAAAGTAGTCAACCACTTCGCTCTTGCTCATTGCGGCCAAGTCGGCCACAGAGTCGGCAATGCGGCTGCTAACCTCCTCGCCACTTTCTTCGTTAATCTCGTCATTCTCAAGCGTAAATTCGGGAGCCTCGGCAGCCGAAGCGGCCTCTTCGTCCTCAAAACTAACGCTCTCTTCTTGTACAGCGGCCTCCTCGGCAGGCTGCGTTTGCTCAGCCACAACCTCTTGGGTTGCAGGCTCTTGGGTAGCAACATTCACATCTTCGGCAACGCCGACTTGTTCCTCCGGAACAGGGTTTTGATTTTCGGTAGTCATAATCGTAACTGTTTTACGTTTCACACATTGCGCACACCGCGCAACATACAACCTACAAAGGTAGACTATTTTGGCCGATTTTCCAACCCACCACAAACAAATTTTCGCGCCTAAAAATAATTATAGGTAAGAGATAGGAAATCTCCACGAAAATGACTACCTTTCGGAGTTTTTGGAATTGTAACACAAAACTCACACACTATGAACTACCGCATCCTGCTTGTTGATGATGAGCCCGACATCCTTGAATTTGTGAGCTACAACCTTCTCAGAGAGGGATTTCAGGTACAAACCGCCCCCAACGGAGTGGAGGCTTTGAAGATTGCCGAGCAATTTGTGCCCCACCTTGTGCTGTTGGATGTGATGATGCCCGAGATGGACGGTATGGAGACCTGTCGCCGTATGCGCCAAATGGCTTCGCTCAAGAACACGATGATTGTGTTTCTTTCGGCACGTGGCGAGGATGAGTCGCAACTTGAGGGTTTTGAGTTGGGAGCCGATGACTACATAACCAAGCCGGTAAAGGTCAAACTTCTTGTCAGCCGCCTTAAGGCTATCCTCAAACGCACCGAGTCGGAAAACACTCCCCCCGCCGAGGAGCCCGCCACGGAGGCCGTGCAAGATGTCATCACCATTGACAAAGAGAGGTTTGTGGTGGTCAAAAACGGCAAGGAGATTACCCTGCCACGCAAGGAGTTCCAACTCCTCGACCTGCTCTACTCCAAGCCCCAGAAGGTCTTTTCAAGGGAGGAGATTTACTCGGCCGTGTGGGGCAGCAGTGTGATTGTGGGCGACCGCACCATTGACGTTCACATCCGCAAGTTGCGCACAAAGATTGGCGAGGAGCACATCGTAACAATCAAGGGCGTGGGATACAAATTCCAATAGAAATTGATTATAACTCAAACAATTATAAACAACACACACAAAAAACAGAAAAGAAGATATGGTTATTCTTGTTCTTAACTGTGGTAGCAGTTCTATCAAGTACCAAGTAATCGAAATGTCGGAGGGTGCCGACAGCCTGTTGGCCAAGGGTCTGGTTGAGCGCATTGGCCTTGAAAATGGCGTTCTCACACACAAACCCACGGGTAAAGAGCCCGTAAAGACCGTTACGGATATTCCCGACCACACCGTTGGTATCGACCTCATTATCAAAGCCATTACCCACCCCGAGAGTGGCGTGGTGAAGACCTTGGAGGAGATTGACGCCGTAGGCCACAGGGTTGTTCACGGTGGCGAGCAGTTCAAGGAGAGCGCACTGATTGACAAGGCTGTGATGGATATGGTGGAGGGTTGCGTTGATTTGGCCCCCCTGCACATCCCCGCCAACCTCAAAGGTATCTACGCAATCGAAAAACTCCTGCCCGGAGTACCTCAGGTTGCCAACTTCGACACCGCATTCCACCAGACTATGCCCGCCAAGGCATTCCTCTATGGTATTCCTCGCCGCTACTACGATGAGTACCGCGTCAGGGCCTATGGTTTCCACGGCACCAGCCACCGCTACGTTGCCGAGCAGGCAGCCAAAATGGTGGGTCTTGACATCAACAACTCCAAGATTGTTACCTGCCACATCGGCAATGGTGGCTCGGTAACTGCTGTGCTCAATGGCAAGAGTGTGGATACCTCTATGGGCCTCACCCCTGTGGATGGTCTGATGATGGGTACCCGCTGCGGCTCGATTGACCCCGGTGTGCTCAACTTCATCCACACCAAGGAGGGCAAGAGTATGGAGGAGATTTGGAACCTCATCAACAAAGAGTCGGGCGTGTATGGCCTTTCGGGTGGCCACTCAAGCGATATGAGGGATATTCAAGCAGGCGCATTGGCTGGCAATGAGGTTGTTGCAGTGGCCGAGGAGGCCTATTTCTACCGCATCCGCAAGTTCATCGGCTCCTATGCAGCCGCAATGGGTGGCATCGACCTTGTGGTATTCACCGGTGGTGTGGGCGAGAATGGTCCCGAGATGAGGGAGTACGTCTGCAAAGACCTTGAGTTTATGGGCATCGAATTTGATGCCGATGCAAACCGTGGCGTGAAGGGCCAAGACAAAGTGCTCTCGAAGCCCGAATCGAAGGTTAAGGTTGTGGTTATGGGCACCAACGAGGAACTTGTAATCGCCACCGACACCTACAACATTGTAAGCAAACTTAACAAATAACATTCTCAAAACAAAAGAGTTATGATTAAACATCTGGACGACATCGTTGCTGCTGCCAAGGAGCGTGGCAAAAAGAAAATGATTGTGGCCTATGGTCAGGACACCCACTCGATTGGTGCCACCGATATGGCCATCAAAGCAGGCATTGCAGAGGTAACCCTCGTGGGCGACCCCGAGGAAATCAAGAAGTCTTGCGAGGCCGAGGGTGTGGATATGAGCCAGTACACCATCATCCCCGAGAGCAATGACGTGAAGGCTGTGGAGATTGCCGTGAAGGCTGTCCACAACAAAGAGTACGATGTGCTGATGAAGGGCGTGGTGCCCACCGACAAATATATGCGTGGTATTCTCAACAAGGAGTGGGGTCTGCTGCCTCCCAAGGCAACCCTGAGCCACGTTACCGTGTTGGAGATTCCTGCCTATCACAAACTCCTCACCGTGAGCGATGTGGCAGTTATCCCCCAACCCGAATTTGCACAAAAGGTGTCCATCGCCAAATACCTCGTTCAGACCGCCAAGACTCTCGGCATTGAGCGCCCCAAAGTGGCTCTGATTGCTCCCAGCGAGCAGGTGCTGCCCAAGGTGCCCAGTTCGGTTGAGGCCGCACTGCTTTCGACTATGGGCCAGAGGGGTCAGTTGGGTAAGGCCGACTTTGACGGTCCTTTGGCACTGGATGTTGCCATTGATATGGAGAGTGTGAAGATTAAGAAACTCGGTGGTCCCGTTGCCGGTGATGCCGACTGCCTCCTCTTCCCCAACATTGAGAGTGGCAACGTATTCTTCAAGGCTTGCTCGAAGTTTGGTGGCGCAGAGTTGGCCGCAATGGTTGCAGGTCCCAGCGCACCTTGCGTGCTCACTTCGCGTGGCGACAGCACCAAGACCAAACTCTACTCCATCGCTCTGGCTTGCTTGAGCGCAAAATAGGCGAAAAACTATGTTGGGGCGTGGGGGCAAACCTCCTGCGCCCCGCTTTTTTTCTAAGCACATACACTATGACTACGACCTATAAGATTTTGGCCATCAACCCCGGTTCGACATCCACAAAGGTGGCGGTGTTTGAGAACGACAAGGAACTCTTCTCCACCACCCTGCGACACTCGAGCGAGGAGATTGGCCGCTACAAAACCATTTTGAACCAGTTGGACTTCCGCAGGGAGGTTATTCTTGAGGCTGTGAAGGCCTCGGGAGTTGCCCTTGGCGACCTTGATGCGGTCATTGGCCGTGGCGGACTGCTCAAACCCATTCCCAGCGGCACCTACGAGGTGAACGCACAAATGATTGAGGACATCCGTCTGCGCCCCGCAGGACAACACGCCTCCAACTTGGGTGCGCTACTCGCCGCAGAAATTGCACAGTTGGCGGGTGTTAAGGCCTACATTGCCGACCCTGTGGTGGTAGACGAACTGCAAGCAGAGGCAAGGCTCACGGGCCTGCCCCAAATCAAGCGTGAGTCCATTTTCCACGCACTCAACCAGAAAGCCGTTGCGAGGGTCTATGCCGACAGCATTGGCAGACCCTATGAGGAACTCAACCTTGTGGTGGCACACCTCGGTGGCGGCATCTCGGTGGGTGCCCACCGCAAAGGCCTTGTGGTGGATGTGAACAACGCACTTGACGGCGAGGGCCCCTTCTCACCCGAGAGGGCAGGCACTATGCCGGCCAAAGCCTTTGCGGAGTTGTGTTTCAGCGGCAAATACACGCTGGCCGAGGTGTCGAAAATGCTCTCCGGCAAGGGAGGTATTGTGGCCCACTTGGGCAGCAACGACACCCGAGAGGTGGGCGCACGTGCCGAGGCTGGCGACAAGGAGGCAAAACTGGTGATGGACTCTATGGCCTATGGCGTGGGCAAAACCATCGGCTCTATGTTGGCTGTGCTGAAAGGCGATGTGGATGCGGTGATACTCACTGGTGGCATTGCCTACTCTGCCTACGTTGTGGGCTACATCAAGAGTATGATTGAGCCCTTGGCGAAGGTGGTGGTGATGCCCGGCGAGAACGAATTGGAAGCCCTTGCGATGAACGCCCAGCGTGTGCTGGAGGGCAAACTCACCCCCAAGGTCTACGAGTAGTTGATCTATATGTATATATCACACAAATAAACCCCCTCATTAAACCGAGGGGGTTTATTTATGTTACAACGCCTATATTCAATCATTCTTATACACGTCTACTACATATTTGTAATACTCATCCCACTCATCTTCGTGGTATTCGACTGGGGTTACCTCATGAATGTATTTGCCATTTTCAACGTGAATTATCATTATACCAAAAGCGTGACAATCATGCTCTTTATCATACTTCACCCCCACGCCTACGATATGTGATTTAAGTATTAGGTATGTTTCATTAGAATTAACGTTATAATCAACCACATAATTATCGTAAACTCCAGAACAAAACAATTCCCCGATTCTAATTGATTTTGCATATTCCAAAATGGGATTATCACCCATTTGAAGAGGACACATCTTGAAATCCGATGGAGTATTCCAATCCCTTTGCATCGCCAATGGATTATTTTTTGATTCCACATCGGGCTTGGCCAACCCTAACTCGACTTTTTCATCGTGAGATAGCGTCATTAAATATTGACGTTCTTCTTCCTTTAACTTCTCATATTCCAATCGTTCTCTTTCTTCCCTCTCTTTTTGTCTCTTCAAATCCTCCTCATATGGCGACACCTTATAATCATCTGCCCACTCAAGTTTGGCGCAGGTGGAATCTGCATTAGCCATCCGATTATTTACCATAGACACATATTCATCCGCATCCACAGAATAACGAGAATCATTATCATTTATAAGAGGCTTTTCCTCGGATACTACTCTCGTATGTTGTTGTGTTGAAGGTTCTTTATTTACATAATACAACCAACTTTTATAAGAATATTCTGCTTCCTCGGGGGACATTCTATGCATCCAAGCAAAATCTTGGAAGTGTTCTTTCATTTGATGAGGATTCTGTAGAAAGGACTCAACGCTTCCACACACATATTTAATTTTCTTTAATGTAATCGGATTATTTAACACATTTTCTAATCGTGTCTGCCATCTTAGATTTTCAGGACGATTATTATGGCGATTAGTATCTATATGATCTACCACCATATCTTCAAACCTAGGGTTGCCGTGAAATGCGGTAGCAACAATCCTATGTATGGGGGCTCCTGCTATTTTCAGATAGGCCTTTTCATCAGGTTTTCCAAAAGTCCACGTTTCATCCAAAGGTCTTTTCCTGCGTCCGTCTTTTCTATGGCGCATCACTGCTCCATTATCTCTTACCGAATAGAACTCTTCACCATAGTAGCACGTTTTCTCTACTATATACTCATCAACTCTTATCATATAAAACAGTATTTAATTAAGTTTGGAATACAAATATAGGAAAATATCGTTGGCTTGTCAAGTAAAAAAGAGCCTGTCTAACAAGTTTTTTTGTTAGGCAGGCTTGTTTGTTGTTGTGGATTTATGGAGGTAAAAATTCAATAGACGGGAATCGTAAAAGTTTCGATAAAATAGCATTAAGCGATGCAGACTTGCGTTAAATTGATG
>JAFQNC010000010.1 GCA_017396085.1 Tidjanibacter sp. | reverse complement strand
TTACTCGCAACTTTCTCAATTAACCCACCTTCGGTGGCTTTTAGTTGCTCTCGCTCGGCACAGGCGTTGCCTGTTTTGTGTAGATGTTAGGTCTGCACTCTTTCGAGCCTTTGGATGCCAACAAGCACCCTCTGCTCTCGCGTACTCGCAACTTTCTCAAGTCTCAATTCTCAATTCTCAACTCTTACAATATGTCGTCTACATAGTCGGCCTCGATGCGCAGGTTGTCCACAATGAAACCCTGCCTCTCGGGGGTGTTCTTACCCATATAGAACTCCAACATTGCGTGGATGGGCTCCTCCTGCGAAATCTTCACGGGCTCAAGCCTCATATTCGGGCCGATGAACTCCTTGAACTCGTCCGAAGAAATCTCACCCAAACCTTTGAATCGGGTAATCTCCGGCTTGGCGAGTTTGGCCATAGCCCTCTGCTTCTCCTCCTCGTTGTAGCAGTAGATGGTCTCCTTCTTGTTGCGCACCCTAAACAGAGGTGTTTGCAACACAAAGAGGTGGTTTTGCCTGATGACCTCGGGGAAGAACTGCAAGAAGAAGGTCATCATCAGCAACCTGATGTGCATACCGTCTACATCGGCATCAGTTGCGATGATAATCTTGTTGTACCTCAGGTCGTCAATGCTCTCCTCAATGTTGAGGGCGGCCTGCAAGAGGTTGAACTCCTCGTTCTTGTAGACAAAGGTTTTGTTCTCCCCATAGCAGTTCAGAGGCTTACCTCTGAGCGAGAACACCGCCTGTGTCTGCACATCCCTTGATGCGGTAATAGAGCCACTTGCCGACAGACCCTCGGTGATGAAAATCATAGACTCCTCCTTGCGGGGGTTCTTCACGTCAGAGTAGTGAATCTTGCAATCCCTCAGTTTGCGGTTGTTGAGGCTCACCTTTTTGGCAATCTCACGGGCCTTCTTCTGCACGGTGCTGATGGCCTTACGCTCCTTCTCGTTGTCGGCAATTTTTTTATTCATCGCCTGTGCCGTCTCGGAGTGCATATGCAGGTAGTCGTCAAGTTCCTGCTTCACAAAGTCGCCGATGAACTGGCGCACCGAGAGTTGCCCGGGGCCCATATTTTTTGAGGAGAGTTTGATTTTGGTCTGGCTCTCAAACTCGGGCTCCTCCACACTCACACTGATAGCGGCAATGATACTACCCCTCACATCGGCAGGGTCGTAGTCCTTCTTGAAGAACTCCTTGATGGTCTTTGCCACCGCCTCTTTGAAGGCCGCTTGGTGGGTACCGCCTTGGGTGGTGTGCTGCGAGTTCACAAACGAGAAGTAGGTCTCCCCATAGCCCGTGCCGTGGGTGAAGGCAATCTCAATGTCCTTACCTTTGAGGTGGATGGGCTGGTAGAGCGGCTCCTCGCCCAAGTTCTCGCCCAGCAGGTCCAATAGACCGTGCTTCGACTCGTAGCGTTTGCCATTCAGACGGAAGGCGAGGCCGGTGTTGAGGTAGGTGTAGTTCTTCACCCTCTGCTCCACATACTCCTCGTTGTAGTCATAGATGCCAAACACCTCCTCGTCTACAAGGTAGCGCACCGTGGTGCCATTCTTCTCGCTCACGCCCTCTTCCCAGCGGTCGCCGGCAGCAAGGCCCTGCTTGAATACTACCGTGCGGGCTTTGCCATCCCTCACACTCCTTGCCTCAAAGTGGGCCGAGAGCATATTCACGGCCTTCAAGCCGACACCATTCAGACCCACAGTCTTCTTGTAGCCGGCACCCTCATACTTACCACTCGTGTTAATCACTCCCACACAGGCGTCAAGTATCTCCAGAGGAATACCCCTACCGTGGTCCTTGATGGTTACCCATTTGTCCTCAATGGTTATCTCAATGAGGTTGCCGAAGCCCATAGTAAACTCATCCACGGAGTTGTCCACAACCTCCTTGATGAGGGTGTAGATACCATCATCGGGCTGTGTGCCATCGCCGAGTTTACCAATCCACATACCGGGGCGCAGACGCATCTGGTCCCTTGTGGAGAGTGTCTTGATGTCTTTTTCGGTGTACTGTACCGTTGTTGTATTTTTTTCGCTTGTCATTATTTTTTGTCTAACGTCTAACGTCTAACGTCTGGTGTGGTTCGGCAGATGCGCCTTACACGGTGGTGTCAAACGTCAAATGTGGTTGTTCCTATTTTTGGTTTTTCATTTTCTCAAACTCCTCCGAGGTGAGTGCTTGCACGTGCTTGGCAAGGTCCCTTGCGGTGGCAAACTCCTTCACCTTGTCGGCCTCAATCGGGGGCATAATGTGCAGACGCAGGGTGCGGGTGGCAGCCCCCCTCTTTGAGAGCAACCCACGGGTGCCCACAATCACACAAGGCACGATGCCAACCCCGTTGGATTGGGCCAACTTGAAGGCTCCATCCTTGAAGAGGTGGACCTTGTTGTCCTTGCTGCGGGTGCCCTCGGGGAAGATGACCACGCTGGTGCCCCTTTGCAGGTGCTCGGTGCCCTCATCCATCACGCAGGTTGCCGCACTGGCTGTACCACGGCGGATGACAATGTCGTCCCTTAGTCCGAGCATCCAACCTATGGCGGGGATGTTCCTCACCTCAATCTTCGACACAAACTTAAATCCTCGCCTGCGGGGTAGGAAGAACATCAGCGGAATGTCGAAGAAGGATTGGTGGTTGGCCGTAATCACATAGGTGCCCTCTTTGGGCAAGTTCTCTTTGCCCTCAATCTTAACCCTCCACATTGGACAGGCCCAATAGACCATACGTGCCACGGGGTAGGAGAGTTGCAGGGTGAGCCTGCGCTCCTTGTTGGTACACAGGTCGATGAGTGTGGTCAGACACATCACCACCACGGAGAGTGTCGCCCACACCACAATGAAGAGCAGAAAAATTATCGTTACAAGTATTCTCATTTTCTTTAAGCTGTTAGCCGTTAGCCGTTAGCCATTTTTTTTAATTTCTTTCCCCTAAGGCCCCTAAAGCCCTTAAAGCCCTCAAAGCCCCCTGAGGTTGCCAAGGCCCGCGGGCGTTTTGCGCCAAACTATGTTTTAACCTGCAATTTTACGAACTTTTTTCGGTTTTACCTATTTTTAATAGGGAAAGTTATTAACAATTACCAACTCCCAACTTTTTGTGTATATTTGTCCTCTGATTAACCATAAAAATTGACTATGAAAGCATTTGTTTTCCCCGGACAAGGGGCACAATTCAGCGGTATGGGTAAGGAGCTCTACGAGAGCAGCCCTGCCGCACGTAACCTCTTCGACAAAGCAGACGAGATACTCGGTTTTGAGATAAGCAAGATTATGTTTGAGGGCTCCGATGAGGAGTTGCGCCAGACCAAAGTTACACAACCCGCAGTGTTTCTCCACTCGGTGGCTGCCGCTGTGGCTCTCGGTGAGGAGTTTAGGCCCGATATGGTGGCCGGACACTCGCTCGGCGAGTTGAGCGCACTTGTGGCCGCAGGGGTGCTCGACTTTGAGGCCGGCCTGCGATTAGTCTATGCACGTGCGCTGGCTATGCAGAAGGCGTGCGAGGCTGTTCCCTCCACTATGGCGGCCGTGTTGGGCTTGACCGATGAGGCTGTGGAGGGCGTTTGTGAGGGCATTGAGGGAGTGGTTGCAGCCAACTACAACTGCCCCGGTCAGGTGGTCATCTCGGGCACACGCGAGGCAGTGCAGGAGGCCTGCGTAAAGGCCAAGGAGGCGGGTGCCAAGAGGGCTCTCCCGCTGGCCGTTGGTGGAGGTTTCCACTCGCCCTGTATGGCCTCCGCCAAGGAGGAGTTGCAGAGGGCCATCGAGCAGACCGAATTTAGGGCTCCACGCTGCCCCGTCTACCAAAACGTAGACGCCCGCCCACACACCTCGCCCGAGGAGATTAAGACCAACCTCATAGCCCAACTGACCTCGCCCGTGAGGTGGACCCAAAGTGTGCTCGCTATGGTGGCCGATGGGGCCGAGGAGTTTGTGGAGTTGGGACCCGGAAAGGTGCTCACCGGACTGGTCTCAAAGATTGCAGCAAAGTAACAAATTGTAACCCGAATAAGACTATGAAAACCAAGACGTTATTTTTAGCAACAGCAGCACTTGCACTTATGACTGTTTCGTGTAAAAATGAGGCCGTGGTGGTGGCCGAAAACCCACTTCTTGCGGAGTGGAATACTCCCTTCGGAGTACCCCCATTTGACCAGATTGAGGTGGACCACTATGCGCCCGCTTTCAAGGCAGCAATGGCCATCCACGAGGAGGAGATTGAGGCTATTGTGAACAACCCCGAAGAGCCCACTTTTGACAACACCATTTTGGCCCTTGACAATGCCGGCGAACTGCTCGGCAAGGTGGCCAACACCTTCTTCCTTGTGGCCTCGGCCGACACCAACGAGCAGATGCAGAAGATGGAGGCAAAGGTGAGCCCTCTGATGTCGGCCCACTCCGACAAAATTATGATGAATGACGCCCTATTCCAGCGCGTGAAAAAGGTCTATGAGGGCCGCCACAAAGTGGGCCTCGATGAGTTGCAGTTGCGCCTCACGGAGCAGACCTACAAGGATTTTGTGCGCTCGGGTGCCAACCTCTCCGAGGAGCAGAAAGAGGAACTTGCAAAAATCAACTCCGAACTCTCGTTGGCCACAGTGGAGTTTGCTCGCAACTTGTTGGCTGCCAGTGCAGAGTTTGAGATGGTGCTCGACAAGGAGGATGACCTTGAAGGGCTCCCGATGTCGGTGCGCAATGCCGCCAAAGAGGCTGCCGAGGAGGCAGGCCACAAGGGTAAGTACCTCTTCAATCTGAGCAAGCCGAGTATGCTCCCATTCCTCACCTATGCCAAGAATAGGGAGTTGCGCCAAAGGCTCTATGAGGGCTACCTGAACAAGTGTAACCTCGATGATAAGAACGACAACAAGGAGGTCATCAATACCATAATTAACCTGCGCACGCGTAAGGCCAACCTGCTCGGCTTTCCCTCCCACGCCCACTTTGTGTTGGACAATGTGATGGCCAAGACGCCCGAGAATGTCTATGCCCTCTTGGAGGAGATTTGGGAGCCTGCGCTCAACACCGCAAAGGAGGAACTGGCCGAGATGAAAAAACTCGCCAAGCGCGACTTCAACCCCAATGAGTTTGCTTCGTGGGACTGGTGGTACTACGCCGAGAAGGTGCGCAAACAGCGCTACAACCTTGATGAGCAGGCCCTGCGCCCCTACTTCTCGTTGGAGAACGTAAGGCTCGGTATCTTCGGCCTTTGCAACCGCCTCTATGGCATCACTTTCAGCCCCGTGAAGGTGCCCGTCTACAACAAGGAGTGTACCGCCTATCAGGTGTTGGAGGCCGATGGCACCACTCTTGGTGTGGTAATTTTTGACTTCTTCCCCCGCCCGGGCAAGTCGTTTGGCGCTTGGTGTGGTAGTTATGTGGATATGGCCATCAAGGATGGCAAGAGGGTTAATCCTGTGGTTACGGTTGTGTGCAACTTCACACGCCCCTCGGGTAGCACTCCCGCACTGCTGACCATTGACGAGACCGAAACCTTCTTCCACGAGTTCGGCCACGCCCTCCACTCGCTCTTCGCACAGGTGCCCTACAAGGGCCTGCTTGGTGTGGAGCGCGACTTTGTGGAACTCCCCAGCCAGATTATGGAGAACTGGGCCACCGAGCCGGAAGTGCTCAAAACCTATGCTGTTCACTATCAGACTGGTGCGGTTATTCCCAACCACCTCGTCAAGAGGCTCCAAAAGAGCGACAAATTCAATCAGGGCTTCATCACCACCGAGTTGTTGGCAGCCTCGCTGAGCGATATGGACATCCACACCCGCACCTCCACCGAGCCGCTGGATGTGAACGCCTTTGAGCGCGAGGTGCTCAACGAGAGGCGCGGACTGATTGAGGAGATTGCTCCCCGCTACCGCTACCCCTACTTCTCGCACATCTTCGATGGTGGCTACTCGGCAGGCTACTACAGCTACACTTGGGCCGAGGTGCTTGATAAGGATGCCTATCAGGCCTTTGTGGAGACGGGCAACCTCTTTGACCGCAAGACGGCCCAGCGCTTCCGCAAGTTGCTTGAGTCGGGTGGCACAAAGGATGGTATGACTCTCTACAAGGAGTTCCGTGGTGCCGAACCGAGCCGCGTGCCTCTGATGGTAGCACGAGGTTTCGTGGAACAATAATTTTCAATTCTCAATTCTCAATTCTCAATTTTTTATTGTATCTTTGCGGTCCGAATAAAGAATTGAAAATCAATAATACAAACAAATAGAGATTATGAATATCATTAAAGAGGCTCGCAAAGACCAAACTGCGATTATCAAAATCACCGTTGCCGAGGCTGACTACACCGCCGAGGTAGACAAAAAACTCCGTGAATACAAACGCAAAGCCAACATCCCCGGCTTCCGCCCCGGTATGGTGCCTATGGGTATCATCAACAAGATGTACCGCAAGGGCGTGGTGGCAGAGGTTGCCTACAAGATGGCTTCCGACAGCTGCTTTGAGTACATCGAGAAAGAGGGTATCGACTATATGGGCGATGTGCTCCCCAGCGATGAGCAGGGCGCATTCGACTTCGACAACAACACCGAGCACGAGTTCATCTTCGAGGTGGGCTTGGCTCCCAAGGTGGAACTCGAACTGACCGAGAAGGACAAAGTTACCCGCTACAAAATCAAAGTAGACGAGGAGATGCGCAGTGGCTACCGTGGCCAATTCCTCCGCACCTATGGCCGCTTGGTAGACGTAGACGTTGTGGAGAAAGACGAGGCTGTGATGTGTACCCTCGACAATGGCGACATCAAGAGCGAGGATGCCTATGTGGGCCTTATCAGTATGAGCGATGAGGAGCGTAAGCCCTTCATTGGCAAGAAGGTGGGCGACCAGATGATTGTCAATGTGAACGAACTCTACAAGAGCGCACAGCAGAGGGCTTCGGTGTTGGGCGTGAAGGAGAACGAACTGGCCGACATCAAGCCCGAGTTCAACCTCACCATCACCAAAATCCGCAAATATGCCGACCCCGAGATGAACGAGGAGTTCTTCAAGATGGCTTTCCCCGAGGGTAACGTAACCACCGAGGAGCAGTTTGAGAAGTTCATTGACGAGAAGATTGCTGCCGAGCTCAAGAAGGAGAGCGACTATGTATTCTCGCAGACCTTGCGTGAGTACCTCGTGGAGAAGGCCAACCTCACCCTGCCCGAGGGCTTCCTGAAGCGCTGGTTGCTCGCAATCAACGAGGGTAAGTTCACAATGGAGGAGATTGAGAAAGACTTTGCACCCTTTGCCGAGATGATGAAGTGGAGTGCCGTACAGAAGCACTTCGCCAAGACTCTGGGTGTTGAGGTAAAGCAGGAGGATATGTTGGCCGAGGCCAAGGCTTATGCTGCTGCCCAGTTTGCCCAGTATGGTATGATGAACGTGGCCGAGGAGATGTTGTCGAACTACGCACAGCAGATTCTCTCCAACAAGGAGGAGGCCAACAAGCTCATTGAGAAGGTTTATGAGCAGAAGGTCATCGAGGCTGTTACTCCTTTGGTAAAAGTTTCCAACAAGAGTGTTACTATTGCCGAGCTGAACAAAATCCTCGCTAAAAAGCAGAAATAGTCGGTGATTTTGTCGTTGCACTGCGATAAGCGGGCTCCTCATTTGCGTTAGCAAACTGCGGGCCCGCTTTCTTGTGCGCCTAAAAATCCCTCGACTCTTTTGCTTTTTAGAGGGTGAGGGGCTTGGGGAGGATGGGCGTTGTGATGGTGTTCCATCTACACAAGACAGCCTGCGGCTGCGCCTTCTTCGCAAGCCTTGATATTACTCTCTTCTTGAGTGGTCTAACGTCTTTTTTCAGGGGCCTTAAAGACCTTAAAGACCTTATGGGCCTTAAAGACCTTAGGGCCCTTAATGTCCCTTTTCTACCCTCTACTACTCACGGGTATCTTTTTTAATACCCGTGCCGAATTCTCCATTCTCCATTCTCAATTTACAATTTTCAATTTTCAATTTTCAATTCCCTCTATTGTAGCGTTTTAGCACCGTGTAGGCATCCTTTATGCCCAACTCGCCTGCCTTGCTCAGGTCAATG